>NZ_VOSW01000115.1 GCF_009690905.1 Paraburkholderia madseniana
CTGCTAAGTGGGCACCGTGGTTTGCAACGGATAGTGGTGCATCTGGAATCTGGGTTCGTGCACCTGCATACGCCAGTGACAAGGGCGTCATACTTCCGGCGGCGCTGCGCGCGCCGAAGAGTACTTCAGAAAACCACCCGCTACGTTTTGACGCTCGCGTCTCGCCACCGAACCGTGGCTTGCCTTTGCACCGCCATCGCGATTGTGACTGCAACGCTGCCTGTGATTGCAGTACACCAACAAATCATTATGAAGTTGGTGTTCCCGGACGAGTGTTGAGGTGCGTCGCCGAGGCGAAGCCGACGGCCCCACCGTGCTCAACCGAAGCCCCTGGTTTCCCACGCAGACCCGTCCGCGACGCACGTAGTGCGGAGTGGGAGCTGATGACTCCTTTGTCACTAACGCGGAATGTGCGAGAACACGGATTCCAGATGCACCACTACCCTGTGCAAACCACGGTGCCCACTTAGCATGAGCGGTTTGAGCCGCTTTCTTTTGCCTACTTTTCTTTGCGGCATGCAAAGAAAAGTAGGTGCCGCCCCGCACAGGGGCAACGCTAATAGACCACTAACAATGCAAGGAAAGGCCAACGCCCTAAGAACCCGGACAACAAGCGCCGCGCGGGCAAAAACCCCTCAACTACTCACAACAGCAGAAGGACAAGCCGGCACAGCAATAGCAACCCCCTTCCCGGCGGAGCCCCCCTTAGGATAAGCAGCCGCCATCCCCTGCACAGCAGCAGCCACCTGCACAGCAATCCGCTGCAACGCGACGCGATGCCCATTAACAAGCGCATCGTAGCCGCCGCTAACCGGCTCACTCACCACACTCCGACAGGTCATCACCGCAGCACCCCGTACAGCCCGCACACTCCAAACCGCATCGATCAACGCATGCGACCCTGGCCACGACTCGAACCGCTGCACATTCATGCTGACCCGATACACCGGCGTCGTATCCGGATAAGCAGTGCCATACACATCGATTGTGCCCAGCTGCTGCGTAAGACTAGTCGACAAAGCTCGACGAATCTCGTCACCCGGCAACGAAGCCCAACGCTCCTGCTCGAGCACCTGGACCTGCGTCGGTCCCGTCTGCACCACAAGCTGATTCTTCGCCACTTGCGGCGGCACATCGATTGGCGCGACTTCAATCAGCCACGCTGGCGCAGCCGAAGTCCTGGCGCTAACCGGCGCCGCGGAGCCGGCAGGCGTACCCTCCGCGCCGAGCGTATAAAAGCGGCTGCTCGGCGACGAACACGCCGCCATCGCCACCAGTCCGGCCAGAGCGCCGATATAAACAGCGCCGCGCACGAGCCCGCGCGGCGGGCGGGGGAGCCGGGCAAACATCATGGTTTATCTCCTGTTTTACCGCGCAACAGCGATTCCGGATGACGCTCCAGATAATCCGACAACGCATTCAGCGACTGCAACGTGCGCGTCAGTTCCTGCAACGCCTGATGAACATCCGACTGCAACGGCGAGTCCTGCTGCAACGTCGCCTCGGCCGAACCGAAGGTCTGCTTCGCCGCGGCCAGCGTGTCGCGTGCCTCCGGCACGACTTCCTTGTCGAGTCGCGTGAATAGCTGGTCGGCATTCTTCAACGCGCTGTTCAGGTTCGAACCGATCTGGTCGAACGGCACCTTGTCGAGCTTCTTCGCAATGTCGGCAACCTGCACCTGCAGCTCGTCGAGCGAGTTCGGGATGGTCGGCAACTCGAGCGGATCGCCTGTGACGTCAACCGTGGCCGGCGGCGCTTTCGGGAAGATATCGAGCGCCACGTACAACTGGCTCGTAATCAGATTGCCGGTGCGCAACTGGCCGCGCAGGCCATGCTTGACGAGCTGTTGCAGCAAGGCCTGACCTGCGAGGGTCCCCGGTGTCGGCGCGGTTTCGCGGAAGCGCTTGCCGAGGCGGTCCGGGTACAGGTTCATCGTGACCGGCATCGTGAAGCTACGTGTCTTCGGATCGTAGTCGATGCCGATGTTGGTCACCTGGCCCAGCACGATGCCGCGGAAGTCGACCGTCGCGCCGACCGACAGCCCACGCAGCGACTGATTGAAGTTCATCACCACGCGCAACGGCACGCCGTCCGGTTCGCGCATCGCGTCCTGTTCATCCGAGCCGAGGCGGAACGTCATGTTGTTCGGCGCCTGCGCGCCCACGCCCTGGCCCGGTGGCGACTGGAACGACAAGCCGCCGACGATCACCGTCGCAAGCGACTGCGTATTCAGCTTGAAGCCGCTCGAGTCGAGCCGCAGATCGACGCCGCTCGCATGCCACCAGCGCGAATTGGTGCCGACGTACTGGTCGAACGGCGCGGACACGAAGACTTGCATCGTCACACCTGTGCCGTCCTTGTCGAGCGAAAAGCCGACCACCTGGCCGACCTGCACGCGCCGGTAGAAAATCGGCGAACCAATGTCGATCGAGCCGAGCGAGTCGCCGTGCAGAATGAACTGGTGGCCCTTCTGGTCGCCTGTAATAGGCGGCGGCGTTTCGAGGCCGACGAAGTCTCTCTCCGTGTCCGGCGAATGGCCGGCGTCCGCACCGATGTACGCACCCGAGAGCAGCGTGGTCAGTCCGGACACGCCGCTCGCGCCGACGCGAGGGCGCACCACCCAGAAGCGTGAATCCTTGACCGCGAAGTCTTCGCCTTCCTTGGTGAGTTGCACCTGAACCAGCACGTGCGACAGATCTTTCGAGAGCGTGATGGTCTTCACCGAGCCGACGTCGACGTCCTTGTACTTGACCTTGGTCTTGCCGGGCTCGAGGCCTTCGGCGCTGGTGAACGTGATCGTGATGGTCGGGCCTCTTTCGGTTACCGACTTGATCACGAGCGCGACGCCGATCAGCGCGGCGATCAGCGGAATCACCCAGACGAGCGAGGGCAGCCAGCGGCTCTTCGGCTCGATGTCGGGGTCTGGCAGTTGGGGCGGCAGCTTCGGTCCGTTCGAATCGTTGCGCGGCGCATCGGAGGCGGGCGTCGGTTCTTGCGGGCTAGTCATGGTCGAGGTCCTGAGGTTTTGGAGTACTGCCTTCCACGTTGTCCCAGATGAGCCGTGGATCGAATTGCATGGATGCCATCATCGTCAGAATCACCACCGAGCCGAAGGCGATCGCGCCCGGGCCGGCCGTGATCACAGCAAGCGACTTGAAACGGACCAGCGCGACGGTCAGCGTGACGACGAAGACGTCGAGCATCGACCAGCGCCCGATCCGTTCGACCATGCGGTACAACGTGGTGCGTTGCTCCGGCCGCCAGCGCGAGCGGCGCTGCGCGGTGGCGGTGAGCAGCACCAGCACACTGAGCTTGAGCATCGGCACCATGATGCTGGCGATGAACACGATCACGGCCAGCGGCCAGTCGCCCGAGGTCCAGAAGTACACGACACCGCTCATGATGGTGTCGTCTTCCGAACCGAGGAGCGACGAGGTATGCATCACCGGCAGCAGATTCGCGGGAATATACAGCAAGGCGGCGGCGATCAGCAGCGCCCACGTGCGCATCAGGCTGTCGGGGTTGCGCCGGTGCAGCACCGCGCCGCAACGGCTGCAGTGCTGCGGCGTGACGGAGCGAATGCGCGGCTCGACGCGTCCGCATGCATGGCAGGAGACCAGACCCGCGCGCTTCGCGGTGACGTATTTCATCGTGCGCTCATCCCTGGTGCGGGGCCGGCGGCACGCCTGGCGGCAATGTGGATTGCGACCCGGCTTGCACCTCCGGTGGCGCGGGCGGCCCGGCGACCGAACTGACGGCAGCCGCCGCGCTGTCGGCGGAGGTGCGCGGCAACGGCCGCGGGCCGCGGTCGTCCATTTCGTCGGCAACATCCCACAGCACGCGCGGATCGAACGTGAGGACTACCGCGATCATCAGCGTCAGCACGCCGAACGCGAATAGCGCCGCTTCGGGAATCACGCGCGCGAGACTCACCATCTTCACGATGGTGATCAGCACCCCGAGCATGAACACTTCGATCATGCCCCACGGCCGCACGAATTGAATGGCGCGCAACACGCGGTTGAAGGCGGGCGGCACACAGCCGGCGCGCAGCGGGATCAGCACGTAGAGCAGCGCGACCAGCTCGGTCAGCGGGAACAGGATGGTCGAGCAGAACACCATGACCGCGACGATCTGCATGTCCTCGCCCCATAGCGCGACGAGCGCGCCGAACAGCGTGGTTTGCGAGGTGATGCCGTTGGCATCGAGTTCGACGATCGGGAAGGCCTGGGCGATGACGAAGGTGATCAGCGCGGCCAGCGTCATCGCACAGATGCTGTCGAGTTTGCGGGAGACGCCGCGATAGAGCGTCGCGCCGCAGCGCGGACAGCGCGCGACCACGCGCCCGACAAGCGGGGGCTTGCGGAACAGCGTATCGCATTCATGGCACGCGATCAGGTTGTCATGGTCCATACGGCAGAAGGGCTAACGACGTGATGGGAGGCGTGCAATGCCCGTTTCAGGGCGGGGCTGCAGAAAGCGTGGAGCAATAGTACCAAACGCGCTTCGCCGCGGGGCAGGCCATTGCACCCTATGCAAGCAGTGAACCCGGCGGTGTCGGAATCAGGAATAGTCTTACACAAAAATGGCTACTTCTGACACTGTCCGGCCCCAATTGTTCAATGCCGTTCTGCACGCGGGAAAACTTCCGGGTGCCGGGCTCTGCATGGGACCAGAGTAACCGCTGAAGCGCTAACTCTGGTCGACACAGCCAGCTTTTTCCGCTTGCGGTAGCATGGCGGCCTTGGCCTGTGCCGCAGCCGCCATGTTTTCTATCGCGCCGCACGATGCAGCATGCATTGGCGGCGTGGAATAGCAGGGCCGGCTGCTCCGTTAACCTTTCTTAGCTTGCGTTGACCTGTCATGGCACTCAATCCTTCTTTCGGTGGCCGGGAGTCGTACACGCGGACGGCCATTGCCTTTCACTGGCTGATCGCGCTACTGATCGTGTGCGGCTTCGCGCTTGGTTGGGTGATGACCGACATCCCCGGCTTCACGCCCACCAAGCTGCGCTACTTCTCCTGGCACAAATGGATCGGCGTGACGGTGTTCGCGATCGCCGTGCCGCGCATTCTGTGGCGCGCCACCCATGCTGCCCCGCCGATGCCGCGCCGCATGCCGGCCTGGCAGCGCGGCGCCGCGCATCTCACGCATCTGCTGCTGTACGCGTTGATGATCGTGATTCCCGCCTCCGGCTATCTGTATAGCTCGGCGGCCAACATACCGGTGGTGTACCTCGGCCTGATTCCGCTGCCGCGCCTGATCGCACCGGACCCGCATCTCAAGGAGTTGCTGAAGAACGTGCATATCGCGCTGAATTACACGTTGCTCGTGCTGGTCGCATTGCACGTCGCGGCGGCGCTCAAGCATCAATGGTTGGACCGCGACGGCCTGCTGTCGCGCATGCTCCCTTTCATCAAATAAGGATAACCATGAAAGTTTCGTTTTATCGCTACATGCTCGCCGCGTTTGCTGCGGCCTCGCTGACCGCGGCCGGCAGTGCGCTGGCCCAGATCGACATCACGAAGAGTTCGGTGACGGCAACCTCGAAGCAGATGAACGTGCCGGTGGAAGGCAAGTTCGGCAAGTTCACCGCGCAAGTCAAGTTCGATCCGGCAAAACCGGCCGACGGCAGTGCGCAGTTCAGCATCGACGTGGCCAGCTACGACCTCGGCGACGAAAGCTACAACGACCAGGTGCGCGGCAAGGACTGGTTCGACGCGAAGACTTATCCGACTGCAACGTTCGTGTCGAGCGCGATTGCGCCGGCCGGCGGCAATCAGTTCAAGGTCACCGGCAAGCTGACCATCAAGGGTAAATCGCAGACCGTCGTGGTGCCGGTCACGGTCACCCAGCAGGGCGCAACCCAGACGTTCGACGGCTCGCTGCCGATCAAACGCTCACAATTCGACATCGGCACCGGCGAATGGAAGGACACCTCGGTGGTGGCCGACGACGTGGTGATCAAGTTTCGTATCGTTTCAGCACACAAGTGACGTTCGCCGCGCTCTCCGGGCGCAGCCGCTTTCCTTCAAGTCTGGAATTCCGGAAACATAAGGAGCATGAATTGAAAACATCCCTGTTGATCGCCGTCGGCGCACTGGCTTCTTCTTTCTCGCTCGGCGCGTTTGCTGCAGCGGACACCTATCAGCTCGACCCGACCCACACGTTTCCGAGCTTCGAGGCGGATCACTTCGGTGGCCTCTCGGTGTGGCGCGGCAAGTTTGTCAAGAGCTCGGGCACGGTCACGCTCGACCGCGCAGCGAAGACCGGCACGGTGGACGTCACGGTTGACCCGGCTTCGGTCGAAACCGGCAACACCAAGCTCGACGAGCATCTGAAGACGGACGAATTCTTCGATGTGACCAAGTATCCGTCGGTGACCTACAAGGGTACCGATATCAAGTTCGACGGCGACAAGCCGGTCCAGGTGGTCGGCAGCCTGACGATCCACGGCGTGACCAAGCCGCTGAATCTGACGATCGAATCGTTCAAGTGCATGCCGCATCCGGTGCTCAAGCGCGAAGTGTGCGGCGTGGAAGCGAGCGCCCATTTCAACCGTAGCGATTACGGCATGGATTTCGGCGCCAAGTACGGCTTCAGCATGGATACCAAGCTGCATATTCAGGCCGAAGGCATCAAGCAATAAGCGCTTTAACGAGCCTTTTAGCTGGCTCGTATTCAATGCCACTTATCGCGCGGCCGTTGCGCCGCAACAAAAAAACCGCTTCGTTCGCTTTTGCGATGAAGCGGTTTTTTATTGCCTGCCTGAAACGCCGGAAGCCTTGTGCAATGGCCACGAGCGAATTGCCGCTCGCGCCGTTTTAATTTTTCAGGTACATAGAGCGCTGACACCGCATTGGTTGTGCGCGCACCCAGTTCGGCAAGATCCGGCGTAAAACCTACGTTAATAATATTTCGCGCGCATTGGAGATCTGCATGAACGCAACGACAGCGGCAAGCCTGGCGGGGAGCCGGCGGAATTCGTGGCGCGCGGTGGTCGCCGCCTCGATCGGCAATGCGCTGGAATGGTTCGATCTGGTGGTGTACGGCTTTTTCGCGGTCACCATCGCGAAGCTGTTTTTCCCGGCGGGTAACGACACGGTCTCGTTGCTGCTGACGCTTGGCACCTTCGGCGTGTCGTTCTTCATGCGGCCGCTCGGCGCGATCGTGATCGGTGCTTACGCCGACCGCGCCGGACGCAAAGCGGCGCTCACGCTGTCGATCCTGCTGATGATGTGCGGCACGCTGATCATCGCGCTTCTGCCGACGTATCAGAGCATCGGCATTGCCGCGCCCGTGATTCTCGTGGTGGCGCGCCTGATGCAGGGTTTTTCGGCGGGCGGCGAGTTCGGCAGTGCCACGGCTTTTCTCGCGGAACACGTACCGGGGCGGCGCGGTTTCTTTGCGAGCTGGCAGGTCGCGAGCCAGGGGCTCACCACGCTGCTCGCGGCCGGTTTCGGCGTGCTGTTGACCGGCAAGCTGTCGCCTGAGCAGATGGCCTCGTGGGGCTGGCGCGTGCCGTTCTTCTTTGGTCTCCTGATCGGGCCGGTCGCGTGGTACATCCGCACCAAGCTCGACGAAACACCCGAGTTCCTCGCGGCGGAGACCACCACGACACCGCTGCGCGACACGTTCGCGAGCCAGAAGCTGCGCCTCGTGATTGCGATCGGCGTGGTGGTGCTCGGGACGGTGTCGACCTATCTGGTGCTGTTCATGCCGACTTATGGCGTGAAGCAGTTGGGACTGGCGCCTTCGGTCGCGTTCGCGGCGATTGCGCTGACCGGTGTGATCCAGATGGTGTTTTCGCCGCTGGTCGGCCATCTGTCGGACCGCCACGGGCGCACCACGATCATGCTGATCTCGGCGCTGTTGCTTCTCGTGCTGATCAATCCGGCGTTCGTGTATCTGGTCGCACATCCGACCTTCGGCACGCTGATCGCGCTGCAGGTGGTGTTCGGCTTTCTGATGACGGGCTACTTTGCGGCGCTGCCGGGTTTGCTCTCCGAGATGTTCCCGGTGCAGACGCGCACGACCGGCATGTCGCTGGCCTATAACATCGCCGTGACGATCTTCGGCGGCTTCGGACCGTTCATCATCGCGTGGCTGATCAGCGTCACGGGTTCGAAGGCCGCACCGAGCTATTACATGATTTTTGCCGCGGTCGTGAGCCTGGTGGCGCTGATGGCGGCGCGGCGCAAGCTCGGGTTCCGCTAACGCGCGGCAAAGGCGGTAAACGCAAAAGGCCGGTTCGAGAGAACCGGCCTTTCCTATTGCGAGGTTTGACTAGAGCAAGCTCAAACTTGCGCGCCTGCGTTTGGATCGTCCGGATCGGTGCGTTCCTTCTTATCCTTCACCAGATCTTCGCGCTTCACGCCGAGCCACATGGCGAGCGCCGCGGCCACGAACACCGACGAATAGATACCGAACAGAATACCGACCGTAAGTGCCAGAGCGAAGTAGTGCAGCGTGGGACCGCCAAACAGGAACATCGACAGCACCATCATCTGCGTACAGCCGTGGGTGATGATCGTGCGCGACATCGTGCTGGTGATTGCGTGGTTGATCACCTCGATCACGGTCAGCTTGCGTTCGCGGCGGAAGGTCTCACGAATCCGGTCGAAGATAACGACGGATTCGTTCACCGAGTAGCCGAGCACCGCGAGCACCGCGGCCAGCACCGACAGCGAGAACTCCCACTGGAAGAACGCGAAGAAGCCGAGAATGATGATCACGTCGTGCAAGTTAGCGATCACGCCGGCTACTGCGTATTTCCACTCAAAGCGGAACGACAGGTAGATCACGATGCCGACCACCACACAGGCCAGCGCGAGCAGGCCGTCGGTCGCGAGTTCCTTGCCGACCTGCGGGCCGACGAACTCGACACGCTGCAATTGCACCTGCGGGTCCTCGCCCTTCAGCGCGCCCATCACCTGGTCGCTCTGTTGCGCCGACGTGTAGCCCTGCTTGAGCGGCAGACGGATCAGCACGTCGCGCGAGGTGCCGAAGTTCTGCACTTGCGCATCGGGATAGCCGAGCTTGTTGAGCGTGCCGCGCACTGGTTCGAGCGGCGCGGCACCCGGATACTGCACTTCGATGACGGTACCGCCGGTGAATTCCACCGACAGATGCAGCCCGCGATGCAGCAGGAAAAACACAGCAGCGACGAACGTCAGCAGCGAGATTGCGTTGAACAGCAACGCACGCTGCATGAACGGAATGTCTTTGCGAAAACGGAAAAATTCCATGGTCTTGTTCTCCGGGACTCAGCGGGATGAACCCGGTTTCTGCGGCGTGTTCGACGAACCCGACGCATCGCGGCGGCGCACGGTCGGCTTGGTACGCGCCTGGGCCGCAGCTTTGGCCTTGGGCTTGGCGCTTGCCGCGGCGACGGCACGTGCCGTGTCGGTCGCAGCATCTTCGTTACCGAGGTAAGCGGCAGCGCCGTCGATACCTTCCGGTTGCGGACGCCACACCTGGCCAATAGCCAGCGACTTGAGCTTCTTCTTGCCGCCGTACCAGAGGTTGACGATACCGCGCGAGAAGAACACAGCCGAGAACATCGACGTCAGGATGCCGATACAGTGGACCATCGCGAAGCCACGCACCGGGCCGGAGCCGAAGGCGAGCAGCGCGAGGCCGGCGATCAGCGTGGTGACGTTCGAGTCGAGAATCGTCGCCCATGCATGCGCGTAGCCGTTCTGGATCGCCAGTTGCGGCGGCGCGCCGTGGCGCAGTTCTTCGCGCACGCGCTCATTGATCAGCACGTTTGCGTCGATCGCCATACCGAGCGCGAGCGCGATAGCGGCGATACCCGGCAAGGTGAGCGTGGCCTGCAACATGGACAGCACGGCGATCAGCAGCAGCAGGTTGACCGACAGGCCGATCATCGAGATCACGCCGAACAGCATGTAGTACGCGATCATGAAGACGGCGATTGCCACGAAGCCCCACACCACCGAGTGGAAGCCCTTCTTGATGTTGTCCGCGCCGAGGCTCGGGCCGATCGTGCGTTCTTCGATGATGTCCATCGGTGCGGCGAGCGAACCGGCGCGCAACAGCAGCGCGAGGTCGGCGGCGCCTTGCGGCGTGGCCTGGCCGGTGATCTGGAAACGGTCGCCCAGTTCCGACTGGATGGTCGCCACCGTCAGCACTTCGCCCTTGCCCTTTTCGAACAGCACCATGGCCATCGGCTTGCCGATGTTGTCGCGCGAGACACTGCGCACCGCGCGGCCACCGGCCGAGTCGAGACGGATGTTGACCGACGGACGCTGATGTTCGTCGAAGCCTGCCGACGCGTCGATGATGCGGTCACCCGTGAAGATGATCTGCTTGCGCAGCAGCACCGGCGTCTGGTTGCCTTGCGTGAACAGCTCGTCACCCGGTGGCACCGGATCGGACGGATTCGGATGCGTATTGACCGGGTCGGCGAGGCGCGCTTCGAGCGTTGCTGTACGGCCGATGATGTCCTTTGCCTTCGCCGTGTCCTGCACACCCGGCAGTTCGACGACGATACGGTCCGAGCCTTGCTGCTGGATCACCGGCTCGGCCACGCCGAGTTCGTTCACGCGGTTATGCAGCGTGGTGATGTTCTGCTTGAGCGCGGCGTCCTGCACGGCTTTCTGCACCGCCGGCGTGAACGTGCCGACCAGTTGCACACCGCCGTCCGGGTTCGCTTGCGAGGCCCACTGGAGTTCGCTGATGCCGCGGCCCAGTTGCTTGGATGCCGCGTCCGCCGTGGCCTGGTCGGCGAAATTGATCACCACCGTCTGGTTGACGCGGTTCACGCCGCCGTCGCGGATGTTGTTGTCACGCAGCATGGTGCGTGCATCCGAGGCGTCGGAGTCGAGCTTCTTGTTGAGCGCGCCGGCCATGTCGACCTGCAGCAGGAAGTGCACGCCACCGCGCAAGTCCAGACCGAGGTACATCGGCAGCGCATGCAGGGCGGTCAGCCAGCGCGGCGAGGCGCTTTGCAGGTTCAGTGCAACGATGAATTGCGGGTCGGTCGGGTCGCTGTTCAGCGACTTCTGCAGCAGGTCCTTCACGCGCAATTGCGTGTCGGTGTCGAGGAGCCGCACGCGGATGTTCGCGTTGGTCGACGAGTTGTCGAACGTGACTTCGTCAGGCTTGATCTGATTGGCGGCAAGCGCCGTTTCGACTGCCGACAGCGTGGTCGAGTCGAGCTTGACCGTTGCCTTGCCGCTCGACACCTGCACCGCCGGCGCTTCGCCGAACAGATTGGGCAGCGTGTAGACGAGGCCGATGACCAGAGCCACCAGCATCACGGCGTATTTCCAGAGGGGGTAGCGATTCATGAGTGGTCCAACGGGAAGGTTGGCTTGGAAGCGATGCGTCCGGCGATGAGCGCGGGCAGTTCAGCGTTGTGCTGCATGAACCGCCGGCGAGGCCGCGCCGGACGCAAGAGAGCAGGCCTTACAGCGACTTGATCGTGCCCTTCGGGAGAATCGTCGTAACCGACGCCTTTTGCACGGTGATTTCCGTGCCTTCCGAGATTTCGACGCCGACGTAAGCTTCACCCACCTTGGTCACCTTGCCGACGATGCCGCCATTCGTCACCACTTCATCGCCCTTGGCCATGGCGGCGAGCATGTTGCGATGTTCCTTCTGGCGCTTCATTTGCGGGCGAATCATGATGAAGTACAGCACGCCGAACATCAGGATCAGCGGCAGGAAGCTCATCAGGTTCGATTCAATGCCACCTGCTGCTGTGCCTTGGGCGAAGGCATTGGAAATGAACGACACGTTGGTCTCTCCGTTATAAGTCAAAACGATCGAAAAAATCAGCCGGTTATTCTACCACTGGCCTGACAGGGGTCGGCGCGGCGAATCGGCTTTCCGATCAACCGTTTAAAGCCTTTTTGCCGTGTGCGAAAGTTAATTGTAAGGTTTTCCGCGAGACACCAGCGGATTCCTCCGGCAAATTCGTCAGCTGATTCCCAAATGCCGGCTAATCGATGCCGCGCGCGCGGTCCTCGTGGAAGCGCTTGCGGAAAGGCTCGAACAGTTTTGCGTCGATCGCGTCGCGCATTTCCTGCATCAACTCGAGGTAGTAGTGCAGGTTGTGGATCGTGTTCAACTGCGCACCGAGGATTTCCCCTACACGATGCAGATGATGCAGGTAGCCGCGGGTGAAATTTCGGCAGGTGTAGCAGCCGCACTGCTCGTCGAGCGGGCGCAGCGAGTTCTTGTGCGCGGCGTTGCGGATCTTGATGTCGCCAAACCGGGTGAAGAGCCAGCCGTTGCGCGCGTTGCGGGTCGGCATCACGCAGTCGAACATATCGACGCCGGCGGCCACGCCCGCCACCAGGTCTTCCGGCGTGCCCACGCCCATCAGGTAGTGCGGCTTGTCGGCGGGCAGCTTGGGGCCGATATGGTTCAGTACGCGCATCATGTCTTCCTTCGGCTCGCCGACCGACAGGCCGCCGATCGCGAGGCCGTGGAAATCCATTTCCGCGAGACCCGCCAGCGACTCGTCGCGCAGGTCTTCGAACATGCCGCCCTGGACGATGCCGAACAACGCGTTCGGATTGCCGAGGCGGTTGAATTCATTGATCGAGCGCTTGGCCCAGCGCATCGACATGCGCATCGAATCGGCGGCTTCCTGACGCGAAGTCGGCACGTTGTTGGTCGCGTAGGGCGTGCATTCGTCGAACTGCATGACGATGTCCGAGTTCAGCACCTTCTGGATCTGCATCGACACTTCGGGCGACAGGAAGAGCTTGTCGCCGTTGATGGGTGATGCGAACGTGACGCCATCTTCGGTGATTTTGCGCAGATCGCCGAGCGAAAACACCTGAAAACCACCCGAGTCGGTCAGGATCGGCTTCTTCCAGCCCATGAAGCCGTGCAGGCCGCCGTGCGCCTCGATCGTCTCCAGGCCCGGGCGCAGCCACAGGTGGAAGGTATTGCCGAGGATGATCTGCGCGTGCATTTCTTCGAGCTCGCGCGGCTGGACCGCCTTCACCGTGCCGTACGTGCCGACCGGCATGAAGATCGGCGTTTCGACCACGCCGTGGTTCAGCGTGACGCGACCGCGGCGGGCCTGGCCGTCGGTGCCGAGCAGTTCGAATTTGAGGCCGGTGTCAGGGCGCGAGGGGGTGCTTGCGCAGGTATTGCAGGTACCGCTTGCATCGTGGGTATGACCGTCGGTCATGGGGGACTCCTGTGCTACCGGAAAACAGTCCGGCGCAAATGATGAATGCCGCCGGGCAGGCCACGGCGGCTGGGTAAAAAAATTCGAGAGGCGGCGCCGATCTGCTGCTGCACGTGGGTGCAGGAGAGGTCAGCAACGGCTGCCGCTACATCAATGTAGCAAGGAGCGGCAGACTACCGCGCGCGCTGCCGGCGCGCAACGCTATCGCACGGGATATCGCCATGCGAGACGAAATTGTTCAAGCGTCGCGGCGCGTGAGCAGCATCGCGTCGCCATAGCTAAAGAAGCGGTAACGCTGTTCGATCGCGTGGCGGTAAGCCCCGCGAATCGTTTCGACGCCCGCGAACGCCGACACCAGCATCAGCAATGTCGACTTCGGCAAATGGAAATTGGTCACGAGCCTGTCGACCACGCGGAATTTATAGCCCGGCGTGATGAAGATGTCGGTTTCCGTGCTGGCCGCGCCGAGCGGGCGTCCGGCCGCGTCCGCGTCGCGCGCGGCGGCTTCGAGCGCGCGCATCGACGTCGTGCCCACGGCGATCACGCGGTTGCCGCGCGCACGCGTCGCCGCGATCTTGTCGGCGAGCGATTGCGGCAAGTGATACCACTCGCTGTGCATCTTGTGCTCGGCGAGGTTTTCGACCCGCACCGGCTGGAAAGTACCGGCGCCGACATGCAGCGTCAGCGTCGCGCGCTCTACGCCGCGGGCGTCGAGCCGCGCGAGCAGCGCGTCGTCGAAATGCAGGCCGGCAGTGGGTGCGGCCACCGCGCCCGGGTTTTGCGCGAACACCGTCTGGTAGCGGGTTTCGTCGGTCGCGTCGGGGTCGTGCTCGATGTACGGCGGCAGCGGCAAGCGGCCGAATTGCTCGATGAGCGTCAGACAGTCGTCGGGGAAATGCAGCGTGTAGAACGGCTCGACGCGTTCGCCGACCGTCACATCGAACGCGTCGGCGAGGCGAATTGTGGTGCCCGGCTGCGGGCTCTTGCTCGCGCGAATCTGCGCAAGCGCCGTGCGCTCGCCCGTGAGGCGCTCTACCAGCACTTCGATCTTGCCGCCACTGGCCTTCTGGCCGAGGAAGCGCGCCTTCAGGACTTTGGTATCGTTGAAGACCAGCAGATCGCCGGGCGCGATGCACTCGGGTAATTCAGCAAAGCGGCGGTCGATCAGGCGCGCGGCGTCGGTTGCGTCGGCCGTGTTGGCCACTTCGAGCAGACGGCTGGCGCTGCGCTCGGGCAGCGCGACTTGCGCGATCAGCTCGGGCGGCAGATCGAAATCGAAATCGGAAAGCGTAAACATGCGGACGACTGGAAGCGAATTGGGACTGAATTGAGCCGAAGCCGGAGCCGGGCGGCTATGATTGCGGGACGCCGGAGCGGCCCGCGAGCCCGCGCGCTGCTTGGCGGCGACACCTTTGACAGCCGATATTGTACTTGCGAAGCAACCCATGCCTTTGTCCGAACGCCGATTGCCCTCCGCTACCGATGAAGTGAGCGCCGAGCCGAAGCGTCGCGTCTCGCGGGGCAAAGCAGCGGCGGCCGACCAGAACGACCTTGGCGGGGGTGTCGCGCCGGAGAGCGACAAGGCCGCGCGTGAAGGTGAAATGGTTGACCCATTCGGTGACAAGCCTGCCGGCAAATCCGCGGGCAAAGCCGCCAGGAAGCCTGCTGCCGAAGCCGGTGCCAAGCCGGCGGCCAAACCCGTCGACAAGCTCGCCAAACTCGGCCTCACGCGCGACATCGATCTGGTGTTGCATCTGCCGATGCGCTACGAAGACGAGACCTCGCTGACGCCAATCGGGCATCTGCTGCCGGGTGGCATCTCGCAAACGGAAGGCGTGGTGTTCGACAACGAGATCGCCTATCGTCCGCGCCGCCAGCTACTGGTGAAACTGCGCGACGACGCCGGCGACGAACTCGTCCTCCGCTTTCTGAATTTCTACGGCTCGCAGGTCAAGCAGATGGCGATCGGCGCGCGGCTGCGCGTGCGTGGCGATGTACGCGGCGGCTTCTTCGGCATGGAGATGGTGCATCCGGCGGTGCGCGTGGTCGACGAAGACACGCCGCTGCCGCAGGCGCTGACGCCGGTCTATCCGAGCACTGCGGGCGTGACGCAGGCGTATCTGCGCAAATCGATCGACAACGCGTTGTCGCGCACCTCGTTGCCGGAGTTGCTGCCCGAGCCGATCGCGCAAGCTTATTTGCAGCCGCTCGGCGTGCCGGCGCTGATGGAGGCGGTGCGCACGCTGCATCACCCGGGTGTGCAGGCCGATGAAAACGCGCTGATGGATGGCACGCATCCGGCGTGGGTGCGGATCAAGTTCGAGGAATTGCTGGCGCAGCAGATGTCGTTGAAACGCGCCCACGACGAGCGCCGCACCCGTGCGGCGCCGGCCATGCCGCGCCGCAAGCTGGGCGACGAAGCGGCGCTGGTGGCGCGTTTGCTGAAGGCGCTGCCGTTTTCGCTGACGGCGGCGCAGGAGCGCGTGGGCGGCGAGATAGCGCTCGATTTGACGCAGCCTCATCCGATGCAGCGATTGCTGCAGGGTGACGTGGGCAGTGGCAAGACGATCGTGGCCGCGCTGGCAGCGGCACAGGCGATCGACGCCGGCTACCAGGCCGCGCTGATGGCGCCGACCGAAATTCTCGCCGAACAGCACGCGCGCAAACTGCGCGGCTGGCTGGAGCCGCTCGGAGTAAGCGTCACGTGGCTCGCCGGCAGTCTGAAGACGAAGGAAAAGCGCGCCGCGATCGAAGCAGCGGCGCTTGGTACGGCCCAACTCGTCATCGGCACGCACGCGATCATCCAGGACGCCGTCGAGTTTGCGCGGCTGGGGTTGGTGATCGTCGACGAACAGCATCGCTTCGGCGTGGCGCAGCGTCTTGCCTTGCGCGCCAAGGCGCAGAACGCCGCGGACGGCGCGAGCGATTTCCAGCCGCATCAATTGATGATGTCGGCGACGCCGATTCCGCGCACGCTGGCGATGACCTATTACGCCGACCTCGACGTCTCGACCATCGACGAATTGCCGCCTGGGCGCACGCCGATTCTGACCAAGCTCGTCTCCGATGCGCGGCGCGAAGAGGTGATCGGCCGCGTGCGCGAGGCTGCGTTGACGGGTCGCCAGGTGTACTGGGTGTGTCCGCTGATCGAGGAAAGCGAGACCCTGCAGTTGCAGACCGCAGTGGAGACTTACGAGACGCTGGTGGCCGCGTTGCCCGAATTGAACGTCGGACTGGTGCACGGACGTCTCGCGCCAGCGGAGAAGGCTGCGGTGATGGATGCGTTCACGCGCAACGAAGTGCAGCTACTGGTGGCGACGACGGTGATCGAAGTGGGTGTCGATGTGCCGAATGCGTCGCTGATGGTGATCGAGCATGCCGAGCGCTTCGGTCTCGCGCAGTTGCATCAGTTGCGCGGGCGGGTGGGGCGCGGCAGTGCGGCTTCGGTCTGCGTGTTGCTCTATACCGGTCCGCTGTCGATGACGGCGCGGGCGCGCTTGCAGACCATGCGCGAGACGACCGACGGATTCGAAATCGCCCGGCGCGACCTCGAGATTCGCGGTCCGGGAGAGTTTCTGGGCGCCCGGCAGTCCGGCGCGGCCATGTTGAGGTTTGCCGATCTCCAGAATGATCAGTGGCTCATCGAGCCGGCCAGAGAGGCCGCCGCGGCTTTGCTCGAAAAGTATCCCGAGGTGGTGCTGCAGCATCTGGCCCGCTGGCTCGGCGCGCGGGAGCAGTATCTGAAGGCTTGAGGACGGGTTCTTGACGGCGGAGACGTCCGTCAGCCAGGCCGGCAAAGGACCAAAAAGTTGGCGAACCGACCCTATAGGTGTATAACTAGAACCTATCGAACTCATCGCACTGATTGGTCCCCCAATGACGCTCACCGAATTGAAATACATCGTCGCGGTTGCCCGCGAACGGCACTTCGGCCGGGCCGCCGAAGCGTGTTTCGTTAGCCAGCCGACCTTGTCGGTGGCCATCAAAAAGCTCGAAGACGAGCTCAACGTACAGATCTTCGAGCGCGGCACCAGCGAAGTCAGTGTCACGCCGATCGGCGAACAGATTGTCACGCAGGCGCAGCGCGTCCTCGAACAAACGCTCGCCATCAAAGAGATCGCGAAACAGGGCAAAGACCCGCTGGTCGGGCCGCTGCGCCTCGGCGTCATCTATACGATCGGGCCGTATCTGTTGCCTACGCTCGTCAAACAGATGATCAAGCGTGTTCCGCAGATGCCGCTGATGCTGCAGGAAAACTACACGGTCAAGCTGATTGAGCTGCTCAAGCAGGGCGAAATCGACGTCGCCATCATGGCGCTGCCGTTCCCGGAAACGGGTCTCATGCAACGTCCGCTCTATGACGAGCCGTTTGTCGTCGCACTGCCGTCAGGTCATGCGTGGGAAAACCGCGCGAAGATCGACGCCGAGGATCTGAAGCAGGAAACCATGTTGCTGCTCGGTAGCGGCCACTGCTTCCGCGACCATGTGCTGGGCGTCTGCCCGGAACTGATGCGCTTCTCGCAGAACGCGGACGGCATCCAGAAGACCTTCGAAGGTTCGTCGCTGGAAACCATCCGTCATATGGTGGCGAGCGGCGTCGGCATTACCGTGCTGCCGCGCATGTCGGTGCAGGAGGTCAAGCCGCACGCCGGCGGTATCGACGCCGGTCTGCTCAGCTACGTCGCCTTCGACGAGCCGGTGCCGGATCGCCGTGTGGTGCTTGCCTGGCGCAAGAGCTTCACGCGGACGCCCGCGATCGACGCCATCTGCGACGCCATCAACGCCTGCGATCTGACGGGCGTCAAAAAGCTCGATCTGCCTGTCGCCGTCAACTGAGTGGCGACGCCTGCGCCCAAGCCGACCCGCCGCGCACCCTGTGCGGCCGGCCCGGCGGCACTTAAGGCGCCGATAGTTGCACTCCCTATCGAATAGATATAATTAATCAAACACGTTAATTCGATAGCATTGTTATAGTTTCCTCCATGGATCGCCCGATCCCATTAGACCCGGAGGAAATCATGACGCAGCCGAACTCGCAGCAAGTCCCAACCGTCGCCGTTCAACCCGTCCGCATGACCACTGGCAGCACCGGCACCTTCGCGGCGTCGGTGCGCGGCATGGGCACGGTTGCATTGTCCTTGCTGGTCGATCGGGCCCTGTCCGCATAAGCCGTAGGCATGAGCGCGCCGCACCTCTCCCCGCATTCCGTTTCCGATCAAAGCCACTCAGGAGTCCCGCATGTCCGAACGTAAGCTCACCAATGCAGCCGGCGCACCCATCGCCGACAACCAGAATTCGATGACCGCCGGCGCGCGCGGTCCGGTCATCCTGCAAGACGTCTGGCTGCTCGAAAAACTCGCCCACTTCGACCGCGAAGTGATTCCGGAGCGCCGCGTTCACGCCAAAGGTTCGGGCGCATTCGGCACGCTGAAAGTCACGCACGACATCTCGCGTTTCACGAAGGCGAAAGTGTTCGCCCAGATCGGCAAGGACACGCCGCTCTTCATGCGCTTCTCGACGGTGGCGGGCGAACGCGGCGCTGCCGACGCGGAACGCGACGTGCGCGGTTTCTCGATCAAGTTCTACACGGAAGAAGGCAACTGGGACGTGGTCGGCAACAACACGCCGGTGTTCTTCATCCGCGATCCGCTCAAGTTCCCGGATTTCATCCACACGCAAAAGCGCGACCCGTACACCAACATGCGCAGCAATATCGCGGCATGGGATTTCTGGTCGCGTCATCCGGAGTCGTTGCATCAGGTCACCATCCTGATGAGCGATCGCGGCATTCCGCAGAACTTCCGCCAGATGCACGGCTTCGGCTCGCACACGTACTCGTTTATCAACGCGAACAACGAGCGTTTCTGGGTGAAGTTCCACTTCAAGTCGATGCAAGGCATTGAGAATTTTACCGATGCCGAAGCGGCACAAGTGGTCGCACAGAACCGTGAAAGCGCGCAACAGGACCTGCTCACGAGCATTGAAGCAGGCAACTTCCCGAAATGGCGTTTTGCCATTCAGGTGATGCCGGAAGCGGAAGCCGCGAAGTACCGCTTCAATCCGTTCGACATCACGAAGGTGTGGTCGCAGAAGGATTACCCGTTGATCGACGTCGGCACAATCGAGTTGAATCGCAACGCGGCGAACTATTTCGCGGATGTGGAGCAGGCAGCGTTCACGCCCGCCAACGTGGTGCCGGGTATCAGCTTCTCGCCGGACCGTCTGTTGCAAGGCCGTTTGTTCTCGTATGGCGACACGCAGCGCTATCGCCTTGGTATCAATCACCATCAGATTCCGGTGAATGCCCCGCGTTGCCCGGTCCACCATTCGTTCCATCGCGACGGCGGGATGCGCACGGACGGCAACCTCGGCGGCAACGTGAACTACGAGCCAAATCGCTTCGGCGACTTCGCGCAGGACAGCAACGCGGCGGAGCCACCGCTCGCAGCGGGTACGGTCGATCGTTATGACCATCGCGAGGACGAGGACTACTACACGCAGCCGGGCATGCTGTTTGCGCTCTTCGATGCGGCACAGCGCCAGCGTCTGTTCGGCAACATCGCACGCCATATCAACGGTGTGCCGCAGGAGATCGTCGCGCGTCAGATCGAGCATTTCCGTCGTGCCGATCCGGCCTATGCGGAAGGTGTGATCGCCGCGTTGGCCGAACTTGCCGAAGGCGGCAAGAGGTAAGCAGTTGAAGTGAGTTGATGCAGCAGGGCGGGGCGCATCGGCGCCCCGCCGGTATTGATACGAATCGAGGAAGCACGATCATGATCCAGATGATGATGTCCACCATTGGCGGCTCGCCGGCCGCTCGCGGCAAGCAACGGCACTACGCATCGATGCTGCGCAAGGCAGTCGGATTCGCGATCTTCTCGAGCGGACTCGTGGTGATCGTTGCGCAAGCCGTGCAACATGCATTGGGTGCGTGATTGAACGCGAGACCGCGGGTGCGGCAAGCGACCACGCGTCACACGAACGCAGCGGCTTTCTAAGCTAAACTGGCGGGCGTTCGACGTGCCGGGTTTGCTTATCCGCACGCCGTCACTCTACCTACCGGTTCGTATCACTCTTCAAAGGAGTCATCATGGCCAAGAAAGAAGCTGTACAGCACGTCAATATCGGAATCAGCGACAAGGATCGCAAGAAGATTGCAGAAGGTCTGTCGCGCTTGCTCGCCGACACCTACACGCTCTACCTGAAGACCCACAACTTCCACTGGAACGTGACGGGTCCGATGTTCAACACGCTGCATCTGATGTTCGAAACGCAGTACAACGAGCTGGCGCTCGCGGTCGATTCGATCGCTGAACGCATCCGTGCACTGGGCGTGCATGCGCCGGGCAGCTACAAGGAATTCGCGAAGCTGTCGTCGATTCCGGAAGCGGACGGCGTGCCGGCAGCGGAAGACATGATCCGCCAGTTGGTGGAAGGCCAGGAAGCCGTGGTGCGCACCGCGCGCGCGATTTTCCCGTCGACGGAAGCCGCCAACGACGAGCCGACCGCTGACCTGCTGACGCAACGCATGCAAACGCACGAAAAGACCGCGTGGATGCTGCGCTCGATGCTGGCTTAAATGCTCGCTTTAGCGTTCCGGGCGTTGTGTCCGGAATTTCAGCGCGGCGCTTGAGCGTTGGGTTGAGTTGAGTAGCAAAATAAACAAAGCCTCCCTTTGCGGGAGGCTTTGTTTTTTCGGCGCCGGATCCGGATTCAGCCGTAGCTCAAGGCCTGCTGGCGGTTGCGGCCTCGGTTCTGGCCCCCAGCAGGTCAGCTTCGCACGCCTGAAGGCCGCCTGCCGTCCGCATCCCGTAAAATAGCGGCACCGTCTGCACTTCACCGAATCCGCCCATGTTCGCCCGACTCCCCCTGTATCTGCGCCTCGTGCGCATGGACAAGCCGATCGGCAGCCTGCTGCTGCTGTGGCCGACGCTCAATGCGCTGTGGATTGCCTCCGACGGTCATCCGTCGTGGCCGCTGCTGGTGATTTTCACGGTGGGTACCGTGCTGATGCGCTCGGCAGGTTGTGCGATCAACGACTACGCGGATCGCGACTTCGACCGCTACGTGAAGCGCACGGAAAACCGGCCGATCACATCGGGCAAGATCAAGGCATGGGAAGCGGTGGCGCTGGCGGCCGGCCTGTCGCTGCTGGCCTTTCTGCTGATTCTGCCGCTGAATACGTTGACGAAGGAGTTGTCGGTGGCGGCGCTGTTCGTCGCCGGCTCGTATCCGTTCACGAAGCGCTTCTTTGCGATTCCTCAGGCTTATCTGGGCATCGCGTTCGGTTTCGGCATTCCGATGGCGTTCGCCGCGATCCAGGATCACGTTCCGATGCTCGCCTGGGTCATGCTGTTGGCCAACGTGTTCTGGTCGGTTGCGTACGACACTGAATACGCGATGGTCGATCGCGACGACGACATCAAGATCGGTATCCGCACGTCGGCGCTGACCTTCGGCCGCTTCGACGTGGCGGCGATCATGCTGTGCTATGCGGTGACGCTGGGGATTTACGTCGGCATCGGCGTGATGCTCGGCTTCGGCGTGTTGTATTGGTTGGGATGGGCGGCGGCGGTGGGCTGCGCGATCTATCACTACACGCTGATCCGCAATCGCGAGCGCATGGCGTGCTTCGCGGCGTTCCGTCATAACAACTGGTTGGGCGGTGCGTTGTTTGTCGGCATCGCAGCGCATTACGCGGCGGCTTCGTTTTAATTCTTCTGCGGTTCTGTTGCGCCGCCGCTGCGATTCGACGGCGCTTCTCTTGCGTTGCTGTTATGCCGCGGCTGGTCTCGTACAGAGTTTTTGTTTGCGCCGCGGACGCAGCCTCGGATTAAGTCGAGGCGCAGCGTCCTTTGGCGTACTTTCTACTTTCCTGCCGTGCTGGCAATTGCCAGTTGATCGCCCTTACAGCCTGCCGAACTCGTCGCCCATTTCCTTGGCGCGCGCATTGGCGGCAAGCGCGCCGCGTACGATCGCATCCTTGATCCCGCTCGCATCGAACGAGGCCAGCGCAGCCGCCGTCGTGCCGCCCTTCGACGTCACACGCTCGCGCAACAGACTCGGCGGCTCGTCCGAGTTCGCGGCCAATTGTGCCGCGCCGGTAAAGGTCGCGACCGCCAGCGCGCGGCCTTGCGCTTCATCCATACCGAGTTGGCGCGCGGCTTCCTGCAGCGCTTCGATGAAATAAAACACGTACGCGGGGCCGCTGCCCGAAATCGCGGTGACAGCGTCGATTTTCGCTTCGTCGTCGAACCAGACGGTTTCGCCGACTGCGCCCAGCACCTGCGACGCGAGCGCGCAGCCGGCTTCGTCGACGCTGCCGGTCGCGACGAGGCCTGTTACGCCCATGCCGATCAGCGCCGGCGTATTCGGCATCACGCGCACGATGCGCGCGTGGCCGTTCAGCCAGCGCGACATGTCATCCATGCGAATGCCCGCGACGATGCTGATTGCCAGTTGCGACGCCTGCAGATGCGGCGCCAGTGCCTCGGCGACACTCTTCAGGATCTGCGGCTTCACCGCCAGCACGACGGCGTCGTACGACGCGAGCGCGGCGTCCGCGGCGGCGCCGGTCTTGATGCCGAATTGCTGCTCGTTGCGTTGGCGCGCCTCTTCGTTGGGGTCGATTGCGTACAGGTCAGTGGGCGCGACGCCGCGCTTGATGAGACCGCCGATCAGCGCGGAGGCCATATTGCCACCGCCGATAAAAGCAATTTTCATGATGTTCCGAAAGAAGTGCGGAGAGGTGTCGAGAAGGGAAGGTCTGAAACGGTCAGTGAGAGTAATCGCGCGCACCGAAGATCGCGGTGCCGACGCGCACGATCGTCGCGCCTTCCATCACGGCGGCTTCGAGGTCGCTCGACATGCCCATCGAGAGCGTATCG
This sequence comes from Paraburkholderia madseniana, assembly GCF_009690905.1. GTDB lineage: Bacteria > Pseudomonadota > Gammaproteobacteria > Burkholderiales > Burkholderiaceae > Paraburkholderia > Paraburkholderia madseniana. The sequence goes on from NZ_VOSW01000115.1 coordinate 23,062, forward strand.
AGTTCGAGGCCGTCGTTACGCAGACGCTCGAACAGTTCACGCAGTTGCCGATGCGGCACGCGCTGTTCTTCGATGCCGCCGGCCGGCTCCGGAATCGCCATCAGGCCGCGCAGATTCAGCTTCGGCAGCGCGGCGATTGCCTGCGCGACCTCGACGGCCTCGGGAATGCTCGCACCGCTTTTCGACGCTTCGCCGCTAATGTTGACCTGCAGGCAGACGTTCAACGGCGGCAGGTTGTCCGGGCGCTGCTCCGACAGCCGCTGTGCGATCTTCAGGCGGTCGACCGAATGCACCCAGTCGAAATTTTCTGCAACCGGGCGCGTCTTGTTCGATTGCAACGGTCCGATGAAATGCCATTCGAGCGCGGCTCGCAGATCGGCCAGCGCTTCGATCTTGGTGATGGATTCCTGCACGTAGTTCTCACCGAACGCGCGTTGGCCGGCCGCGTAGGCGGCACGCACGTCTTCGGCCGGAAACGTCTTTGAGACCGCGAGCAGGGTGATCGAACGCGGGTCGCGCCCGGCCACCTGCGCGGCGAGGGCGATGCGCTGCTGCACCGCTTCGAGGTTGTGAATCAGATCGGGCATGGAACGGAACCGGAAGTCTGGCGAAAGGCGATGATCGAATTATACGGACGCCGCCACATCGTGCCGCTTTATGCCGCCACAGGACAGACGAAAGCGCTTGCGGTGATGTACCGCAAGCCACGTGCCGTGCTTCTCGTCAAAATCGATCGCCTCAGGCGGACAGCATGTGCTCCACGAGTTCGATCCAATGCGCAACCGGCGTGGACGTGCCGCTTTGCAGATGCGCAATGCAGCCGACATTGGCCGACACGATCACCTGCGGCTCCTGCGCCTGCAACCGCTCGAGCTTCTGGTCGCGCAGCGCGTACGAGAGCTTGGGCTGGGTCAGCGAATAAGTCCCGGCCGAGCCGCAGCAGAGATGATTGTCGGCGGGCAGGCGCACTTCCACGCCGAGCGCCGTCAGCAGATGTTCGACCTTGCCGCGTATCTGCTGACCATGCTGCAATGTGCACGGCGGATGGAACGCCACCGTATGGATCGCGCGGCGGCGCGTCACGGCGACGAGCGCTTCTTCGAACTCCGGCAGGATTTCCGCGACGTCGCGCGTCAGTTCGGTCACGCGGCGCGCCTTCTCCGCATACGCGGGATCGTTGCGCAGCAGATGCGCGTATTCCTTGACCGTCGCGCCGCAGCCGGACGCGTTCATCACGATTGCTTCCACACCTTGCTCGATATACGGCCACCACGCGTCGATGTTGGCGCGCAAGTCGTCGAGCGCTTCGTCGTTGTAGCCCAGGTGCAGACGGATCGCACCGCAGCAGCCTGCTTCGGGCGCGATCAGCGTTTCCACGCCGAGCGCATCGAGCACCCGCGCCGTCGCGACGTTGACGTTCGGCATCATCGACGGTTGCACGCAGCCCGCGAGCATCAGCATCTTGCGCGGATGTTTCGCGGTCGGCCACTCGAGCGGACGCTGGCGCGCGGGCACCTTATCGCGCAGTTTCTTTGGCAGGAGCGGACGGATATGCTGACCGATTCGCATGGCCGGCGTGAACAGCGCGCTGTTTGGCACGAAGCTCGCGAGCAGCCGGCGCACCATCCGCTGACCGAACGGGCGGGTGACCTTTTCCTCGGTGATCTTGCGGCCGATCTCGACCAGCCTGCCGTATTGCACGCCGGAGGGGCAGGTCGTCTCGCAGTTGCGGCAAGTGAGGCAGCGGTCCAGGTGAATCTGGGTGCTGCGCGTGACCGCCGCGCCTTCCACCATCTGCTTGATCAGATAGATGCGGCCGCGTGGGCCGTCAAGTTCGTCGCCGAGTATCTGATAGGTCGGGCAGGTCGCGGTGCAGAAGCCGCAGTGCACGCAATTACGCAGGATGGCGTCGGCTTCGTCGCCATCGGGCGTGTTGCGAATGAAGTCCGCGAGGTTGGTTTGCATCGCGTCGCTCAGAAGTCGGGGTAGAGGCGGCCGCGATTGAAGATGCGGGCCGGGTCGAAGGCGGTTTTCAGGCCGCGATGGATTTTCATCAGCGGCGCGGGCAGCGGTGTGAATACGCCGGCGCTGCGGTCGTAGCCATAGCCGGTACGAAAGATGGTGGCGTGGCCGCCGGCCTGTTTGGCGCTGATGCGCACGGTTTGCGCGTCGGTGTCGGTGATCCACCAGCGCTGGCCACCGCCCCATTCCATCAGTTGCGCACCGGGTAATTGCATCGGCTCGGTGATCGACGGCAGCGCGAGGCGCCAGAGCGCGGCCTTCGGCGGGATGGCCGCAAAGAACGAGTCGGTCTGTTCTCGCAGGCCGGCCCAGAAGCGCTCCGCTTCGACGGCATCGACGACTTCGCCGCCGAGCGCCGTGCGAGCGGATTTGACCGCGGCTTCCGCACCGGCCATCCGCACGGCCAGCGTGCCATGACGCCATGCGCTCGCCGTGATCGGCAGCGGGCGGCCGCCCCATTCGTTGAGCTTGCGGACCGCGTCGGTGCCGTTCATGTCGAATTTGAGCGTGGTTTCGGCCTGCGGCAGCGGCAGTACCTTGACCGACAATTCGAGGATCAGCCCAAGGGTGCCCAGCGAACCCGCCATCAAACGGGAGACGTCGTATCCGGCCACATTCTTTACCACCTGGCCGCCAAAATGCAGCGTCTGGCCCTGGCCGTTCATGATGACGGCGCCCAGCACGAAGTCGCGCGCCGCGCCGGCCGACGGGCGGCGCGGGCCGGCGATGCCCGCCGCGATGCAGCCGCCGAAGGTTGCCTGCGGCCCGAAGTGGGGCGGCTCGAAGGCGAGCATCTGATGGTGTTCGGCGAGGGCGGCCTCGATCTCCAGCAGGGGCGTGCCCGCGCGCGCCGTGATGACCAGTTCGGCCGGGTCGTAGGCGATGATGCCGCGATAAGCGCGCGTGTCGAGGATGTCACCTTCCAGCGTCTGACCGTACCAGTCTTTGGTGCCGCCGCCACGGATGCGCAGTGTGCGCCCTTCGGCGCTGGCTGAACGCACGCGTTCAGACCAAACGGCGACGATGTCGTCCTCTTCCATGGTGTCCTGCTTCGTTGTGTTTCGATTGATTGTACCGGGCGGCGGCGCGCTGGCAACCCGGAACGGACCCGCATCGGGTAATCCCTGTCTCTTATACACATCTTAAAAAAAAAATACAACACATACTGCCGGAAACACGCGACATGACGACACGACGTGTACAGAATACATCCTACATGAGAACTACCAAATCTTCCAAACACACACATCTTCATAGCAACATCAACTCTATA
>NZ_VOSW01000116.1 GCF_009690905.1 Paraburkholderia madseniana
TGCGTCCAGCCTTCACCAGCTCGACCATTTGCGCCCGGAATTCCGCCGGGTACGGGGTACGATGCTTGCCCATAATCGGCACCTCCTTCTCCAAAGGATAGATGTCCGTTTTTCTGGGTCAACTTCAATCCGTCAGGCGATGGGGGTGCCAAAGACCAGGGACGCCTTCGAGGCGCACCACCTCTCACCCTATTCGTTCGCGACATCCGGCATGACCTGGCCCATCTCCATCGCCTGACTGGCTGGCACGTCCTGAATACCGACAACAATCTGGTCATCCGGCGCTCCCGTCGCGGTCTGAAACAGTTTCCAAAGACGCTGTATCAATTCCCGCTTATATTCAGGCAGCCCACGTAACCGGGCCCCTTGCTAACGCATTGGGGCACCCAGACGATCACTCGGCGTAGTTCTTCAGAATGCGCAGGTCGGTCACGGAGTACGCCATACCCAGCCGATAACCCCGCCCGACGCGCACGGGCGCAATCAGGTTCATGTCCTCACCGGCGACCTCAGGAATCTTCAGCTCCGCCGACCCGGTCCAGACGTCCACGATCGCGAGATTGTCGGTAAGCGACATGGTCAGTTCATCAACCGGTGGCTTCTCCTGAAGTCCCGCTGCGAGTTGAGGAAAGTAACGGCGCATCGTTGTTGGCCGGTTGAACACGGTCGTCGGGTCAGCGACAGGTTCCTCAAGCTGGATACGGGCAGTCGCCAGCCGCTCTCCGTGCGCGGACACACTCGCACCGAAGCGACTGCCTTTGGCAAGCGGCGCAGCTGCGAGACTGGGCGCGGAGAAACTGCGAGTCTGGTAGACGCTGGCGAGCTTCTTTGGAAACCCTTGCGCCCATCCGCGGGCGATGGCGGCATCGTTATCGACGAAGATGTATGGGCAGTAGTTGACCGGAACACCTTCGAAGATCGCCTCGACCAGAACGAAGGCTTCGCGGTATTGATAGCGGGCCGGGTCCGTCAATTCGTCATTGGAACCCGTGAACTACCAATCCAGAAACCAGAAGAAGGACCGGCCGCCGGATTTCTCGTCCACCGTGAGGCCTGGCGGGAGGAGCGCCGCGATCGCTTTCTGGTCGGCCCAGTATTCGATGGCGAGACAGTCACTGGAATAGTGCCACGGCGGCAGCGTCGCCAGTGCGGACTGTCCTTGCGGAGTAATAGGGACCGAAAACGCTTTGGGCATTTCGTTTCTCCTTCATCGGGACGATAGGAAGTCGCTGCACATAGTGCCGTGCCTCGCCTGCTACCGCTTTCGAAATCGCACGACCAAGCTGCAGATCTGCGACCCTGCATCGCGGCAACCCATCCTTGCGAACCGGTGTGGAGGTTTCGCCGGATACGGCCTCAGTGGAAACCGTATTCAGGATTACGTCGATCGAAAATCGGTTCGCTCCAGTGGCGAGGCACAACGTCTTCGAAATGGATCATCTCCAGCAGGTCGCCGCGCTCGTTCCACGCGGCTTCGCCACTAGGCCAGGGGTGCTGAAGATCGAACAGCAGTCTCACACGCTGCGCATAGTGCGCTGGAGGCCCTGAGGGAGCAGTCCATGTCCATGCCAGCAAGCGCGCGCCGTGCACGTTCATGAGTTCAATGCGGGTCGGCTTTTCAGTCAGGCCCTCTTCACGAAAGCTGCGGGCATCATGCTCGATGGTGCGCGCGATGTACTGCAGGCCGAGATCGCGGACGCTATGGCGGGACTGGGTGTGTGCGAACGGGCCGTCGATGGCGATCTTGCCTGTCACGATGCGCAGCACTCCGCCCAGATGACCGACAACGCTATCAGGGTCCCTTGTTTCGTCGTAGAGAATCTCCTGTCCCGCATGGGCGCCATCGGGGAGCCATTTTGCGTAGACTTTTCGAGGAGTGTCCTGGTAGCGGATAACCATGTGATCGGGCCGGTCGGACCATCTTCCGGATATCCGCTCCTGCCGGAACATCCTGTATTCGCAGGCGTCGTCGGGAACCATGTCGGACCTCGCGTACTCGACGAAGGCATCCGGCTTCATCGCGTCCATCAGAGAGAGGATCTGAGCGTCGGTGAGAGACAGAAGCGAGTGGTTTTCAATCCACGTTCGCAACAAAGCTGCCTGTTCGCGGGCCGTGAGACACCGGAACCGGTTGACGTCCACGCTCACGGTATCCGACGTGGCGACATCGGCGCATCCCACCGATGTGCCGGATGAAGCCGGCGTAATCGGGTTGGTCGATTGGGCGTGAGCGCCCGTTGAGACAAACAGGCACGTCAACGCGAACGCGAACGCGCGCAGCAACGTCCGCGCGCTTGCCTGCCAACCCGCGGCAGGCTGCGTGCTCCGGCTTGCTGGATGATCGGAAATGCGAACTCCGCAAAGCATCATGGGTTCAAACCGCCGCTGGTTCCCCGGCTTCTGAACGGCCGCCCGAGCATGCTGCATGCGTCGATCGCCATGGATCGCAATTGCACCTCTGGGACGAGGCCAGTCAGCGCGCATCCCGTCCCCTGACTCTCCCAGTAGAACGTGCTGCGATTACCGTCACGAAACAGGCGGAATGCCGTCGCGTCCTTTGGAACCACTGCAACGTACATCGTGAGCCGGGCGCCGGCGGTGTTCTGATACATGAACTGCGCGGCAGGGCCGGACTCGCCGGGCAGGAGGCGACCGCCAATCAGCGAATAGCCATATTCCCGAAGCGAAGGCACCGACAACCGCTGACCGAGGCGCCGTGACAGCCAGTCGACCAGATGATCGCGTTGCGGCGCCGCTACCTCCACGGGGTGGCGTTGCTCAGGCGCGTACACCGCGTAAGCGATGTCGGCGCGCTCCGCGAACACGGGTGGATCGGCCGTGAAATTCGCCGACATCCAACCGGGTGCCGAGCCGAGCGCCATGCCCATCGCCATCCAGGATGCTGCCACGCCGGCCTGCTGCCACCACGGCGCGCGGTGGCGCACGACGATACAACGCGCACCGTGTAGCGGGTCTCCGAACAGTGCTGTCAGCGCGGCTTTTTGCGCGCGATAGTCCGCCACGCGCTCAGCCGCCCAAGGGTTGGTCGTCAGCCGAACGAGCATGATCGCGTGCTCCGTGGCGGACAATTCATCGTCGGCAAAAGCCGACAGTGGCCGCAAATCCTGGTCGCCCAAGCCTCGTCTCGTTCGGTCTCCATGGTCGTTCATGGCTCGTTTCAAACTTCCTCCAACCGGGTGCCGCGTGATGATGGAATGTCGCGCATGGCGCAATGCATCATTTCTTGCGTCTACGTCCCCAATAAACGTATGACGGGGCCGCTATATTCCAATCGAGTGAAGTGAAGGTTTACTGTGGCAGAGCCGGGAAACCTTCCGGCACTCAGCCGCCACCTCGCGCGGTGGCAGGCAGTTTGCAATGCCTTCGCAGCATCAAGGGTTGTGCGAAAGATGGAATAGACGCCCCCGCGAAATCGTTTAGACGACATACGAACCACCGGCAGACTTCGATGAGCACTCGACAACAGCACGTCATCCGTTCTGTCAGCGCGGGGCTGCTAATTGCGTCCGTTGCGTTGTTCGCTGGCTGCGGCGGCGGAGGCGGTGGTGGCGCAAGCAGCACGTCGATGGTTTCGGTCGCCGGTACGGCGGCAACCGGCAAGGCACTCGCGAACGCGACGATCAGCATCAACTGCACGCGGGGCTCGATGTCGGTCGCCGCAGATGCGAACGGAAACTACCACGCGGCATTCGGCGCAGTGATGCCGTGCATGATCACTGCGACTTCGGGCGGGACGACGCTGCACTCCGCCGCGTTCGCTGGCGGCACGTACAACGTCACGCCGGAGACTGACCTGTTGTTGTCGTATCTGGCGGCGCAACTCGGTACAAATGAAAGCGGGCTGATCGCCGGCTTCGCGACGAACACGCAGTTTCAGCAGGCGCTGCAGAATCAGACCAACGTTCTGACGGCGCAGGCCGCTGTCGTCCAGAATCTGCAGCAAAAGTACAGCGTTACGCTTTCCACCCCCAATTTTCTGACCACCGCATTCACTGTCGGACAGCCGGGCGAGGACAACGATCTCGAAGCGCTCCTCACTCTTGGCGCAATCGACGCCAATGGCGAACCGGACGCAGCCGCCGTCGCACTGATGGCCACGATGGGGGCCGCACATCCGATTGCGATATCGCCAGGTACCGGCACAAGCGGGACCGGTGGAACCGGGGTGGGCGGCACAGGAAGCATGGGCGGCATGATGTGAGACGACACGACACGCCGTACTCATGGCGCTTCGTGAGATCGCGCTGCTGCAGAGGTGACCGATACGCGTTCAACCGACAGCACTCGCGTACGGGTCAGAGCGGCTCCATGGTGAAGTCGCCCGCAGAATGGCTGCGGGTGGAACCGGCAGAATGTGCACGAAATAGCGCCGTAAACTCCTCCGCAGGCAGAGGTCGTGAAAAAAGATAGCCCTGTCCAGTTTGGCAGGACCATTCTCGAAGGAGCCTTGCCTGCTCACTCGTTTCAATTCCCTCAGCCGTGACGGACAGTCCAAGAGACTGCGCCATGGAGATGACGGCGCGAACGATCGCATCGTCCTCAGCACTCGTGCCAATGCCCTGAACAAAGGATCGGTCGATTTTCAGCACATCCAGCGGTAGCCTGCGAAGATAACTGAGCGATGAATAGCCCGTGCCGAAGTCGTCGATTGCGATTGTGACGCCGAAGTCTTTCAGCCTCTGGAGCGTCTCGATACTCCTTTCGGTATCCCGCATGATCAGGCCCTCCGTGACCTCCAATTTCAGCGAGCCTGCGCCGATGTGAGCACTGGACAGCGCCGCAGCCACGTCGGTAACGAGGTTGGGATCATCGAACTGCCGAGGCGAGAGATTGACGCTAATCTGCAGTGGCGGCTCGGTCGGGAACTCCCGCTGCCAGCGGGCGACTTGCTGGCAAGCCTCTTCCAGTACGTATCGTCCGAGTGGAATGATCAGGCCGCTTTCTTCTGCAATCGCAATGAACTCGGCGGGCGGCAGCAAACCTCGCGTGGGGTGCTGCCATCGCACGAGCGCTTCCATTTCTCGGAACCCTGCCTCCTGAAGCTGCATGATGGGCTGGAAATACACCCGTAGGTCGCGATGCTCGATCCCGTGACGCAGGTCCGTTTCAATCTCCAGCTTTTTGACTGCTTCCGCGTGCATGTTCTCTTCGAAAACCACGTAGCGGCCCTTTCCACCGTTCTTGGCCCGGTACATCGCGACGTCGGCGTCCCGCAACAACGTATCAGCATCGCCGCGGCCGCGCCCAGCGTGCGCGAATGCCAGCCCAACGCTCGCGCTGACGATGTACTGTTTGTTGTCGAGATCGAACGGTTGACTGAATTGCGCCAGGATGTTGTCCGCAACCAGGGTGCCTTCGCTCGTCGCCTCACTCCCGAGGTGTTCCAGCAGGATGACGAACTCGTCTCCGCCCAACCGCGCGACGGTGTCGGTCGGGCGAATGCACCCTTCGAGGCGTTTGGCCGCTGCGATCAGCAGCCGGTCTCCCACGTGGTGTCCGAGACTGTCGTTCACCCGCTTGAAGTTGTCCAGGTCGACGAAGACAACGCCGATCATCGCATTACGCTCACGCGCGCGAGCTTCGGCCTGGCTAATACGATCGAGCAGCAGTGCGCGGTTCGGTAACGAGGTGAGCGTATCGTAGAACGCCCTTCGCGCGAGCTGCTCCTCGAAGTTCTTCCTTTCGGTGGTGTCGCTTGCGGTCGCCACGATTGCGCCGACAGCCGGTTCGTCGAGCAGATTCGTCAAGGTAAGCTGAATATAGCGCCACGCTTCGCCTTCGCCTCGCGTACGGATCTCGATGGATTTCGTGGATCGAGCCGTCGACGACACGGTCTCCAACAGGCCCTGCAGCGTGGGACGGTCAGTGGGATGAATCGGATCGAGCAGACTGGTGCCGACGAGCTGGCCCATGTTCTTCAAGGGGTCCGGTCTTCGCGTCGGCGCCTCGTAAGTCACAGTCCCGTTGACGTCGGAAACGAGTATCGCATCCGACGTGTTCGCGACAAGCGCCTGCAGCCTCTGTTCGCTGCTGCGCAGCGCGTCCTGGGCCGCCGCATCCACGTTCTTGCGAATGCGCCGCAGCATCTGAAGAAACAGCAGCGAGAGCCCAACGCCGATCGCGAGTACCACGGGGGTCGATATCAGGACGATCCGTTGCACGGCAACGAGCCGGTCGAGTTGCATCGTCGCATCGTCGCGGTGCTGTGCCGCTGCCGCGAGAACCTTTTGCTCGATATCGTCGAAGAGTGGATCGGCCGAATCCTCGTCGATCTCATTAGCTCTCGCGATGTCGTGATCATCGACGGCCTTGAACATCGGTTTGGCGAACGCTCGATACTTCGCGTGCTTCTCCAGCAGGCCGCGCAGCATTGCGCTGCTGCCAGGCTCAAGTGCCACTGCCCTCTTCAGCGCTGCGTCAAGTGCTTCACCGGCCTCGCGGTGCTCGCGTAGAACCTCCGGACGCGGGTCCAGAAAGTACTTGCGTTCGGCCGATTCCTCCCACGCAACGCTATAGCGAGCTTCCTCGAAAGCCTTATCCGCCTCGTTGGCAGCTTGCGCGGCGAAACCGGCACTCAAGCTTTCATACGCTCCCCAGAAGGCCAGGAGCGGCACGCTCAATAGAACGAGGACGAGACCAAATACGGCGGTGCGCCGCGCGGGGGGCACATTCGACGACGTCTGCTCAACTCGGTCTTCTGCTGCGTTGCGTCGCCACAGATATCGACGCCTTTGGGTGCCTTTCTGTCTGGTCACGATTGCTCCGATGTGGAACGGCACGTCGACGAGGCGCCCTGTTCGAGCAGGTTGGGCGGAAGGAAACTGAAAGTGTCAGTCTTCCCGTAGACGGCGTGCGTATCCGGAAGTCGTGATCCGAAGCATCGCTCAGTTCTTTCGTTGACTTCGAACCGAGTAAACGACGGACGACTCCGATCCCGGTCCACGTTTTGTCGGACCACCGCATATTAACGGCACGCTCGGATTTTTTCTAAAGGTCTCGCGTTGGTGGAGTGCGGTGCGCGCGTCAGCCTCTAACTAGAACAGCGGATGCGCTTGCGGGTACAGCGCGGTCCTGAGCGCGAGGCCACCGAGGACAACGAAGATGATGGCGGCCAGAATGTGGACCGCCTTTGTTGGCAGGCGGTCGGCGAATTTGTGTCCCAGGTAGATGACGGGCACATTGGCCAGCATCATGCCGAGTGTCGTACCCGCAACCACGCCGAAGAACTCATGAAAGCGTGCCGCCAGGGCAATCGTGACGATTTGGGTTTTGTCGCCCATCTCGGCGAGAAAGAATGTGAGCGCGGTTGTGCCGAACACACCCATCGAGTTTTTCGTCAAAACCGCATCGGCGTCGTCCAGCTTGTCCGGAACGAGAATCCACACGGCCATCACGGCGAACGAGGCGACAACCGCCCAATTCAGAATGCCCGGACTCAGAACGCTCGCGAGCCACGCGCCGAGTGCGCCGGATGCACCATGATTGATGAGGGTGGCGACAAAAACACCAAGGATGATGGGAATGGGCTTGCGATATCGCGCTGCCAATACCAGGGACAAGAGTTGAGTCTTGTCGCCGATTTCAGCAAGGCCGACCACACTGGTCGAAATGAGGAAGGATTGCATGGGGTTGTTGTACCCGGGCCGCGCAGAAAAAACGCGATGACACGCATTCCGGCGACCCGGTTAGGTCGGAATGCGAGTCATCGGTCTTGCCAGGCATTTAGCTGCGCACGCCATAGCGGGTCTCTCGACTCGCCAAGTATGTTGACGTGCGCCCTCGAACATGGCGTTCGAGGCGGCTACTCCCCAATGAGCAGGCGCGATTTTATCGCGCCATGCGTTGCAGAAGCAAGTCGCCACTATAGCGCTTTGCGCGGTTGAGCATTGCTGCGAGCGCTGATTATTACGAATGCCTTTCGGGCGCGATATGCTCGCCCCTGTCTTTGGGGAGTAACCGGCTTCTACCCAGAAGCACCTGCGTCAACTATTCGACGGCAGCAGCGATCGGAATCGGCACTACCATATTTGCTGAACACCATGAGATCTTCAGCTAAACGTCGATCGTGAGCCCTTAATCAGAGGCGACTGCGCAGTCCCGCTCAGTCTTGTCGGGGTCTTGGGGCGTCACACGTCGAGCGGCACGTGTCTTTCATGTGCGCCGCAATGGCGGATGCCGTGAGCGCACACAGCAGCCCAATGGCGCTGCCGACTGCCACGTTCAGCAGGCGTTCGCCTCCAAAAATCCACGGCTTTCCCGCTAATACAAAGGCTATTGCCGCACAGGCGCACCGGACGCCGAATGCGAGCGTGTACGGACGAATGCAGATGAGCGTCAGCATTGCGGCGAACACAACGAGCACACGCATAAATAACGCATGAGGGATCATCAATCCGACGATCACTCCGAAGGAAACGCCGACAACGGCCCCGGTGAGCCGGCTGCGAAACTTCTGCCGGGCGCTTGCTGCATTTCCGGTAACGACGCTGGCGGCCGACCAGATCATCCACTGACCATGATCGACGTGCCGCCATTCGACAAGTACGGCAGCGCAAGCGACCGCGAGCGCGACGGTGATCATCAGCTCGATATATGCGTTGCGCTCGTTGTTTGGGGAGAGGCGAGTCCACTTTGCGAAATGCGCAAGAGTCGGCTGGCCGGTTTCACGCGAGCGGAAGTGCTCGACTGACGCAAGGAGCAGGATCGGCAATGCGGCTATCAACAGGAACGGCAGGACCTCAACGCTCCGGGTAATAAGCGCCTGCCGCGTGACGCCTTCCCCACTTTCGCAGGCAAGATACAGCGAGGGAATGAACGTGAAATTGCCGAGCGGGCGCAAGGCACTGCCGCCCGCGGTCACCAGCACGGATCCCATGCCCAGCAGGACTGTGGCTACGACAAAGAGCAGCGGGTGCGCGAGCGACGCCATCAGGATCACGAAGCCCGCGCTGATCGCCAAAGCGTGCGCGAAGACGCTGAGCGGCGCAAGCTGCGAGTGGTCGAGCGCGATGAGCATCGCGACCGGCACGATTGCAGCGGTAAGCCACTCGGATCTGCCCGATATGACTGCAAGGAGGAGCAGCGGGACGAGCGCAAACATGGCGCGACCCAACGCCCGCATGTCGAACACGGTTTCGACGCGGCGCAAGAGCGACGAAGCTCCGGTGTGACGTTCGCTGCTCATCGTCTCTCTCCGGCCACGCTGTGCTTGTCCATCGGGCGTCATCAGGCTGCGAGCGCCTCGAGTACGTCGACGGATCGCCGCACGAGACCGAGCCTCGGGAAGATGTAATTCAGCGACGCATGGTGATGCTCGGGCGCGCCGCAGCTCATTGCGTCCTCGACGAGCACCAGCGAGTACCCGTGCTCGTGCGCGGCGCGAGCCGTCGACTCGACGCCGATGTTCGTCGAAATCCCGCCCAGCACAATGGTTTCGATGCCGCGACGCCGCAATTGCAGGTCGAGCTCGGTGCCGTAAAAAGCGCTCCATTGGCGTTTCGTGATCTTGATGTCGCGCTCCTCCACCGCCAGTTCGGCGGGAAAGTCCCACCAGTTCGAGGGCAGTCCGCCGGGGGGAAGCGCGATGGGCTGATCGATGGGCTGCTTCAGTGCATCGCCGAAGTCGGCGCTCCAGCCCACCCGGACCAGGACGACCGGCGCGTTCACTTCCCGGAAGCGCTTTGCGAGCGTTGCCGCGGTAGCCACCACGGCTGCGGCGGGTCGGGGCGCTTTCCCGAATCCGAGAATGCCCTCCTGAAGATCGATCAGAACGAGAGCGGTAGTCTTGGGGTCAAGGTTTTGCAACATGATGGCCTTCCATTGAAAGCGGCGAGCCGCTGGTGTATTGTGAGGGGGTGCTCACAAACAGTATATGAGAATGGCCTCACAAAAGTCAACGCCGAATACGGGCGAGGCGAAGGCGCCGCGCCGCGCCCGCGGACACGCGCGGGTGGCGTCGTTGCTGGAAGCCGCAAGCGCGGAATTCGCCGAAAGGGGGTACGAAGCAACGACGATGACAGCGATCGCCGCGCGCGCGGGGGCGTCGATCGGTTCGCTTTACCAGTTCTTTCCGACGAAAGAGCAGGTCGCAGGTACGCTGATCGAGCAATACGTGACCGAGCTTGAAGCAGCGTTCGACCAGCTGAGCGAGGAGGTGCCGTTGCTTGATGTATCGGTCGTTGCGGGCCGACTGACGACGTTTTTCGTGGCGTTTCGCACGACGTACCCCGCTTTCGTGGTGCTGGTCGACGCGCGTGATATCGCATTGCCCGGCGCCACTGGGGTACGCGAAAGATTGCGCAAAGGAATCGCATCCGTGCTGGCTGCCCTCGCGCCGCGATTGTCCGTGGAAGAAGCATTGTTCCGGTCCGTGGTCGTCCAGCATCTTATGAAGGCGGCCGTCACGCTGAGCTACGATGCGAGCGTGGTTGACCATCACGCGGCGATGCTGGAGTTCCAGCGCGTGGTAGAGCACTACCTTGAGGACGTGATGGAAGCCACGCGTGGTGGACAAACCGGCGCAGCGCATCGAGGCGCAACACCCAAGGAGCGTTCCGCTTCGGGCAAAGGCGTCGGTCCGAAGAGCAAGGGCAAGTCCGGCGTCTCGGCGTGAATGCTGTTGCTGCCCTGCGCCTCATCCCGTCGCCGCGCAACGAACACGTCCGGCGGCGTGCACCTGGACGCTTTCGCAACCGTTTGAATGTGGCGCGTCCCGGTTGAAACGGTCAACCCATCCACGCCGGCGAATTTTCGCGCTACGGTGCCGGCAGTCGCGCTGGTTCTACGAAGCAAGGTGCGCCGGGCTCACTGCCGCCGCCTGACATTGGTTTCAGGCATCCGTAGATAGACGAGCAGCGAAATGGCGGCCCAGATTGTGACGTACCAGAAGAAGTACGACTCGTGGCCGGACGCCTTGAACCGCAACGCGACAAATTCCGTCGTGCCGCCGAGGACCGCGGTTGTTAGCGCGTAGGGGAGCCCGACCGCAAGTGCCCTGATCCGCGCCGGAAAAAGTTCCGTCTTCACCAGCATGTGGATGGAAGTGAATCCGCTCAGCATGAGCAGCCCGGCGAAACAGAGCATGAACATCGTCACCGTGCTTTTCGTGCGGCTGAGGGCCTCGAAAAGCGGAACGGGGAACAGCGTGCAACTCAAACCGAAAAAGATCAGAACGGGGCGGCGCCCGATCAGGTCCGACGCCAGACCGAACAACGGTTGCAGGGGTAGGTACAAAAGCAGCGCGCCGGTGGTGATGAGCGTCGAGGTCTGCTTGCTCAACCCGGCGGAGTTGACCAGGAACTTCTGCATGTAGACGGTGTACGTGTAGAAGGCGACCGTTCCACCTACCGTGATGCCGATCGCGAGCAGAATGTTGCGCCAATGCTGGATCAGCTGACGAACCACGGGCGGTGACGATTCCCGGCGGCCGTGCTGGAAGGCCTGTGTTTCGCTGACATGACGCCTCATGTACATGGCGAAAAGTGCGAGAAGACCGCCGATGACGAATGGAATGCGCCACCCCCATCGCTCGATCTGATCCGCAGTGAAAAGTAGTCGTTGCATGAGCAACATAAGGCCTAGGGCGAGAAGCTGTCCTGCGACGACGCTGACCTGCAGAAAGCCGAGATAGAACCCACGTCGATTGGCAGGCGCCACCTCGCTCAGATAGGTTGCGCTCGTACCGTATTCACCTCCCATGCTTAGACCTTGGAGAAGTCGTGCTGCAATAAGCAGCGCAGGGGCAAATACGCCGATGGTTTGATACCCCGGAGCTACAGCGACAATCAGCGACCCGAAACACATCCCTGCAACCGACCACGTTAGAGCCAGCTTGCGACCCAGGCGGTCCGCATAGAATCCGATCAACCAGCTTCCAAGAGGTCGGGCAACATACCCCACCGCAGCGATTGCGGCAGTGTTCATCAGCTGCACTGTGGCGTTTTCGCTCGGAAAGAACGACGAAGCGAAATAGATGGAGAATACGCTGTAAGCGAGGAAATCGTACCACTCGATCAGGTTGCCCATGAGCGCGCCGATCAATGAGCGCAGGCGCACTGCCTCGGCGCGTTTCTCCTCCGCCTCTGAACCCGCGATCGCCGGGCCTTGTTGCAAAACGTGATCGGGAATCCTTGCCATATCGGTGTCTCCTACGTCGTTCGTTTTTTGGAAGGGGGTATTCGTCGCGGTCAATCGGCGTCCTTGTATCGTGCGTCGAGCTCGTCGTAGATCGGCTTATTGGCGAGTCGCTGGCGCTCGCCGAAGGGCGCGACGATCGCCGGATCCTCGTCGAGCACTCCGGGCATCAGCAATCCCTTGCGCGCGGCAACCTGTTGGCGAAACGCCAATCGCCGAGAAGCGGTAGTGGAGTTCATAGGGCCGTCCTCAATCGGTAGTGAATCGGTTGACGGCGCATGCCGCGTTAACCGAAACGAAACAACTCTCTGGCTGACCGGCTGAGAATCGCCAGTCGGGTCGACTCCTCCGGAACCCAGGTCGCTAGCGCGCGAAGCGACGCTGCATAGTCAATTAAGTCCTGATGCTCGGTATGCGGCCAGTCGCTGCCCCAGACGAGGCGCTCGGCACTGAAAGCCTCCAGCAGCAGGGGGGTAAGCTCCTCTCCAAGGTCAAGCCCGCCGTCGCCCCGCGAGCTTCGATAAGCGGCCGACAGCTTCACCCACACCTTGCCGGTATCGGCAGTCGAGAGCAGATATCTGAACCCAGGATCCGATGCCCCGGCTTCCGCATCCGGCCTGCCGAAGTGATCGACGACCACCGTGCATCGCTGCGCGAGCAGCTCGCTGACGACCACGGGCAAATCTCTCGCCTCACGGTGCACCTCGACGTGCCATCGCAGACTATTGGCGCGCGCGAGAAGACGCCGCCAATCGCCGCTTCGAAGGTCTGGAAGCGGCAGCCCCAGAAGGTTCAGCCTCATGCCGACTACGCCAGCATCGGCAAGTGACTCCAGTTCTTCGTCTGACACGGCTGGGGCGACTACTGCGACGCCGCGAAATCGTTGCGGATACTTTCGACATATCGCCACAAAGAACGAGTTGTCGGTTCCGAGAAAACTGGGTTGCACGAGAACCGCGTGTGACACATCATTCCCTGCGAGATACCTAACGTATGTATCCAGCGTTGCATCGTAGTCCGGTGCGTGGCGCCGCTGCGGAGCGAGTGGCAACCCTCGCACGAACACGTGCGCATGTGAATCGACAGCGGTGACACGAGGTGTTGGGTCACGAAGCCACTCGGCCACGCCGGCCCCTGCGTCGGCAGCATGTATTGCCGCATCGCTCGTACTGAGGTCAAGAGCGCTCATGGGTCTTGGCTTTCCGATTGTTGAATACACGTCACTTGGGCGACGGCGCCGGCGTTTCGGAGACGACGAGCGACGCAGGGCCGGCAGCGCGTTGCCTGTTTGTCTCGGGCAGCAGCAAGGCGGCGAGCACGACCATGCCATACGCGATTCCCGCGTCGATGCCGAGCGCCGCGCCGAGCGGCATGGAGTTGCTCATGTGCCCGATCAGCACAGGGAAACTTGCAGACACGACGCGGCCGAAGTTGTAGCAGAATCCGACGCCGGTGCCCCTGATCCCCTGCGGATACAGTTCGTTGAAGAGCGCGCCAAGTGTGGCGGGGATGCCGGCCGCGAAGAGGCCGAGCGGAAAGCTCAGAATGAGCATGGCCGTGTCGCCGATCGGGAGGAATACGTACAGATTCACGGTCGCGGCGCAACAAAGCGCAAACAGAATGACGTTGCGGCGACGACCTATCCGGTCCTGAAGCCAGGCGCTCAGGAAACAGCCAAGAATGAACGCGACGATGACCACCGCCAGGTAGCCGCCGGTACCGAGTACGGATAGATGCCGCTCCGTCTTCAGGTAGGTCGGCAGCCAGGTCGTGATCGCATGGTACCCGCCATGGGCGCCCAGTCCGATCAGGGCGCCGACAACGGTCGTGCGAATGACGGATCGGTGAAAGATGCCCGCGGCGGTGTTGAAGACGCCCTGCTTGTCATGGATGTGTTTGGTCCGACACGTGTCTCGTCCCGGCTCCACAACGTTGCGTCGCAGATAGATGACCAGCAGTGCGGGCAACGCCCCGGCGGCAAACAGGACGCGCCAAGCCCATTCGGGGGACGCCAGCGAGAAGACGACTGTATAAAGGATGACCGCTCCCGCCCAACCGAATCCCCACGCGCTTTGCACGATGCCCATGGCTTTGCCTCGATGCCTGGCATTGATGGTCTCGCTCAGAAGCACCGCTCCAGCCGTCCATTCGCCGCCGAAACCCAGGCCTTGGAGTACCTTCAGTACGAGTAGCTGGTCGAAGTTCTGCGCAAAAGCGCTCAGAAACGTGAAAAGCGAGAACCAGACGACCGTTATCTGCAACGTGCGGACCCGGCCGAATCGGTCGGAAAGCGTACCTGCGAGCAGTCCACCAAGCGCGCCAGCCACCAGCGTGGCGCCACCGATCAGGCCGGCCTCGCCCTTGCCGATGCCCCAGGTGGCCAGCAGCGTGGGAATGACAAGGCTAAAGAGCTGGGTATCCACGCCGTCCAGCCCCCAGCCCGCGAAGCAGCTCCACAGCGCTCGCTTCTCCGCTCGGGAGATTTCCTCGTACCAGCGCATAGTCTGTCTCCTTGTCGGGCGCTTTTCGCCTTGATGTGTCGATCGTTTCCGGGAGTCTAGGATGCGTGGATGATCGCGGGTACTATGGAAACGATCTTTATTCATAACGCGACAATATGGAATCTGCGCGAAACCTCAAGTACTTCCTGGCGGTCGCGGACGCCGGAAGCGTGACGGGCGCCGCTCAGGCGCTGGGCATTGCGCAGCCGGCCCTGAGCCAGGCAATTACCCGCATCGAGCGCGAACTCGGCGTCAAACTATTCGAGCGCACGCGGCGTGGCGCCGCGCTGACCACCGCTGGCGCGGCGATCGTGGACGACATTCGCCTCGGCGTTTCGCGTATCGACGCCGCAGAAAAGCGGGCCCGGGACATTGGTGCCAAGCTCGGCGGCAGGCTGACGGTCGGGTTCGCTTCCACGGCGTTGTTCGACGTGTTGCCGAGGTCGATAGCAGAGCTGCGGGCCCAGGTGCCCGGCGTCGAGCTGGTGTTGAAAGAAATGAGCAACGCCGAGCAGGCCGCCGCACTCGAGGAGGGGAGCATCGATCTGGGCCTGCTCCATACGCCGGTGGCTGTGGGAGGCAAGATGCGCGAGAAGCTGATCGTCCGGGAGCGGATGCTCGCGGTGATGCCGCTTGCACATCCGGTTTCGGAAGACGGCAAGGTGAGTCTGCGCGAGCTCGCCGACCTGGGGCTCGTCTGGTTTCCGCACGATCAGCTTCCCGTGATTCAAGCGGGGATCCTGAGCGCCTTCAGGAAGGCAGGATGCGAGGCGAACGTCGTCCAGCACGCAAACCGCTCGCTCACGGTGCTAGCCTGCGTCGCCTCCGGATGCGGCGCGTCCTTGTTGCCGCAGTCCGTGCAGGCCATTCAGTTCGCTGGCGTCAGACTGTGCGAGGTCCGCGATGGCGCCGCGCTTCCGTTCTTCGAGCTGAGTGCCATCTGGCCGCACCGTTCGAAGCCGGCCCTCGCAGATAAGTTCGCATCGTTGCTTCGTCCGAATCTCTCGACCTGATGCCACTTCGGCGCGAATGAGCCGTTCGTCGCATGGAGGTGTGCGACCTTCGGTTCGACACCGAAATCGCGGTGGAGGAAGCTGGCGCGAAGCGAAGCATTCTCTGGCGTCATCATCAGCGTGATGATTTCTTCGCGCTCGATTATGTGAAGTCCGAGGCAATGGTCTTTTTGAACTGCCTCTTCCCACTGCTTTCGGTCTGCATTGTCCACTTTGGCGGACGTCACGAAAAGGAGCATGTCCAGGCATGCCGCTTCTATCGTCACCAATCAAACGACCGTAATCAGCGAGGAACGGACGCCCGAATGTCCGAGCGACGAGTCAGGCGAATGACGCTTCATGGCCGGTCGCTGCCTGTCATTGATCGGCGCCACGTTGCGCGAACCGCACTCAATCGTCGGTCGTTCCGGGCCTCGTCGCAGCAGCAGGCCACCCGCCGGAAAAGTCAATTACAGCGCCAGTCAGAAACCGGGACTGTGTCGATGCGAGAAAGCAGATCAGTTCGCCGATCTCTTCCGGCCGGCCTAGCCGACCCACTGGTACCGTAGTCCTGACGTAGTCACGGCCTTCCGGCTCGTCTACGAAGACAGCGCGTGGATAATAAGCCTCGCTATACAGGAAGTTCGGTGCCACCGCGTTGACGGCAATGTTAAGTGGCGCAAGTTCGACGGAAAACGATCGAGCCAATGCATTCGCGGCATCCCTCGCAGCATCAGGAATGGCGCCTCCATGCATCGGCAGTTTCGTCCTGCACGATGTCACTAATACGAGATTCCCGCCGCCCTGCTGTCTCATACGCGGGATGGCCGCCTTTACCAAAGCGAAAGGACCGACCACCAGCTTTTCTAGTGTCTGCCGCAGGCCGTCCAGTGATGCATCTACAGTGGGCCGATGGATAGCGGGAAAGTGGTCGTTACTGACAATGGCATCAACCCGCCCAGTGACGGCCCATGCGGCTTCGACCAGCACCTCAACACTTTTGCCGCTCACACGCTCGACACTGCCATTCGCGTTCGAAAAGTGCTCCCACGCGATGTCGTCCACGAAGGAATCATCGTGGGCAAGCACGCGGAATCCCGCATCCAGCAGTGCTGCTACGGCAGGCGGGCCGGCATAGTCCGACGCATTTGTCACAAGTGCAACCTGTTGCTCTTTCTTCACAGCCGCTCCTCCTGGTGGTTCCGAAGCCGCGCGACCCGATGGACACCAGCGACCGCGCCTCCCTCGCGTCTGCTATGGCGAATCCCGACGTTCGGCTCAGCGTTCCATACTCGACGTCCGGCCCGTTTCGACATCGCCTTCAGCGAATCGCGTCACGAGTTTCCCCCTGTCCATGCGTTGAAACAGTTTAGGCGTTCAATGCGCGGCGCTCGCACCTTGAATCTGGCATTACCCTCTTCTCCCCGACCTATGCCTTATCCGTCACTGATTCCAAATCGATCACCAACGATCTAGGACGGTGCATCTAGCTTCTGGCCGAAGCTTGCCGATTGAGCGAGCAAACGGTGGTGGCCACGACCAGCAGACCCCGTCTACTTAGGAAGCGGACCGGTCCTGAATATCTTGACGCCCCTCCCCTGGTTCTGGTTCGGTTGGTCCCCTGGATCAGCATATTTTGTCAAGATGCTCACCGCCGCACTAAAGCGATTGTGGCGAAAACACACAACGCCAATTTTGCTCTGATTACTGCGCAAACGATTGCTTATACTCTCTGCACCTCTTTCTCCGAGGCGCATCGTATGCGGCAGGAATGGCTTGAATTTCTCCAGCGAGTCGACTGGAACACTCCGGTAACTTTGGCGCTGACATCAGCGGCAGTCGGTTCTGTCATAACGCTCGCCTGGATTTCAGCGAGGGATGCTAGGGAGCGCAAGCGTCAGCGACGCGATACTGCACTGGAACTAGCGTTATCGCTGGAAAGCTACGCCCGAACCTGTCGGACAATGATGCATAAGGCCACCTGGGCAGCAGCGGAGCCGGTCGGCCATTTGAACCGCGAAGCCAGTAAAGGCGTTTCCATTCCCGCCTTTGCCTACCTGGACAGGCTTCACTGGCATGTGTTGAGCCGCGAAGTTATCTCCGAGCTCCGTGAGTATCCGGCGACAGTGCACGCCGCTCGGGAATATGTGGAAGCGTTTCGCGAATTCGGCGAGCCAATCGACCTTTGTGGTCAGGTTGAATACGAATGTGCGAAGGCTGCGATGGCAGCGCTAGCACTTGCTCGGGCCACGCGCCGGCGGCACGGAGCCGCGAGGTGGAAGCCGGGTGCCAAAGACTCAGCCTTGGAGCGCGAACTGTCCGACTTCATCGCGAACGCTGAAGAAAAGCGCAAGGAGTCGCTCGAGCGTCGAATGGAGGCTACAGTCGATCGGCGAGTTGACTTGCAACGGTTCAAACAGGTGCTAAGCGCCTAAAACATCGTGAGCTCGGATCGCGCCTGCGCGGATAGTTTCCGTAACCGACCCGATATAGATAGTCCGTCCCGCTTTCATCGATACTGGTGGGACTGGCAGCGAGCTGCCAGTCGAGGCGGGACATGCACTCGTGGACTACGAATAAGTCGACCCAAACGCCGGGACGATTGCCGCTTTAGCTTCGACCCATCATTCGCCCTTCTCCTCGCAATCTGTCCCGAAAAAAAAGATTGAACGGAGATCTATGGTTTCGGAGGCCGGTGCCGATAAGACCGCTCATAAGTCCCCCGCCAGACGAGGCTTCCCAATGCCATTTGATTTTATCGCCAGCCGCCCGACCCGATTAAAACGTACTCTCGTAATCCTGGTTGGCTGTACAGGCGTACTTGCCAGCTTGTCGATTTGGGGCCGGGTGCCCGCCGATGTACTCGCTGACGCGGATAGAGAGGTCGCCCACTTCGGCCCCGCACTAGTGGGCACCGCGTGTCCGGTCGAAGGAGCAGTCGCAAGGGACGCCCGCGGTACCTTTCTCATGTGTTGGAAACAGGTCTGGAGCAAGCCGTAGACCCTACTCCATATCGCCCCGGCGTCTCTGGCGTAACGCATGGCGGACAACCGGGATTTTCTGATTGAAGGTCCGGCACGAGGCTAGACGCAACGGAAGAAGACCAGAGTGTCGTGTGCCTTGCGTCCGAACGCATGTGACCGAAGCTTCGGTTAGGGAGCGTACCCGAAGATGCGCCCGTCGCAATGCGCGCAATGCACTCGCTCGGCGAACCGGTCGTTGTACCGACTCGCAACCCACAGTCGCCGTGCTCGCTCTCAACAAACTCTCCAAATGAAAGACACTTCCCGGGTCCGTAGATTCGCACAAGCGCTCGCCCACACGCTGACGAAAAAAAGCCGACAGGTCGTGTCGGCTTTTTTTCTGGCGCGGGGGTAAATGTCCTGGCGAATCGACCGGGAAGAGAGACGAGTCATGCCGGCCGGCGGACCCGTGTCGATGCTGTTGGTCTGACTTGTTCGTGGCAGCACGAGCGCACTGCAATGCACTGGGCAGGCGTATCGACGCTGGGCGCAGAGCGCCGGTCGAAGCCAGTCGCCCAGGGGGACGCAAGACCGGGCGGTGGGGCGATCCGGCCAACTGTTGAAGAGCTGGAGCCGACCCGTCGTCGGCGGCGACTGTCGGAATACCGGCCGCAGCTCGTCGATGGCGTCACCGAGCTGTTCAGTCTGAATGGCGAAATCTGGAAGGAGTCGTCGCTCCGCCCGCGCAGGGTTTGCGCTATTGGGCCGCTGTGAGTTTGGGGCCTGTCCTCAATGCCTGCCAGCCTGTCTGCGGCTCCTTCCGCTGATCGCTTACCTGCTCGATGCCGCTTTTCAACACCGCTTCACAAAAGGCCAGGCGAGCTCGGTAGTAATCTGCGTGCATCTGGGCGTCAAGGATCCGTTGTTCAGCCTGGAAGAGTTCCAGACGCAATTCCCGCAACGCTTTTTCGGCCTGCTTCTCCGGAGTAAGAGCGTTGCGTACAGCCCAGCTGGCTATCCACCGCAGCATGATGAACTCCTCTTATCGTCAGGTGACATTCCGCCGGCTTCAAATCGGACTTTCACGCCGGGGGCACAAAACGCCACTGTCCCGACCACTTCTTCATACAGCCACTGGTGAGTCAGCGCTATCAATAATCAGGGAGTACCTGTGCGTCACACTGCGCGGTAGATCACGTTGTTGCGAAAAAATTTCCCGCCGCCCATGCAACCGGCTTTTCCGCGTCTGCGGCGAGATCATATGGATACACCGTAACATGCACCTGGAGCAGCCACACATCACTTGTGCGTGGTGACGTCACTCCCTCGAGATGACGCGTGAGCAATCGACGAACGTATGCGCGCGCCCCTCTGCGTAACGCACTGCCTCGTCAGTGGACAAAAATTCAACCGACTCGGCAAAACGTGCAATCACGTTTGCCTGGATGAAGGGCTCCCGCTTATACACGTACCACGCGACTGCGTAACGCCGCTCGGTACCGTTGAACGACACGGATTGATTCTCCGTTACCTCGACGTAAACGCCGTGCCCCCGATACGGTTCGCAAGAATGGCCGTACATATTTCCTCCCCAGCGTCTGCGCACTGGACAGGTTAGGCTAAGCAACAAGCATTCCAGGACGTTCGTTCTTTACAGAATGCGCGCCTCGTGGTGCCCGCAACGAGGTGAGGTCTTACGCGCCATGATCGGTCGGATAAGGTACTTCAGTTTGCCGTGGTCGGACGGCGCCTGCGTGAACCACTTCATCGCGTCGATTCGTTCAGTACCGCGCCGATCGGCGGAATGCTCTGGCCTTGATTGGAGTTTGCAATCAGGTGCTGGGCAAAGAAAAAGCCGCTCGAAAGCGGCCCGTCGTGCCTCACCTCTTGTCGCCGTCGATCGTTATGCGTACGGGTTGCTGGGCACGCGATGGAATTCTTCGATCATGCGCTTTTTTGCGTCCGCGAGCTCCTGGTCCAGGCACGCCAGCGCACGCCGCGCCTTCATTGCGTTGACGCCCGCCGACCTCGCCGCGTCGATTCGCTCCTTTGCCCTAGCGACTTCGATGGTCAGCCCCCGACCCGAAGCCGACTCGGGCGACGAAGCGATAAACGCCCGCTTACCGTCGGAGGTCGGCCGCTCGCATTCGCCCTGGAGCGGATAGAGGGCGCATAAATCAGACGCATTGAAAAAATAGCGCCAGATACTATCCTTCAGGCTGGCATCGTAATCTCATACGTTCGACTCTGAGCATGCCGCATGTGGCGCGAAGCCTCCCTTACGGTCATTCACGACGGGACTTGCGAGATGATCAAGCGGCTGTCGCTTATTTCTGCTTCTGTCGCGCTGGGCTGCATAGTTACAGTTGCCCCCGTGCTGACCAGCATCTATATCGCCGACGAGGATGCAGAACGTCGCGAGCAGGAAGATTTGCAGCAGTTCGCCGCGAAAGCCGTGATGCGCACGGAGCTTGTCACCTACCAGGCATTCGCCGCTATTGCGGATATGGAGGCGGCCCCCGGCAGTCTTTGCTCTCCCGCCCAGATCGCACGGTTTGCCCGCGTGTCTTTCAACTACCGATACGTGCAGGACGGGGGGGCGTACGGTGGTGGACGCTATCTGTGCTCACCGCTTTTAGGCGACGTTCGGGCGCAACAACTGACGATGCCTGCGCCCGATTGGCGGACCAAAGACGGCTATCTGGTCTGGTTCAGGCATAAGAACCCCCTCAGCGACGAGCGTCAGGATATCCAGATTGGCCGCAACGGACACTATGTCTCGATCGACCCGCAGTCCTACGTCGATCTTATCGACCCCGCCCGACGACCGATCGCGGTGATCAATGTCGAGACGAACGCAATCCTTGCGTTGTCGCCGGGTGCGGATGCCGACGACATCCTCAACGCATGGAAGCTGGCTGGGCACGTGGACAATGAACAGTGGCACTACGCTGTCGCCCGTTCGTCAAGCCGGCCCCTCGGGGTGGTAGTCAAATCCCCGCGCAGTAGCCTCGTGGGCTACTGGACGGGTTTGCTTGTGATGTGGCTCTCGATTGGTGTCGTTGTCGGCGGTGCGCTCGGCTGGATTGCGTTCAGGCGAATTTCGCGGCAACTCTCCTTCCCGGCGACGCTCGAATGGGCTATAGCACGCAAGAAACTCGACGTGGTTTTCCAGCCGATCGTCCGCCTCACGAGCGGCGAATGCGTTGGCGCAGAAGCGCTTGTCAGGTGGAACCTGAACGGACGCCACATTTCGCCGGAAATTTTTGTCGCGGTCGCAGAGCAAAACGGCCTGATTCAGCAGTTGACGGACCTCGTACTGGACAAGACCCTTGACGAGCTGTCGAAGCTCTTGCGCACGCGTCCTTCGTTCTACGTCTCAATCAACGTGAGCAGCGAGGATTTGCGGACGCGCCGTTTCCTGAACGTTCTTACGGCCCGGTTGCAGGAGACGGGGATTCGACCTGCTCAGGTCAGAATCGAAGCAACCGAGCGAAGCTTCATGGATGCCGACGCAACGCGGCAAACAATAGCGGCATTCAGGGATGCTGGCCACCCTGTCTATATCGATGATTTTGGAACCGGGTATTCCAGTCTGTCGTATCTGCAAACCTTTACGATCGATGTCCTGAAAATCGACAAGTCATTTATCGACACCATTGCACAAGACGCAGCATCCAGCGTCGTCGCGCCTCATATCATCGAGATGGCACACGAACTGGGGGTGGAAATCGTGGCGGAAGGCGTCGAGCGCGATGTCCAGGTCGAATATCTGGTGCAGAGAGGCGTCCAGTATGGACAGGGCTGGTTGTTTGCGAAGGCCATGCGTGTTAATGAACTTATCGTCTGGCTTAACGAAAGCAGATCGACGCTTCAGCCGATCCATCAATAATCCTGGTGCGCGATGCGATGCCACGCGTGCCCAATGCACCTACGAACCGCAGCTGGCCGACGACACCACTTTCCGGGGGATGCTGAAAACCGATCGTCTCTTGTGCCTGGAACAGCAGACATCTCCAAGTCTAATCCGTGGGTCCGGAAATGGCCGCACCGGGTCCGACGCAGATGTCGGAGCATCGCCGCGCGCGGCGTCTATGCGAGTGGCGTAAGACGACCCTGAACTGCCCTTCGACCCGGAGTGACTTTTACGGCAGCTTCCAAGGTGAAACAGCCATTCGTCCCCTGGTGTCTGCCGGCAAGTCATCGGCCATTCAGGCCGGATGCCGATTGCAGCCGCGTGCCACCTTACATGATGCGCTGTCTGTCCGCTTTCGAGAACGACGAACGGATTCCGCGGACACGAAAAAGGGGGGGCGCGGGCCTTGCGGATGCGGGTGACGTTCGATCGGTTTCGGGCGAGACGTGCGCGGTCGAGTTGGTGGCGCTAGCCGGCAATCTTCAGCGCGAGTTCAGCGACATGTTTTGTCCCGGAAGCGCGCGATATCCAGCTCATTTTGCGAAGTCCCGATCTTCTTGCTCCGCCGCGCCTCCCCGATTGCACATACGTTGCTCAATGTGGCTCGCCGAGGCAAGCATCAGCGACATCGACGATCGGCTCGCTGTCGCCATAAGCTTCGTAAAAGCGGTCGACGCACCTTATCTGACCGAAGGTCCAACATGTCCCGGGTGGATCATGACCCAGCCACATCACAGTCGCCGCCGCCTTTGTCCGAAGTCCCCATTGTTGCCAGTCAGAGCCTGTTGGCAAAAAACGACCGTGCTTGTCCGTGTACAAGTTCAGGTCCAGGCCGTATCGCTTCAGGTATGGCGGGTTAAGGAGATCCTCTATAGCAGGCTTTTCGCCACGGGAAATTCGGGCGTTTTCGACTGCCTCATCCAGCCGAAAATCGCTCATGGCACGGCTGATCACTGACAACTCGAACAGCAGCGGCGCGCCAATTGCCAGGCACGTAACACCTAGGCAGAGTACGAGCACTGCAAGAACGCGCCTTCCGGTTAGCGATGTCCACGACACTCGCGTCCCCCATCGTCTGCTTTTCCTGTATGCCTGCGCGCGCTCGGGCAGCGTGAAACCACGCACAGTCTCGTTGGGACAATGCACAGCCTTGACGCGTGTGCGAAGCCCGCGCCGAACTTGTCGACAGCGCCTGATGCATCAGGGTGTTTCACCTTCCTGCGGCTGTTCGTCAAGATTGCTCTTGAACTCGTACTTCTTGTGCGAACCGTCGCAGAATGGCTTGTTCTGCGAGTGGCCACATCGACACAGCCAGACCTCGTCCTTATCCACCTCAATGTTTTTCCCGCCTTGAGTGGTAATCTTGAAGTCGCCCTTGATGTGGTACGGGCCATCATTCCGGGGGGTAATAATTGCAGTCGCCATTTGAGCCTCCGCTGATTCTGAATCACGCGTTCCGCACACGTTCGGGACACTCGATGCGGCAACCTGAATACAGGTCAATTTCAGTCTATATCTGATACCACATGAAGGTGCGGCGAGCGTTGTGGCATCGCACAAAAGCTTGTGGAAAGGTTCGCCGCGAATGGTATGAGGACATCATGATCTGGCTTGGTGGAGGCGGTAACTATCGGCCACAGTTTCGGACGCTCGAACTCGACGCCCCGTAAGCGGACGGTCACCTGTCAGATTGCAGGGCGCGACTTGGCAGGGCCACGCTGACACCAGTCAAGACCGCCGCGTAGGCGCATTGGGCTCTGGGATGCCTTGGGGTTACTGATCGATGCCGCCCGCATCGCTCCGGATCGACAAGGCCACATCACTCCCTCCCCCGCCGTTGATCCCGCGTCCACTTCGCCATACCTGCTTGCTACGCTCGGAGAGTTCGCCGCAACAGCGGGATCTCATTCCGGCTTATCGAAGACGCCGGCTTCGAGATCCTGTCTGAAATGCTGCACCCAACCGGTTTCGAAGCCGATGGGGTATTCCCTCGCAATTTGTGTTGATAGTCTGGTTACGGTGACATATCCCTGCAGGCCGACGTTCTCGTCGCCCTTGGGGTCAGTCGTATCCGTTTCCAGCAGGTCGAATTCACCTTCTGTCAGTCCCTTGCGCTGCAAGGTCGCCAGGAAAGCCTGGCGTTCATCCGGTTCGATCAGTTGCATCTTCCGCCCTCCCGTCTGTCCGATACCGATATTCGTGGTCCCCTTCACGACGTTGTCATAACCCCAGAACGTTAGGCAGTGCCCAAGTGCGTCATAGCTGCGGCTGAGGTTGTGAAAACCGAATGCCATCCGCTCATCTGGGTCCGATCCTGTCGCAGTCGGGAATCACCAGCGTACAGCTTTTGTGCACGCGCTCGATGGAAAACTGTCCGAACAGTTTTGTCATAGGTCCTGCCATCCTTCATGACCCGTCGCAATTTGCATTGGTGCGCAAAGCGCCCGGGCTCGTATCTGTGCCGATTGCAACGTCCGCTCGCTGGACGAGCCGATGCGAATGGACGGATCAGTCCATGCGCAGACCGATAGCAGAGGTTCGTTGGCCACAACAGGGCTACACTTAAAATGGGATAAATTCCGGAGCAATACCATGACCGACGCTACCCCCCAAAGCACATTTCGCGGTCTTCCCCTGACGCCGGAGCAGGACGCAGAAGTCAGGCACTACATAAAGAAAAGAGAACAGCATGGCGCGCCGTGGGACACGCCGGAGTTGGAGGCCATGCTTCGAGACATGCTGCAGCCCCCGAGCGACGACGACGGAGGACCCGGTTCCACCGTCGACGAAACGAAGGCGGCCACAGAACGCGCGACAGCTTCCATCGACGAGACCATGGAACCCATTGAAGCCTGCGAAGAGCGGAATGCTGCGATGGAAACCGAGGGTATGAGGGGACCGAAGCGTTGAATCCCAGGCAGCGCTCGCGACTGGTGTTGAAATTCACCCTACGCGTTCGGACCGTGGCATGAGCCTGTTGGGAACCCGGAATCACATCGATTGCGCGGACGTTGTACCCGTGGCGCCCTTTCGATGCGTGTCCTATCTGCGACAGGAGGAGATCGTGAAACGCGATATGAATCTGGCACTCGCAATATTGAAGACTCTCGAGGAAAACAAATCCCCGCACCTCAGCGAATTTGACATTGAAGGCGCGCTCAAGGATGCGTTCGATGTTTCGAACCGGGGTGTGGGGTATCAGTTGAACCTGCTGGCCGACGCAAATCTCGTCCGCTCGATGGGTAGCGACTGGCGGCTAACCTGGGATGGCCACGAGTTTTTGAAATCGGCGGTCCCGAATACCTTCGAAGACACCTGAAGGGTGACCTAAGCGCTGGAAACATCCCCCGGCTTTCGTGAAGACAACCCGATTGCAGGGGCATCGCACAGGAGCCGCCGATCGCAATAGCAGTTTGCCGAAGCGCGTTCGATTCCACGACTTGATGACGACCGCGCCCACCGTCCAGCCAGCCGGTTTTGTACAGTCGCATGTGCGGATATTCCTGGTCTGAGGGGAACATGGACCGGTTAAAGCATGCGATGCTTGAATATCACGAGCGCAGCAAGCATCGCGTCGGCGGCTACGCCCCTGGCCCCGGGAAACTCGACTGGGCAACCCAACCGTATCCGTTCCGGGTGTTTCACGGCGCACCGCGCATTGATCTGCCGTTAGCCGCGGATAGCCTGACTACACGCTACAACGAACTGCGCTGCGGCGCTTTGCCGCCCGCGCGCAGATTCGATCTTTCCAG
>NZ_VOSW01000117.1 GCF_009690905.1 Paraburkholderia madseniana
TGACCTGCGCCTCTTGTAAAAGCGGGTCCAATATCAATCAGACTATGCCGATCAGGTTTCGTTCATCGCCCTTGAATTTGCATTCGTCACGTCCAAATCGAACATAGTTAACGATGCGGCATAGTTGAAGAACTTCGTGTCGCGTACCGTGATGACACGGTCGATCAGGTCCGCATCCAGAATGGTCAACCGCAGCGCTTCGCCGATGCGCAAACCGCTGCCATACAGCAGGAGAATCAATGTCCTGTACATGGATGCCTGCTGTGGACTACGGTAGTTGTACAGCAGTGGTGTCGCGTCGATCAAGCGGTGGAGCTCTCCGGTCGAGTACACATAGGGGGTTTGGGGCGGCGGCAGCTTCGGCACGTTTGCGGGAAGCGGACATGTCTCGCTGCATCCCCTGCTGATGGCAAACCGGTACAGGCCTGCAAGCACGTTGTATTTGAGCCGCCATGTAGCTGTGAGCGGCCCCGTTCCTTGTAGAAATTCCACGACGGCATCCGGCCGGACGTCGGCAATGCCGACATTCCCCATCTGATGGGCAAACTGCCGCAAGAGTCGGTCGGCAGCTTCAAATCGCAGGCCCAACGACCGTTGCATTGCGACGTATGCTGTCACCACGTCGATCAGTTCCATGACAGATCTCCCAGATCGAAGTCGCCGACTTCGCGTAGCGCGCGCAAATCGACCTTGGCATAAGTCATCGTGGCAGATGCACTATGGTGGCCGAGGTGGTCACCAATCTCCTTGAAACTTAAACCCTGATCGACCAGGCGTGCAGCACAGGCATGGCGCAATGCGTGCGGGCCCCGATGCTTCGCCTCAATTCCCAGCGCTTTGAACCTGTCATTGACCAGATCGAATACCGCCTGCGGGGTCAGTGGACGATGTGGCGCGTGCAGTCCAAGAAATATCTGCGGTGCAGAAGCCGGCGGACGCACGGTGTCGATATAGCTAGCCAATGCTTCGGCGACCGTTGGCAACAACGGATAGACCTGCGGCTGCCGGCGTTTCAGGCGAAACACATGCAGTGTGCGTCCAGCCCAGTTCACCTGATCAAGGCGCAAAGCCACTACCTCCCCGCGGCGCATGCCATAGATCGATAGGAGCATCAGAATCGCGCGGTTTCTGATGTCAGCGGGCTTGTCGGTCGCGGTGGTTGCCAGGATCCGTTGCACGTCGGTCCATCGTGGCGCATATGGTAGGGATTCCTGCGTGTAGACTCGCGGCGTGCGTAGTGCCGCGGCAAGTCGTGAGTCGCATAAACCTTGCGTTGCCGCGTAACGCAAATATATCCGGATGGCACCCGTTACACCCTTCATCGATATCCGCCCCCACCGCGACGCATTCTGAATGAAGTAGGCGTCAATATCATCAGGCTGCAGATCCTCCAGGCGGCGATCGGTGTCTACGCACCACTGAAGAAACTGTGTGGTCCTGCTTTGCCACTGAGCGACCGTGGAAGGAGTGAACCCTCGCTCATCGCGCATCCATTTGACGTATCTGTCGAGATGGCCCTGAAACGGGAGAACGATGGTTGGCTCACGCCACCACCCGAGGAACCGTAACCACGGTCGGGCGGCTGCGATCATCCGGTATTCCATCGTGACGCCCGTATGCATCGATGCGCGCTCGCGCGCGATCTCATGCAGCAAACTGACATCGACGCCTTGCGATGCAGTCGCAGGCAGCAGGCGAGCGACCCAAATGAGCTCATTTCTTTTTATACACAGCGATCCAGGCGCTGCACCGAACTCGGCGCAGTGGCGTAAATATCGCTCCCGTTCCTGCAAAAACGGCGCTTCGCGATGGCGACTCCCTTCGACCTTTGCAAGGGCTGGCTTCTTGGACATGACAGACCTCCGAACGACGGTTGGAAGGTCACAAAGCGCCGAAATTTATGTCACGTCAATAGCCAGGGCATGCCCCATGTTTCCTCGGCGCCTATCGGCTGCCGCCACATAAATTTGGCCGCAACATAGCCCGCGAACGCATCGGCCTGCAATGTTCCCCTGAAGTCCTTCAGATGGGCCTGTGGATATTCACCAGCCCTTGTGGGACTGTATGCGAACCAGACCGCCGGCGCGTCCTTCGAGCCAGCCGGCCGGTCATCCCGAACGTACGTCCAGAGCCGGGCGGTACGAGTCTTGCCGTTCCCGGGTTCGAGCACAGGTACCGGCGTGTCATCCGCGTGGATCTTCGAGGCGGCCATCACGTACCGGCGAACGACCTCTACGAGTGGCCGGAGCAACGCACTGCACTGGCCGACCCAGTCCGCGAGTGTTGAGCGGCTGAGCTCCACGCCGTCGCGCGCGTAAATCACTGACTGTCGATACAGGGGAAGGTGGTCACAGAATTTGGCGACCAGAACATGCGCGAGCAACCCGGGACCGGGCATGCCGCGATCGATTGGCCGGCTGGGCGCAGCCGCCTGCACAATGCAGTCGCAAGAGGCACAGGCTTTCTTGAGTCGCCGGTGACGAATCACTCGCCAATGCCCCGGTACATAGTCGAGTTGCTCGGAAATGTCCTCGCCGAGGTCGCCAAGCGCGCCGCCGCATTGCGGACAGCAGGCGTCGTCGGGCTGATGAACAACGTCTTCGCGGGGCAGATGTTCCGGAAGTGGCTTGCGTCCCGTCGGTTTGCCAGCTTCTGAGCGGGGCCTTGTCGGTGCGTCGACCGTCGCCGCGCCATCGTCGGCCTGCAGATCTTCGAGACGCAATTCCAGTTGCTCGATCTGGCGATCAATCTTCTCCGACTTGCGCCCGAACTGCATGCGCTGGAGCTTCGCGATCCACAGCTTCAGGTGCTCGATCTCGAGCGCCCGGTCGGAGAGTGTCTTCTGGAGCGTCGTTACAGTGTCGCGCAGATTCGCGAGGTCGCCTTCGCGCTCACGTAACGCCGCCTCACGCGCGAGCACGAGAGCCTTCAAGGCCTCGATATTGTCCGGAAGCGTAGCGTCGCTGGATGCCATGCAGGCAGTTTACGCGCGTGCATTGCGTTACGCCCCCGTTGTCACATACGTTTACAAAGCGCTGCAGGGGCGCGCTGCATCGACAGGCTGTCGCCAGTCGAATCCTTCGAGCAGAAGGCCGAGTTGAGCGCTGGTCAGCGAAACAACACCGCCGTCAGCACGAGGCCACGCAAAGCGCCCACGCTCCAGGCGTTTGGCGAACAGGCATAGGCCGCCGTCGCGCCAGTACAGGCACTTGATGAGGTCGCCACGTTTGCCCCTGAACACGAAGATGTGGCCAGAGAATGGATCCTTCGCCAGCACGGTCTGCACCTTCGCGGCCAGGCCGTCGAAGCCGCAGCGCATATCCGTAAATCCGGCGGCAACCCAGATGCGCGTGTTTGCCAGCGGACCAATCATCGGATCAGGCACTGGATCACCACGCGCAGCGTGTCGGGATCGACACTCCCTTCAACGTGTACCTCGCCTCGTGGCAACTGGATTCGGATCGTGCCGGGCCCCGGTGCCGAAGGCGTAGATGCCGCCGGCTCGGCCGCGCCGCTGTCGCTGGCCTCATTCACGGTGACCGGCAGCAAGGCGCATTCGCGACCGTTCACGCCAAGGCGTCCTTCCAGATACTGCTTGCGCCAGTCGAACAGCTGATTCGCGTTCACTTCGTGACTGCGTGCAATCTCCGCCACCGAACGTCCACCGGATAACGTCTCCTCGACGATCTGGCGCTTCTCATCCGGCGTACGCCGGCGATACTTGCGGGCGGCTTTGACTTCGGTGAATTCAGTCACTGTGTCCATGATTCCTTTGTGGACACAGTCACATTTGTGCCCCGGGAAAGCATGGCGTCGCCTTCATCAGGCGTCTATACGGTCAGGGTCGGACGGTTACTGATGTCCTGAGCGTTGGCAGCTGTACCGACGACCGTGTGAACCAGTCCAGATTCCGCGTCCACGCCAATATGCGCTTTCATCCCGAAGTACCACTGATTTCCCTTCTTCGTCTGGTGCATTTCCGGGTCCCGCGTACCTGTGGCGTTCTTCGTCGAGTTGGGTGCAGAAATCAACGTGGCGTCGACTACCGACCCGGCCTTGAGCATCAGACCTTTACCGCTCAGGATCTCATTGACCAGCGCAAGCATCTGTACAGCCAGGCCGTGAGCTTCGAGCAGGTGACGAAACCGCAGGATCGTGTTCTCGTCGGCAATCGCGTCGTGCCGTCGTCAAGCCCCGCAAAGTCGCGATACAGCTGTACGTCATAGAGCGCTTCTTCGATCGCAGGGTCCGACAGACCAAACCACTGCTGCATGAAGTGAATCTGCAGCATCGTGGCAATCGGAAAGGGCGGCCGTCCCGTTTTACCCTTCGGATAGTGCGGCTCAATCAGGGCAATCAGCTGCGACCACGGCACCACGCGCCTTATCTCTTCGAGAACTTCCCGCTTGCGTGCGGATGAACAAAAAGAAGTTATTGCACCATCTGCTCTAGGCTGCTTCGTGCGGTCGCTCGCCGGGGGGCGAGCGACCGTCGATGACGCTACACTCCTAGTTGTGCCTAAAAATCCGATTCTGGATATTTTCATTTGACCATCGAGTCAAGTGCGAAGGTTGATTGCCCGGCGCGGTCAAGAACACCTTGCGAAGAAATGGACCGGCCTGTACCAACACCATACGCGATGACCGATTCATTCGCATCAGGCAATTCGGCAGTGGATGCCTTGTGGGGAAGCGATGAGCAAGGGATGTAGGTGCACGCTGCAGGTTGCCTGTACATTGCATCCGTACATGTCCTCGTGGACGCGCTAGCGCGGTGGAAAACTATCCAAGTTGAAAATTCAGGGACCGGGACGTGGCTACAAGCCAGGTCAGCATCTTGGGACCCGCCGGGACGACGAAATGCGATGGAGCGCACGGCTTCGCCAAAAATGTCCATTTGGGTAGCTAGGTCCGTCAATGGCGCCCCCTTCGCTTCTTCGTCATCTTCTTTCCACGTCAGCCTTATCGAGCGTAACCAGCACTCGACTGGACCTTCATCGAGACGCCTGGTCGACGTGCAATGCAAGGCGATATGGAATCCTATCAATAATTAAGACATGAATTGTGATTGACGCGCCGCAGGTGCAGATCGGTCGAGGTCACTACCCAATGCTTTTGGGGAATGGGGTCATGAGAAAGAATCACTTCGCATGGAATTTTTTAATTTTTACCATGGACTCAATCTAAGCCATCGGTCCGTGCACTTCTGGTGACGGCGCCGATGCGAGCACTACGTATCTATCGGAGGATGAATTTGGAACAGTTGATAGTAAGAAATGGCCGCGTTCTTGACCTCGTCAAAGGAAAGTTATCAGAGCCGCTCAACATCCGCGTCGAAGGGCACCGGATTACCGAGATTTCGAATCGACCAGTGGACGAAAAGGTATCCAAGGTCATAGAGGCGAGCGGGATGACGGTCATGCCGGGCCTGATCGACTGCCACGTGCACGTTGTGGCTTCGCACATGAATCTTGGAATAAACGCCCGCCAGCCAAATGTGCTCGCAACAATCCGGGCGCTGCCGATTCTTGAAGGAATGCTTAGACGCGGCTTCACGAGTGTTCGCGATGCTGGGGGAGCCGACTGGAGTTTGATGCAGGCAATCGACAGTGGACTGATCCGGGGACCGAAAATTTACCCGTCTGGCCGCGCACTTTCGCAAACGGGCGGCCATGGTGACTTCCGCAAACGCGGAGAGACATTCGAAGCCTGCTCCTGCTCGTATCACGGAGGTGCGATTGCACGAATTGTTGACGGCGTCGACGCAGTCAGACTTGCCGTTCGCGAGGAAATTCAGAATGGTGCGACGCAGATCAAGATCATGGCGTCCGGCGGAGTTGCGTCACCCACAGACCCTATCGGCAATACCCAGTATTCGGAAGAAGAAATAACAGCGATCGTGCGCGAGGCCGAAGCGGCGCAGACATACGTCATGGCGCACGCCTACACACCTCGCGCAATCAGCCGAGCAGTGCGGTGTGGAGTAAGGACGATTGAGCACGGGAACCTGGTTGACAAAGACACCGCAGAGTTGATGGCGGAGCACGGCGCGTTCGTTGTGCCGACGCTAATTACCTACGAAGCGACCGCCGAAATGGGGGCACGTTACGGAATGGATCCTGAGTCGCTGCTGAAGGTCGGTGTCGTCCGTGAAGCGGGGCGTCGTTCACTGGAGCTTTATGCTGCAGCGGGGGTCAAGATGGGATTCGGATCGGACCTTCTTGGAGAGATGCATCACATGCAACTGCGAGAACTGGAGATCAGGGCGTCCCTGCTTGGCAATCTGGAGGCATTGCGATCCGCCACGAATGTTGCGGCACGCATCGTAGCCCAAAACGAGAATCTCGGCGTGGTCGATGTGGGCGGCGTCGCTGATCTCATCGTAGTGGAGGGTAATCCGCTCGATAACATTCGTGTACTTTCAGACGGCGAGAGAAACATTAAGCACGTGATTCAGCAGGGCCGGCAGGTGGAAGGCCTTCACTAGTCGGATTCGGCGGGGGCCTTAGCTCTGCAAACCAGGGGAAGGCCGCGGGTGCAATGGGGTGTCCAAGACTTGATGGAAGTAACGATCGTGGATGCTGAGAAAAAACGACTGCGTTTCTTTGCTTTAACCAATTCGGAATCCATAATGAAAAATCGTATTGGAATAGGTGTTGCGGTTGCGGGGATGATTGCACATCCGGCGTTTGCTCAATCGCAGGTTACGTTGTACGGTGTCGCTGATGACGGATTCTCGTTTACCAACAATCAGGCTGGCGGACACGCCTACCAGATGGTGAACGGCGCTCTTGGTAGCAGCAAGTTCGGATTTCTCGTCAAGGAGGACATTGGTAATGGCTACAAGGTGATCTCTGTCCTCGAGAACGGATTCGACATCAACAGTGGGAAGCTTAACAACGGCGGCCGACTGTTCGGGCGCCAGGCGTATGTGGGCGTAGACGGACCCTACGGTCAGGTGAGGCTGGGACGACAGTACGACCTTGTGCTCGACTCTCTGATCCCGCTCGCGAGTGGCGCGAAATTCGGTGGCATTCTTGCCACCAGGGCAGGCGATGTCGACAACGCCTGGGGTGACTATTCGTTCAGCAACTCAATCAAGTATCTGTCGCCCTCGCTTGGCGGCGTTCGGCTAGGGGCGCTCGTAAGCTTGGGGGGTGTATCGGGTGACTTCGGAAATGGACTGAAGTATTCATTCAACGCCGGATATACCGGAGGGCCCGTAACTATCAATGCTGTCTTTTCCCGCGTAAATAACCCGGCCACCTCAATTTACGACGCGACAGCCGGCCCAACAGAGAACGGCACGTTTGCTAATCCTATAACGAATCCAATCTACAGCGGCTACGTGTCGGCTAGGCGTTATCAGACGATAGGCGCCGGCGGGAACCTGGCGCTAGGCGACGCCACCTTGGGCGTTGTCTATACCAACGTTCAGTTCATTGACGTGGTACGGACCAGCAGTACGCCGTTTTCCGGGACCGCTCATTTCAACACGACCGAAGTAAATGCGACGTACCGGATAACACCGGCGCTACTTGTCGGAAGCTCATACAGCTTTACGTTTGCGGGCGACGCGGATTACGGTCAATTGAACGCAGGCGCGCAATATTCCCTCTCCAAACGGACGAGCCTTTATCTGGTGTCTGCATGGCAACACGCGATCGGCATCAACTCGTTAGGCAAGCGGGCCGTCGCGGCGTTGACTTTTGTTTCACCATCGAGCAACCAGAATCAGGTTGCGGTGAGGCTGGGTATTCGACAGACCTTCTAAAAACTACGCAATCTGATTGGCTATTCATTGAGGACATCATGTCTACCGTTGCCGCGCGTTTGGAACGCCTACCGTTCAGCAGATTCCACCTGAAGTTACTGGTCATGGGTGGCCTTGGATTTACGTTTGAGGCCGCCGATGCCGGTCTTATCGCATTTGTTTTACCGGTCATCCGCGCGAAGTGGCATTTAACAAGCTTCGAAACGGGCATGATCGGCAGCAGCACCTACATTGGATTCCTTTTTGGTGCGCTCTTTGCGGGCATGTTGGGCGACAGATTCGGACGTCGAGTTGTCATGTCGTGGGCCCTCTTGATCTTTTGCGCGATGACACTCTGCAATGCGTTCGTCAACGATTGGCACACGTTCTTCGTGTTCCGTATGCTGGCAGGCGTCGGGATGGGGGCGGAAGGTGCCATCATCGCGCCCTTTTTGTCGGAGTTTGTAAGTCGCCGTTACCGCGGAACGTTTACCGGCGCACTGGCCGGCTTCTTCTCGTTTGGTTTTGTTTTGTCGGCAGTAGTCGGGTACTTCTTGATTCCGAGCTCTCCGGACGGATGGCGCTACGCATTGATTCTCGCGGCCTCACCTGTTTTGATGCTTCTGTGGTGGAGAAAGTCTTTACTCGAGTCCCCACGCTGGTTGGAGTGCCGCGGTCGCGAGAGCGAAGCCAACAGCATTGTGGAGAAAATTGAGATCGAGATCGAACGCTCCGGGCGTACGTTGCCGCCGATCGACTACTCAGCGGTCGCCATGCAACGACCCGCTGCGCCGCTCGGATTCGTCGCCGTGCTGAAGGCTCTTTGGACTAGGCCATTGGCGTACACGACAGCAATGATCTGGATCTTTTGGCTGGCAATCACCTTTTGCGCCTACGCTTTTCTCACCTGGATACCGGGTTTGCTGGTGCAGAGCGGCTTGACAATGTCCAAGAGCTTTTCCTACACCATAGCGATCTACCTGGCCCAAATCCCGGGCTACTATTGCGGCGCCTTTACGAATGAGAAGCTGGGACGGAAACGCTCCATTGTGACGTTCATGGTGTTGGCGTGTCTCTCGGCAATATGGCTGTCGACAGCGAAGGACGCTCACACTATGCTCTTTGCGTCCATGGCGTTGTCGTTTGCAATGAACGGTGTGGTAGCCGGTCAGTATGCTTACACTCCGGAGGTTTTCCCCACCGAAGTCCGCGCTACCGGGATGGGCGCTGCCTCGTCATTTGGCCGGATAGGTGCCATCGCCTCCCCAATGCTGGTGGGCTATATTTTCCCGATTTTGGGC
Organism: Paraburkholderia madseniana; assembly: GCF_009690905.1. GTDB lineage: Bacteria > Pseudomonadota > Gammaproteobacteria > Burkholderiales > Burkholderiaceae > Paraburkholderia > Paraburkholderia madseniana. Next base: position 9,054 of record NZ_VOSW01000117.1, read on the forward strand.
TTTGCAGGTGTGTTCGGGATGACGACCGCCGTGTTAGCAATCGGAGGGCTGGTCGTCCTCATCTTTGGAAAGGAAACGAAGGGATTGAGCCTTGAGACAATTGCGGTTGAGGAGTTGTCAGTTAACAGTGGCGTTCCGGGCAACGAGGCACTACGAAAGGTCGATTGAGTTATGCATACCGCTATTCAACATCGCGTGATTGGTGCGTTCTCGCAGCAGCTTCAAAATGAATTGTTCGAGCCCGGTCTTATCTGGCCAGCGTTGGATGAGGCGATGAAACAGGCTCTCGGGCATATCATTTTCAGCGTGCTCGCTTATGACCAGGATGGGCAACGCATGGTGCGCCTTTATAGCAATCATCCAGATCGGATTCCTGTGGGCGGCATAAAAAGCGTGACCGACAGCGAATGGACTCGGCGAGTTCTGATGGAAGGTACGCTGTTCGTGAACTCTAACGAAGGCGATATAAGACGCGTATTCCCGGATCACGAACGTATCCTGTCATTCAGATGCGCGAGTGCCTTGAACATACCAGTCAAGCTGAGGGGCGTCGTTGTGGGTTCGATCAACCTCCTCGACCGGCAGGAATTCTATGACTATATAGATCCTGACGTTGCATGGACCTTCGCTCAGTTGATAGCGCCGGTGTTGGCCGAGGCGGTGCGGAGCCTTCCACCGGGCACGGCCGAAGCGGGAAGTGTCGAGCGCGTTTAAAGAGCGTTGAAGCGCGAGAGAGCCGCGGCGGTGAGCCCTCTCGTTCGGTGACCGTCTCAGGCTCAACGTTCTTGTGTTTGTCCCGCAGCATCGAGAACCCAGTCCGTGAACATGCGGGTCGCTCGATTCTGTCGTCTTTCTTTCGGTGAGACCAAATGATAGGCCCCGCCGAATGAATACGACTCATGTGTCGCCCGCACCAATAATCCTTGGCTGATGAGCCCGTCGCTTATGTGACGCCACGCCAGAAGCACGCCAGCTCCATAAATTGCCATCTGCACCAGGTGTGTGTACTGGTTGCTGGTCACCGAGTCCGAGGTGTGGTCGAGCTTCACATTGAATGCACTCAGCCAGTCCGACCAGGACATCCATTGCCGCTGAATATCTTCGTGAATCAGAAGGCAGCAGTTCGTCAGTTCGCTTGGTGCGACGATTCTTCCGCCAAGATAGGCCGGCGAGCAGATAGGAAATACTTCTTCTTCGAATAGTGGGCGAGCGTTGAACGCGAGGGGTGTGTCCCGTCGCGCATAATAAATACCGACATCGAACTCGGCGGCGGTTAGCGTGTTGAGCCCGTCCTTCACAATCATCCGTATTCGAATATCAGGATGAGCTTGTTTGAAGCTGTTAAGGCGAGGCGTCAACCATAGCAAAGCAACTCCCGAGGAGCATGCGATAGTGATTTCGCTCTCGCCCGAGTATTTCATCACGTCTGACGTTGCGTCTGAAACGCCATTGAGCAGCCCGGTGACTTGGCGTGCGTACTGCTCGCCGGCCATGGTCGCCTTGACGGTTCCCTTTTCGCGTGTAAACAGACTTCGCCCGAGAAATGCCTCGAGTTGCGAAATCTGACGACTCACTGCGCTTTGGGTGATGTTGAGCTCAGCGGCAGCCTTTGTGAAGCTTCCCAACCGCATGGCGGACTCAAATGCGACAAGGCTGTGAAGCGGGGGAAGTGGAGAGATTTTCACTATGCCAACCTTTTGCTTACAGGTGCTGGCTGCCATGCGCGTCCGCAGCCTCTCATGGCAACGCCAAAGGATCAGCGTATCAGATAATATTCAATACATTTAGTATACGAAAAACATGGCCCGTACTCTGATCATAGTCTTGTTCCACGCGGTGAGCTGCTTCGCTATAGCGAACGTCGCGGTGCTCCGTCTCATCTTAGCGTCCTCGCATCAGTACCTTCAGCGCCATTCTACGTCTACGACATCGCACAAAATAGTATACGAAACGCAAATATGGTATCGTATGCGTTAGCGCATCTGAATCGTCTTATCGACTAGAAGGAGTGAACCTATGCCTATCGTACGCATTGAACTGTCACCGGGCCGCACCCACGAGCAAAAGGCGAAGTACGTCGAAGAAGTGACGCGGCTGACGTCTGAAGTATTGAAATGTCCGGTCGAATCCGTCGATGTGATGTTCATCGAAATTCCTCCGGCCGACTGGGCCCACGCAGGCAAGTTCTACGCGCAGCCAAAATGAGATAGTTGTCTCGATCCGAGATTGACTTGTGGGGGAGCCCGTCTTCGCGCCCCGATCCGGGCGCTACATGCGGGCTCAGGACGCCTTGATACCGCGTTGATTGTTGCGGAAATAGCCTTGCACTTCGCGTTGCGTCTGCTCAATATGTTTACGCAGCAATCGCACGGCATTTTTCACATCACCACCCTCGCACGCTTCAAGGATGTTCAGGTGTTCGTCGTGCGAGCGATCGTGCTGCGCGGCCATAGTCACGCGGAGTCGCAATAGACGGCCCATGTGCTCCTGAACGGAGCGAATGGTTGCTAGCAGGCGCGGACGATCTGACGGCGCGTAGAGTGTTTCATGGAACTGCACGTTCAAATCGCTCCACTCTTCGTTGTTCATGGCCGAGTGGTACGCTGACAGCAGTTCACGCGCGCGGGCAAAGTCCGACGATGCCATATTGGGCACTGCGAGTTCGAGCGCTCGACATTCAAGTGCAAGTCGCATGTCGAGCATTTCGATGTAGTCCATCACCGTGAGAGTCGCAACGACCGCGCCGACATTCGGCGTGAACTTTACGAGCCCCTCCGACTGAAGCCGCATAAGCGCCTCCCGCACCGGGATCTTGCTCACTCCGAGTTGAGCTGCAACCTCGTCCTGACGAATCGGCGAGCCCTCGGCAAGCTCGCCGTCAAGGATTCGGCGCTTCAGTTCAACGTAGGCGCCTTGAGTAGCGCTCATAGTTTTTTTGAGTACTTTTGTCTGGGCCATGTTCAGCTAGTCCTATCTTTTTCCGCCTTGCTTCGGATCGCGCGTTTCACGCCGCTGGGCGGATGCGACTTCTCACCTGGATACAGCGCTGTGGGGGGGATTTCATATACGATAATTATACTATCGGATACCCGTTGGCGTATGCTAGCGTGCGGTCTCTGAATTTGCCTGGCAGCCGGCCGACGGCCGCTAACAAATGAGTGCGGTGATGTGGCGAGTGCTCTGGGAGCGCCGCGCGAGGCGCAAATGGACGAGACATCCGCCGCGGAGCGATAGGTGGGCGCTTTTGTCAGACATGCGTCCGCATCAGCGGACCAGTCGGCGTGGGAGCATGCATTTAACTTCGCAAAGAAGGAAAATGCGGCGCGCCGGGCTCCGAGGCGCGCCGTCAAGCGTGCGTTCAGCCGTTCACAGGCGGCAGTTGGCGTTCGGAAATCATCTTCGTACGGAGATAAGCCTCCAGCCCCTCTACGCCGCTCTCATGACCGTAGCCAGATTCGTTGACACCGCCGAATGGCGTTTCAACTTCATGCACTGAAGTGCTATTGACGCCGATTTGCCCGGCATTCAGAGCCTCGGTTGCTCGCGCGGTCGTCGAACCATCCCGGCTAAACACGTAAGCTGCGAGTCCAAGCGTCAGGGAGTTTGCTCGCGCAACAACTTCGTCAAACGTATCGAAAGGGGAAATGGGGGCGATTGGACCAAACGGTTCCTCTTGCATAACCCGTGCGTGATCCGGGACGTCGCGCAGCACTGTCGGCGCATAGAAGTAGCCCGGGCGCTCAACCCGCTGCCCGCCAGTCACCACGCCTGCGCCATTCGAGACGGCGTCACGGACCAGCGCATCTATCGTATCGAGGCGGCGTTCGGTAATCATCGGACCTACCTGCACGCCGTCTTCGAGTCCATTGCCAATCACCAGTTGTTTCGTTCGCTCGGCAAACTTGGTGATGAACTGCTCGTATATATTGCGATGAACGTAGAAGCGCGTTGGCGACGTGCAGACCTGTCCGGCGTTGCGGAACTTTGATGCGACCAGCGCGCTGACCGTGTAGTCGATGTCGGCATCCTGAAACACCAACACCGGAGCATGGCCTCCCAGTTCCATTGTGCAACGCTTCAAGGTCTCCGACGCGAGACGCTGCAAGAGCTTGCCGACGGGAGTCGAGCCGGTCAGGGAGACTTTCTTCGGAATCGGCGACCTGATCAGATGTTCCGAGATGGGAGCGGGTGATCCAAAAACGATATTAAGTGCGCCGGCCGGCACGCCTGCATCTTGGAAACAGCGTCCGATTGCAACGGCCGTACCGGGTGTTTCATCGCTCGGCTTGATAATGACGGTACAGCCGGCGGCCAAGGCAGCACTAACCTTCAGGGCGACGTTGCCGGCAGGAAAGTTCCAGGCCGCGAACCCGAGCGCAGGGCCGACGGGTTCTTTGAGCGTCAGCTGGCGAACTCCAGGTGTGCGAGCTGGAATGACGCGTCCATAGGCACGGCGAGCTTCTTCGGCATACCAGCGCACTGCATCGGCGGAAAATTGCACTTCACCGGCCGCCTCATTCAGGGGCTTGCCGTTTTCCTGGGTCAGCGTGCGCGCGATCTCAGATTTCCGTGCCTCCATGAAGTCTGCCGCACGGTTAAGCACTTCATAGCGCTCAACGGCAGTCAGCAGCTTCCACTGTAGGAACGCGCGCTGGGAACTGGCAAGCGCGCGATCGAGATCTGCTGGGCTTGCATTGGGGACGGACGCGATGATTTCGCCTGTCGCAGGGTTGTAAAGCGGAGACGTTTGGCCATCGCTACCGGCAGTCCATTCGCCGTCGATGAGGAGCTGAAGTTTTTCGGAATACATGGGCAATCTCGCTGAATGGCGCGCGGCGAACATTCACCCGCCGTGCAATGGGTCGATAGGTTGAAGTGGTTATGGGGCGGCCCGCTCAGTCGCGGAGTTATACCAAGGGGCGGCGGAGGGGGCGAGCGGTGTTCGGCCACGCACGTCATCCGCAATCTTCTCTGCCATCATCAAAACACAGGCACTCAGATTGCCCGTGACAATACGGGGCATGATCGATGCATCAGCGACGCGAAGCGCGTCGACGCCCCGCACGAGCCCTCGCGGGTCTACGACTGCGTTGTCGTCCACACCCATTCTGCATGTACCAGACGGGTGATAGGACGTTCCGGTGCTGGACCGCACAAATGCTCTCAACTCGCCATCCGTCTGCGCGTGTGCGCCCGGTGCGAGCTCTTCGCCGCGGACAGCGTCCCATGCGCTCTGCTTGATAATCCTGCGCGCCAGGCGGATGGCATCAATCATGTCTCTCATGTCGTCGGCTTCGGCCAGATGATTGAAGACAATGTCAGGGGCCGCGCCAGGATCACCTGAGCGGAGACGTACATGCCCGCGACTCTTAGGTCGCGACAGATCCAACCAGAACTGAAAGCCTGGAATTGCCACCAGCCGGCCATTCTTCAAGAGGCGCGTGAGCGGCAGGAATTCGAACTGGACGTTCGGATAGTCGAAATGCTCGCTGCTGCGCAGGAAAGCCCCGCTTTCGAAGAAGTTTGTAGTGCCAAGACCGCGCTTGAACAGAATCCAATCCAGACCAAGCTTGACCTGGCCTAGTGGGCCAAGTTGAGAAACGAGTGAATTTTCACGCGTTGTCGCGTACTGAAGATTGACGCCAGGGTGATTTTCGAGATTTTTGCCGATCTGAGGCAGATGGATCTTCACATCGACACTGTGGGTGCGAAGCTCGTTGCCGTCGCCGATGCCGGACAGCATCAGAATTTTTGGCGAATTAAATGCCCCCGCACAAAGAATTACCTCGCGGCTAGCGCGCGCAACCGTACGCTCATCTCTGCGCTGATATTGCACCCCGGTGGCGCGATTGCCTTCGAGCAGGACGCGCTCAACCAATGCGTCGGTCGCTATGTGCAGATTGCTACGCTGGCTCGCTGCATCGAGGTAGCCCCGCGCTGCTGACCAGCGACGACCCTCGTGAATATAGGCCTGCGCGACATGCAGTCCTTCCTGCCGAAAACCATTGTGATCGGGCGTGATTGCGAAGCCAAGCTGCTCACCTGAGCGCATGAAGCACTCGTGGAGCTTGTGGTCGGCCTTGCAGCGGGAGATCCGCATCGGACCATCGCCGCCTCGCCAATCGTCTGCGCCACCGCTGAAACTCTCAAGGCGCCGAAAATAGGGAAGGCAATGTGAATACGACCAGTCGCCGAGTCCATCTGCCGCCCAGCCTTCGTAGTCGAGCGGATTGCCACGGTTATAAATCATCGCGTTGATGGTCGTGCTGCCGCCAATACCGCGACCCCGCTTTTCGTCAATCGAGCGCCCATCCAGATAGGGCTCCGGCCCGGCTTGGTAGTGCCAGTTCAGACGCTTGCTGGCATACGCGAAAGGGAGCGCAGCAGGCATGTCCACGATCAGGGAGCGGTCAGAGCCGCCGGCTTCGATTAGCAGCACCTGCACTGAAGCGTCTTCCGACAGCCTTGAAGCCATCACACAACCCGCCGCACCTGCTCCGACAACGATGTAGTCGTATTCCATTCTCTAACCTTTCAATGGCATTGCCGCCTCCGCCGGACACCTGCGCGGAGCTCTGCTCAGCAGCCTTCCAATTTTGTCGGGCTGTGCTTCTTAAGTGAAGTTATAGTATTCTTATATCCAGAATCGTATACCAAACAAATCTTCGGGGCTACACCGGAGAGCTAAAAATGGCAAGGGTAATCCAAGGACTCAGTGTCACGCATCGCTCCCATCGCTGGTCCGGCAACCGATTAGCTTCGATCGCCGTTGGCAGCGGAGCGTCACTGCTAACGATGCAGTCGGCCGAGGGTTGCGTGCGCTTGTACTTTTGACCCGCTTTGCCGAGGCAGCGGAGACATATCAAGGAGGAACTGCACCAATGTCGGATTTTGGACATTTCAAGAAGACCCTGTCGCTCGTCGATCTCACAATGATCGGTATGGGTACGGTATTTGGCTCCGGCTGGCTATTCGCCGCTAGCCACGTGGCGTCGCTAGCTGGACCAGCGGGGATTTTTTCGTGGGTCATCGCGGCAATAGCCGTGCTCACGTTAGGGGTCGTCTATTGCGAACTTGGAGCGGCGTTGCCCCGTACCGGCGGCGCCATCAGCTATTTGCACATTTCGCACGGACCGCTGATGAGCTACCTCATTGGCATGATTACGGTGATTTATCTGTCCAGCATGGTCGCGATCGAGGTCGTGGCTGCCCGTCAGTATGCTGCTGCCTGGATACCGGCGCTTAGCGTACCGGGAACCGGCAATGCAACGGCGCTCGGGTGGCTCGTGCAGTTTGCCTTTGTCTCGCTGTTCTTCTGGCTGAACTTCTCGAGCGTGAAAACGTTCGCGAGGGCCAACAACATCATCAGCGTTTTTAAGTTCGCAGTACCTGCGCTCATCGTCGTGATGCTGCTCTTTCATTTCAAGGCCGCTAACTTCCACGCTGCGGGATTTGCACCCTCCGGAATGTCGGGCGTTGAAACTGCCGTTTCGTCAGGTGGCGTCATTTTTGCCTTCCTTGGGCTCACGCCAATCGTCTCGGTGGCGAGCGAAGTACGCAACCCTCAACGCACGATTCCATTCGCGCTCGTCTTTTCGATCATATGTTCGGGGGTCATCTATGTCCTGCTTCAGGTTGCGTTTCTTGGCGCGATACCGACCAATCTCCTCGGCAACGGCTGGGCAGCTCTTGGTAAAACGTTCACCCTGCCGTTCCACGACATCGCGCTGCAATTGGGACTGACATGGCTGAGTTTTGTGGTGGTTTTTGATGCCATCATATCGCCGGCAGGTTGCGGGAATATCTTCTTCAATGCTACGCCCCGAGCAATCTATGCATGGGCAAAGTCTGGAACGTTCTTCCGGCTATTCACCCGGGTCGATGCGGAGTCTGGAATTCCGCGTCCAGCTATGTGGCTCGCTTTCGCCCTCTCGATCTTCTGGACCCTGCCGTTTCCCTCGTGGGAGGCAATGATCTCGGTCGTGTCCGCAGCGCTTGTTGTGAGTTACGCCGTTGCACCCGTGTGTGTAGCGGCGCTGCGGAAGAGCTGCCCGGAACTGAACAGGCCGTTCAAGGTAAAGGGGCTGGCTGTATTCGGCCCCCTTTCCTTCGTCGTGGCGACGTTGATTGTCTATTGGTCTGGATGGAGCAATCTCTACTGGCTTTTGGGTGTCCAGATCGTGCTGTACGTGGGCTATCTGTTCGTGATGCGTCGTATGCCCGTCGGCAATCTCAGCATGTTGCAGCAAGTACGGTGCTCACTGTGGCTTGTCGGTTATTAGGCTCTCACGTTATTGGCCTCGTATCTGGGACCGTTCGGTGGAATCGGCGTCGTACCGCATCCGTACGATTTCCTCATGGTATGCGCGGTTGCTCTCACAGCCTATTACTGGGGCGCCAATACGGGCGTTCCACGTCAACTTGTTCGTCTCGAGGAAACCCCCGATGACCAAGAGATTGGCAAGCGCGCATCCCGTGGGTTCGCCCACAACTGGTCGTCATAAGCGGAGCCGCCCGTGCGGACGCCGTAATTTTAGGCACCCTTTCCCGTGCCTGATTTTCTGATTTTTTTTGGATCTATTCGAGGTAAATAACCATGCCAGATTTACAAGCGCAGAAATTCGACGTTGTCGTCATAGGCGGCGGCATTCTCGGATCCAGCGTCGCCTATAACCTTCTCGTGCAGGCGCCAGCGATGCGCGTCGCGGTAGTCGAACCGGACCCGACATACGAGTTCGCGTCTGCGCTGCGCTCTTCCGGTGGCTGCCGGGTGCAGTTCTCCTCGCCAGAGAACATCGCCATGTCGCTCTACAGCATTGATTTCATCAAGAATTTCGAGAAAACGATGACGGCTGGCGGCCGTCCTGCGCCGGTGGACTGGGTGCAAGGCGGGTACCTGTTCCTGGTGCCCCCGGAACGGGTCTCGCTGCTTGAGGGAAATGTCGAAATCCAGCGCAAGAATGGAGCGAAAGTCGATCTGCTGTCGCCTAGCGAGCTCAAGAACCGTTTCCCGTCGATCAACATTGAAGACCTCGGCGCCGGTGCACACACGCCGGACGATGGGTGGTGCGATCCCAACGGATTGTTGTGGGGTTTCCGACGTAAAGCGGTGGAGTTGGGCGCCGTCTACATCAAAGATAAAGTGGTGGCCGCCGAAGTCGCCGGGAGCAGCGCAAAGAGCGTCATGCTGGAGAGCGGTGCGACGCTCGCGGCCGACGCTTTTGTCAACTGCGGTGGAGCGTGGTCGGGCGCGATTGCAGAAATGTTCGGCATGGTGCTTCCCATTGTCCCGATGCGCCGGTTCGAACACTACTTTACCTGTGGTAACCCGATTGAACATCTGCCCTACGTTAAAGACCTTAGCCGTCTGGCGTTCCGCTCGGAGGGTAATGGATTTTCCGGCGGTCTCGTCGACAGTAACGAAAAGCGCGGCTTCAACTTTGAGGTGGACCACGACTACTTTGAGAACGTCGTTTGGCCGGCCGTCGCCCATCGCTTCCCGCCGCTCGAAGCTGCAAAGTGCCATCGGACGTGGTCAGGCTTGTATGAGCAGAACGACCTTGATGGCAACCCGGTTATTGGTGCATGGAATTCCCGGCTGGAAAATCTTTACACAGTAGCGGGCTTCTCGGGTCACGGAATGATGCACTCGCCTGCGGCCGGTCGAGGCATTGCAGAATTGATTGTGCACGGAGCATATCAAACCATAGATCTCACGCGGCTTGGCTATGAACGCGTCGAAACGAACACACCTTATCGCGAGGTCGGCATCCTTTGATTCGACTGTCTCAGCGAGTCACCGTCAGCGCTGATGGCTGGCTCGCCCTCCCTTGTCGAATCGATAGCGTAGCCCGGCCTACCTTGCGCACACAGCCCTGTCCGCGAAATGGTCTACGCCGTGTCGATGATATTTCGCAAACGCGAACCTGGGTGAGCGTCGTCCTTGATGCGCCGCAAATCTGGCGGCCATCGCTGGCGCAACCCCAGGGGCCTGAAAGGATGGCTATGGCTTACCGGTAGGTAAGCCTTGAACGAGATGACCTCATCGTTGAATGATGGTCGACCAAAACGTACTTGATTTAGGAAGAATGCAATGAATGATGTGGTGATTGTCGGTGCCGGAGCAGTGGGCTCCAGCATCGCCTTGTTTTGTAAGCGGCTGGACCCGGCATTGGATGTCACAGTGATTGATCGTGCGCCGTTGGGCGCCTTCTCATCAACAGCGACTTCCGGGTCAGGCGGCGCGCGACGCCTATTTCGCTGCCCGGAAAACATCGCGATGTCCAGCTATAGCATCGAGTTTGTGAAGCAACTCGATTCGCAGGCGGCCGATGATCTGGCGAAAGTAGACTGGCGTGCCCAAGGGTATCTGTTTATCGTTCCGCCGGAAGGTTTGAATCTCCTCGAATCGAATCTCGAAGTGCAGCATCGAATGGGCGTAAATGCGGAGTTACTGACCCCAGAACAGATTGCTACGCGATTCCCGTTGTTACGCGTCGATGATCTCGGTGCCGGCGTGCATTCACCTGAAGACGGTTGGTTTGACGCTCAAAAATATCATTCGGTTATCGTGCAGCGAGCCCGCGAGGCGGGTGTCAGGTTTGTCAAAGATGAAGTGACTGGATTCGAAGAAAACGGGCTGAGCGTAACGGCAGTGCGTCTGGCATCGGGCAACGTGATGTACAGCGATCATTTTGTGAACGCCGCAGGACCTTGGGCGCAGGAAGTCAGCCGCATGGTCGGCATGGCATTGCCTGTCAACCCGATGCGGCGCTTCGAGCACGTATTCACTGCTGACGTAGCGCAGCCGGACATGCCGTATGTGAAGGATTTGAAGGGGCTCGCGATACGTTCCGCCGGTGACGGATTTTCGGGGGGCCTGGTCAGTACCAAGGTGGAGCGCGGCTTCTCGTTGGCAATGGATGTCGAGTGGTTCGATCGCGTGGTGCGGCCGGCCGTAGCGTGGCGATTCCCTGGGATAGGGCGACTCGAACTTGCGAAATCCTGGTCAGGTCTCTACGAGCAATGCGACTTCGACGGTAATGCGATTATCGGCAGGTGGACCGACCGTCGTGAGAATTTCATTGTAGCCGCGGGCTTCTCTGGGCATGGCCTCATGCATGCGCCGGCAGCTGGACTTGCTGTCGCGGAGCTCATCGTAAAGGGGCGCTTCGAGACTCTTGACCTCGAGCGCTTCGGTTACGAACGCGTACAGCGCAACGAGCCGTACCGGGAGCGTGGCATCATTTGACGGGAATATGCGCCCGCCCTGCAAATGAAGCAGGGTGAGGCGCGATTAAAATGCTTCAGTGGATTCTTGGAGCATCAGTCATATCCAAGGATCGCGAGATGAGAAACATCAGGTCGCGTTTCCCGACTGTCCATCAGCGACGCCGTTGGTTCCTTCAACGCATCTGCATAGCGTGACCTCGACCCTCTAGCATTACTTCCGACCAGAGCCGTTGATGCGGAGGAGGTGCCTTCGATGCCGTTGGTGCGCTGGGCGGCTTTAAATGCAATATCAGTTTGCTTCACCTGGATTCCTTTTGGTAGGTCGAGGGCTGAATTTTCGAGCTCAATCATTGAGGTTCATGCTGTGTATCCCGTCGCTGCGTGACACGTTCCCGTTTAGCACGCGGCGACGGGCGCGTTTTGTAATGCCGATGACCATCAGAACGACCGGCGCTATCAAAAGGCCCTCAGCGAGCTCCGGAGCCACCGGTAAATGCAGTTCATGCATGGCGCGAAACGCTGCACCGGCGAGCGACAGGACGTAGTAGGAAATAGCCGCGACCGAAAGTCCTTCGACCGCGTGCTGTAAATGTAGCTGATGGCGTGCGGTTCGCTCCATCCCAGCAAGCATGGTCGTAACGTCCTTTTCCTGACTGAGGTTCACGCGTGTGCGCAATAGGTCCACGGCCCGCGCGACGCGTTGCGCAGTTTGTTCGTGCCTGTTCCAAACGCTGCGGCACGTCTGCATCGCCGGCGCGAACCGACGCTCCATGAACTCTGCAATCGTTGGCATGCCTTCAATACGTTCTTCACGCAACTCCTGAATCCGAGTGTGAACGAGCATCTCGTACGCGCGGGAGGCGCTGAAGCGGCTGCCATGACCTGCCAGCGATTCAATGCGAACGGCCAGATGTGTGAGTTCCACGAGCAGTCCGGCATCGTCGGTGAGTGCGCCGGTCTCCTCCATGCGCCGCATGAGCGCTTGTAGCAACGAGTTTATGTCGTCCAGATCGCGAGCCATCTTTCGCGCAACCGGTAACGCGAGCAGTGCCATCATCCGATAGGTTTCGATCTCGTGGATCCGCTGCAGCAGTCGACCACTCTGCGCTTCACGAAAATCGTCGTCGACAACAAGAAAACGCATGAATCCGTCTGAGCGAACAGTCCAGTCACAAAATACCTTGCCGCCGCCCATTACTCTGCTTCCGACGACGATCGGACCGTCGAACCAGCGAGACAAATCATCGCGTCCGACACCAGCCTCGCCAGAGGTGAGCAGTTCCATTCGCACAGCGACGATGCGGGTTCCAGCCATCCTCTCTAGCCACGCGCTCGGTAGGGTCGACGAAGTTTCCCCAACGAAATAACGGTTGTGATGTCGTGGAGCGACGAATGTGAAGGTTGAGAACTCCGTATGGCGCTCCCACTTAAGCTGACGGCCACACCTTAGCTGTGCCGCGTAGTGCGTGACGCCGTCAGCGGGGCTCGGTATGCCTGCGTCGTGGCACAAGGTTTGGAGCAACGCTTCGTGAAATTGGGTATGCGAGTCGTGTTCAACGAGCACCGCAAAGTGCTCAAGCGAAACCGCGGTTGATATTTTGAGAAAGGGCCGGGCGTGCAATTCTCCGGAGAGCGTGCTCCGAAGTGGATGATCCATCTCGGAACCCTCACGGGTGTGCAGGCCAGGTCGCTGTTGCGTCAGCAATTGCATTGGCGTACTTTAAAGTATACGATTGATATAAATAGTAGTCTAATAGATGAATCCTGTCTGATGTTTTTTTGAGACACCAGAGCGCTCAAGTTTGAATTGGTATAAGTCATGTCCTTGAAGCATCAAGCCGTCCTGCTGGAGCAGGTTGGTCCCCGAGAGTCGATGGAATACGACGTTGTGATCGTCGGCGGCGGCCCGGCTGGCCTGTCCGCAGCGATCCGCCTGAAGCAGCTGGCGGCGGAGAAAGGCGTCGAGCTTGGTGTGTACGTACTGGAAAAAGGCTCGGAGATCGGGGCGCATATCCTGTCGGGCGCGGTGATGGATCCGCGCGCCATCACCGAACTGATCCCCGACTGGAAGGAAAAAGGCGGGCCACTGACGGTGGAGGTGACGGAAGACAAATTCCTGTTCCTGACCGAAACCGGTTCGAAGAGCGTGCCAGTCTGGGCGCTGCCGGATAACTTCAAGAACCACGGCAATTACGTGATCAGCCTCGCGAACGTCACGCGCTGGCTGGGTCAGCAGGCCGAGGCGCTGGGCGTCGAGATCTTCCCGGGCTTTCCGGCCGCGGAAATCCTCTATAACGACGATGGGTCGGTCAAAGGCGTCGCCACCGGCAATCTGGGCATTGGCAAAGATGGTCAGCCGACCGAAAACTTCCAGCTCGGCATGGAATTGCACGCGAAGTACACGCTGTTCTGCGAAGGCGCGCGCGGGCATCTGGGCCGCCAGTTGAACGACAAATTCAAGCTGCGCGAAGGCGTCGATCCGCAGGTCTACGGGATCGGCATCAAGGAACTGTGGGAAATCGATCCGTCGAAGCACAAGCCGGGTCTGGTGATGCATACCGCCGGCTGGCCGCTCGAAAACGACACGTACGGTGGTTCGTTCCTGTATCACATGGACAACAACCAGGTGGTGGTGGGCTTTGTCGTCGGCCTCGGCTACACAAATCCGTATCTGTCACCGTTCGAGGAATTCCAGCGCTACAAGACGCATCCGGCGATCCGCGCGATTCTGGAAGGCGGCAAGCGGGTATCGTACGGCGCGCGGGCGATCACCGCGGGCGGTCTGCTGTCGCTGCCGAAGCTGGTGTTCCCGGGCGGCGCGCTGGTGGGTGACGATGCCGGCTTCCTGAACGCATCGCGGATCAAGGGTTCGCACGCGGCGATCAAGACCGGCATGCTGGCGGCTGAGGCGGCGTTCGATGCCGTGCAGGCAGGCCGCACCAGCGACGAGCTGACGGCCTATCCGAAGTCGTTCAAGACCTCGTGGCTGCACACGGAACTGCATCGTGCGCGCAACTTCAAGCAGTGGATGAGCAAGGGCCTGTACCTCGGTACCTTGATGGTCGGCATCGAGCAGAAGCTGCTGGGCGGCAATGTACCGTGGACGCTGCACCACCAGCACTCGGACCACGAAATGCTCAAACCCGCTTCGCAATGCAAGCAGATCGCGTATCCGAAGCCGGACGGCAAGCTGACGTTCGACCGGCTCTCTTCGGTGTTCATTTCGAACACGAACCATGAAGAGAACCAGCCGGCTCACCTGACGCTGAAAGATCCGTCGGTGCCGGTGAACGTGAACTGGCAGACCTATGCCGGCCCGGAAGCGCGTTATTGCCCGGCCGCGGTGTACGAGTTCGTGAAGAACGACGACGGCAGCGAGCGGCTGTTGATCAACGCTCAGAACTGCGTGCATTGCAAGACCTGCGACATCAAGGACCCGACGCAGAACATCGTGTGGGTCACGCCTGAGGGCGGTGGCGGTCCGAACTATCCGAACATGTAGTGACCGCCCACCGGCACTTACAGGACATATCTGACTGCAACTGAGGTTCTACACCGGGCGTCTGCGCGCCGAGGCACAAGCGTGGCTCGTTGTCACCGACTTGCTGGCAGCCTTGCATCAGGCCTGTCACATACCCGGCTTGTCGCGTGAATGGAACTGTAACCATAGGCGGATGGCTCACGACGCGGTGACCAGCGCGGAGGGGATCAATTTATAGGAATTGGATTCCTTCCGCGCGTAGTCCTCATGTCAGCGTGACCTATGCAGATTTGCCGAACTCTTCGCCCATTTCGATTGCTCGCGAATGCGCTGCGAGGGCGCCCTTCACGATTGCCGCCTTGATGCCGGAAGAATTGAAGGAATCCAGAGCCGCTGCCGTTGTCCCGCCTTTCGACGTTACCCGTTCACGCAGCACGCTTGCCGGTTCCCTCGATTGTGTCGCCAGCTCTGCAGCGCCAGCGAAGGTTGCTAGAGCCAGCTCTCGTGCTTGGGTTTCGTCCAGCCCCAACTGAAGGGCAGCGTCCTGCAACGCCTCAATGAAATAAAACACGTATGCGGGTCCGCTTCCTGAGATAGCGGTCACTGCGTCAATTTTGCTTTCATCATCGACCCATACCGTCCTTCCGGCACTGTCGAGGACCTGTGTCGCGAGTGTCCGACTGCATTCATCCACGCCCGCGGTTGCAGCCAGGCCGGTTACGCCTTTTCCGATTAGCGCCGGTGTATTGGGCATGGTACGAACGATACGGGTGTGTCCCTGAAGCCAGCGAGATAAATCAACCGACCGGATGCCGGCGACCACACTGATGACCAGCTGATTGGCAGAGATCAAAGGCGCGAGCGATGTTGCGACATCGCGCACGATCTGGGGCTTTACTGCGAGCACGATTGCATCGAAATCGGCAATCCCCGCGTCCGGGGCAGCTGCGGTCGCAATACCCAAAAGCTGGGCGTTGCGTTCACGCACGTCGTCGTTGGGGTCAAACGCGCACAAGTCTGCACTTGATACGCCCCGGTTGATGAGTCCGGCAATGAGGGCTGACGCCATATTGCCACCACCGATGAAAGCGATTTTCATAAGTTGCGCAAGATCCAGATTAAAAGTTCTTCGTCAGCCTAATGCTGCAATCAGCTCGGGCACGCAGGCGAACAGATCGTCGACGAGACCGTAGTCCGCGACGCTGAAAATAGGCGCTTCCGGATCCTTGTTGATCGCCACGATCACCTTCGAGTCCTTCATGCCGGCCAGATGCTGGATCGCACCCGAGATGCCGACCGCCACGTACAGTTGCGGCGCGACGATCTTGCCGGTCTGACCGACCTGATAGTCGTTCGGCACGAAGCCCGCGTCCACTGCGGCACGCGAGGCGCCCAGCGCTGCGTTCAGCTTGTCGGCCAGCGGTTCCAGAACCTTGGTGTAGTTCTCGCCGTTGCCCAGACCGCGGCCACCCGAGACGATGATCTTCGCCGAGGTCAGTTCCGGACGGTCCAGCTTCGTCACTTCACGGCTCACGAATTGCGACAGGCCGCTATCGGCGGCTGCTTCGATCTTCTCGACCGTTGCGCTGCCGCCTTCGGCCGCGACGGGGTCGAAACCGGTCGTGCGGACCGTGATGACCTTGATCGGGTCAGCCGATTGAACGGTAGCGATCGCGTTGCCTGCATAGATCGGGCGCTCGAACGTGTCGGCGCTGTCCACTGCGGTGATGTCGCTGATCTGCGCGACGTCCAGCTTCGCGGCGATACGCGGCGCGATGTTTTTACCGTAAGCGGTGGCCGGCGTGAGGATGTGCGAATAGTCCTTCGCAATGTTCAGCACCGTGGCTTCAACGTTTTCCGCCAGACCCGCTTCGAGTTGCGCGGCGTCAGCCAGCAGCACCTTCGAAACACCTGCAATCTTCGCTGCAGCATCTGCCGCAGCCTGTGCGTTGTGACCTGCCACCAGCACGTGAATATCGCCACCAATCTTCTGCGCGGCTGCAATCGTGTTCAGCGTCGCGGCCTTGATCGACGCATTATCGTGTTCAGCAATTACCAGATTCGTCATTTCGTCCGTCTCCTCACAGCACCTTGGCTTCGGTCTTCAGCTTCTCGACCAGCGTCTTCACATCCGGCACCTTCACACCGGCGGAGCGCTTCGGCGGCTCAACGACTTTCAGCGTCTTCAGGCGCGGCGTCACATCAACACCGAGGTCTTCCGGCTTGATGACTTCCAGCGGCTTCTTCTTCGCCTTCATGATGTTCGGCAATGTGACGTAGCGCGGCTCGTTCAGGCGCAGGTCGGTGGTGATCACGGCCGGCAGGCTCAGCGACAGCGTTTC
>NZ_VOSW01000118.1 GCF_009690905.1 Paraburkholderia madseniana
AGCCGCGAAACATCGTCTAAGACCCCAGTTATTACAGCATCAAACACCCTCACCCAGCCTTAAACGCCTTCATCATAAACATGGACCGTGCCTTACCATGTATCTCGTTCTTTTTTTTTTAGATGTGTATAAGAGACAGCAACTCGTACCGTTTGCACCTCTCGCCGCGGCAATCGCCTTCTTCATCGGCAAGCGGAACTATGGCGTCGACCTCGATCGTTTGAGTGCCCTTCGTGAACAGGCCGGGGGCTGACCCGACGGTCACCCGCGAGCTTTAGACCTGGCAAGTGCGCCTGAGAGCAGAACGGGCCACCCCTTCACAGGCCAAATAAATTTGCAGTTCGAGTAATGAATAGGAGATTTGACATGGCGAAGGCAGTGCGTTTCCATGAAACCGGCGGTCCCGAAGTTTTGCGCTACGAAAACGTTGAAGTGGGCGACCCCGGCCCCGGACAGGTTCGCTTGCGCCATGAGGCAGTGGGCCTGAATTTCGCCGACACCTACTTCCGCACTGGCCTGTACCCCGTGCCGCTGCCTGCGGGCATGGGTGTCGAGGCTGCAGGTGTGGTCGAGGCACTCGGTTCCGACGTGACCAACGTCGCAGTCGGCGATCGGGTGACCTACACGGGCTTTCTCAACACACTCGGCGCCTACAGCACTGAACGCCTGGTCCCGGCGGCGCCGCTCATCAAGCTGCCGGATGCGATCTCCTGCGAAACGGCTGCCGGCATGACGATGCGAGGCCTGACCTCGTCGTACCTGATGCGCCGCATCCATGACTTCAGGGCGGGCGACACCATCCTGCTGCATGCCGCGGCCGGCGGTGTCGGCCTGATTGTGTCGCAATGGGCGAAGCTGCTGGGTCTCACCGTGATCGGCACGGTATCGAACGAGGTCAAGGGCGAGGTGGCCCGTGCACATGGCTGCGATCACATCGTCTACTACAGCCGGGAGGACGTCGCGAAGCGCGTGCGCGAACTGACCAACGGCGTGGGCGTGGACGTCGTGTTCGACAGCGTCGGCAAGGATACCTTCGAGGCGTCGCTCGATTCGCTCAGGCGCCGTGGGCTGATGGTCTGCGTCGGCACGGCGTCCGGGCCGATCCCGCCGTTCAATCCACAGATTCTGGCCATGAAGGGCTCGCTCTACCTGACGCGCCCCGCGCTGGCGGACTATATCGCCGACCCCGCCGAGAAGGACGAACTCGCCGGCGAACTCTTCGGGCATGTCGCCGCGGGCCGCATCAAGATCGAACTCAACCAGCGTTACGCGCTCGAGGACGCGGCGCAGGCCCACCGCGACCTCGAAACGCGCAAGACGACCGGCTCATCGGTCTTCGTCATCTGAGGAGTGGGCCATGCGAGTCGAACAATTGACGTGTGCCATCGGTGCCGAACTGGTCGGCGTGAATCTCGCCGATGCCATCCACGATGACAGCCTGTTTGCCGGAATCCGGGCGGCGCTGCTTGAGCACAGGGTGCTGTTCCTGCGCGATCAGAATATCTCGCGCGCCGAGCACGTCGCATTCGCTCGCCGTTTCGGCGCGCTCGAAGACCATCCCGTCGCCGGCAGCGATCCCGAACATCCGGGCCTCGTGCGCATCTATAAGAACCCGGATCAGCCCAACGACCGGTATGAAAACGCGTGGCACGCGGATGCCACCTGGCGCGAGGCGCCGCAGTTCGGCGCTGTCCTGCGCTGCGTGGAGTGCCCGCCGGTCGGCGGCGACACGATGTGGGCAAACATGGTCCTCGCCTACGCGAACCTGCCAGACCACATCAAGACCCAGATCGCAGACCTGCGCGCCCGCCACAGCATCGAGGCGAGCTTCGGTGCTGCGATGCCGATCGAAAAACGGCTCGCTCTTAAGGCGCAATTCCCGGACGCGGAGCATCCGGTCGTGCGCACGCACCCGGAGACCGGTGAGAAGGTGTTGTTCGTGAGCGCCTTCACCACCCATTTCACCAATTACCACACGCCGGCGCGCGTGCGCTTCGGGCAGGACGCCAATCCGGGTGCGGGTGACCTGCTGCGCTATCTCATCAGTCAGGCCTACATTCCCGAGTACCAGGTCCGCTGGCGCTGGAAACCCAACAGCATCGCGATCTGGGACAACCGCAGCACGCAGCACTATGCAGTGATGGACTACCCGCCGTGTCACCGCAAGATGGAGCGCGCCGGAATTATTGGTGACAAGCCGTACTGATCAGGATGGAGACCGCTTCATGACTCTCGATATGACACCCACCATCCTGATGGTGCCGGGCTTACGCGACCACGTCGCGGAGCATTGGCAAACGCTGCTGGAGCAAAAGTTGCCCAAGGCGGTCTCGGTGCCGCCGCTCGAGCACGACAAACTCAGTTGCGCGGCACGCGTCGCAGCGCTCGATGCTGCCCTCGAGAAAATCGATGGCCCGGTGATCCTGGTCGCGCATAGCGCGGGCGTGATGATCACGGTGCATTGGGCCCAGCAGCACAGCCGCAAGATTCACGGTGCACTGCTCGCCGCTCCGGCCGACCTCGAGACGCCGCTGCCGGCAGGCTATCCGGCCTTCGATGCGCTCGCTCAGAATGGTTGGCAACCGATTCCACGAGAGCCGCTCCCGTTTCCGAGCATTGTCGGTGCGAGCCGCAACGATCCGCTCGCGCAGTTCGAGCGTACCGCGGCGATGGCGAAAGACTGGGGCAGTCGGTTCGTCGACCTCGGCGAAGTCGGTCACCTGAATCCAGCGGCAGGGTTTGGTGAATGGCCGATGGCGGAGGCGCTGATCCATGAACTTGAATGATCAGAAGCCACTCTCGCCGAGGTGATTGTCAGAGCTATGCTGTTGGCAGTCCGAAGATAAAGGAGCAGGCAATGTCACGTCAGATACCGGTTGGGGTGGTCGATGAACTCGCGCCAGGTCAGCGCAAGCTGGCTTTCGTCGATGGCCGCAGCATTGTTCTGTTCAACATTGATGGCACGATCCACGCAATCGACAACGCGTGTCCCCACAACGGGGCCTCGGTCGCAAGCGGTCAGCTTGAAGGGTGCGTGCTGCGCTGCCCGGCGCACGGTCTGCGTTTCGACCTGCGAACCGGCTGCATGCCGGGCGCAGGCGGGTTGAGCCTGACGACTTTCCCGGTTCGGGTCGTCGACGGGAAGCTGGTCGTGAGTCTTGAGGATCCGGTCACCAGTTCCGTGCAGGCACCGGTGTGCAATTCGGCACCGTGATCCGGGCCGCGCGGGAACATACAGCCATTCAGGGGAACAAGGATGCAAGGTTTGATGATGCAACAGCCGCTACTGGTCGCTTCGCTGCTCACGCATGCTGAACGCCATCATGGCGAACAGGAAATCGTGTCGCGACGGGTCGAAGGTGACATTCACCGGTATCGGTACCGGGATCTTGCGCAACGCGCGCGCCGCATGGCAAACGCCCTGGCAGGCCTCGGCATCAAGCCGGGAGAGCGGGTAGGGACGCTGGCGTGGAATGGCTACCGGCACATGGAGCTGTACTTCGCGGTATCGGGGGCCGGGTCCGTGTTGCATACGCTCAATCCGCGGCTCCACGTCGACCAGCTCGCGTACATCATCGAACATGCGGAAGATCGCGTTGTGTTCTTTGATCTCACGTTTCTACCGCTGATCGAGAGCGTCGCGCCACGGGTCAAGAGCCCGAAGGTCTTCGTTGCAATGACCGATCGCGCGCACATGCCGCGAGACCATGGCCTGTCGGCGATGCCGCTGTGCTACGAAGATCTCGTCGACGGTCAAAGCGACGCTTTCGACTGGCCGCTGCTGGACGAAAACAGCGCGTCATCGTTGTGCTACACGTCCGGGACGACCGGCAATCCGAAGGGAGTGCTATACAGCCACCGCTCGACCCTGTTGCACACCTACGCGGCGGCGCTGCCGGATTCGCTGAACTGTTCGGTGCGCGATGTGATCCTCCCGGTCGTGCCGATGTTCCATGTGAACGCGTGGGGACTGCCGTATATCGCCTGCATGGTGGGTGCAAAGCTGGTGTTTCCGGGGCCGGCGCTGGACGGCAAGTCGCTCCATGAACTGATCGAGGGCGAACAGGTCACGCTGTCGGCCGGCGTGCCGACAGTCTGGCAGGGACTGCTTGCGCATGTCGACGCGATCACGGGTTCGTTTTCGTCGATGAAGCGCACGATTATCGGCGGCGCTCCCTGCCCGACAGCGATGACGACGGCGTTCCAGGAGCGCCATCGCGTCGAGGTCGTGCATGCATGGGGCATGACGGAATTGAGCCCGGTTGGCACCGTCTGCAGTTTCAAGGCACATCAGGTTTCTCTGGACGTGGAAGAGCGCTACGCCCTTCAGGCGAAGCAGGGGCGCCCGGTGTTTGGCATCGACATGAAAATCGTCGACCTGGAAGGCAAGGCGCTGCCGTGGGACAGTACTGCAACTGGCGACCTTCTCGTGCGCGGTCATTGGGTCGCGCGGGAGTATTTCGGCAGTGACGACACACCGCCGCTGCGCGACGGCTGGTTCCCGACCGGCGATGTGGCCAGGATCGATCCCGACGGCTTCATGCAGATTACGGATCGCAGCAAGGACGTCATCAAGTCCGGCGGCGAATGGATCAGTTCGACCGATATCGAAAACGTCGCGTACCTGCACCCCGAAGTCACGACGGCGGTATGCATCGCCGCGCGGCATCCGAAGTGGGATGAGCGGCCGCTGCTCCTGATCGTGAAGAAACCCGGTAGCGTGCTCGCCGCGGACGAACTGCTCACGTTCTTTGACGCCCGGGTTGCGAAGTGGTGGAAGCCGGACGCCGTGGTGTTCGTCGACTCGGTGCCGCTCGGTGCAACGGGCAAGGTGCTCAAGAACCAGTTACGGAATCAGTTCGGCGATTACTACCTGTCGGCCTGAGACACCGACGTGGCAGCAACACAGTTTCATTCGAGCAACAAGCGATAAGCTGCCGGGTCCACCCGGCGCACCCAAAACCAGGAGGAGACACAATGAAATTGAAGTCAGGCAGCCTGGCAGTGCTGATAGTTTTTTCAGCATCAGCCCATGCCCAATCGTCGGTTACGCTCTACGGCGTACTCGACAATGGATTCCTGTATCAGAGCACCTCGACCGCAACGTTCCTGCCGACTGCGCATAACCAGGGGCATGTCTATCAACTCAAGGACGGCGGCATCTATGCCAGCTACTGGGGCCTGAAGGGAAGCGAAGATATTGGCGGCGGCTACAAGATCAACTTCAAGCTGCAAGGCACGTTCAACACCACGAACGGCAAGTTCGGGCTGTCCGATACGCCGGGCACGACCGCAATCTTCAACCAGTATGCAACGATCGGGGCATCCGGGCCGTTTGGCACGTTCGACGCCGGCCGGCAGATCATCCCGATGATCTACGCGATGGCGGAAACCGACGTACGCGGCGCGCAGTATTTCGGCAGTATCCTGACTGCGTGGCTCGGCATCAATCAGGCGGCCGGCTGGCCCGGCACCAGCACGAATGCTCCGATCGGCGCCCTCTATGACAGCAATGCGCTGGTCTACAGTTCGCCAAAATTCTATGGCGCGTCGCTTGCGCTAGAGTATGCGCCGGGTGGCGTCGCGGGGCAGTTCCAGGGCGGCACGCGTGAGTCGGCTGTGCTCAAGTATTCGAATTACGGTCTGAACCTGTCCGCTGTGTACTACAACGGACATGACACCAATCCGTTCCCGCTGACCTATCCGGCGGCGCCGGCTGCGCCTGCGACAGGCCAAAGCAATAACCGCTTCTACTATTTCGGCGCGATGTATACGATCAGCGGGTTTTCTATGTCCGCCTCGTACGGCATCGGCAAGAACCCGGCGAAGAGCAGCACCGTTGACTTCGAAATGGTGTCGGGTGGCCTCGGCTACCAATTCAATCCGCGCTTCAAGATCACGTCCGGCTACTACTACCTGAAGGACCGGAATCATTCAGCGAATCACTCGAGCGAAATCGCAGTGGGTGCCGAATACAACCTGTCCCAAAGGACCAAGGCGTACGCGCAAGTCGGCTATGTCGACAACAAGGGGACGATGAACCAGACGATCATCTATGGGGCTCCAGTTGCGCCGGGTGTCTCCACCACTGCGGCCATGGTCGGCATTCGCCATAGTTTCTGATTTCGTCACCTTTATGAACCGGAGTAATCCATGAAAACAATCAAGGCACTCGAGTTGTTGGTCGCTGCATGGTTCGTTGCAGCGTCCACGACGGCGTGGTCCCAGACCGGTGACGCAGCCAGTGCGCCGGCCAGTGCGCAAGGTGCGTCCGTGATGGCGGCATCGGGCGCTGTGGCTCCCGCGGGCAGGAAAGCGAACCGTGCCCTGCGCCGTAGGATTTATGCTGCCATCGGGAAGGACAAGGAAATTAGCGCCGGAGACATCAGTGTCATCGCGAAAGATGGCGCGGTGACACTGAATGGCACGGTCACGGAAGCTGCCCAGATCGGCAAGGCCGAGGCGATCGCCAGGGGCGTTCCTGGAGTGACGTCGGTGACCAACAAGCTGACGGTGAAGAAGCCGTTTGGCGGCATGTAAACTGCTGTAGTCAAGCACGGAGTACGGCGAGGCCGAAGACAACTGGCCACGCCGACATCTAGCCATCCGTGGCGACGCCCGATCAGGCGGCCTCAGGCAGCCACTGCTTCCTTGCGAGACAGTGGCCTCGCTATAAACGTCTCACGACGCGGCCGAAATGTAATCTCCCAAACGAGCCAGCATCGCATCGCACTTGTGCAATTGCTCGACGGTGACGAATTCGTCCGGCTTATGCCCCTGGTCCATGCTGCCGGGTCCGCAAACCACCGTTGGAATGCCCGCCTGATCGAAAAGCCCGCCCTCGGTGCCGAATGCAACCGTGCCGAACTCAATGGAACCGCTAAGCAGCGCCAAAAGACGCGCCGCTTCGCTGTCGGGCGGGGTGGCCAATCCCGGATAGGCGGAGAGCGGCTGAAGGCGGATGTCGGTGTCGGACTGCACTGCGCGCATCTTCGGCAGCAGTTCAGCCTCGGCGTAGGTCAGCAACTCGTCGGCTACCTGGTTTGCGTCGAAGCCTGGCAGCGCGCGCACTTCGAAGTCGAATTCGCATTCGGCCGGCACGATGTTGAGCGCACGGCCGCCTTTGATCACGCCCGTCTGCACGGTAGAGAAGGGCGGATCGAATCGCTCGTCGTGATGCTCGGGCTGCGCCAACTGCTCGCCGATCTCTTCAAGACGGCCGATCATCCGCGCCGCGTATTGAATGGCGTTGACGCCATACGGCGCGTAGGCCGAATGGCAAGGCGCGCCTTTCACCTGACAGCGCATCGCCAGCTTGCCCTTGTGGCCCAGCACCGGCTTAAGTTCGGTCGGCTCGCCGATCAGGCACAGGGCCGGCTTGTGCGCACGCCGCTCCAGTTCTGCCAGCATCGGCCGCACGCCGAGGCAGCCGACTTCCTCGTCGTACGAAAAAGCCAGGTGAACTGGCTGCTTCAGCTCGCGCTGGAGAAACCCGGGCACCGCCGCCAGCACCGAGGCGATGAAGCCCTTCATGTCGGCCGTGCCGCGGCCATACAGCCGCCCGTTGCGTTCGGTGAGACGGAATGGATCGACGGTCCACGCCTGACCATCGACAGGCACCACGTCGGTGTGGCCGGACAGCACGATGCCGCCGTGCTCACGTGGACCGATGGTCGCGAACAGATTCGCCTTGGTGCGCTCGGCGTTGTGGAACAGCTCGCTTTCGACACCGAGTTCCTCCAGGTAGAACCGAATGAATTCGATCATGTCCAGATTGGAGTCCCGGCTGACCGTGGCGAAGTCGATCAGCCGTTCGAGCAGCGCACGGCTGGATCTGTCATTCATTGCCGGGCACTCCGTAGCTGGGCGCGGCCGTCGGATTCAAGGCCCGGGTCAAGTAGTCCTGCATTTGCGGCCGATACGCCTGCCATAGAGTATCGAGCTGGCCGATGGGGTCGTCATCAATCCAATCGACGCGCAAATCGACGATCGGCCAGCTCACGTCACCCACGATCTTGAGCGCCGCCGAATGCACGGGGCCTGCTTCACCGCCGGCAGCTATTGCAGCATGCATGGCCGCAAGCAGGCGATCGGCAAGCGTGCCGGATGCCTGCTCGAACGCCGGAAGCATTGCCTCGATCACTTCGATGCCGGCGAGCATGTTGCCTGCGGCCACACACTGCTTGCCGGCGACAGCGTGATACGTGCCCAACGCTTCCTTGCCGCTGAAGAACGCCGTGCGCCCCTGGCCATCGATCACCGTCACCTGGCGGTACTCGCTCCACTCGCTCGTGCCGAGCACACGGTCCAATGCGGCGGTGGGGTCGAGTTGCCCGTTCTCCAGCAGATCGAGAATCTGTGGGCCGAGCGCGGGCAGGGTGACGTTCTGCGTCGCCACCGCGCCCACGCCTGCGCGCAACCATGGGCATCGAGCGCCCACCGCGATGCTGGACGAACTGATCGCGATGCCAAGCTGCCCGGATGCCGGACAGCGTCCGACGATAGAGAATGTCATGTCCCGCTCCTTAGGCTTTCGGCGGCGTCCATCCATCCGGAATGACCGCGATAACGTCGATTTCCATCAACCACTGCGGCTGACCCAACGCAACCACCACCAGGCCGGTCGAAATAGGAAACACGCCCTTCAACCACTTGCCGACTTCCTGGTAGACCGGCTCGCGGTAGCGGATGTCGGTCAGGAACGTCGTGGTCTTGACGATGTGAGACAGGTCGCTGCCCGCTTCTTCGAGCAACTGCTTGACGTTCTTCATCGCTTGCTCGGCCTGGGCGCGCGGATCGCCGATGCCGATCAGGCGGCCTTCGAAGTCCGTGCCCACCTGGCCGCGTACATAGACCGTGTTGCCGGCGCGCACGGCCTGACAGAGATCGTTGTCGAGCGTCTGGTTCGGATACGTATCCTTCGTGCTGAACATGCGGATACGGGTATGCGTAGGTTGGCTCATCAATGCACCTTAATGTAGGAAGAAATGGATTGCGGATTAAAGAGGCGTACGCATCAATTCACGCCCATCTCGCTGACTTTGTGGATGCGCGAATTGGCTGAGGTGTTTTCAACGCCTTCAACGCTTTCCTCGCGGCGGCTCGGTGCCTGGCCTTGCGAGTCATCGTAGTAGGCCAGGTATTTACGCTGCGTGACGATGTGATCGGCAATGTGCTTGGCGTCGTGCCACACGCCCCAGATGAATGCGGACCCTCGGCGCGATAGCCAGGGCAGACCGAGGAAATAGATGCCAGGCTCCTTCGATACGCCGCGTTGATGTTTCGGCTTGCCCTTTTCATCGAAGGCGTTCACGTTCAACCAACTGAAGTCGACTGCATATCCGGTCGCCCAGACAATCGACGTCACGCCGGCTTTCGCCAGATCGAGATCGTGCAACGGGTGCGTCACGCATTCCGGATCAGCGGGAATGACGCGGGCCTCAGGCTCTTCGGGAAGATCGAGGCCGTTACGCTCGGCGTACGCGTCGGCCGCGTCCAGCAGCGACAGATAGTTTTCGTCGCCACGCGCGATGTTCTCCGCGAGATCTGCTTCGAAGGTCACCACGCCGTCATTGAACGATTTCGTGAGGCCCACGAGCGTGATGCCCTGATTCGCGAGACGCCGGAAGTCCACCGTATGGCCGCCACGCGAACCGCTTACTGCAATGGTGACGTGCTCCCTGCCGGGCTTCATGACCTCCGCATCCCATTCGCCGAGCACGCCGAGCCACCAGCAGAAGTCGCGGCCGCGATAGGCGCGTGGTGGACGATCGTGCGCCCCGACCGAGAGATAGACGCGCTTGCCCGCACGTTGCAACTCGTCCGCGATTTGCACGCCTGACGATCCGGCCCCCACCACCAATACACCCCCTTCGGGCAATTGGGCGGGATTGCGATAGTCAGCGGAATGAATCTGCGTAAGGCTCGAATCTTGCGGCGCGATTGGCGGAATGACGGGGCGCTGAAAGGGCCCCGTGGCGACTACCACGCGATTCGCCTCGATCGTGCCCTCAGAGGTTTCGATGGTGAAACCCTGACGCCCCGCATTGCGCACAACCTTCTTCACTTCCACACCGGTGCGGATCGGCGCTTCAAACTTCTCCGCATAGGCGACGAAATAGTCCGCGACCTGTTCCTTCGACGCGAAGGCGTTGGGGTCAAAGTCGGCGAACTCGAGATTGGGGAAACGATCGTGCCATGCGGGGCCATTGGCAACCAGCGAATCCCAGCGTCCCGTGCGCCAGCGCTCGGCGATACGAGCGCGTTCCAGCACGAGATGCGGCACGCCAAGCTTGCTCAAATGTTCGCTCATGGCGACGCCGGCCTGACCGGCGCCGACTACGAGCGTGTCGATTGACGTTGTTTCCACTGTCATAGCTGTGTCCTTCCGAAAAGGCGGAATGTTTCGATTCGATCGCGGCGTCACGGCATCGCGGCCTTCGAGCGCTCGCGATCGTGGCGGACCCGGTAGTGTTTCCCGACAGCGCGTTACCGCCCAGTCCGTTCGTCTTTCCTGAAAATCTACGCGTCCGTTCAGAATCTGAAAAATATATTTAAAAAATGCATAGCATCGGATTTGCCTATGCAAGCCTTTTTGACAGCTTCACAATGCCGCCAATTGAGGACTTTGAAAACGGAGCGTTGTCGATGGAGAGTCAGCCGTTGCGCTACTCGTTGCGCCAGTTGCGCTATTTCGTGGTCACCGCGGAAGCACTGTCTTTCACTGCCGCCGCGAAGCGTCTGCACATCTCGCAGCCGTCGATCTCGACGGCGCTCGCGGACCTCGAAGTGTCGTTCGGTGTACAACTCTTCATACGGCATCACGCGAGCGGCCTCTCGCTCACGCAAGCCGGTCGCGATCTGCTCGGACAAGCGCGCAATCTGCTGAAGATTGCGGAAGAATTGCAGACGACCGCGAAGGAAATGGACGGCGGCATGACGGGTGTCATCACGCTCGGTTGCCTCGTCTCGCTTGCGCCGCCGCTCATGCCGCGGCTGATCAGCCGATTCGTCGACGAGCACGCGGGTATCTCGTTTCGCACTGTCGAGGCGCATCAGGATGGCCTCTTGCGCGGCCTGCACGACGGCTCGCTCGACATTGCGCTCACCTACAGCCTCGATTTGACAGAGGAGATCGCTTTTACGCCGCTGCTCTCGCTGCCGCCCTATGCAATCCTGCCGAGGACGCATCGTCTGGCACGCGCGCGCAAGGTATCGCTCGCGGACCTCTTGCCCGAGCCCTACGTGATGCTCGACTTGCCGCACAGCCGCGAGTATTTCGCCGCGCTCTTCGATGCGGTGGGCAGCCGCCCCGTGCCTGCGTTCCGCTCGTCGCAGCCGGAAGTCGTGCGCGGCATGGTGGCCAACGGTCTCGGCTATAGCCTCCTGAACTTTCCGCTCAAATCGAATCGCACCGTGGATGGCGAAGAGTTCGTCATTAAGCGTTTCAAAGACAACGTCAACGCAACGATGCTCGGCATCGCGCAATCGCGCACAATGAAGCCGCGCCAGGTCGTCCATCGCTTCACGTCATTCTGCGAGACCTATATACGGCGCCTGCATATCGACGCATGATCAGGAAAGCGCGATTGTCTGCTTTAAGCCTGCGCGCGCTGCATAGGCAAAAGCTTTGCTTTGTATCTAAAAACAATATTTTGCCTTGCAATTTGGCTTGATAGATTGGTGTCCATGTTGAGCGCTACGCCGCAAAGCCTCGCGTTACCGCGCTCTCACCGTGACGAATCAAGGGGGACACCATGGCCAACCCGGCAAGGACGATCGCAGTGCAAGCGCTGGTCGACGAACTTCAGACGGGTTGCGAACGGCCATTCAGCGATGCGCATGCGATGCCGCCCGGTGTCTATACGTCGCCCGAATTCCTCACGCTGGAAGAGCGCGCTATCTTCGAGCGCGAATGGCAATGCGTCGGCCGCGCCAGTGCGCTCAAAGTGCCCGGCGATTACATGACGACTCGACTTGGAGCCCAACCGATCGTCGTATTGCGCGACGAGCAGATGCAGCTCAAGGCGATGTCGAACGTGTGCCTGCATCGCATGTCGGTGCTGCTCGAAGGACGCGGCAACTTGCGCCGCATCGTCTGCCCCTATCACGCCTGGAACTATTCACTGGACGGCGCGCTGCAAGGCGCGCCGCTCATGGATCGGCAAGAGGGCTTCTGCAAGGAAAGCTACAAACTGCCCGCCGTGCGCTGCGAAGAATGGCAAGGCTGGATCTACGTGACACTCGACGAAAACGCGCCGCCCGTTCACGCGCAGCTCGCCAAACTGAACGAGCTCATCGGTGCGTACGGCATGTCGGACTACATCGAAACTTTCTATGAAGAGCACGTGTGGGACACGAACTGGAAGATCCTCGCGGAAAACTTCATGGAAAGCTATCACCTGCCCATGCTGCATCGCGCAACGGTAGGACCGCATTCGCGGCTCGATGAAATGGAATGCCCGCCGGGCTATCCAGCCTTCAACTATCATTGGATCACGAAGGAAGCGTCCTTGCCCATCGGTAACGCGCATCCGGACAATACGCGCCTCACGGGACATTGGCGCAAGACCACAGCGCTGCTCGCGATCTACCCGACGCATCTCGTCACGCTCACGCCGGGTTACTTCTGGTATCTCGTGCTGCAGCCTCAAGGGGTGGACCGCGTGCATATCCGCTTCGGCGGCGGGCTTGCGCCGGAGTTCGTCGCGGATACCGAGGCCAACGCGCACATGACGACGTTGAAGAAGCTGCTTGACGACGTGAACGCGGAAGATAAACGCGGCGTGGAAGCCGTCTTTCGCGGCGTACACGCGCCGCTCGCGAAACCCGGCCACTTGAGCTATCTCGAACGTCCCAACTACGACTTCGCACGCTACGTCGCTGGCAAAATCGTCGCGACGCAAATCGGCACGCATTGATCAAGACGCACCATCGACAGGACGCGATTACGATGTCAAACCCTTCCTTCATTTCGTTCTCGGGCGTGAGCAAGTCGTATGACGGCGCGCAATACGTCGTCGATGACTTGAACCTCGACGTGAGCAAGGGAGAATTCCTGTCGCTGCTGGGGCCGTCCGGTTCGGGCAAGACGACGACGCTCATGATGCTTGCGGGATTCGAATCGCCCACGCGCGGCGAGATACGCCTCGACGGACGGCGGCTCGACGACAAGCCTCCGCATCAGCGCGACATCGGCATGGTGTTTCAGAACTACGCGCTCTTTCCCCATCTGACGATTGCGGAGAATGTCGCGTTTCCGCTTTCCGTGCGGCGCGTAAGCCGCGCCGAGCAGAAGACGCGCGTGAAGCGCGCGCTCGAGATGGTCGAACTGCCGCATCTGGCGAACCGGCGTCCCGCGCAGCTCTCCGGCGGACAGCAGCAGCGCGTGGCGCTCGCGCGCGCGCTCGTGTTCGAGCCGAGCGTCGTGCTGATGGATGAGCCGCTCGGTGCGCTCGACAAGCGCCTGCGCGAAACCATGCAGTACGAAATCATGCGCCTGCATCGCGAGCTGTCGCTCACGATCGTCTACGTGACGCACGATCAGGCCGAAGCGCTGACCATGTCGGATCGCGTCGCCGTGTTCTCCGATGGCCGTATTCAGCAAGCCGCCACGCCTAGCGAACTCTACGAGAACGCGCAGAACGCCTTCGTCGCCAATTTCGTCGGCGAAAACAACGGGCTGACCGGGCGCGTCGTCAATGCGAACGAGGAGTGGGCGACGCTCGCGCTCTCGGACGGCAGCGTCATTCGTGGCCGTTGCGAACCCGGTCTGAGCACGGGCGACGAAGCGATGCTCGCGCTGCGCCCCGAGCGCGCACATATCCCGAGCGCCGAAGGCGTGCACGTCGATGAACACAGCAACGTGGTGCGCGCACGCGTCGAGGAACTGGTGTATTGCGGCGATCATCATCGCGTGCACCTCGCGCTCGGTTCGCGCGATTCGTTTGTCGTGAAAGTGCCCAATACGCAGCGCCATGCGCTGCCTTCGCCCGGCAGCATGATCGAGATCGCATGGCGCCACGACGACTGCAAGATTCTCGCGATGAGCGTGCCACGCAGCGCGCCCGTGATCCCCGCATCCACACCGCTCTCACCTTCCATCATCACGACCGCACCAGCAGGAGCCAACTGACATGCGCACTCTCATCAAAGCACAAAGCGCCGCACTCGCCGTACTCGCATTCGCTACCGTGACCGTCCAGGCGGCGGAGACGCTTTCCGTCGTGACCTTCGGCGGCGCGTACGAAGCGGCCGCCAAGAAGGCCTATTTCGAACCGTTCACGCAAGCCACCGGCATTGGCTTCTCGACCGAATCGTACGACGGCGGCCTCGCGAAGCTCTCCGCGATGGAGCAGGCGAAGAACACCACGTGGGACCTGATCGACCTCGAAACGAACGATGCGATCACCGCCTGCGACGAAGGACTGCTGCAGAAGTTCGACAAGAAGACGCTCGGCAAGACGAGCGACTTCATCCCCGGCACGATCAGCGATTGCGCGGTTGCGAGCATGGTCTGGTCCACGGTCTACGCGTACGACACGAGCAAGCTGAAGACCGCTCC
Organism: Paraburkholderia madseniana; assembly: GCF_009690905.1. Classification (GTDB taxonomy): domain Bacteria; phylum Pseudomonadota; class Gammaproteobacteria; order Burkholderiales; family Burkholderiaceae; genus Paraburkholderia; species Paraburkholderia madseniana. The sequence continues at coordinate 14,564 of NZ_VOSW01000118.1, forward strand.
GACCACCGTCAACGACTTTTTCGATCTGCAGAAATTCCCCGGTAAGCGCGGCCTGCGCAAGTCGCCGAAGGTAACGATGGAATGGGCGCTGATTGCGGACGGCGTCGATCCGAAGGATGTCTACAAGGTGCTCGCTACGCCCGCCGGCGTGGATCGCGCCTTCAAAAAGCTCGACACGATCAAGCAGAACATCGTGTGGTGGGAATCGGGTGCCCAGGCGCCGCAGTTGCTCGCAGACGGCGCGGTCGTGATGACGCAGGCCTACAACGGCCGCATTTCCGACGCCGCGAAGAAGGACAACAAGCCATTCAAGACCGTCTGGGACGCACAAGTTTACGACTTCGACTGGTGGGCCGTTCCGACGGGCGCGAAGCACGCCGACGCCGCCGCGAAATTCATCGTCTCCGCTTCGCAGCCGAAGGCGTATGCGGATCTGTCGAAGTACATCGCGTATGCGCCGCCGCGCAAGGATGCAATCGCGCTTGTCGACAAGCAACGCCTTGCCGATCTGCCGACCGCACCCGAGAACTTCAAGCGCGCCTTGCAGATCAACGCGAACTTCTGGGCCGACAACGCGGACCAGATCAATAAGCGCTTCCAGGTGTGGCTGACGCAGTAACACGATCGTCCAACGAGAGCCCAACGTGACTACCCACATGCCCGCTTCGGCCCGAGCCACGGCCCCGGGCTCTCCGACGAGAGCCGACGGCCGCGCGTCGTTTCAAAAGGCGCGCCGCCGTGCGTCGGTGCAGGCGCTTTTGCTCGCGCTCCCGCTGATCGTGTTTCTGCTTTCGACGTTCATCGCGCCGATCGCGCTCCTGCTCGCGCGCAGCGTGGAGAACCACGAAGTGCCCGACAGCATGCCCGCGCTCACGCGCGCGCTCGATGCATGGGACGGGCAGGGCGTGCCGGACGAGCGCACGTTCGCGCTGCTCGCTGCGGGGCTCAGGGAGGCGCAGCAAAGCGGACAGCTCGGCACTGTCGCGCGGCGGCTGAACTTCGATCAGGCCGAGTTCCGTAGCCTGTTGATGCGCACCGCGCGCCAGTTGCCCCCTGATGCGCCGCCGGCGTGGAAACCGGCGCTCGTCGAACTTGACCCACGCTGGAATTCGCCGGAGATCTGGCGCTTGCTGAAGCGCGCCGCCACGTCGCCGACCCCGGACTATCTGCTCGCGGCCGTCGATGCGCAAGTGACGCCGCAAGGTTCAGTCGCGTTCGTGCCGGACAACGCTTCGATTTATCGGCAGGCGTTCGTGCGCACGATCTCGATCAGCGCCACGGTCACGCTGCTGTGCCTCGTGCTCGGCTATCCGGTCGCATGGCTGCTCGCGAATTTGCCCGCGAAAAGCAGCAACCGCCTGATGCTCTTTGTGATCGTACCGTTCTGGACCTCGGTGCTCGTGCGCACAACTGCGTGGTACGTTTTGCTGCAACCGGGTGGTGTCATCAACAGCCTGCTGATGGGGCTCGGTCTCACCACCCATCCACTGCCGCTCATCTTCAACCGCGCGGGTGTGCTCATCGGTATGACGCATGTGCTTTTGCCCTACATGATTCTCGCGATCTACTCGGTGATGAAGAGCGTATCGCCCGTGTATGTGCGGGCCGCTCAATCGCTAGGGGCGCACCCGTTCGTCGCGTTTGTGCGAATCTACATGCCGCAGACGCTGCCGGGCGTGGGGGCGGGCTGCTTCCTCGTGTTCGTGCTCGCGCTTGGCTACTACATCACGCCCGCGCTGCTCGGCGGCGCAGGCGACGAGATGATCAGTCAGCTCATCGCGATCCAGACCAACACGCAACTCAACTGGGGCCTTGCCGGTGCGCTCTCGGCCTATCTCGTGATCTTTACGGCGGTCTTCTATTTCCTGTTCAACCGCATTGTCGGCATCGACCGTTTGCGCTTTGGTTGAGACTCGGTTGACACACGCGGATACGACGAGGGAACGATATGCCAGATAAACGCAACACGGTGCTGACGGAACGCGTCGCCGGGCGCTGGGTGCGGCTGCATACAGCGCTTGTGCTGTTCTTCCTGATTGCGCCGATTCTCGCGATCATCCCGCTTTCGTTCAACTCGGGCTCGTACTTCTCCTACCCGTTGCAGGGCTTTTCGCTGCGCTGGTATGAGCAGGCGCTCACGAGCGCGGCCTGGCAACGATCGCTCCTGAACAGCATCGGCATCGGCGCGGCGTCGACGCTGATCGCCACGTGTCTCGGCACGCTCGCCGCGCTGGGCATTTCGCGCGCGCAGTTTCCGCTGCGCTCGCTGATCATGCCGATCATCATCTCGCCGATGATCGTGCCGATTGTCGTCGTCGCGGCTGGCTTCTATCTGATCTTCGCGCCGCTCGGCCTGGTGAACTCGTATCCCGGCGTGGTGCTGGCGCATGCGGCGCTCGGCACGCCATTCGTCGTGATCACCGTGACGGCGTCACTGCTTTCGTTCGATCAGAGTCTGTTGCGCGCCGCTTCCGGGCTCGGCGCGACGCCTTGGATCACATTCAGACGAGTAACCTTGCCGCTCATCACACCGGCGGTCGCGACCGGCAGCGTCTTCGCTTTCGCGACCTCGTTCGACGAAGTCATCGTCATTCTGTTCATCGGCGGCCCGGATCAAACAACCGTGCCTCGGCAGATGTGGAGCGGGATTCGCGACTCGATCGACCCGTCGATTCTCGCCGTGGCGACGATGCTGATCGTGTTTGCCGTGCTGCTCTTCGCGAGTATTAACTGGCTGCGTGGCCGTGCGGCCGCCGCCAGTAACGCTCTTATTTGACGCATCGAGGCCACCTGGGGCATGCAACCCGTCGGTGTGCCGCAAGCCGCTGCCTGGAAGAGGGCAGGGAGAAAAACAAAAGACCGCTGTCCGTGAGGGCAGCGGTCTTTCTTACGATGGGTGGCGAACGAGGGACTCGAACTATTGGCCGGCCGGCGACACTACGCTCGGAGTCGCCAGCGTGTTGTGACTCCCAGGAAGGTTGGTGAGGGACGTCGAGCTATTGCTCGTGCTATTCGGCATGCCCGAGTTCGGCGACGCGGCGCTCATGCCGCTGTCCGAATTGGTGGCGCCAGGCGTGCCGTAGCCGCTCGTTGTATTGGCTGGCGACGCGGCGGCCGGCGACACTACACTCGGGGTTGCCAGCGTGTTGTTGGCCTGTGCATAAGCGCCTCCCGACAGCGTGAGTGCGGCGACGGCCGCGATTAATGTGCTGGTTGTCTTCTTCATGACCGGTTCCTCCTTGTTTGGGCTGGAATTTCGACGCAAACGATGCATTCGTATTTTTCCATCGCGGTCGTTGTACGCCTGGCTCGTGGCGATCAAACAAACTCGCGCGACCGTTCGCAGTGGCGCACGTGACGCGAACCACAGATCGCCGCTCAGGGCCATAGCAGATGATACGAAGTTTAGGAAAGCGGTCGCTGATAATTAAGCGTGTTATTCGCAAGGATGAATTTCGATTTTTGAAGTTGCCCCTAATGGGTCCTGCCCCCAATCTGCTAGCTAATGCCTTACGTCAGAGGGCGTGATCGTTGAGCCGTGACAGCCCGCAATCGCGCGCTTGGCAGCCGAAACCGATGACGGCTGGCTCCCCGGCGCAACGGATCGACTTCGTTGCTGGGCGGCATGAAACTCCGCGCCTGTCCAAGTCAATACCAAATACGTTTCACTGCCGCACCCAATGCTAACTCCCGTCGTGCTGCAAATATTTGTGGGCGAACGCGATCGCCATGCTGCCTTCGCCGACCGCTGAAGCGACGCGCTTGACCGGGCTCAATCTCACATCCCCACAGGCAAACACGCCAGGAACACTCGATTCGAGGAGGTAGGGATCCCGGCTATGGGACCAGCGTCCCGCCTTGACGACGTCGTCGCCGGTGAGAACATATCCGCGCACATCGCGTGCGATTTCCTCCGGCAACCACTCCGTCTCAGCATCGGCGCCAATGAAAACGAACAATGCGCCACAGTCGTGTCGACGCACCTCTGCGCTTAACCCATCGCGTACGTCAATCGCTGTCAGATGGGTATCGCCGTGTGCACCGACTACTTCCGATCGCAGTTGCACCCCTACGTTTGATTTCCCTCGAAGCTGCTCGACGAGGTAGCGAGACATGCTCTTCTCCAGCGAATCGCCTCGCAGGACAAGCGTAACCATGCGCGCATGATTGGCAAAGTACAACGCTGCCTGGCCGGCCGAGTTTCCACCACCGATCAGATAGACGTCGAGGCCGTGAGTAGCGTTCGCTTCGCTGCGTGACGCGCCGTAGTAAATGCCTTTACCGATAAACCGGTCGAAGCCGTCGATCACGAGGCGGCGCCACGTGACGCCAGTCGCGAGAATGATCGTTCGCGCCCGGATGACGTCGCCTCCGTCGAGGTGAACGCTACGGCCGGCGACATCGATTCGAGCGACCGACCGTGTCACCAGAATCTCTGCACCGAGCCGCCTTGCCTGCTGCAGTGCACGGCTCGCCAGTTCGTCGCCCGACACGCCGTTGGGGAAGCCGAGGTAATTCTCAATACGCGAGGAGGTCCCGGCCTGCCCACCTGGCGCTTCGCGCTCCAGCACCACAGTACGCAAGCCTTCCGACGCACCGTACACTGCCGCAGCGAGACCGGCCGGCCCGCCACCAATGATCATCGTGTCGTATTCGGCGAGGCGAGGCTGTGTCTGCAGACCCAGCAACTCCGCAAGCTCTCGTGTCGTAGGTCGGCTCAGCACCGTCCCGTCGACCAGTCGCAATGCCGGGCAATCCTGCTCTGGCGGACAGGTTCCAGGCCAGCGCGTGGTCACTTCGGGCGCATCCGGTGTCATCCAGTCGTAGCTGATCTGGTTGCGGGCGAGGAACTGGCGCAATGCGGTACAAGCGGTGTCCCAGCGACTTCCAATCATGGTCACGCGGATCTTGGGCGGCTCGGCGGAGAGGCCCTGCAGTCCACCAATGCGCTCGCGCGCAAGGGCGCCCATCTTGACCGCAATTTCCGGCGACGCGGCAGCGAGTGTGTAGTAACGCTGGGCGTCCACGCGCATGACACGCGACGGCTCCGCGGCCCGATAGGCACCAGGAAACGGCGAACTCAGCGCGAGCGGCACTTCGCCAAAGATGGTTCCGGGCAGACGCCAGCCCAGCGTGCGTTCGATACCGTCGAACGTCTTGATGACTTCCATCTTGCCGGACACAACGGCGTACAGTGCGCGCTCTCCACCTTCATGGACCGCGAACTCACCCGCGCACAGATGCAGGTCTGCGCACGTGTGCGCGAGATGCTCCAGTTCGTTGTCGGGGAGTGTTGAGAACAGTGGAATCGCCCGGATGTCGTCGATTGTCAGCATGGCTTCGTCCAAACAGGCAATTGAGGTGAAGCTCGGTCCACTTGGTTTCACGTCGCCTGCCTGGCCAAAAGAACATGCGCAAGCAGACGGCTCAGCCCTGGCGTTCGATCCGAGGCGGGCACAACGCCGTTAGTCTCCCGCACCGAGCGCACCAAAACCGTTCGAATAGTTATGCGAACGCATACCACAGCTACGCGATAGACAGCAGGCAGACCAAGCCAGTATATGACTTTCGGATGCGAACGTTTATTCGCTGGAGCCAGTTCCCCGGTCGCACATCTTCAACCTCGCGAGGCCTCGACCGGCAGCAGGCGACCCGTTTGAGACACCCGGACGCGATTGGCGACGGACTGCAATCGGGTCGATATGGATCATCTACCCACATCGCTTCAACTGCTGTTCGTCGACCATTGCGGCCAGCAGCCGGTGCGCTGGCCGTCGACGGTCGATGGCTGCACCAGTGAGTCAACCCGGTATTTGAATGCCCATTAACGTTACACCGGAGGCGGGAAACGACGGTGCTGGTGGCTGTGGCGGGGTCATAACAGCGGTTGTTGGCACTGGAAGAGGCTTGAGCGAGGGATCCGGCAATTAGCTGGGACACTACACGCGCCAGCGCACATACCACATCTTCATGTCAATACGATGATTGTCGTTACCGGCCGTCGAGCGCTTCGCCGCGTAGCCGGGCACTAGCGATGCTTGCGATGCGGCGGCGTGATAGCGGCTGCGGCCGAATGAAGTTATGTCGATTGCCGCACGTAGGGGAGCAAAGACAAATGAACGTCATCGATACGTGGGCCATCGCGTCCCTAAATAAACTGGCCATTCATTCTCAAGGCTTCACCCATGTAGTCGAAGCAGTCGTGAACGCGTACTTGCCGAAGGGCGTGGTGTTGGTTGCACTGCTGTGGTGGGTCTGGTTCAGGCGCGAACGTGCGGAAGGACCTGACGACGAGGCCGTCCGGCGACGCCAGCGCGAACTCGTCGTGATCGCCATCGTGAGCGGCCTCATCGCGCTGGCGGCCGGCCGCCTGCTTGCGCACTACCTGCCGTTTCGCCTGCGGCCGATGTATGAACCGGCATTGCGTGCGTTCTTTCCTGAGGCCAACGTGGACGAGCCGGTGCTTCGCACGTGGAGTTCGTTTCCGAGCGATCACGCCATGCTCTGGTGCGCGGTCGCTATGGGTATTTTCTTGGCCTCGCGGCCCGTGGGGATCTACGCGCTGTTGCACGCGGTGGTGCTGATCGGCCTGCCGCGTATCTATCTCGGCGTGCACTACCCGACGGACGTGCTGGCCGGTGCAGCGCTCGGCATCGGCATCACATACGTGATGAGCGCCAGGGCGATACGCACGCGCATCGCAGCACCGATGCTGGCGTTCGCGCAGCGCTATCCCGGCTTGTTTTGTGGCGCCGCGTTCGTGCTTAGTTTCGAGTTGGCGACCCAGTTCCAGGAGCTGCGCGTGTTGGCGCACGGCCTGATACATGGGATGTAGTTGGTCGGAAGGTGTGGAGAGGGAGCGCTCATCGCCCCCTACTGGATACGCTCGCACGCATGGCGTGGCATCTGATCGGTGGAGGAAGGCGTTCAAAGCTGGATCGCCTGCTCGCGGCTTGTAGGGCCGCAACGGCCGCCGAGCGGGTGTCCTTTTGCCGATGGAGAACGTCCGAATTGCGGTACAACCGCGGACATTCGTTGCCAGCAAGCGAATGTCGGTAGCTGGCCGAGGCCGTGTGAAAACGCCCATTTGGTTCTGCGTCTGGTCTGCGCTCCTGGTGTAGACGAACCATTCGCCCGTACGAGGGTCGAGAGCGAGCAAGTTTCATCCTTGAGGTTCACAAAGGATTCTGGTTCAGGCCAATACGCATTGGTGTTTCGAGTGCGCGCGCGAACCGAGGAAATTCACGTGGCCCGTGCCGACAGATGCACCGGCATGGCACTCGGGATCATAGTGAAGGCAGTGACCTCTCGAATCGTACTTGGGTTGACAGCCATTCGGATCGAGAAATTGGCCATCAGCATCGACAATACCAGGCGCATTTCCACAGCGGCCAGGTAACGTCCCGGACACACACGTGGCCCGGCGCCGAATTGCAGGTACGCACGTGAGTCGTGTGCGGTGCGCGCGCGGCTACCGTCATGCAGCCAGCGATCAGGGTCGAACCGCAAAGGATTAGGGAAATTGCGCGCGTCGAGTGTGGCGGGCCGATTCAGGAAAGACATTTTCGTGCCAGCCGGTAGCATGATGTCGGCGAGACACACGTCTTCCAACGGCTCAAACGAATTGATCGCAACGACAGGACGCAGCCTTCCGGTTTCCGTACAAACCGCCTCGAGCAGATCCAGTTGCTTCAACGACGTAAAGTCCGGGCAAACGGGAGCTGAGCCGAGCACACCGCGTGACGAGTCAAAGAGTCGCTGTTGCAAGGCGGAATCGGCAGCAACGTATAGCAGCGTCCACGCTATCGAATTCGCCGTCGTGTCTTCGCCTGCAAGCAGTAGCGTGAGAACATTTGCAGCGACCTGGTCGTCGGTTACATCGGACTCCGGCGCGTCGCGCATGACCAGCATCGCTTCAAGGAGATGACGTGGCAACTCCGACGGGTCATCGCGCATTCGTTCACGTGCCCGGCTCATCATATTTCGCACGTATCGGTGCACTTCGATCAGAGAGCGGTCGAGTTCGCGGTTCCTTGATCGAGACGCCCGGAGCCAGGCGCTGACGATCAGTCATTCAGCATAGATCATCCTGCGCCCGCAGGACCGGAAGAATGCCGGCTTTCAAAAACGCTGAGGAGGCAATCATGGCGCGAATCGAAGCGAAGTTGGCGGAATTAGGCTTGACGTTGCCTCAGCCGCTACAGATGCCGCAAAACGTACGCATGTCCTTGCCTTTTGCATGGATTCGAGTACGAGGGGCACGAGCGTTTGTTTCGGGACACGTTCCGCTCAACCTCGACGGAACAATTGCGCAACCGGTCGGCAGAGTGGGCGTTGAAGTTTCAGTGGACGAAGGCTACGCAGCGGCACGCCTTGTGGCGCTCGCTCAGTTGGCAAGCCTGAAGAAAGAGCTTGGAGACCTGGATCGCATTACGGCATGGCTGCGCGTCTTTGCGATGATTAATGTCGCGCCTGGCTTCGATCAGATGCCAAAGATCGCGAACGGCTATTCTGACCTTATTCTTGAAGTGTTTGGACCCGACATTGGCGCGCATTCTCGCTCGGCAGTCGGCGTGGCGCTTCCTCTAAACGTGCCGGTCGAGTGCGAGGCCGAGCTCGAGATCGACGGCGGGGTGCGCAGCCTCGTGTAATGAGCCCCTGTGTTACGGGACGCACATCTATTGACAGATTTAGCTGTTCGGTCATTTGAATGACCGTGTGAGAAGAGAGAATCCAATCACACCAACAGGGTGACGCCGGCCCAGGTGATCAGCACGACGCCCAGCGCGCGGCCGACACGCTCACCGCCGGGCAGGATTTTTTCCACGAAAACGATAAGCGACAGCGCGGCGATCCAGACGAGATTCATGATGCCGCCGACAAACAACAACGCCATCAGCAGCCAACAGCAGCCCACGCAGTAAATGCCATGACGCATCCCGAGCAGGAAGCTGCCTGCGACGCCAGGACGCCAGTGCGCGGTGAGGAAATTCACTGGTGAACGGCACTGCGTCAGGCAGGCGCGCTTGAGCAGCGAGAACTGATAGACGCCCGCCGCAGCCAGAACGATCGCGGAAAGGGGCGCGCTCTTCGACCACAACATCATTTCCGAAATGAGGCCGGTCGGTTGCAGCACCTTCTGCAGCGATGCCGCGCAGATCGAGAATGCCAGCCATGCGATCAGGTAACCGGCCAGGAGAAACAACGACGGGATGGCCGACCTGGCCTCGATCGCGGAGTGGTGCCGCAATACGCGTCGATACAACAGGACGAGCGGCGCCGCGCTGGGCGTCATCATCACCCACCACATGAGGATCACGGTGGGCAGCGACGGATCCATTCCCCCGCCGCCATCTGCCAGTCGATGCGGGAACAGTGCGACGGCCGTCATCTCGAGCGCGGACATGCCGATTCCGGCGCCCGTCCACAAGTAGGCCCACGACAACGCGACGACGGCGACGATGCCGAGCGCGGTGATGACGCGCTCGCGTCCGAGGATATTTTCGACGCTGCTCATGCGGCAGCGCGATGCCGGATCGGTCCTTTGTTATTCAAGTGCAGTCGCGCGAACTGGGCGTAAGTCCCCTTGAGATCCAGTGCGATGTTTCCGTGCGAGCGGCTGGTGCCGGAGCCGATCTCGGCAAGCTCGTATTCGAAGCCGTGAGGCAAGTCGATTCGGACACGATGCTCGTCGCCCGTTACGGGATTGCGGACCGGTTCGCCGACAACGTCGAATACGCCCTCGACATGAATCCGGCCGCGTCTGGTATCGACATCAACATCGAAATCGATCTTCGTAAAGATCGGATCGAATGCTTGCTCGAGCGTCGATGCGAATACGGAGAACATCGTGGCGAACGGCTCGGTGTCCTGCCCCGTCATGATTTTCAGAATGGCTTCGCGTTGTTCCGGGCTGGCCCGTTCGTCGACGATCGGCTGGCATTTTCCCTTGCCTTCGTGGATCGGTCCCGGCCACTGAAACACGACCGCGATGTTGAGGCCGTCGAGTCGCACGTCGCCGTAGTAACCGTTGCTGATCGAGATGGCGCCCATCGCTTCGCAGAAGCCGTTGTTCGGCAGTGCGTTGAATTGGCACGGGCAACCGTATGAGCAATTGCAGTTGATCAGTTCGGTGCCTTGGATTTCCCAGGGAGTCATGGTTGTTCTCCTTATGCTCCGTGACGAGTAGCGTGCTTCGAATCTAGTGTATGGCAGGGGGAGGGAAGTCAAAGTTTGGGTTGACTGGGCGCGCGGGCGATTGTGATGGGCGTTACATATGATGTTTTGACGGAGGAGCCTGCGGTCAGAACGGCCGCCACCTGATCCACATCGCAGGAGAAAAGCGGCTCGTCGCCTATCACGACCGTATCTGGGAACGGTGGTGGATGCGCTCGAAAGATTGACGGAGGTGGGCGACGTTCGTTATCTCGCGCGCCGCAATTCAGGCATGGGCCAGAATGATGTTGGACACCATCTCCCCGGTCACCTTTCCATCCACGACGAGGGGCGGCAATTCGCTTTTCAAACGGTAGGAGCAAGCACCAAAGTGGAGACCTTGCCGTCGTTTTCGATTTCGACAAAGCCGATTCTGCTGTACCAGTCGTAGGCAGCTCGGTTGCATACGAAGACATTCAAGTACACCGGCTTTTGTAAGTAACTGGACAACGACATCACCTTGGCAATCGCTGCACTGCCGATCGACTTGTTTTGCATCTCCGGCACGATACAAAGCATTCTCAGCCATACGAGATCCGGTTCGATGTCCCAGTGCACAAATCCGCATCGGTTGCCTTCCCATGTAACTATTTGACAAGCGCCTTGGCGAAGGCTTTTGGCAAACCCCGCCTGTTGCAAGTCGTCGTCCCAGCCATACGCTGAGGCAACGAAACCTTTCATCGTTCGCCGGTACGTGTCAAATAGCCATTCCGAGTCTTCAGGTGCGGCCTGTCGAAAATCCAGATTCATTACAACCGCCGATCGCGATAAGCACGTCTTCGCCAGAATATCGGATACAGGGGATCGGCATCAATCGGTTGGGCCGGCTAATGTCGACGGATGCGGAATGCCATTCACCGGATAGCTGAGTTAGCCGATCTGCTGCTGGCCGAACCTGGACTCCCGACGAACCGCCGAAATCGACCCGGAGCCGCCGTTCGAGCCGCCAGGGCTTCAATGGCAGTTATCGGAGTGATCCGGCCGTCCGCGCCGGTCCCTCACGAGCAATGGTTCCACCTCTTTGTGGACGTTTGTCGATTGACGGCAAGGCGATCGTTCAACGGCCCAGGCTTACTGCTTAAACCCTGCGTGACGCAGCGCTTCCTCAGCGGCCTCGTGGTCTTGAACCGATGTTC
>NZ_VOSW01000119.1 GCF_009690905.1 Paraburkholderia madseniana
ACAGCAGCACGCACTGGTCGGCCAGCCAGTCGTTGAGCGCCGCCAGCGAGCCGAACGTCGGCACCTTCTGCCAGAGCCGGTGGCGGCTGTCCTGGACGTTCTTCTCGATCTGCCCCTTCTCCCAGCCGGAGGCGACGTTACAGAACTCGGCGTCAAACAGGTAGTGGCTCACCATCGCGCTGAACCGCGCGTTGACCTCACGCACCTTGCCGGGACGCACCCTGTCGACGGCGGTCTTCATGTTGTCATAGATGCCACGGCGTGGAATGCCGCCCCACGCCACGAACGCATGGTGATGCGCGTCGAACAGCATCTCGTGGGTTTGCAGCAGATAAGCCCTCAGGAAGAAGGCACGGCTGTGACTGAGCTTGAGCTGCGCGACCTGCAGCTTGGTGCGCTCGCCGTTGATGACGGCCCAGTCCTCACTCCAGTCGAACTGGAACGCTTCGCCAGCGGCAAACCGGAGCGGAACGAAGGTGCCCCGTCCGGTCGTCTTTGCCTGCTCGTGCTGTTCCTGTCGCCAGCGCCGGGCAAACGCAGCGACACGATCATAGGAGCCGGTGAAGCCCAGCGCGCAAAGATCCGCGTGGATCTGTTTGAGGGTTCTGCGCTGTTTGCGGGGCCGATTCGCCTCGGTCTTCAGCCAACCAGCGAGCTTTGCAGCAAACCCGTCGAGCTTGCTGGGGCTGTGGCGCTCGGGATATGCCGGCAGCACAGTGTCGGCACGTATGTAGCGCCTGACCGTGTTTCTGGACACGCCCAGTCGTTTGGCAATCTCGCGCAACGAGACATGATCGCGAAAGTGCCAGCGTCGGATGATGCTCAATATAGCCACGTCGATCACTCCGTTCCCCTGCCCGTTGCCGAGCAGGTCAGTGTTCTACGTGGGTCAATATTCGATGCAAACTACTGCGTAGGGTGGGTCAGGATTCCGTGCAAATCAACACTTTGGACTAACATCGAAAAGTTCGCTCACTTTAATTATGTCAAATACATCGGAATCCTACATAATTAGCTGCAAAAAAACCCGTTTGCTTGCACAAAGCTGTTCGGGGGTTTTGTGGAATTTTGTTTCTGGCGGTTTGCGTAGCGCTTGCCACCGACGGCGCGGGCCAGAAGGCCGACCGATAGACCGGGCGAGCAACAATGTTATGCAACGGTGTCCGCGCAGTCCGCTGGCAAGCACACGACCACAGCCTCGGACTCGTCGCCGTCACTTTGCCGTAGACGGTGCGCAGCACCGTCCAGCGACTGTCCTTGCGGTTGAAGGCCGCACCGCGGCTCCGACAATGGGTCTGGCCTGAGAGCCACGACTGCACCTGTTTCGAAATGAGCTCGGCCTGCACCTTTGCCAGCAGCAACCGCCCTTCCGCGAGAGTCAGGCCCAGGTCGGCAAGACAGCAGTCAGGGCGCTCAATGACAGCCAGAACTCCGTCAACTTTCTCAACCGTATCATTGTCTCCGTCGGCCGACCTTGCTTCGATGATCAACCGCATGGCTTGCTCCCACCGTTGCGAGACCGATCAGCCTACTCCAGACGAAACCGATGCCGCTGCCGGAAGCACAAGAGGCCCTCCTTGGGAGCCTCCCCAACTTTGCACGCTCTCGTCCACGACCGGGCAGGTCGCCGTCAATGCCTTCGCAGGTGCGCTTGAATTTCGCGCGCATCGAGGGCCGAGAGATCTTCGTTGATCTCCTCGAAAATCATCTGACGCGTCTCCTCGCTCAGACGTTCGCGCAGCATCCCGAGAAACTTCGGCTCCACGGCGAATCGTAATCGCTGATACCGTTGATGAAGCCGTCCCTGTTCGACGCGGTCGGCGACGGTCTTCGCGAATTTTTCGCGATCCTTCTCGCTCAGCGCCGGTCCATTCGGGACGACATTGACGAGGTCTTCGATTTCCCGCAAGTCCAGTTTAAGTCCCGGTGTCTCGAAGATTCGTGCACGGCTGCCGTCCGCAACGACAACCCAGGTAGTGACAGCCATGGTGATCCTCTCAGCGTGATCGGTCGCCAGCTCGGCGGCCATCGCAAATCGTCGTGTGACGCCAGCGAGCTCGCCGGTCAACGACAGTCTATCTCCAACGCCCATCGATGACGGACCGTGGGGCCTCCCCGCGCTCCTGCGCGAGCGACGGATAGTCGGTATACCCGCGCTCGCCGCCTCCGTAGAACGTGGACGGATCCGGCGAATTGAGCGGAGCGTGCGACCGGAAGCGTTCCGGCAGGTCGGGATTGGCGATGAACAAGCGTCCGAACGCGACCAGGTCCGCGTTGCCGTCCTCGAGCCATCTTTCCGCACTGCTGGCGTCGAACCCGCCCGCGACCATCAGCACACCGCGATAAGTGCGGCGTATCATCTCGCTCATGCGTTTCGCGCGCTCCGTGAAAGCGACATCCTCGCCGGTCGCCGCCAGCGCGGGATTGACGATGTGCAAATAAGCCAGCCCGTATCGGTTGAGCTTCTCGATGACGTAAGAAAAGGTCGCCTCGGGATCGTCGTCATGCATGTCGTTGAAGGTGCCGAGAGGAGAGAGCCGTACGCCGACCTTTTCCGGCCCCCACACTTCGCAAACCGTTTCGATCACCTCGAACAGCAGCCTGGCCCGACGCTCGCTCGACCCGCCGTATTCGTCCGTGCGGCGGTTCGTGCCGGACAACAGAAACTGGTCGAGCAGATACCCGTTCGCTCCGTGCACTTCGACGCCGTCCATACCGGCAGCCTTTGCATTTCGCGCACCCCTGAAGTATTGGCGCACGAGATACGGCATCTCCTCGACCTGCAGCGCGCGAGGCGTGACGCAGGGCGCGACGACACCTTCGCCGCGCTCGTTCTCGATGAACGCCTCCGCTTTCGGCCGGACCGCAGAGGGCGCAACGGGCAGCATTTCATCGGGCTGCAACGAGGGGTGCGATATGCGGCCGACGTGCCAGAGCTGCATGAACATCAACCCGCCCGCCTCGTGCACGGCGTCCGCCACGAGCCGCCAGCCTTCGACCTGCTCGCGACTATGGATCCCAGGCGTCCATGCATAGCCCTGTCCTTGCATCGACACCTGCGTCGCCTCGCTGATGATGAGCGCGGCCGCTGCGCGCTGCGCGTAATAGCAGGCGTTCAGCTGCGACGGTATGTTGCCCGGCCGGCTCGCGCGCGAACGCGTCAGCGGCGCCATCACGACACGATGACGCAGGTTGTGCGGTCCCACCTTTACGGGTTCGAAGAGCTTGCGCAGCGGGATTTGTTGATCGTGCTGCCCGGCTTCCCCGGGCGCGATTTCCGTATCAGGCATAAATTCCCTCCTTATATTTTTGACCGGGCCCGAAAAGCACTGCATAGCCGCTTCGACGCGTCGGCGTCAATCACATCGACAGGATCCCGGTTTCCGCCCAGTCTAGCCATGACCCGCGTGCGCCTCTTTCCGGTTTCTGCCCAGATATGTCACGATCCTGCGGTCACCCGGTGCATCGTTCCATCGGGTCCGATGCGGCCCGCCATGCCCTCAGCTCTGGGCTTTTACAATGCGCGTCGTTACACTCGACACTCGACTAGGTCAGTCCCATGCCATTTGAGAAGAACTGGTTCGCGGCTCAGCAAAGCGAACCCATAATTCCCCCAGCTACAGAATTCGTCAAACGGGGGCAAGGTCAAGGTGTCGGAATTATTGTTCAGGAATTCTTGTTCTGATCAACCCCCGGGGCAGTATCCACTTCGAGATACTCGTGTCGCTCTGGTTTAATCGCGAGCGCGCAAGTCCCGCGATCATTGTTTTGCTCGCAACTTCGCCAAATGAATCAGCTACCGGCGTTCCGGTGGGCTAGTCGGAATGCGCGTGGCGTCACACCGCTGTATCGATGAAACACTTCGGTGAAATGCTGCTGAGTCTGAAACCCCGCGCGCGCGCCAACGTCAACCAGGGGAATGGTCTCCTCGCGCAACATCGTCCTGGCAAATTTCACCCGTTCGAGTGTCACGTACTGATGGGGCGGGGTACCTGTCGCCGTTTTGAAAACGCGCGCAAAGTTTGATGCACTCATGTGCACCAGCACTGCGAGTTGCTCGACCAAAATGGTTTCGGCTATGTGCTCATGAACAAAGGCTTGAATGCGAGTCAGCATTTGACGCGTAAGAGGCGTGTCCGGCTCGGCTGCACCAGCACAGTGCCCGCAGCGGAAAGCGATGTGCACCGAGATGACATCTGCAAAAGCGTCGGCGCAGGCAGCGTCGATGAGATCCGCATGATGCAAAGCAGCCAATGTGTCCGCGGCCTCGCGCAGGAACGGATCCCAAGACCTGGACCATTTCGGGACCGCGTCAAACGCTTCTTGCGAGACTTGCCCAAGTACGCCCGATTTGAGTGCGATAACCCATCCCGTGGGATCGTTGTCAGCGACTGTGGCCAACTGCGCCCCCGCCGGAATAACTGCGACAAATGGTGTACCTATTAGGATGACATGACTCATTCCGAGGTCGTCGCAGCCCGCAGCCTGCACAACAGTGCTACCTGTCGGCATAACGAGCCGAAGTCCCTGCACTGAATTCAGGCCACCATCGACGAAAGCGACGTTCATTGCTTGGCAGCGTAACCCGTGATTCGGGGTCGACCCTATTTCTTGCTTCATGATAAGCAGAAGTCTCCTCCTTGACTCGTTGCACATCTAAGGTTACGTCGAATTCAAGGCTGCTTAAGGCAGATTCGTAATATGGGCGGAAGAAACCCGACCTCGTTGATGGAGATGCTGCTGAGCTATATTGCTGCGCACCTCGGAACGACGCTCGACACGCTGTTAGCCGGGATTCAAAGCAATCCATCGCTCCTGAAGGCATTCAGCAAGCTGTCGCTCACGCCGGGTATTGCGTGGCGTTCGAAAGCAGTCAGGTTCGTGAAGCGGCATGCCATGCGCACCGCACGCGCGTCCGCGATCTGGGGACATCGATCGGACTTGGCTTGGGTAAGGCGTCGCGCTCGAATGGAGCCTGCCGATCATCGCGATCCCGACCAGGTATGCAGGCTCAGAGATGACACCAATCTATGGTCTGACCGAGGACGGTCTGAAAGGTATGGGACGCAACCTGCGTGTGTTGCCGAAGACGCTTATCCACGACCCGGGCTGTCACGTGAATTGCCGCCCGACCTGTCTTTCGTGAGCGGCCTCGATGCCACTGCGCATGCAGCGGAGGGGGTTGTATGCTCATGATGGCAATCCAGTCATGTCCCTGATGGCTGATGACTGATGGCTGACAACTGGATGACGGAATACGTGCGTTGGCGACCGGATTGCGCGGCATCAAGAACGAGCCCTAGAGCCTGTTAGCGCACAGTGATTGTCTCTGCGGTGCATGGCTATGCGGCTGTGTGCTGGGCACGTTGGAATGGCGCTGCATCACAAGCTTTGTCGTACTCTTGGCGAAAGCTTCAACCTGCCGCATGCGGAAACGCACGCGATCATATTTGCCTTGCGCACTGGCATACAACAGCGCGGCGTCGCCTGAGGCCATGACACGAATCTGACACGCGCAGGCCGCGAGAGCGCTGCGCATGGTGTCTTCGATGCCTGGACGAAGGCTCGGCGTTCCATCTGGCTTGCGCGAGACTGGCATGCAGGAATCTGACCTCGATAAAGCATGCGAAATAACCCTGTCGAATCCCTATTGGAATCCGCGACCTTTCAAATGTGAGCCGGTTGGGGCGCTACTTCAGAACGCCTGGAACGGAAACGCGCCCCGCACCTGAGGGTCGAAAGTTCGGGCAGAAGGCTTGCTTGCCACGCGACCGGCCGGTGGGCGGGCGGGCGCGGGATGCCTGTCGCGCTCCAGTGGGGCTGCACGCGCGGTTTGATATGTTGCCCGACAACATTGTCGTCGGCTTCCCATTAAGTAGTTGAAGTGTAGTGATACTGAAAATCGTGCTCGACGAGGCAGTCAACACTTCGGACCAGTTGAGCTGTTTTGCTGCATCGGCTTATTGTCAAGCCACCCCACGGTTTCAACGTCGCACCCTTTGCGGAGCGGTTCCCGAAGCTCGACCGCTGGCGCGAGTTGCTGCACTACATCTGTGCGCGCATCACCGCGCGTACGCCGCTGCAACGCCGACCGATCGCTGCGATCACAAGAGGATAACTGCGGCTTTTAGGGTAAAGGGTCTCCTGAGCGGCGCTTGACGCTCAAGCAGTTTGCTCCCTTCGACGCTAGACTGTAGTGAGCAGCCAGGTGCTCGCCGAATGCGACGTTACCTGGAAACCTTAGCGGGAATGCCGATGATTTCACACGTGCAATTGCTTGAGGCGATCTTGCGCATGGTCGCGGCAGTGCTGGTGGGTTGTATCGTCGGGCTCGATCGAAACCTGCACGGCAAGCCAACCGGTGTCAAGACGCTAGGCCTCGTTGCGCTTGGTTCCTGTCTCGTCACGATGGCCGGCATGTCCTTCGAACTGCACGGTTTCAGCGACAGCAGTGACGCCGGCCGTGCGATTCAGGGCGTCATTACGGGCATCGGTTTTCTCGGCGCCGGGGTAATCCTGCAAAACCGCGCCACCGGCAGGATCAGCGGCTTGACGACGGCGGCTTCGATCTGGGTCACCGCCGCGCTCGGCATTGTGTGCGGCATCGGCGCATGGCAGATTGCGGGTATTGCCACCGCCCTGCTCCTGCTGCTGCTCTCGGTGGGCGGCAGCATTGAACGTGCGTTGCACCGGCGCTGGTTAAGAAAGTCGCCTGAAGAGCAGGCGGCGGTCATGCGGCACGACGAATAGTCACGCAGCCGCGCACTAATCCGCGCACTGCCCATGGAACGAATGTGCCGCGCGTCAAATGCATCGATCGTGGACGATGCGAGACATAAGTCAGTGATGCTCGCTGTAGTCGGACCTCGCCTTAGGTGTCGCGCGTACCTTTGCGTATTGAAACTCGGGCAGCGCCTTGATCGCATCTTTCGTCGCACCGGCAAGCACTAGTTTGCCATTGACGAAATCGAGCTGCTCAATCGGAATGGCCACGTCGTGATGCGACACCCCCAGAAACTGGTTTGCGGCGACGATTGCAAACGATACCGACCGATCCGGTGCCACGATAATGTCATGAATGACACCGACACGCTCACCCTTCTCGTTGAAGACCGGCTTGTCCATGATCGACTTTCTCACGCTCCAGCCTGCCACGATCGCGGCCGACTCTTCCACGCTGACACCAAGCGGTTGGGCGCCGGCCACCTGGGCGTTCGCGTCTGGAGCGAGTCCAAGCGACGACGCGAGCAGCAATACAAGGAGATTCGCTTTCATGAGATTCCCTTCGTTCTGAAGTTGACGGTACGACACCGGGCCAGCAATGATCGGGCTAACGCTAGACCGTGCGCGGCGTAAATTCATGTTAGAACGCCTCACGGCGAGCCGCTATAAAAAAAGCGGTGATGGATCGGGTTATTTTGGTGCGTCTGGGATGCCAATCTGGATGCCATTCAGCACGCGTCCTGAATGAACGCAGAATTGCGAAACGCATGGCAGAAACGCGAAAGAATCGCAGATGCGTAGAGCCTAGACTGAAGTTGATCACCTGACGGTACAGCTTGGAGTCCCACATGGATGAACTGCTTGGACGCGCTTGGTGGATGCTCATTCTGCGTGGCACGGTAGCGCTGCTGTTCGGCATTCTGGCGCTATTCTGGCCTGGTCTCACTCTGCTACTGCTTATCACCCTCTTTAGCGCCTACGCAATCGCCGGCGGCATTGTCGCGATTGGTGCGGCCATCCGCTACCGCGCGACGCACGGCGGCTGGTGGGTGCCCTTGCTGCTCGGGATCTGCAGCATCGGCGCCGGTACGATAGCCGTCTTAGTGCCGGGCATTACCGCGCTCGTGCTGGTCGCCGTTATCGGCGCAAACGCGATCCTCACCGGCGTTTTCGATCTGATCGCAGCAATGCGGCTGCACAGGCGCCTGCGCAATGCGTGGATGCTGGTGCTAACCGGCGTGCTGTCCGTGCTGTTTGGCATCTTCGTGCTGATCTTTCCGGGCGCCGGCGCACTAGCGCTCGTGTGGCTGATCGGCGTGTATGCGTTGTTCACGGGGGCGCTGCTGTTCGTACTCGGCGTCACTGCGCGTGCCTGGCACCATGACGGCCTGACCGGCGAGCCACACGCGCCATTGCATCCGTAGACGCACCGCTCACGGACACTCGTAGGTGACAGGATCAAACCCGCGACCAACCCCGTGCCGCTCGCATCCGGAGGTTCAATGGACCACCCGTCATCTCCAGCGGTCCAGCCTCAGGTCTGGCACTGGCGCACCTCACGTAAGGAGAATCACATGCTTCTGGATCTCGACAAATGGAATCCGTTCCGGTTTTTACGCTCGCACCCCGCGCAAAAAAACGCATCGGGCCAGACCGGTGCGCCGCGCATCAATCAGGAGAGCGTCCGGCAAAATGGGCAACAGACGGGCGGCACGCAAACGGGTAACGGGGCACCGATTGCAGCGGCTGCTGCGCCGGTACTCGCGCCTGCCAGCTGGCCGCTGCCTGATCCGATTCATCTGTTTGCCGAATTGATCCGCGATCCGTTCGGCGGGCGTGGACCGCTCGGGAGCTGGTTCGGCGACTTCAGCGCGAGCGAGTTTCAACCGCGGATCGACGTCACCGACGAAGGCGACGCACTGCGTATTGTCGTTGAATTGCCGGGCATGACCCGCGACGACGTCGAACTCGAAGTGATTGAAGACATGCTGATCATCAGCGGCGACAAGCGCTTCGAATCGACCAGCGAAGAACAGGGATGCTATCGGGTCGAGCGGTCGTTTGGACACTTTCAGCGCGCGGTCCCGCTGCCCGCGGGCATCGATCTCGATCGGGCAGAGGCCAGATTTGAAAACGGCATGCTGACGCTGCGCGTCCCCAAAGCGGCCGGAGAACCGGCAGCGAAGCGGCGCATCGAGATCAAATAGCGCCGTCCCTACACCACGGTCAGGCCTATCGTGAAACAACTCGTCAGCTTCCGGAGTCTCGGTGATTCGGCCCACGCCAGCATCGAGCAACAGATTGGTGAACTGGCGGCGCACCATCCGAAGCGGCATCTGCACCCGTCTTCGACGGAACTGGTCAGTTTGCGGGCGGGTGTCGAAAGGGACACGCTGTGTAGCGGCGACGCTTATCGCGTAAAGCTGCGACTGGTACTCACGCGAACCGCCGGGGAAGAAGCCGAACACGTGGCGGATTTCAGCGCCTTCGCGGGCATCCCGGCATATCCATTGAAGAGGGCGCGCTGCACCGCTACGCTGGTTGGGATCCCAGACGAAGTCGGCGAGGCGAACAGCAGATTTTCGGATTCTGGCAACCGGACGAAACGCTCAAGGTCGAAGACGCGCTGCCCGGCAGCGGCGAAGAACCCGAAGAGGCAGCGAGCGGGCATGAAGTGCGCGCACTCACGGGCAAGCTACTGAGCCCGTTGCCCGCGTGGCGGCACGCGGTGCTGCCAGTGCAAGTGGACGATGTGCCACTGCGGGAAGTCGTGGCACACCTCGACACGGACGAAGCCACCGTGCGGCGCGGGCTTGAGCATGCCGATGCGTTCCTGCGCACGGTTAGGGGTACTGGGTACCACGGGAACAATGGATCGATCGGCGTGCCGTCCACTGGATTGCCCCGTTTCGAGTGCAGCGCGAGCCCAGCGCGCAAACAAGGCGACATCGGAATAAGCAGCGGAACAGATATTTCCACCCACCCATTACCCGCCCGGGAAGCGATGCCCTAGCGGACGAAAAGGAGTTCATCATGGCCGAGTGCAGTGTTTGTGGAAAGCCCGCAACCTCGCAGATCACGATCACCGAAAACGGCCAACGCCGTCAGCTGATGCTATGCGATGAGCACTACATGGAGTTCATGGCGCGCAATCAACGCCGCCTGTCGCCGCTCGAGTCCCTCTTTCACGGCGGACTTTTCGAAAGTCTGTTCGACGACATGTGGCCACAGACGGAAGGCGGCCGCGGTAGCCGGTCACACATCGGACGCGCGCCCGGACAATCCGCCGGCGCGGATCAGGGTACAGGCGCCGGTAGCGGGCAAATGGGCGATTCAGCGGACGGACACCCAGGTGGCCGCACACGCCGACATCGCCGGGCGCGTGAAGCGGTGGACCTGCAGACGTATCTGAGCCAGAGCGGTCTGGACCGCCTGCAGGCCGCGGCGCAAGCGGCGGTCGAATATGGCAAGAACGAAGTCGATACGGAACACCTGTTGCTAGCGCTTGCCGATAACAATGTGGTGCAGGAAATCCTGCGTGAATTCAAGCTTGATCCCGAAGAGATCAGGAAAACCATCGACCAGACCGCGCCACGCGGCACCCGCAAGGAACCGGGCGACAACGAACAGATCGGCGTGTCGCCACGTGCCAAGAGTACGCTGGAAAATGCGTTGAAGTCGTCGCTGGAACTGGGTCACAGCTATGTCGGACCAGAGCACATTCTGATTGGGCTCGTCGAGGAAGAAGACGGCTTTGCCGGTGAATTGCTGCGCAAGCTCGGGCTGTCGCCGCAATCGCTGCGGCAAAAAGCAGTCAAGGTAGTCGGCAAGGGTGCCGAAGACGGCAAGATGGAAGACCGCTCCACCACGCCCACGCTCGACAAGTACGCGCGCGATCTCAGCGCGCTTGCGCGTCAAGGGAAGCTCGATCCGGTGATCGGCCGTGACAAGGAAATCGAAACCACCATTGAAGTGCTCGCACGGCGCCGCAAGAACAATCCGGTGCTAATTGGCGAACCCGGTGTGGGCAAGACTGCTATCGTCGAAGGCCTCGCGCAACGCATTGCTCAGGACCAGGTGCCGGAAGTGCTGCGTGGCAAGCGCGTGGTCGAACTGAATATCAATAGCGTCGTGGCGGGTGCGAAGTATCGTGGCGAATTCGAGGAACGCGTCAAGCAGGTGCTGGATGAGATCATCGAGAACCAGGACCGTCTGGTGGTGTTTATCGACGAACTGCATACGATTGTCGGCGCCGGCCAGGGCGGCGGCGAAGGCGGCCTCGATATCGGCAATGTCTTCAAGCCGGCGCTCGCTCGCGGTGAGCTGCACCTCGTGGGTGCGACCACGCTGAACGAATACCAGAAGTACATTGAAAAGGACTCGGCATTGGAGCGGCGCTTTCAGCCTGTGATGGTGCCTGAGCCTAGCGTCGAGGAAACGATCGAGATTCTGCGTGGCCTGCGTGACCGGCTCGAAGCGCATCACAAGGTGAAAATCACCGAAGAGGCGATCGCTGCTGCGGCAAAGCTCTCGGACCGCTACATCGCCGCGCGCTTTTTGCCCGACAAGGCAATCGATTTGCTCGATCAGGCCGCCGCCCGCGTGCGCATATCGTCGAATTCGCGTCCGCAGCCATTGCACGATATCGAGGCGAGCATCCGCCGCATCAAGCAGGAACAGGACGCGGCCAGCGCTGCAAAGCAATTCGATAAAGCCAAGGAACTGGAAGAACAGCTCGTCGCGGAACAAAAAAGCCTGCATGAAACCACTGAAACGTGGAAGAAGGAGCGCGGCACCAGTTCGCAGGAAGTGACGGCGGAAGACATTGCGCAGATCGTTTCGTCGCTCACGGGCGTACCGTTATCTGAACTCACGGCCGAGGACCGCGAAAAGCTGTTGCGACTGGAAGACCGCCTGAAGGAGCGCGTGGTCGGCCAGGATGAAGCCGTCTCCGCGGTCGCCAAAGCGGTGCGGCTTTCGCGCGCCGGTTTGACGGAGGCCGGCAAGCCGACCGCGAGTTTCCTCTTTCTTGGACCTACGGGTGTGGGGAAAACCGAACTCGCGAAGGCGCTTGCCGCTTCGGTGTTCGGCGACGAGAACGCGCTGGTACGCATTGACATGAGCGAGTATTCCGAGCGTCATACGGTGGCACGGCTGGTTGGCGCTCCGCCTGGATATGTTGGCTACGAGGAAGGCGGGCAACTCACCGAGCGCGTGCGGCGCAGGCCATATTGTGTGGTGCTGCTCGACGAAATCGAAAAGGCGAACTCGGAGGTGCACAACCTGCTGCTGCAGCTGTTCGACGAAGGGCGACTCACCGACGGCAAGGGACGTCTGGTCGATTTCACCAACACGATCATCATCGCGACCAGCAACATCGGCTCACAGCTGATCCAGGACAACATGAAGACCGACTCGAAGCAGCTCGACTATCCTGAGCTGCGCGACCGGTTGATGGAAATCCTGCGGCATCATTTCAGGCCGGAGTTTCTCAATCGCGTCGACGAGGTGGTCGTGTTTCGTGCGCTCGGCAAGGAGCAGATTCGCAGCATCGTCGATCTACAACTTGCGCGCGTACGGCGTACGGCGCTGGCCCAGGGCATCGATCTGTCGTTCGACGATGGCTTGCGCGATCACCTCGCGCAGATCGGCTATGACCCCGAGTTCGGCGCGCGGATGCTCAAACGCAAGATCCGTCTTGAAGTGGAATCGCAACTCGCCGATGCGCTGTTGCGAGGCGACGTGCACGACGGCGACAAGGTCACAATGACCTACGACTCGGGTACGCACTCTGTGCATGTGCAGAAAGGAGCAGCGCCCACAGAAGCGCCCAGCGAGGCGTCGAAGCAGGCACCGGCGCATGCGTGACGCTGGCATGCTGAAGAACGCGACGCCGCCCGCACGTGCGGGTGGCGTCGCCGTCACGATTCAAGTTCCCCTGCGACGATCTCGTCTCGATAGCACCAGATCCACGTTTCGCCGGGTTCGATTGAACGCGCCAGCGGATGGCCGGTCGCGTGAAAATGCTTGCTTGCATGCCGGTTGGGCGACGAATCGCAACAGCCGACGTGTCCGCACGAAAGACAAAGCCTCAAATGTACCCACGGCCGGCCAAGCTTCACGCAGTCCTCGCAATAGTCGATGGGCGTGTGGAGAATGCGGGCCTCGCCCAGGTGCGTGCAGCCAGGGGTCATGATCGTACTCCTCGGACAGGTACGCGCAGACATGCGCGGATCAAGGTTGCGCTTGCGCTCAAGCGCTATTCAGATAGCGATGCACCAGCGCCACAGCCATTGCGCCCTCGCCGACTGCCGACGCCACACGCTTGATCGACGCGTGGCGGACATCGCCCGCGGCGAATACGCCAGGCACACAGGTTTCCAGATGCAGCGGCGCGCGTTCGAGCGGCCATTTCAGGTTCGCCCGATATTCCTGCAGGTCGGGACCGGTCACGAGATAGCCGCCTTCATCGCGGACAATGCCAACTTCGCGCGCCCATTCGGTCTGCGGCACGCCGCCAATGCAGACGAATAGCCAACTCGTCCTTACCGTGCGGTGCCGGCCGGTGCGCACATCGGTCAGCGTGATCGCCTGCAACACGTCACTGCCTGCGAGCGCGGTAACTTCGGTGCACGTGCGCACTTCAATGTTCGGCGCCGACGTGATGCGATCCACCAGGTATTGGGACAACGTGTTCTTAAGCGATGCGTCACGCACGAGCATATAGACGCGGTTGGCGGACTGCGAAAAATGCATGGTGGCCTGTCCCGCCGAATTGCCGCCGCCCACCACATATACGTCTTCGCCATGGATCAGCGCGGCCTCGCTCGCGCCGGCGCCGTAATAGAGGCCCGCGCCGAGAAAGCGCTCTTCACCTGCCAGGCCTAGCGTACGATATGCCACGCCGGTCGCGCAGATAGACGTGCGCGCCGTGATACGTGTGCCGTCTTCCAGATACACGATGCCCTGGCCGGGCAGAAATTCCGCGCGCACGCCGGCGCGAGCCAGCAGGATTTCGGCGCCGAACTTGATGGCCTGGGCGCGCGCCCGTTCAGCGAGCTCCGCGCCGCTCACGCCCTGTGGAAAGCCCAGATAGTTCTCGATTTTCGAACTGCTGCTTGCCTGGCCGCCCAGTGCCAAACGCTCCACCAGTACGGTGTGCAGCCCCTCCGATGCACCGTAAACCGCCGCGCTCAACCCCGCGGGTCCTGCGCCGTAAATCGCCAGATCGTAGGCCTCACGGGATGGACTCGCAAACCAGCCGAGCTTCTCTGTGATTTGCCGGACGGTGGGACATTCGAGCCGCGTTCCGTCGTGGAAGACGCAGACCGGCAAGCGCGAATCGGAAAGATGCTGCACGTGCGCCAGTTCCTCCGCTTCTTTATCGCTGCCCAGCTCGATCCATTCGAACGGTATGTCGCAGCGATGCAGGAAGTCGCGTATCGCGTAGCCATTTGCGCTGCGCATGCGTCCATAGATCCTGACCATGAATATGCTATCCGCCATTGAGGACGTTCAGAACATTCTTTCGTTTCTCGCGCTTCACAAGCAGGCGGCCGCGCCGGGATAACGGTGGTTGGCCGTATTCGTGCACTGTAGGTCCATCGAAGGGTAGCGTCTTTCGCTCAACTGCCGGGTTTTGTTCGCTTTTCGCTGATGGTTCCATCACGTCGGGTCGTGCGACTCTTCCAGCTTGTGATCGACAAAACGCATGCCCCATTCGATGCCGTCCCGCACCGCCTCCTCCTGCGCAAGCCATTCCGGCTGAACCGTATCCGGACGGAATTCGGCCACGGTGCCATCGGCATGGCGCACACTCACTTTCGCCTGCCACGCGCCGTATGCGTTCTGCTCCGGCTGTACCACGATCTCGTAGCCTCGATGTTCAAACACGTGCGTTTGCATGAGCCGCTCCGGTTTCGTATCAAGGCGTCAATCTGGAAGCACGAACTCGGTACGCATGTCTTCGATCACCTTCTGGAGATGATGTGCGCAATCTGCGCCGGGGTCATTGAGCGGCACTATGTTCCAGTTGCGGCCGGATGCGTCCGGCGGATGCCGCTCTGGCAGCGGTATGCGCACGCGCAAAGCTCCCGGCATGTCAGCGGCGATTTTCGCCATGCGGTTCTGCAGTTCGTCGCGAATCTGCTCAGCGGTTCGAACGGTCTTCGGCATCGGTCTGCCTCCCTCGGTCGCACGTCCGGATCGTGACTGAATGGCGCATGCGTTCCTCTTGCGTGAGCATGCGCCACCGATGCTTTAAGTCTAGTCGCTAATCCGGGTATGTTTGGACAATCGGTCGCTTCTGCGGACTGCATCACGGGAGGGCGCGCCGCAAAGCTGCTTTTCGGAAAAATGCGCAAAAAGCCGAAAGACGCCGGTGTGCAAAGGCCCGATCCTCTCCAGGTCAGCCCGCATCGCATCTGAAGCGGGTGTCCGCGGCTGATGAGCTGCTGGTGAGCTGGCAAAAACGAAGATACTCGACCTGCCAGACCCAAGTGACCGGGCCACGCTTGAACAGGTCGTACAGGCGCTGGATCGGGGGCGCGGTGTCGAGGTCCTGACGCTCGACGTAATGTTCCGGTGCGCAATAACCGAAGCAAGCCAGCGCGTATGCAGGTGCCATTGAAGCAGGCGACACCGGCCCGCGACGGAGACTGGTTGTTTGTTATTCAAGATACGCAAGCGGACCAACGCGAAAAAGCCGCGCGTGACGCGCGCGGGGCTGCATTGAACCGTGCCGTCACGCGATACCTCCCAAGACCTGCACAGATCGTATGAGCGGTTGATGACCAGTCGGCGCATCCTGGGTGGGGCAGTTAGTGACGGAATCCCCGATGGGCGCTGCCCAAATGGCGTATTCCATATTGCGCTCGTCGGGGTACAGTGCATGGACCTGCTGCTTCAAGCCTGGTACCTCTTCGAGTACATGACAGGTACCCTGCACCAGAAACGCGAAATAGTTCGATCGTTGTTATCAAATACTGAATACGTCAGTTCTGTTTTGGGCAGCTATCCGCAAAGAACCCGCGCAAACGCGAAGGACCGTAGCATGTGCGTTACGCGACCGTCGAATGAACTGTGCACGGCGCATGTGCAATCCACGCACGCGCGCGGTGCGTTCGCGGCCCAGCGACGGCCGCCCGGGAGCCAAATCATGGAAACAAAGAAAAGCTGGCTGCGCAAGGATCTCGATACGTTGCGTCTACAGTGGGACATGCTCACCTTTTATGAACGATTCGAGCAGCTTGTCGCGCATGTGCTGAGCGTCGTGATTTCCGTCATCATCCTGGTGTCGCTCTGGCAGTTGATCCGCGCGGTGATTTCATTGCTGGTTTCGGACGCGCTGAACCCGCTGGATCACGCGGTGTATCAGACCATCTTCGGCATGGTCATGACGCTGCTGATCGCTATGGAATTCAAACATTCGATTACGCGCGTGATGACGCGGCGCGATCACATCGTGCAGGTCAAAACGGTGCTTCTGGTTGCGCTGCTGGCTATCGCCCGCAAATTCATCATTCTCGATCCGGCCAGTGCGCCCGCCCAGATCGCGGCGCTTGCGTTTGCGCTGGTGGCGCTGGGGAGCGTCTACTGGCTGATGCGGCAGCGTGATGACCCGGCCGACGCGACGGCCGCCGAGCAAGCGGAGCGCGATCGCGTGGCGCACGCGCAGCGACAGCAAGGGGTACGGCCCGGCGAAGGCGGGCAGCGCGACAAGTGACCCGACTCGCCATGCTCGTCACGTAATGACAGCGTACGCGTCAGTGGAGCGGACGGCGTCGACGGTCACGCGAAGTCCGGCCGCCTCCGATTGCAAGTCCGAGGCGACCGCGGGAATGCGGTCGCTATTGACTGCCTCGCTCGTCTCCTTCATTGTCGTCGTCGTCATCGCGTCGGTAATCGTTGGCGCTATAACGACGACTGCGTTCCGCCGCCTTCGACACGTCTGTCGCCCTCAGCCGGCATCGCGCCGATCTGGCCCGGCTGCTCCAGTGCGCGGTGGGCTAACGGTTCCGTCATCGCAAGGCCGCGGCCCAAGCGCTGGATATCATGCCAACGCTCGCGATCCCACAACCGCAGGTGAGCGATTCGGTCGATGTCCGGCTGCAGAAAGACCAGCTTGAACACGCCGATGTGCTGGAGGAACTGATCGGGCAGTTCCGGGACGTCCTGCAGATTCTCCAGGACAAGGGCGTATCGGAGCGCAACCGCTTGCCGAAAATCCGCGAGGCGCTCGGTGACCCGGCCGAAGCGCTCGCGCAATGCAACGAGCACATCGCTTATGCCGGGCAGTTCGATCTGCCGTTCATGCTCGTGCCGTACCGCACCCAGCGCTCGCTGCGGTTCCAGTGCCTGGACGTGTTGCCGCTGCAATCGAACTCGCAGGCCCGCGCGGTGCTGGTCGCGCTCGCGTGGCTGCAAGGTTTCCGGAATGCGCACAGCGAATACCTGCTGCTGACCGACAACGACCTCGCGAACCTGCCGCTGGACTGGTTGCCGGAGAAGTGGCAGCACGCGGTGTTCCCGCACGGCCGGGACAGGCCGGATTCTGCACCGCCGGTTCTTCGAGCTACGCAAGCCGGGCAAGGAGCCCGAGCCGCCGAACCGCACGCTGATCGATCAGGCCATCACCGCGTCGACGCCGCAGCTCAGCATCCTGGATCTCCTCACCGAAACCGAGCAGTGGCTCGACCGGCATAAACTGTTTGGGGTGTCAATCAAGGCGGGCAGGATGACGCCGTCGACGATCCTTCGCCGCCGCGGCTCGGAGAGCACGAAAAACAAGGTCTGCTTCGCATTCCGGGAGCTGGGGCGCGTGATCCGGACGTTGTTCCTGCTGAAATATCTCAAGGGCCCGGAGCTGCGTCGCACGATTCACGCGGCGACCAACAAGAGCGAGCAGTTCAACGACTTCGCTCAGTGGCTGATGTTCGGTGGCGAAGGCGTTATCGCTGAAAACGTCCGGCGCGAGCAGCGCAAGGTGATCAAGTACAAACACCTCGTCGCAAACATGGTGATCCTGTACAACATCCAGTGGATGTCGCGCAAGCTGAAGGAACTGCAGGAGAAAGGGCATCCGGTCGACGCCGAGGTCCTCAAGGTGCTGTCGCCGTACCGGCGCGAGCACTCAACCGGTTCGGGGACTATCTGCTGGATCTCCTACGCCCCGTTCCACCGCTCGATCCGACCATCGATTTCGCATTCAAGTCAGCTGCCTAGACTGAGATATGGCGGATTGCAGCCGCTAAAAACAAAAGCCACGGGGCGAGCCCCGTGGCAATTCACTAGGGGCGAAACCTGGCCCGCCTGGACGATCTTCCACCGCGCTATTCAACGTTCCAGTAGAACGCCGCCTGCGTGCTGCCTTTGCTGGCAATGCTGACGGTCTTCGTCTGATCGCGGTCCTTGTAGGTCGCGTGCACCGTATAGCGGCCGGGACGCAGCTTGACCAGCATGAACGGGCCGAGCGAATCGGCTTGCAGCACCTCGTTGTTATGTGCGTCGACGATCCGGACGTGGACATCAGCGAGAAAGTCCGATCCCGGTCCGATAAACTGCATCGACAGCGGCCAGTGGCTTCGCGCGCGCTTCAGCGCCGTCGATTCGTCCTGGCCGACGCCGCCCGACACGTAGGGCACGTCGCCCTGTTGCTGGATCTGCGGCAAGCCTCCGCCGTTAGCGTTGCCGGCACTGCTGTCGGTGACGGTGCCGCCGACCGCTCTAGTGGCTTGCGCCGCAAACGCGTTGCCGGCAGGGCCGAACGCGAACGCAGCCGCGAGGGCCGCGGCGACAGCCACATGCTTGTTGTTTTGTGCTTTCATAGCATCCCTCCTTACGTCTGAACATCTGGATTGCGCTGAAAATCGCTGGTGCGCGCCCGCCCCCGTTGATCGACGAGACTGCGCTCTCCTGTTACGAACCGGCTATTAACTCCGAGCCGCCACACCGATGCAGTGTGCCTCACGATCAGTTCGCCGGAGGCGGCGGCGAACCCGGGGGAGGCGGTGGCGCGGGCACATAGCGACCGGTGGCTGGCGCGGTCATGAGATGGCCGGAGAGCGGAACGCGATCGCCGGCCGCGTACATGCATTGCACGTATGCGGAGTCGTAGCGGCGCTGCACCTCATCCGCGGAAGTCCGCGCAGCGCCAGCGCCGAGTACGCTACCCGCAAGCAAGCCGGCACCCGCGCCCACGGCTGCGCCACGGCCGCCGTTGAACGCCGCGCCTGCAGCCGCGCCGAGTGCCGTACCTACCGCGGCGCTGCCTACCGCGCTGGTGGTCGCGGCCTGGTTTGCGGAGACTCCGCCCACCTGCTCGGATGCAAATTGCGTGCACGAGCCGTCGTCGGTGCGGAACTGATCAAAGGTCTTGCCGGTGCCCGGCAGTGCCATGACGCTGGGAGCCGTCGGCGCGATCGTGCAGGCGCTGACGCAGGTCAGCGAGGCGAGTAGAGCGAACACAGAACGTTTCATTTCATATTTCCCCGGATCGTCAATTGGATGATGCTGGCTGGACTGGCACTTCACGCCACCCACCAGTGCATTCCTTCACATACGGGTAGTACGCTTTCGAAGCGTCGCAGTAGTACCAGGACCCGCCTGGTTGCACCGGTCCGGCTGACGGCTGGCCTTGTTCGACGTAGTTGTCCGGGACGGCCGGCACGGCTACGACAGGCGGGTAGTAGTAGTACGGAACCGGGGCCACCGGGTAGTAGTATGGGTATACCGGCCCGACGAAGACGCCGACGCGTGCGGCATGCGCTGCGCCGCTCGCGCAGCCGCCGGCAAGTGCTAACAGCAAGATGGAAATTTTCAGCCGCTTCATAACGGTCTCCTAGACAGCTAGATAGAACACGTCTGAATCGTGAATTCGCCCTGATTCGCCGTAACAAAAAGCAGTACTGAACGCTAAACCATTCCTGTGCGCAACAGAATTACCGTGGCATCACTGGATTTTCCCGGTTGTTACACGGCGGGCTTCAGCGCTGTTCCGGCTCCAT
The DNA here is from genome assembly GCF_009690905.1 of Paraburkholderia madseniana. GTDB lineage: Bacteria > Pseudomonadota > Gammaproteobacteria > Burkholderiales > Burkholderiaceae > Paraburkholderia > Paraburkholderia madseniana. The sequence continues at coordinate 19,728 of NZ_VOSW01000119.1, forward strand.
GCCGGGCGCGAAACCGACGCACCTGACGGACCGGATGCTGGGCGGGAAGCACCCGAAGAGTTCGTCGATCCGCCGCTGAGAGCGCTCGAACTCGCTGAAGAGGTCGCTCCCGAAGTAGAGATCACTCATGGTCGTATCCTCCTTTCATCCACCAATAGAAGACGAACGGGCGCACGCGCTCCAGTTCACCTGCCAGGCCTCTGGCAAACAAATCGAATCACGCGGCGTGATAGCGCGACTGCCTGAGCGAAACCCAGAATCGGAACACCCGCACGAAATTTCAAGGGGGTGCGCAGGATAGCCGCAGGGGCGTGACGGCTTGTCGGGACAGCCGTCGATCACCGCCCTGTGACCTTGAAAAACCGATGGCTCGACGCGGTGATTTCTTAGCCGTCGCTGACCGCCAAGGTCTCGGTTTGTGACAAGCCGTCCAGGGTGAATTGCGAATTTCGAATACTGAATCGGCGGCACCGAGCCGAGTTTTTGCGCGAGCAGGCGTTCGTAGACGCCAAAATTCAGATTGACCTCGGCCTGCGCAACCGTGTTTACCGTCAGCTGCTCGGGCAGCAAGCCGAGCAGACAACGTGACCGCGCCGTCCTTGACCGCGACCCCAATATGACGGATCGATGTCCGGATCCCACTTCAGTTCGTACTCCTCGTCTCGCTTGATGTCGTCGTCGGTACTCATCGCTGCGCTCGTCGGTTTGTTGATGGACTAACGTGCGCACGCGGGCTGCGCCACGCGAATTCATCCATCGTAAAGCGTGCCGACGTGCATGTCTTCCCTTTGCCTGCGCAGTTATTGCGCATTGCTGCTTTTAGTTCCGCCCTTCCTTGCGAATGAACATGGCGACTTCGCGAACGTGGAACGGCACTGTCAACATAAATGGGCCTGAAGCCTAGCCCCCGATCACAGTAAATTTCTCCGTTGGGCCGTAAGACTTTCCGACTGGTCCGGGGGCCTCGAACAAATCCACGCACAGGAAACGCTTTTTGCAGCGCGTCGAGAAGCTCGCTCTGTTGCTTTCCAGTACCGACGACGGCTGAGTCTACTTCTTCGCAGGTTGTTCCTCGGGCTCAGGGTGAACAGCAATCGGATCGCTCGCAGGAAAGGTCTCTTCGAGCGCTTCGTCGAGTTGTTCGTCCAGGGTCATCGGCGCTTCCGGCTCCTCGACTTTCGACTTCCGGGGGGCGACGCGGCTTACCTTTGTCATATTGCGCTCCATGAGGGAACCAGCGGAATTTCGCTATTGCAGCGGCGTTGCGTACATGCAATCACGGTTATCGGAGGCGGAGATCGCCACCTTCATCACGCAGATCGAAAATCGCGGCATCGACGACATCCAAATCGACGTCACCGATCTGCCGGGTGGCGCGAGAGATCGGCGCGTGCGTGAAGCAGGAGATGCTCGACCCCGGCATCGTGACTACAAGCTCCTCGCGAAGATCGGTTCTGAGTTGAACAAGCCTGAAAGGCTCGCGTTTCTGACGCCGCACGATCTGGCATGCAGATACTCTCCGGGTTTCTCGATTTGGCGGCGCTCTGTGTGCTCGCCTTGGAACCCGAACGCTAACGGCGGGCATTACCTAAAGGGAACATGTCGTTCGTTCCACACACATTTTGTACTTCCGGCGCGCTTCCGTCTTACAAGCGACCTGGATCTCAGACGCAGCACAGACGGCTAGGTCGAGTGTCTTGCCTTCGGCGCATAGCGATCTTATCTGTGGGCAATTCACATACACGAGCCCTGACAGGACGACCGCTGCGAGCGCCGCAATAGTGGTGCTTCCTGCTTTCATGCCGTCCTCCACCGGACGCGCCGTACGGGATTCGAACCGGTGACCAACGGATTAGAAGTCCGTTGCTCTACCTCCGGAGCTCACGACCCGAAAGAGACCTTGCCCGCCGCTTGTCCCACGTGCACATGTGTTCTCAACGACCTTGTTGCCCCAGGAAGCACATCCAGTGACGAAGCGTCCGCTACAGCACGGTCGGCCGACGCTCAATTCGCGCAACTGCTGAATTTCGATTCTCCGGCCTTCAGATGCGGTCATATTAATCTTCGGAAGGTTAAGCGTGAGCACTCTCCAATGTCGAACTGCGCGTCGATGTGATCGACGTCCACACCGTATGGTCCGCATAATTGTCGGGGTGTCGATCCGACCTAAATGCGAACCTCAACAGAATTCAAGATCACAACCCTGATGCAGCGCAGGGGTGCTCATGCTGTCGTGCCGCTGCTGTTCAAGCTCTCTAGCGCCTTCTTCAGGCGTTCCTCCTGGTCGTTCGTGAGAGACGTCTTTAATAGCTTTCCGCCGAAAGGCTTCAGCTCTGGCAGGACCTTGTCGAAATTCACGCGACGCACGAGGATGAAGAGCGCCGACGAACCCGGCTCAATGTTCTGGCCCGTCGAACGCATGAAATCGTCATCGATTCCATAGTCCGAGAGCGCGCCCGATAACGCGCCCGTGCTAGCACCGATGGCCATGCCCGTTGCCAGCCCGACGAGCGGATTGAGCAACATCAGCCCAACCAGCGCGCCAAACATACCGCCCCAAGCCGCGCCGCTGAGCGCGCCGATCTTGACTAGATCGACGGCTTGCTTGAGGTGTACCTTGCCCTTTGCGCTACGGACCACGATGCAGGCATCCTCAAGGTCGATCAGGTGCTCCTTTTGCATCTGCTGGAGTTTGGTCAATACCTGGTCGGCCGTCTCTTCGCCTTTGAAGCTTACAACGACTAGATCGCTCATCGATTTGCTCCATTTCTCTGTGAAATAAAACGAGACCCTTTCGCGGCAAGACGGTTGAATTCATGCTCAGCTCAGCGCGGCGCGCAAGCCGGTCGACCGCGCCGCGAAGCAGCGGTGGTGCCAGCCAGCCTTGCATGTCCCGCCCGGCGCGTACCTTCGGACGTCGACGTGGCCATTGTGCCGATGACGATGACATCAAGACTAGGCTCTTGCCGGTTGCACTTCTTCCTCATTCCTGCAAAGACGTGTCGGATCTCTGCGCCCCAGCTGCGCTGGCTTTCAGATGTGAACGTACGGCAGCATTCCGCAAAAACTGCGCAGGCGTAGGGAAGAAAATCTGCCCCGCGCGCCCTACCGTGGCCCTACCGTGGACGGATGCGTGCGGTGCAGGGCGTAGCCCGCGCGCGCGTTAGCCCATTAACAAACCGACTAGGAGCAGCGATGAGAACCGACGAAGACATCAAACGAGATGTGGAGTACGAACTGAAGTGGGATCCGGACATCGATCCATCAGATATCGGGGTTGCGGTCAAGGACGGCGCGGTCACATTGTCTGGTTTCGCACGCAGCTTCCGGCAAAGGCGAAAGGCCGAGGAGGACGCGACGCGTGTGCGCGGCGTGAAGGGGGTCGCAAACGATGTGGAGGTGCGGTTGCCTCTGATCAACAAGCGGCCCGATCCGGAGATCGTGCGCGAGATCATTGCCCAACTGAAGGCCGAGCTACCTTATGCGGCGGACACCATCAAGGCGGTCGTCAGGGACGGAGACGTGACGCTGAAGGGCGAAGTCGAATGGGACTACCAGCGCCGCCGTGCGGCCGACACGGCGCTGCGGGTGAGCGGCGTAACCGGCCTGACGAACGAGATCGAGATCAAGCCGAAGGTCAAGCCCGAGGACCTCAAGCGCAAGATCGAGGACGCGTTCAAGCGCAACGCGGAAGTCGACGCACAGCACATCACGGTCGAGGCCGAAAGCAATAAGGTCGTCCTGCGCGGCAAAGTCCGCTCATGGGCCGAGCGCGAGGAGGCCGAGCGGGTAGCATGGCTTGCCCCCGGTGTGATGCAGGTCGACAACCGGATCACCATCGATTACTGACGGGCTGCTGGAGACCGGGCGGCTCGCTTGCATACCTACGTGGCCGAGGGGCGGGAAAGGACACAGCACCAAAACCGGAAACACCCTCAGCGCTCCTGACCGCCGCCTATACTGCCAGAATGACTTGGGTTGATGATACCGCTCTTCGGCTCGTTGCAACGTGAATTGAACGGACTCGCGAGGTTGTCATGAAAATCCTGGTGGTACTGACCTCACACGACCAGCTCGGCGATACGGGCCGGAAAACCGGATTCTGGCTCGAGGAGTTTGCCGCGCCTTATTACGTGTTCAAGGACACAGGCGTCGATATGACACTCGCTTCGCCAAAAGGCGGGCAGCCGCCCCTCGACCCCAGGAGCGACGATCCGGATTCGCAAACCGAAGCGAGCCGGCGTTTCAAGAGGGATAAGGAAGTGCAAGCGTCTTTGGCAAATACAGCGAAGCTCTCAACTGTCTCGGCCGCGGACTATGACGGCGTGTTCTATCCCGGCGGGCACGGACCGCTATGGGATCTGGCAGAAGATCCGCAGTCGATCGCATTGATCGAAACCATGTATGCGGAGGGAAAGCCGGTCGCCGCGGTTTGCCATGCTCCCGGTGTGCTGCGTCATGCAAAGGCGTCCGATGGCTCTCCGCTTGTGCGCGATAGACCCGTTACTGGCTTTGCCAATTCGGAAGAAGCGGCCGTCGGTCTTACCGAAGTGGTGCCTTTCCTCGTCGAGGACATGTTGAAGAAGAATGGAGGCAAGTATTCGAAGGGGCCGGATTGGCAATCACATGTGGTTGTCGCGGCAAACCTAATTACTGGCCAGAATCCCGCGTCGTCGGAAGCAGCAGCAAAAGCGCTGCTCTCGAGGCTGAGCATGGCCTGATACGACGCTTGAGTTGAAGGAGCGAGTCATGGCAAAGACGACCGGGGCCAGCAGGTCCGAAACCCGAAGCCAATCCAGCGACGTGATACATGTGCCCGAGCCGAAGCTGCACCAGCGCGCACATGAGCTGCAGCCGTACGGTCATGTCGTAAAGCTGCCAATCGCGTTGTCCAAAACCGCGTGCGAAACGGGCATAGAGCTGTTGAATCAGATCCTGGCCGACACTATGACGCTGCGCGACATGTACAAGAAGCATCATTGGCAGGTCGTTGGGCCTACGTTCCGGTCGTTGCATCTGCTGTATGACGCGCATTACGATAAGCAGGTCAAACTCGTCGACACGCTAGCAGAGCGGATTCAACTGCTCGGTGGGGTCAGCATCGCCATGGCTGCCGATGTGGCGGAAATGACCATGGTCCCGCGTCCGCCACGCGGACGCGAAGAGGTGCCGGTACAGCTTTCGCGTCTGTTGGAGGCGCATGAAATCGTCATTGTGGCCACTCGCAGTGCAGCCAGCAAGGCCAACGAGTTGGGCGACTTTGGCACCAATGACGTGCTGGTCAGCGACGTATTGCGCACTAACGAATTGCAGGTCTGGTTCCTCGCGGAGCACCTGATCGACGCGTCTCTGGTGGTCGCACCATGACGTTGATACGGCGATACGCGCTGGCGATCGGCAGAAAGCTTGCCGGACTGTTTGCGGCAACGGCCCAGTGAAACGCGAGATGGGACGCAGTCATTTTTGAGCGCTCGCCGCAAGTACGGAGAGCGACATGAATGCCACGCTAACGGACGCAGGGTTCGGAGCGCCATCAAGATGAACAACTGGTTGCGGGTTTCGATCAAAATCATGACGGCGCTTCTTACGGATTACGAAGGCTGTGCGGAATGGAGTGTTGCAAAGCGCGCGATTTTTGTCGAGGCCAGATTGAAATGTCGTAGCGCTGGCTGAATACAGATGTCGTAGTTTTGATGTCGGGTTTGAGTCTGTCTTTGACGGTTTGAATCCACGTAGTGCCGAAGGACTGAGGTTGACCCGGTTCGACGGATAGATTTGCAGTTGAGTCTAATGCGGTGTGGCACCTCCCGATAAGGTTGAATCGCGGGTTGTCCACGGTCGGGCGGCGGGTCGCCTGTCACGACCACGACGCT
>NZ_VOSW01000011.1 GCF_009690905.1 Paraburkholderia madseniana
CCCTGTGCGGGGCGGCACCTACTTTTCTTTGCATGCCGCAAAGAAAAGTAGGCAAAAGAAAGCGGCTCAAACCGCTAATGCTAAGTGGGCACCGTGGTCTGCTGCGGGTAGTGGTGCATCTGGAATCTGTGTTCGTGCCCCTGCATACGCCAGTGACAAGGGCGTCATACTTCCGGCGGCGCTGCGCGCGCCGAAGCGTTGTTCTTAACCCCGTTGGCGTACTCTATCGCCGCTTCGCGGCTGCGTAGTTCGCAGGGGTCATGCCCATCAATCGCACGAATGCTCGGGTCATGTGGCTCTGATCCGCAAAGCCCGCTGAGGCTGCGGCGTCTGCCAAGGTCGCGCCACGCGCGATCAGTTGTCTCGCAAGCATTACCCTGCGCTGCATCCTGTATGCGTGCGGTGGTAACCCCATCTCGTGCGCGAAACCCCGTAGCAACTGGAAGCGACTCATGCCGGCGTCAGCAGCAAGGTCAGTTAGCGTGAGCGGTGACGAAGGGTCGTCGTCAATACGCGCCCTCGCTCGTGCAATCGGATTCAAGGTCTGTGACAACCGTGGACGTGCGTGCGCCGTCGCGTGAGTTCGAAGTAGATACCCAAGCAACTCGAGCATCGTCTCCTCTCGGATCAGGTCGTCCGGCACGGATTGCGCCTCCACCGATGCTGTGAACAGGCGCTCGAATAGCACCTTCAGTAACGGGTCGTGTACCACCGGTTGTGTCAGTTCGATCTCGTGTGTGGCGATTCCACTTAATTCGATTGCGGCGTCGCTTAGCATCGATGGCTCGAAATACAGCATGCGCCATGCGCGTCCGCGCTCGTCGAGCGGGCTGCCGTCGTGTACCTCCCCCGGGTTCACCATGATCGCGTCGTTCGCTCGTGCTTCTACTACGCCGCGGCCGCTTGATGATCGATGTCCGCCCGTAACGATCACGCCTACCCCGAAGCGGTCGTGCGAATGGCGCGGAAACGAATGCGTCGTTTCGGCCACCGTCGCTTCGACGCCGGCGATCGCGCAGCGAGGCATGTGAACGCGGCCGCGTGACATGGTGCGCCTCAGAAGTTAACTAGCGTTCCGCGCGGCACAACACGCGGCGGTCTGCACGCTGAATCGCGCAGCGAGCCGTATGCAGATCGCCAGAGCACCCCGCGCGCCAGTCCACGCGGCAAAGTGCGAGATGACGCGTGAGCCAACCCGCTCATCTACCGCCCCCCTCTTCCGTTCCCGTGCGCTCACCCTCGCGGATCTTGCCTTGCGATACGCTGCTGCCCGGCGGCACGCTATGCGTCAGCCACACATTGCCGCCGATCACCGAGCCGCGCCCGATCGTCACGCGGCCGAGAATCGTCGCGCCTGCATAAATCACGACGTCGTCTTCAACGATCGGATGGCGCGCGTTGCCCTTGACCAGCGTGCCGTCAACATCCGCAGCGAAGCTCTTCGCGCCGAGCGTCACGGCCTGGTAGACACGCACGCGCTCGCCGATGATCGCGGTCTCGCCAATCACAACGCCCGTGCCGTGATCGATAAAGAAACTCGGGCCGATGGTCGCGCCCGGGTGAATGTCGATGCCGGTCGCCGAGTGCGCGATCTCGTTGATGAAGCGCGCGAGCAAGGGCACGCCGAGGCGGTGCAGCGCGTGCGCAAGACGATGGTGCGTCATTGCCCACACGCCCGGATAACACAGCAGAATTTCAGTGATGTGCTGCGCGGCCGGGTCGCCGGTGAAAGCGGCCTGAATATCGCTGACCAGCAACGCGCGAATACCGGGCAACTGCGTGCCGAACTCGCGCGCGACATTGAACGCGCGCTCCTTCAGATCCGCATCGGGCGTTTCGCCAAACTCGGGCAGAAAGCGCAAGGCGCGGCGAATCTGTTCGGCAAGCAATCGCAACGTGCTTTCGAGCGTGTGGCCGACGTAGTAGTCGACGGTTTCGTCAGTTAGATCGGGGGCGCCGTAGTGCGTGGGAAACAACGCCGCGCGCAAGCCGGTGACAATGGCGATCACCGCATCGCGCGACGGCAACTCGCGAATGCCGAGCGGATGCCGCGTGCGATGCAATTCTTCACGCGACGCGCGCAGGTCCGCGACGATCTGTTCGAGACCCCAGTTGTGGGCAGGCACATTAGGCATAAAAGGACAGCGCCGCGCGATAGGCGCGGTTCAGAGTGATTGTCCCAAGAGATTACCGCGTTTTGCGGCGGTTCGCGCAACGTCGCGCGGCTGCCCGGTATGCCGGTTCGCGCGTGGCGGACGCGCTTCAGATCGTCACGCTGCTCGCATCGATCCAGCGCACGGCCCAGTCGCGTGCGTGCGCGATGGCGGTGGCTTCGTCAGGAAAACGCAAGTCAGTGGGGAAAAAACGGTTGGCGACCAGTTCGCCGTCGCTGGAGCGGGAGATGACCACATACGGTTGCCAAGTGCCATCGCACGCGCGCGCCGGCGCGCAATTCAGCAAGTAGCCGCGATGTGTGAATGCAGCATCGAAATGCATGTGTCACCCGCCCTGACGGCCCCGTAAGATGTTTTGAGTAGCGCGCGTCTGTTCGTTGTCGGCCATGTAAAAAAAAGCCGGACGCATGTCGTCGATTTAACCGCGCTTCGCTCGTCGGAGTAAGATCATACTCTGTAGAAAATAGGCGTCCATTAAAAAAAACGAAAAGAATCGCTGACGCAATCGCCACGTGAAATGCCCGCATATGTCACTGCACATAAGCTGCACATAAGCTGCGAGGCAACCGCGGTACAACTCACACGCACAAAGAGGTTGTGCGAGGCGGAACGGGTTTTGCTGCACTTCAACCATGTCCTCTTCAGTGGAGAATGCATGATGAACAGCGACATCAACAAGCCGGCAGACGCCGGCAAACTACCGCGCACCACCGGCCCGAGCACAACGGAACTGCATAACGACCGCACGCACGACAGCACGGTCGACACCGACGGCAAGAATCTCGAGGCCGCCCGCATCGCCGGCCACAGCCCGATCTCGCCGGACGAGATCACGACGAGCAACGCGAGCCTGATCAACAGCGTGCCCGAGGCACAGGACGGCATGGCCGGCTTCGACAGCCGGGTTGGCGGCAATCATCTGCTGCTGGCGCTCGAACCGGGCTACACGGTCATCGATAAAGGCATGGTCGAGCCGCAAGGCGTCGATTCAGAAGATGAACTGTTCGACGACCCGCGCCCAATCCGCAGCCGTCGCGAACGTGGCCGCATCCATTTCGCCCTCAATCACCTGCGCCCTACCCGCGTGATTGAATTACATCGGGCGAAATAAGTATTCGCGCGGCGCATATTTGTTTGAATTGCGCCGCTCGCACCAATTAATCAGTCCATTCCAAAGTGCGCACCGTTTGAATGACGGTGCGCGTTTCGTTACGGATTAGAAACTCAGGGTTGCAGGACCTGCAAGCCGAACGGGCTTTTTCCGCCCGTCGAACGCCGACACAATCGACTGCATGTCCAATACCAAACGGAGCAGCAGATGAAAAAAATTGTCGTAATAGGCGCAACCGGCACGGTCGGCCAGGCAGTGAGCACGGCATTGAAAGCACGCCATGAAGTCATCGAAGTGGGCGCGACGCGCGGCCAGTATCGCGTGGACAGCACCGACCCGGCCAGCATCGAGCGGCTCTTTAGCGAGATTGGTAAAGTCGACGGCATCGTCACCGCCACCGGCAAGCTGCATTTCGGCCCGCTGCCGGAGATGAGCGTCGAGCAGTTCTGGGTCGGTCTGCGCGACAAGCTGATGGGTCAGATCAATGTGGTGCTGGGCGCGCAGCGGTACGTGAACGACGGCGGTTCGTTCACGCTGACGAGCGGCATTGTCGGCGACGAACCGATTCGCGAAGGCGCGAACGCAACCACGGTCAATCTGGCCCTGGAAGGTTTCGTGCGCGGCGCCGCGATCGAATTGCCGCGCGGCATCCGCATCAACGTGGTGAGCCCGACCGTACTCACCGAAGCGATGGCTGCTTATGCGCCCTACTTCCGCGGCTTCGAGCCGGTCACCGCCGAACGTGCCGCGCAGGCCTATCTGCGCAGCGTTGAAGGCGCGCAAACGGGCCGCGTGTATCGCGTGGGGTATTGAGCCTTCAGAACGCTCAGTGAATCTCCGGCTCGCCGCTTGCATCCGTCTGCGCGCCGCCGCGCTGCAGGAAATCGAAGTCGCAGCCTTTATTCGCCTGCAGCACGTGCACCTGATGCAAGGCGCCAAAGCCGCGCGTAAACCGCGGCTCGGGTCTGACCCAGGCGGCCTTGCGGCGCGCCAGTTCTTCCTCCGCTACGAGCATGTTGAGCTTGCGCCGCGGCACGTCCAGCTCGATCAGATCGCCGCTCTGCACCAGTGCAAGCGGGCCGCCGATAAACGACTCCGGCGCGACGTGCAATACGCACGCACCGTAGCTCGTCCCGCTCATCCGCGCATCCGAGATACGCACCATATCGCGCACGCCCTTTTGCAGCAGTTTCCGCGGGATCGGTAATTGCCCCCACTCGGGCATGCCTGGCGCCCCCACCGGTCCCGCGTGCTGCAGCACGATCACACAGGTCTCGTCGATGTCGAGCGCTTCGTCGTCGATGCGCGCGGCCATGTCGTTGTAGTCCTTGAACACCACGGCGCGGCCGGTGTGCACGAGCAAGCGCGGCTCGGCGGCACCGGGTTTGATCACGGCGCCGTCGGGCGCGAGATTGCCGCGCAGCACCGCGAGACCGTTATTGGGCAGGAGCGGCGCGCTGCGGCGGCGGATCACCTCGTCGTTGAAAATCGTCGCGCCTTCGAGGTTTTCGCCGAGCGTGCGGCCATTCACCGTTTTCTGCGAACGGTCGATCAGGTCGCCCAGTTCAGCAAGCATGGCCGGCAATCCGCCCGCGTAGAAAAAGTCCTCCATCAGATACGCGCCGGTCGGACGAACGTTCGCCAGCACCGGCGTGCGGCGCGAGATGTCGTCATAGCGATCAAGCGTCAGTTCGACGCCGGCGCGGCGTGCGAGCGCGATCATATGCACGATCGCGTTGGTCGAACCAGAGAGCGCGAGGCAGGTGGTCACGGCGTTATCGATTGAGCCGGCGGTGATCAGATCGGATGGTTTCAGGTCCTCCCACACCATCTCGACGATACGCATGCCGGTTTTCGCCGCCATCTGCGCGTGCCGCGAATCCACTGCGGGAATGGAGGCAAATCCGGGCAACGTGAAGCCGAGCGCTTCGGCAGCGCTCGTCATGGTCGACGCGGTGCCCATTGTCATGCAGTGACCCGGCGAGCGGGCAATGCCGCCTTCCACACCTTGCCAGTCCCCTTCCGTGATGGTCCCCGCGCGCAACTCGGCCCAGTATTTCCAGACGTCAGAACCGGAGCCAAGCGTGACACCGTTCCAGTTGCCGCGCAGCATCGGACCGGCCGGCAGAAAGATCGCCGGCAGATCCATCGAGATCGCGCCCATCAGCAAGGCGGGCGTGGTCTTGTCGCAACCACCCATCAGCACGACGCCATCGGCGGGATACGAGCGCAGCGTCTCCTCGGCTTCCATCGCGAGGAAGTTGCGATAGAGCATCGTGGTGGGCTTCTGGAACGGCTCGGCGAGCGTCTGCACGGGCAGCTCGACCGGAAAGCCGCCTGCCTGCCAGATGCCGCGTTTCACTTCCTCGACACGTTGCTTGAAATGCGTGTGGCAGGTATTGATCTCGCTCCATGTGTTGAGGATCGCGATGACCGGCTTGCCAGCGTATTCCTCGCGGCTATAGCCCATTTGCGCGGTACGCGAGCGGTGGCCGAACGAGCGCAGATCGTTTAAGCCGTACCAGCGGTGGCTGCGCAGTTCTTCGGGTTTCTTTCGCTTCGTCAACGTCTTTGCTCCTTCACGCGCGACACGATCTGCGTCGGGCTGACGAATTGCAGCGCGATCAGCACCCAGATCAACGTGATCGCCATGTAGATCATCGCCATCGCGTCGATCGATTGCGGTGCGCGCACGCCGGTTGAAAATACAGCGTAGTACAAGGCGACCACGAGCGTTTGCGTCGCGGGGCCCGCTGTAAAGAATGTCAGCTCGAACATGCCGATCGTGCGCACCAGCACGAGCAGCCCGGCGGCCAACATGCCGGGCACCAGCAGGGGCAGCAGCACGTAGCGGAAATAGCGAAACGTGTTCGCCCCGAAAATGCGCGCCGCCGCTTCGAGATTGGGATCGATCTGCTCGATGAACGGCGTCATCACCAGAATCACGAACGGCAGCGCCGGCACGAGATTCGCAAGGATCACGCCGCTCAAGGTGCCCGCAAGGCCGACTTTGTACATCACGGTTGCCATCGGAATGCCGTAGGTCACGGGCGGCACCATCAGGGGCAACAGGAAAATCAGCATCGCCATGCGCTTGCCGCGAAACTGCACGCGGGCGAGCGCATACGCCGCGGGCACGCCGAGTACAACCGACAACACCACCACGGCGCCGACCACTTCGACGGTGACCCACAACACGCTCGCGAGCTGAAAATCGCTCCACGCCTGCGCGTACCAATGCAGCGTGAAGCCTTGCGGCAACAAGGTGCCGAACCAGCGGGTCGCCAGCGAATTCACCGCGACGGTCGCAATCAGCAACACCACGTTGACGAGAAAGAACACCATCGCGCCCCACACCAGCACCTGCCAGATGCGGCCCGGCACGCTGGCGCGCTGCTTCACGCGCTTGCTGGGTTGCTGGGCGCCGTCGTTGTTTTCCTTCGACGCGGACCACGAAGGATGCGCGGCGCGGTGATCGCTAGCCATCAGCCTTTGCCTCCCGTCACCGGACCGCTGTAGAAGAAGCGGCGCGCGCCGAGCATCGCGGCGACCACCAGCAGTTGCACGAAACCCATCACCATTGCGATCGCCGAAGCAAGCGAATAATCGTAGCTTTCGAACGCGGCTTCGGCTGCGGCGATCGACATCACACGCGTCGGGCCGGCGGGCGCACCCAGCAGCACCGCCGATGGAAAGACCGAGAACGCCTGCACGAACGACAAACAGGCGGCCATCGTTAATCCAGGGACCAGCAGCGGCAAATAGATCCGGCGGAACTGCTGCCACGGGCTCGCGCCGAGCGTGGCGGCAGCGCTCGCGAGCGTCGGATCGATGCCGGTCACGTAGGACAGCGTCAGCAGAAACGCAAACGGAAAACCCGACACGATCAGCGAAATCAGCACGCCCCAGAAGTTATGCGTCAGACGCACTTCATTGGTGTAGAGATGCAATCCTTGCAATGCCTGGGGAAACCAGCCATTCGGGCCGAAATACGTGAGCATGCCGTCGGCGATCAGCACGGTGCCGAGCGTGACAGGAATCACCAGCAGCGTCGTGGCGAGTTTCTGATAGGGCGAATTGCGGCGCAGCGCAAACGCCACCGGAACCGACACGCCTACATTGATCAGCGTCGCGGGCACGGCGAGCTTGAGCGTGACGAGAATGGTCGGCCACATCGACGAGTCGGTGAAGAACGTCAGGTAGTTGGCCCACAGGCCGCCGCCGTTCATCGGCCGGAACGACAGCACCAAACCATACGCAAAGGGATAGATGAACAACGCCACGATGAAAATCAAAGCTGGCGCGACCAGCCACGCCTTGGCGTCGCGCGGTGCGAGCGGCGGCGACAGCGTGGGCGTGTTCAAGCAGCCTCTCCGTCATAGACGAGCGTACGTGAGGGCGGCACGCGCAGACTGATGCGTTCGCCCTCTTCGAATTCGCCCGCGATGCGCGCCCACAAATCGCCGAACGCGGTCTTCACCCGCAGCAGTGAATCGTGCCCGCCGTATTCCACGGTGTTCACCAACGCGTCAAAGGCGTTTTCCATGCCAGGTGCCGCGTGCTCCATATCCTCGGGGCGCAGCGCGACGCTCACGCGCTTGCTGTTGAAACCGGCCATCGGCGTGCCGATCAGACGCACACCATTCGCGCTCACCGCAACCCCATCGCCTTGCGTGCCTTCGAGCGTGAATTCGGCTACGTTTCGATAGCCCATGAAACGCGCCACGTGCAAGTTTTGCGGCCGCGTGTAGACCTCTTTCGGCGTGCCGATCTGCTGCACCACACCCTCTTTCATCACGACGATGCGATCGGCCATGGAAAGCGCTTCGTCCTGATCGTGCGTCACGTAGAGCGTCGCGCGTTCGAGCTTACTGTGGATGCGACGAATCTCAGCACGCATTTCGATGCGCAGCTTCGTATCGAGATTCGACAGCGGTTCGTCCATCAGAATCAGTGGCGGTTCGATCACGATCGCACGCGCAATCGCCACCCGCTGCTGCTGACCGCCCGACAGTTGTCCGGGCAGCTTACGCTCATGACCGACCAGTTGTACGAGCTGCAATGCTTCGCGCACCCGGCGCACTGCCTCGCTCCTGCCGACGCCACGCATCTTCAATCCGAAGCCGACGTTATCCAGCACGCTCATATGCGGAAAGAGGGCGTAGTTCTGGAACACCATGCCGAAGCCGCGCTTTTCCGGCGGCAGCACGTCGATGCGTTTATCGTCGAGCCAGATGCCGCCGCCGCTCAAGGGCTGCAAGCCGGCGATGCAATTGAGCGCCGTCGATTTTCCGCAACCCGAAGGTCCGAGCAACGCAATGAACTCGCCACGCTGGATATTCAGATCGAGCCCTTGCAGCGCCGCGACCGCCTGGCCCTCCGCATTCGTGAAACTGCGGCTCACCGAATCGAGCCGCAACTGCTCAAAGTGATGCTTCATGGCGGTTTCCTGATGCGCGTGACGCTCGAATCGCGAAGGCTCAATCGAACAGAGGCGCGTGATGCTTCGTGCCGGCTTCCTGTGTGCATGGCAGGCGAACCTCTGCGGACCGAATGAACGCGCGCACGGACTCACTCAGTGGCTACTTGGTCTTCTGCGCGCCTACGTCGCTGTCCCACTTCTTGAAAGCCGCGACCATTGCAGCCGCATTCAGCGGCAAGACATGCGGACGCTCGGCCAGCAGCTTCGCGTACTCGGGCCGACCATATTTCGTCAGCACATCCTGGCTGTGCGCGGGCGCCTGCTCGACACTCACGCCCTTGATCGCCGGCCCGGGATAGAAATAACCGTCGTCATAGGTCATGGCCTGCTGCGCCGGTTCGAGCATGAAGTTCATCAGCTTGTAGATTACGTCGAGCTTTTCCTTCGGCACACCCTTCGGAATCACCATGAAGTGCGCGTCGTTCACCCACGTCATGTTGTCGAATGCCTGCACGCGGAATTCCGCCGGCACGATGCCGAGCGCGCGCGGGTTGATGTCCCAGCCGGTCACCGTCACGGTCATGTCGCGCGTACCCTCGCCGAGTTCTTTCATCACCGCCGATGTGCCGCCGGGATAGTAAGGAATGCAATCGTTCAATTGCTTGAGGAAAGCCCACGTCTTGTCCCAGCCGTGAATCGGATCTTGCGGATCCTTGTCGCCGAGCACGTAAGGCAGGCCCATCAGGAACGTGCGGCCCGGACCGGAGTTCGCCGGCCGCGCGTAGATCAGCTTGTCCGGATGCGCCTTGCACCATTGCAGAAGTTGCTCAGGCGTTCTGGGCGGATCAGTCACTTTGGCCGGGTTGTATTCAAGCAACGGACCGGCCGGCATATAGGCGACCTCGAGACCGAAGCCTTGTGCCAGGTCCTGCATCTTGCGCGGACCGGGCGCGTATTTGTCGAGCACGCCGGGGAATGCCGCCGCATTGTCCGGCAACAGCTTCATCCAGAGATTCTGTTCGATGCCGGCGGCCAGTGCGTCAGTGCCCGTCAGGACGAGATCGATGTCGGAGCGGCCAGCGGCCTGCATCGCCTTGATCTTGCCGGGCAACTGCGGCGCGGGCGCGTTGGTGAACGTGAGATTGGCGACGAGATTCGGATACTTCGCCTTGAAGGCTTCGAAACCCTTCTGCGTGAGTTGAAGGTCGCCGGCTACGTCGACGATATTTAGCGTTACCGGATCGGCCGCATGCGCGGTGGTTCCCAATGCGGCGCTTGCCACGAGACTTACGGACACCAGCCTGAGCGCCAACCTGCCTGAAACAGTCATTGCGTCTCCTCGCTTCTTGGTATGGAAGTCCGCCGGCCAGATGCGCTGCTGGCGGTGTCTCTCTACCAATGGAACATAGCGAAGCGGAACTGCCGATGTCAAGCAAATACTCGCCACCGGGTTTTGCCCAGAAAATTGGCTTTTTTTGCGGGGAATCCTTGTGGTTCAACGGTTTGCGCGCGTTATCCAAGGGCAAACCCGGAGTCGACAAGCAAGTCGGGCAGCTAGTTGTCAAGCAACCTGCACTTGCACTGCGCACTCAGGCTGCCCGCACGCCTTGCGCGCTCACCCGCCCTGGACGCCCTGCGTATTCACATACACCGAATACAAGCCGTGGCTCGCCGCCATGAACAACCGGTTGCGATGGCGTCCGCCGAAGCACACATTCGCGCAGCGCTCCGGTAACGCGATATGGCCGATCGGCTCGCCTTGCGGCGTGAAGACGCGCACGCCGTCGAGTTCGTCGGTGCCCATGCCCCAGCCGCACCAGAGATTGCCGTGTGTGTCGACGCGAAAGCCGTCCGGCGTGCCCGGCCCGGCGTCGATCAGCACGCGGTTGTTCGACAGTACTGCCCGCTCGCCGCTGGCGTCGACATCAAACGCGCGAATCTTGCGCGGCACGCCACGCGATTCGACGATGTACAGCACAGACTCGTCCGGCGAAAACGCGAGGCCGTTCGGGCCCAGCACGTCGTCGGCGACCATGGTCACCTCGCCCGATTGGCCGTCGATGCGGTATACACACGCGGGCAGTTCCGACTCCTGCCGCTCGCCCTCATAAAAACTGTCGATGCCGAAGGTCGGATCGCTAAACCAGATCGAACCGTCCGACTTCACGATCACGTCATTCGGCGAGTTGAAACGCTTGCCAAGGTAACGGTCGGCGAGCACGGTAATCGAACCGTCGTACTCGGTCCGCGTGACGCGCCGCGTCAGGTGCTCGCAGGTCACAAGGCGGCCCTGGCGGTCGCGCGTGTGGCCGTTCGCATTGTTCGACGACTGGCGAAACGTGGTCACCGCGCCGCTAGTTTCATCCCAGCGCAGGATACGGTCATTGGGGATGTCGCTCCACAGCAGATAGCGGCCGTCGCCGAACCAGACCGGCCCTTCTGACCAGCGCGCGCCCTGATATAGACACTCGACGGAAGCAGACGCCAGGATCAGCGACCTGAAGCGTGGATCGAGAACGCGAATGGAGGGATCGGGATAGCGTCGGCTGGTGTCGATCATGCGTAGGCTTTGAACGATGGAAGTTGAGGGGGAAAGCGAGTCGAAGCGCGTTGTGTCCTGCACGCCGGCGCGCCGCGCACGCACCTGTAATCGGGGCCGCTGCGAGGTCAATGCGACGCCGGCTTCTGCGCGAACTGACGCTCCAACGCGAGCAGGACCTGCGTCGCATGATCGATCTTCGCATGATGTTCGGGCGGCGTCGAACTGAGTAGCGGCAGGATCGGCCCCATGTCGGCAATCTTCGAGAACGTGACAGCATCGTGCAGCACGCGGATCAGCGAGATTTCGTCACGCAGGGTTTCGAGTGGCAGGAACGCGTCATAGAGACGCTGCGCCTTGTCGGTATCACCGGTTCCGACGGCTTGCAGCAGGGCCATGACCATGCGCGGCGCAATGCATCCCGAACCCGTCGTCCATGCGACCAGACCGAACTCGCGCAGATGGACGAGCGCAGGCCGCTCGCCCATGCCCGACACCACCTTGACCACAGGCACGGCTTGCACAAGTCGGCGCAGATACGGATCATCCGCAGGATTGTCGCGCACGATCGCGTATTTGACGGCCAGCAGCGTGCCGCGCTCGATCAATCGCGCGAGCGTGTCGAGCTCCACGTAGTTTTCGCTCTTGATGTACAGGGTGAGCGGCATGCCCGCCGCGTCGGCGACGCGCGTGAGCCCCGCCTCCACGCCTTCGGACGTCGTAAAACCGCTCAGCGGCAACACCATTGCCGTACGGTAGCGGGTTTGCGCAAGGATACGGGCCTGATCGACCATTTTCCCGTAGTCGGGACCGATTGACGGGATCACGCGCGTGCCTGCACTCGCTGCGTCGGCCAGTAGATCCAGCAAGTCCCGATACTCGCTGACGGCCACGTGATAGAGGTTCGCATTGCCGCCGTACAGCAAGGTGCGCACGCCGCCAGCCTCGATGTGGCGGATCAGCGCGCGATTTTCGGCGGCGTCCAGCGTGTAGTCGGCGCGGCGTGCAAGCGGTGGCACAGCTATCACCGACGCGACGAACTCACTGTCGAGAATCGGGGATTCGTTCATGACGCCTCAAACGCACGGGGACTGGGCGTTCAAGTTAGCACCGGGTTCGCAATGTTGTCAAACAACCTGAGTAAGATGTCATCGCGCCATCTTGAGTCGAAGTCGATGCGAAGAAGCCAAAGCCGGCAAAGTCCGGTACGTCGCTTTCGTATGACAATAGACGGCGACAGGCGGGTGTTAGAGAATGGCAAAGGGCCAGGTGGAAATCGTCAATTGGGTAATTAGCGTGGTTTTGTCCGGAATTTCGACACGCACGGTCATTCAAAGTGGTTTGACAATAATGTTGCAAATCAAATGCATCAAAAAGGCCACTACGAGAAAATTACCCACTTTATCGACCCGTGAATGTTAATCAGGTCGAAGAAATCCGATATAAGGAGTAATTCGTTCGCCTGGTTGCAGAACTAGCGCTGGTGGCGTTTCTTTAGAAATCACCCTTGGCTTGCGAAATAATTTTTAGTGATAGATTGTGAAGATAAAAACAGCCGGACGGATCGCCGTACCGCAATTAACCGCAACGGGACGTTTGCGAGTCTGAGAGAACCAAATTGTCGCTACATTTTATCGAGGAAATGGCGCCGCTACTGAACGCCGCAGATGAAGCGGAATGGTTCGGCGCGATCGCGGGCCTGGCCGACACATGGGGCTTCGACAGGCTTTTGATTGCCATGCTGCCGCGCCCGACCATTCGCCTTGAAGACGCCTATGTGCGGAGCACCTACGCACCGGCCTGGCGGCGCACCTACGACGAGCAGGGGCTCGTCCATATCGACCCGACTGTCTCGCATTGCGCGACACGCGCCGCGCCGCTGATCTGGTCGCCGGACATTTTTACGACCGCACCGCAGCAGTCGATGTATGAGGAAGCCCGCGCGCACGGCCTGCGCTCAGGTGTGACGTTGCCGATTCATGGGCCGAACCAGGAAGCCGGCATGATGTGCTTCGTCAATGACAGCAATCCGACCGACGCGTTCTGGCGTCACATCAACGTCGCGTTGCCGAATCTGGTGTTATTGCGCGATCTGGTGATCGATACCAGTCAGCGCCATTTGAATACGCACACTCAGACTTTATTGCCCAAGCTGACGCCGCGCGAACGCGAATGTCTGAAATGGACCGCGCGCGGCAAATCCACCTGGGAAATCTCCCATATCCTGAGCTGCTCGGAAGCCGTTGTGAACTTCCACATGAAGAACATCAGGACGAAATTCGGTGTGAATTCGCGGCGCGCGGCGGCCGTGATCGCCACGCAGTTGGGGCTTATTGACCCGGGTTGAGCAAGGCGACGGCGTCGCGGCTGTACAGCACCCGCTCAGCCCGTCCCAGATCGGCGTCGGAAACGGTTTTGGTGAAGTAGAGGCCCAGCAGGATCGACACCGGCGCCGGAATTTCGGCACCCGATTCGAACCGGCTGCCACGCGACTGCGTCACGCCAAAGCGTGCCCAGAAGCGGCGCTGGCTCTCCTTCTTCTTCTTGCGGTAGGCAATGATCAGAACACGATCCACCGCCGATGACGGCTCTGCCGGGCGGGTTTGGACCGAGGGTTGCGCTTGCCAGTGGTTTTCGAGAAGTTCCATTTTTGTGTCCCGTCGGTTGAGGGCTGAGGCTTATCTCGAATTCTGCGTTATCCGATAAGCATGCACACCTATCCAGGTAGGTAGGTGGCGGAAAGATTCAAAATGCATAAGTTTTCTTGCGTATTGGGTACCCCAACACGTTCAGGAGAACGTCATGCAAACAGCAATCCGGATTGGAATGCGGCAGGAATTCGACAACGCGGACATCAACGAGATGTACCGCCTGCGGGCCCGGGTGTTTCACGGGCGGCTCGGGTGGGACATCCCGACCATCGCGGGCATGGAAATCGACGGCTACGACGCGCTCGGGCCGCACTACATGCTGATTCAGGGCGACGATCGGCACGTGCGGGGCTGCTGGCGCCTGATGCCGACGGAAGGGCCGAACATGCTGAAGGACACCTTCCCGCAATTGCTCCACGGCGCGGATGCACCGGTCGGGCGGCATATCTGGGAACTGAGCCGGTTTGCGATCGAAACCAGCGGCGAGGAACAGTCGTTCGGCTTTGCCGACCTGACGATGCAGGCGATTCACGAACTCGTGACGTTCGCCGACCGGATGGGCATCACCCGCTATGTCACGGTGACCACCACGCCGATCGAACGGCTCCTGCGCAAGACCGGGATCGACATCAGCCGGCTCGGGTCACCCCTGCAGATCGGCGTGGAACGGGCCGTGGCGCTGGATATCGCGGTCAGTCCGAAGACCCGCACCGCCCTGTTCGGGCCGATGGCTGCCGCCGCCTGACGGCAGGGCACCACTGGGGCCGCGGTTGCGGTGACCCGTTTGCGGGCAGTCCGGATGCAATGGGCTAGTTGCAGTGGACTGGTCACGGCGGGCTGGTCGCGGTTGCCCGGCTAAAGCAGACCGGCAGCCCGGTTACCTGGTTACCTGGTATTTGCGACCCGCGGCGGAGACACGCGGGATATCAGGAACCGAACATCCGCTCGAGCGCATTCTCGAGATGCGCGCGCATCGCCTTCCCCGCTGCAGGGCCGTCCTTACGGCGGATCGCCTCGAGCACGGCCATATGTTCGGCCTGCACGAGCCGCTGCCGCTCCACCGTTTTCACGAGCGAAAGATTGCGCGACAGATTCATGCTGAACAGAATCTGTTCTTCGATGAACGACATGACCGTGATGAAAAACGGGTTCTTCGAGGCGC
This sequence comes from Paraburkholderia madseniana, assembly GCF_009690905.1. Lineage (GTDB taxonomy): Bacteria > Pseudomonadota > Gammaproteobacteria > Burkholderiales > Burkholderiaceae > Paraburkholderia > Paraburkholderia madseniana. The sequence continues at coordinate 15,060 of NZ_VOSW01000011.1, forward strand.
GCGCCACCGCCAGGTGGAACATGAAATCGTCCTGCGCGCCGATGCCCCGGGTCTCGATGATGCGTTCCAGTTGGTCCCACGCATGCTGGATCGCGGCGATGTCGTCCGCATCGGCCTTGAGCGCGGCCTGTTCGGCCGCGCCCGCTTCGGTCACGATGCGAAATTCATAACAGCGGCGGATGTCGGACAGCGTTTCGAGCGGCGCGAACCGCCGCACATCCGGGTCCGGCCGCCGCGCGACCGTGGTGCCCGAACCGTGCCGCGTCATGATGATCCCGTCCGCCCGCAAGCGCGCCAAAGCCTCGCGTACAGTGGGCCGCGACGTCGCAAAGCGTTCGGCCAGCGCATGCTCGGTAGGCAGCCGCTCGCCTTCCTTGTACTCGCCTTCAAGAATGCGATTGAGGATGTCGCCGTAGATCTTGTCGGGCAAGCCCGTCGTTTTGCGCTCGTTCATCAGCGGTGCTGAAGCAGCTTGTCTGAGTAGGTCCTGATTGTAAGGCAAACCTGACCCTATCTTGATTTAACATAGGCACCCCGGCTTGACAGGCATGCCGCAAACGCCTGCTGCACGGTGATTGCCGGGTGACGCGCCGCTATCGCAAAATTTGACAAGTGTTTGATTTACATCCTGACAGGATGCACCTTTTTCAGCGATCATTTACGCTGGTATCGGAGATAAATCGTCAATGAGCCCGGCCGTGCGCAATGGCCGCGGCATCCCAATCCTTCAGACGCGGAGTCGATATGTACACACGCATCCTCGTAGCGGTCGACGGCAGCCACACCTCGCGCCGCGCATTCGAAGCAGCGCTCGCGCTGGCGAAATCCACCGGCGCTGTCATGCAGCCGCTCTACGTCGTCGAAAACACGCCGATGTATTTCGAAGCGCCCGGTTATGACCCGTCCATTCTGCGCAACCGCCTCGTCGAAGAGGGCAAGGAACTCTGCGCGGAATTCGCCCAGGCCATGGCAGCGAAAGGCGTCAAGGGGGAGCTCATCGTGGGCGAAGCCTCCTCGCTCGACGACGTGTCGGTGGTCGTGCTAAAAGCGGCCGCCGATTTCAACGCCGATCTGCTGGTAATGGGCACGCATGGCCGGCGCGGTTTTCAGCGCCTGATTCTCGGCAGCGTCGCAGAGCGCTGCGTGCGCCAGGCGACCTTGCCGGTACTGCTGATCCCCTCTGCGGCCGGCAAGGTTAGTGAAGACGCTTGAACGCGTGGCAACGCACATTGCAAAGCGTGTGCTTGCCGAATCAAGCGGCACACGCAGCGCTATATCTTCGAAATCAGTGCAGAGCATGCTCGCCACGATACATAGCAGTCCATAACCACAAGCAGCAATGCGAGCGTGACATCGCTCAAGATGCCTAACCGCGCGAACGCGTCATTTTGTCGCTAAACGGGGGGCATGGGCGGTGGGACAATCAGTTGTTACTCTGACAAATGGTTGCAGAACATGCCTACTCCTAACGCTGTGACTCGCTCCGCCGGCGCTGCCGATTCCATTCCGATCCCGTCGCCGGCGCGTGGCGGCCGTCGTGCCGCGCCGGTGAGGGCAACTGCGCGCACCGCCGCTCGTTGTTCGAGTTGTTCGATGCGGGCGCTCTGCATGCCGCAAGGCTTGTCGCCCAAAGAACTAACGAAACTCGAAGCGCTCATTTGCAGCGCGCGCTCCGTGCAGCGCGGCGAAGCGCTGTACCGCAGCGGCGACCGCTTCGACAATATTTACGCCGTGCGTTCCGGCTCCATGAAAACCGTCATGGCCCACCGTGACGGCCGCGAACAGGTCACAGGGTTGCGCCTTGCCGGCGAAGCGCTCGGCCTCGACGGTATCAGCGAAGACGTACATGCATGCAGCGCCGTCGCGCTTGAAGACAGCACCGTGTGTATCGTTCCCTACCCCGCCCTCAAATCCTTGTGCCGTGAAATCAGTTCGATGCAGGACCGCCTGCACAAACTGCTGGGCGAACAGATCGTCCGCGAAGCCGGCCAGATGATGGTGCTCGGCTCCCTTTCGGCGGACGAACGCGTGGCGGCATTTCTGCTCGACGTGTCGGAGCGCAACGCGCAACGCGGCTATTCATCGGCGGAATTCAATTTGCGCATGACACGGGAGGACATGGGCAGCTACCTCGGCATGACGCTCGAAACCGTGAGCCGCACCCTGTCAAGATTTCAAAAGCGCGGCCTGATCGACACACAAGGCAAACACATCCGGATCGTCGATCTGGAGGGCTTGCAGAAGGTGTAAGCCGTACGCGCAGGACCTGGCCCGCGCCGCCACGTCCCCGGCTATCCGTTTTTTAGCGCGCATTCGTCTTGGCATGGCTCCTGCGAGCGGGTACAGTCTTTAGTCCGTCCCCCGCAAGGAGACCTGGCGAAATGAATCGCGACCCCGCCCCGCATCACCCGCTCGTCCAGCGTCTAATCGACGCGCGTCAGATTACCGACGCATTGTTTTCTATCGTCAAACCCGAATTTCTGTACGAACGGCCGATCCGTGAGCGCCACCGGATCGTGTTTTACGTCGGCCATCTGGAAGCTTTCGATCGTAATCTTTTCGATCAGCGCCTGTGCGATCTGCCGGCATTCGATCCGCACCTCGACGAGCTCTTCGCTTTCGGCATCGATCCTGTCGACGGCGGCTTTCCGACCGATCAACCCAGCGACTGGCCCTCGCTCGACGCCGTGCGTGCCTACGGGTTGCGCGCCCGCGAGCAGATCGACCGCGAACTCGACGCGCTGAGCGACTCCGCACGCGTCGGTCGCAAGGGCGCCCATGCTGACGCGTCCGAGCAGTTGCTGAACGTCGCGATCGAGCATCGGCTGATGCATGCCGAAACGCTCGCGTACATGCTGCATCAGTTGCCGCTTGCGCAGAAGGTCACCGGGTTGCGGGAACCGGTGCTCACGCGTCCTGAGCCGCGGCCGGCGTTGTCGTCGATGGTCAGCGTGCCGGCTGGCGCAACGGTGCTCGGCATGTCGCGCGAAAGTGGCCATTTCGGCTGGGACAACGAGTTCGGCGAAAAGCGCGTCGACGTGCCCGCGTTCGAGATCGACCGTCACATGGTGACGAACGGCGCGTTTCGGGTGTTTATCGAGGCGGGCGGCTATCGCGAACGGAAGTGGTGGACGGACAAGGATTGGGCCTGGAAAGAAGCCGAACATATCGAGCATCCCGCCTGCTGGTCGCAGCAAACCGGGAGCGATCAGAACGGCGCATGGATGCTGCGCACGATGTTCGACGAAGTGCCGTTACCGCTCGACTGGCCCGCGTACGTGAGCCACGCCGAAGCCAGCGCTTACGCGCGCTGGGCCGGCAAGACGCTCCCCAGCGAAGCGCAATGGCAACGCGCCACACATGGCGCACCGCACGCCGCATCGGGAAATTTCGATTTTCGTAGCTGGGACCCGCAGCCGGTCGACGCATATCCGGACAACGTCAGCGCGTTCGGTGTGGAAGGTCAATTCGGCAATGGCTGGGAGTGGACTTCCACGGTGTTCGACGCACTGCCGGGCTTTGAAGCGTTTCCGTTTTATCCGGGCTACTCCGCCAACTTTTTCGACGGGCAGCATTACGTGATCAAAGGCGGTTCGGCACGCACCGCGCAATGCATGTTGCGGCCGGCTTTCCGGAACTGGTTTCAACCGCATTACCAATATGTGTATGCGGGCTTTCGGTGTGTGAAGGCGTGACGAACAAAGCATAAGCTGATGCCCAAAATCACCTATCACTTTAATCCGACAAAGATCATCTATCGGTTAACTTCACAACCAGAATCAGCTATCGCTTTAAATTTGGCCGCGAACGTTACGCGGTCAAACCGTCGGCCGCCGTCGTACCCAATTGGAAACACGTTGCTCGGGATTCCCCTGACGGACCATAACCCAGAGCCCTTAAGCGCTTCCCTGGTACGCCGCAAGGGCTCGCTTTCTTCAGACGGTTGCTGAGCGCCCAGGCAGCAATGCTTGGGCGGAACGCTATCTTCTGGGCATCGGCTGTGAGCAAACCGCCCAGTTCGGCGAACGCTTCCGACAAAAAAAATCTTGCCGAAGCCGCGTTAAGCGTGGGCATCGGCTGTCTACGGATACGGTAAACGGCAAGCATGCTTTCTGCTTTCGCGGGACGAAATTCGGCCGAATTCCAGGCTATTTCGGACATATTCCTTTAGAAGGTCAACTCTGTTTTTCATTAATTGAAAGGATAGTTAATTATCAGGTGTCGCATATCGGACACGATCTGTATTTCAACTTTTTACATTATTGTTTTACGCGATTAGTCTCTCTGCATGAGGATTGACGTCCAACGCAGGAGATGAGATGAAACGCACCACCTTTTCGATAATTTCGCTGGCCGCGCTCACGTCCGCCGGCGCCGCGCATGCGCAAAGCAGCGTGACCTTGTACGGCACGATCGACACGTCGCTGACCTACGTGCACAACGCACAGGGCGACAAGAATCTCTGGGCTCTCGGTAACAGTAGTGCAGGCAATCTGTCGGGTTCACGTTGGGGCCTCAAGGGAACGGAAGATCTTGGCGCCGGCCTGAAGGCCATCTTCCAGCTCGAAAACGGTTTCGATCCGAGCACCGGCAAACTGGGGCAAGGCAGCCGGCTATTCGGGCGGCAGGCCTACGTCGGTTTGACGAGCGATTCGCTGGGTTCCGTGACGCTCGGCCGCCAGTACGATCCGCTGATCGATCTCGTACAGGGCATCACCGAGGACAACTATTTCGGCAGCGCATTCGCAACCGCGGGCGACGTCGACAATTACGACAACAGCTTCCGCGTGAACAACGCGGTCAAGTACACGTCGCCGGTCTGGTCGGGTCTGCAGTTTGAAGCGATGTACTCGTTCGGCGGCATCGCGGGCAGCACCGGCTCGGAGCAATCGTATTCGGCGGCGGCCGCCTATAACAATGGCCCGATCGCCCTCGCCGCCGGTTACTTCTATGCAGCGAACAGTCCAGCGTCGGCGGGCCCACGCAGTCCGACAGCGGGTTGGAACAGCACGTCGGACGGTACGTTCGATGGCCCGATCAACAGTGGATACCAGACCGCACACTCGCTCGGGATTGCCCGCGTCGCAGGCCAATATACGCTTGGGCAGTTCACGCTCGGGGCCGCCTACAGCAACTCGCAGTACCGCCGCGACAGCGCTTCGGTGTTCGCTTCGAACGAGAAGTACAACACGGGTCAGGGATTCGTGAACTATCAAGCCACCAAGGCCCTTCTGGTCGGCCTGGGCTACAGCTATACAAAATCGAGCGGCGATACCTCCGCGACGTATCACCAGGTCTCGCTCGGCGCTGACTATTCCCTTTCGAAGCGCACCGATGTGTATGTGACCGCCGCCTATCAGCATGCGAGCGGCGAAACCGGCAATGGCACAGGCGGCACAACGGCGGCGCAAGCCTCGATCGGCTCGTACGGATACGCAGGCACCAGCAGGCAGGAAATGGTCAACCTCGGCCTGCGTCACAAGTTCTAGAAGACCTGTTGCATGTGCCGGGCATGCAACGAAACGGGCCAGTTCTGGGAATGGGGGCGCGCAGGGGTGCTGCGCGCTCAGAGGACGATGCTCGGCGACCGGATGGGGCGCCAGCGGCTCGTCCCACCTGACTGTTTAATGGGTGCCGAAGTAAATCGGCTTCGTGCCATCATGGGCTGCGGGGCGGGCGGCTGCGGGGGCACCGGATGCCGACGAACCGCTGACCACTCCACCCAGTCCACCGGTGTCAGCTACGGGGACCTGTGCGGTCGCATTTTTCGCATTTTGTGCCGCCACGCGAGCCTCTGCGGCCTGGATGTCGGCCGGATAGTCGGTATCGTCGGCATTAGCCGGGTTGTAGCCTGCCTTTTCGAGCTGGACAAGCTCGGCGCGCACTTGCGCACGCGTCACAGGCGCGTTCGATTGCTGGGCAAACGATACGACCGGCGCGGCCAAAGCCGAAGCGAGAACGACGGCGGGAATGAGTGCTTTCATCATGGCGGCTCCAATTCACAGTTTACTTAGCATTCCAAAATACAATACGGCAAGTTTCCACTTTTGGAACGTCCCGTCGCACGAGTTGCATGGATCTCCTTGATCCTTGTCAACCGTCCGGCGTGTACTGGTTAAACCACGACAAAGTCCGTTTTATTCCCGATTAGCAACTCGAGGCCGCTGAAATCGGGGGCCACTCGTTTTCAGTGCAATAAACGACGGTGCGCAAAGCCCGTAAGGACACGGAGGCCGGTAGCGACGCACGCCCTCTCGCTGGGAACCAGCACTCGCTATCACCGCGACGATCGGCGGCTACGACCCGTGCGCGGTCGCCGATTGCGGCTCGAACCAATTTGTACTTCAATCCGCTGTCATGCGAAGACGACGGAGTAGTTCCGCCCCAGCTGGCGTTACCCGAAATCTGCCATCGTCGAAAGCCGTAGGTACAATTTCGACGAGCCTCGCTTCTTGAAGAGCGATCGCATCTGGATCACCAGGTGCGACCTGGTTGGGCGCATCGAGCAGTAGAAACAGAATGGCGATCTCATGGTGACTCAGCAGCGATTTCATCATCGACCTCAGGCATACACGAGTACTGGACAGGGAGCGCATCGGCGCGACGAACAACTTGGGTTTCGAATGACTTACATGTTGCGGCGAATCCGACGTGGCGCCCGTCAGAACGCTGTTCATCGACTTTACGGAGCCCGTCTAACTACGTTTATGAAGTTTGGTTTGGCATTAGCGGGCCGCGATCGATACTGATGTGTTCAGGCACTTCGCTTTGCGGAATCATGTCACCGGTATTAAATGGCGGTGGACGTGTGTTTGGCTTGAATACGGGGTCGCCTTTGCGTATCGCTGTGCGGGTGGACCTGCTCTCGAGCATCGCGGTGCTCTCCTGTCTCGAACCTCGCGCCGGATCGGCGCATTTCGTTCATGCACCGCGAATTTGCAGGCGGACCGTCTGCTCGATCGCTGGCATGCTCTCCCAGCCTATACCGAAGTCGCTCGAAATTTATTCCAGCTTCGAACTGAAGAAAATGAATGCGAATATCGCCGCTCTGGCGATGGTCCTACGGTTAGATCTACCGCGAGTTGAAGTACCCAGTGATTCTTACCGCGATCACAGTGCCGCCAGACAAAACATCGAGGGACGCATGACGAACGACGACCGAACCTGCGGCACTGCGGCGGCAGGACCGCAAGCCGAAGCGTTTGAAGGACACGGTCCACGCCTACGCACCGCCCTCACCTGCACGGCACGGGCCGACGCGGGCATGCTCGCCACCGAACGTCGACGTACCGAGCTTGCTGATGATCGGCACCGCAGCTCCGCTACGCTGCAAGCCGACGACCCGTCAATGCCGGCCGTGCAATCGCAGGCGGAAATACACACCAGCAGCCGTCATCGTGCCGAAAGAAGAAAATCGCATGCGAACCGCTTGGGGCCAAGGCCTCGACGCGCACATAGCGTCTCCTCTCGCAACCAATACGGCCGAATTGAATTACGCGGAGCCGCGTCGTCGGTGTCGGCGTAAGCCATTTTTCTACCAAGAACCGCAGGGACTTCTCGGCGATGTTCATGTTCGCCTCCTTCCATTTCTGCCGCAGCTCACGACGATCAGCTATCGGTAGCGGAACCCTGCGACCTGCAGATCGCGCTGCGTACACTGAGCTAACCACGCCAGCGTCCGCTTTATTCCCGAGCCTCGAACGTGGCGGCATGCCGCGATTTCGGGCGCGCCTGTACAACTCGCCCGAGTTTTTGCGAGTTTTCTTGATCAGAGCCAAACCGGTCCGGATGCGGCTTCCCGTTGGACGGACAGTCGAATGGCGGGAATAAAGGTGCGTCGTTTCAAGTGCAACAGTGAGATCAAGGGGAACCGAAGTGCGATCAATTGAGCCAATGCGACCAGTTCGTTGATTGGTGTGGCTTTCGGCCACCGAGGGGGTTGCATCTTTAGTTCGATTGACAGCGGTGTTCGGCAGCCTCGACTAAACCGCGGCGCGCTGTCTGGCGCGAGGAGAGGCCCGCGGCAGACAGCGTGTTTCGCCGGATCGACTAGAACATCGTGTTGTCGTTGGCCGACTGCTCGGGCACGGGTTGAATCACATCCCAGTGCTCGGCGACCTTGCCGTGCTCGACGCGGAAGATATCCACGATGGCGTTGCCGCGGTCTTGCGGGTTGCTGGTCGAGTGAACATGCAGAAAGACGAGATCGCCGTCGGTCGCACTGCGCACGATGGCCGAACGGGCATCGGGGGCATGCTTGAAGTATTCGGTAAAGAAGCTGATGAACGACGCGGACCCGGTGGGCACATGCGGATTGTGCTGAATGTAATTCGGTGCGAGCACGGTGCTAGCAGTCCTGAGATCGTGCCTGTTGAACACCGCATCGTAGAAGTTCACGACTAGCGCGCGGTTGCGCTCTTCCTGGGCAATATCGCGAGCGGCCGGATGAACCGGCGCGACGCTATCTTCGGCGCGGGCCACATGGCTTGCGATCAGCACAAAGAAAGCAGCGGTGGCTGCCGCGCGCTGGAGCAAGGAGGTTCTGTTTGGCATGACGGTCCCATTCTTTTCGTTGAAAGCCAGCGGCTGCAAGGACTTTAGCATCCGCAGGTGGCGGCGACGAGACGGATCTTGCCGGCGCATCGGCGCTCCCGCGCCGAATCGCTTGCGGCATTGCAACCGCGTCGCCATACCATCTGCGCCGGCCGCAACCATTGAGGATAGGGAATGTGTGACAACCTCTCGTCTCCAGGCTTCTCGATGCGCACATTCTTAACTACCTTGCTACATCGTGTCGATTCGGAATCCGTTCGATACGTAGAGGGCGAGTTCCTGCATTGACGGTGTCCATCGTTCACGCCGTCAGGCCGCCCCACGCTGCTGCGCCGCGAATATCCCCTTTTTCAGACCTGTTCCTCTTTTACTGTCGCCTCGTCAGCTTTCTGCATTGGCGGCTTGTAGCCAATCGACACCCGGCTACGGTCTCCCGACACCGGGAAGCCCGCAGACATTCGCGACTTCGCAAGCCTGGCGAGCTCAGGTAGTGGGAATAAATCTCCAATCGGGCAGGTACTCCCTACTGAAGGCGCCCGTTTCTTCCCAGGCGATCCGGCCGCTCAGCTTGCTGATTCGCTTGCGAGAATCTCATGTCGTCACAGAACCCATCCGATCCTTCACGTCGCAGGGCCTTGAGGTGCATGGCCTATGGCGGACTCGGAACGCTGTTCACGCTTTCCGGCGGCGTGCTCACGCCCATCGACCTGGCCATAGCGCAGGAAAAGAACGGACAGTCCGTGGACATAGGCAAACCGTTGTTCCTGCAGATCAGCGACACACACATCGGGTTCAACAATGAAGCCAACCCTGATGTGTCGGGAGCACTCAAGCAGACCATCGATCTCGTCAAGAGCATGCCCACGAAACCTGCTCTGGCCATTCATACAGGCGATATCACCCGCCTCTCGAAAGCTCAGGAGTTCGACCTCGCATCCCAACTCCTGTTCGAATTACCGGTCCCGGAACTTCATACCGTCCCGGGCGATCACGACGCAACGGATGATTCCACCGCGGAATATTTCTGCCGCTTTGGCGAGGCCTCGGATAACAGAGGCTATTACAGCTTCGATCATGACGGTGTTCATTTCATCAATCGTCAACGTCATGCATCTCTCCATGGCAGAGGCAACATCACCTTCCATACGGCTCGCTCCACTGCCTTTCCTCAACCTACCGCCGGGAATGGCCCAGGCCCGGTACCGCTGACGGTTGCGCGCGACCAGTTGCCAAGAATGCTTGGCGTGACGACCGTCTCGTTCGCCGGCCATCCCGGTGTCGCCCCGCTTCACGATTCAGCAACTGCATAAGCTTCGAGGAGATCATTGTGAAAAATCATTCGTTACCGAAATCCGTATTTGCGGTCGTGTTCTGCCTGGTAGCGTCTGGAGCTACAGTCACGGCGTCCGCACAAAGCGCGAGCGACTCTCTCGTGACGATAAAGAATTTGATGTTTTCGCCCTCGTCCGACACGATCAAGGCCGGCACGACGATCACGTGGATGAATCTCGATGCGGAGCCGCACACGATAGTCCACGACGTAGGCGCCTTTGACGTGGGCCTCTTTCATTCGTATGACCTCGATCAAGACGACACGTTTTCGTACAAGTTCGACAAGCCCGGGATCTACAAGGTCTATTGTGGGGACCACCCCGACATGAAGGAAACGATCACGGTTCAATGACTCGAACTACTGTGGTCTGAGCCGAGTAACGCCATGCATATCTGGAGCATTGACGTACAGCGCGTCGACCGCGAAATCAATCACTACGATGCCGTCGTGCCGCTTGTTGTGCGGATAATGCAGCTTCGGCCGTGGCGCTGTCACGTTAAATTTAAAGCGATTCTTCATTCTTCATCACGCGATCTAACTCGACCATCTCAGCAACGTGACAGTGCCAGCCGGCCTCCTCGTCGCGGTGAAGCGACGGGGTTAAAGTCAGTTTGCGAAACGCTCTCTGACCCGACGGAGGTCGACATGAACTATTGTGGCGTAGACCTGCATTCGAACAACTGCGTGTCGATCGCCAGGAAGCTGCGCAGGGAGCCACGCGCGACTGCCGGCTATTGCCTGTGCTGATCGGATCCTCGCGATTTGGAGACGCTCAATGGAGCTATGGTACCGAACAGTCCATTGGTCTCTTTGTTAGGACCCGCCGAGAAGTACAGCGTGTCCGAGCTCGAGTTGCGGCCGCCACCGAGTGTCAGAGACCACAGCCCGTCGATAGCCACTGGATTGCCGAACGGATTCTCCAACTGATCGACGAACGTGCCGTCATCGTTGAAGACATTGATTCGGCCGTCGCCGAAGTTGCCAATCAGGATCTTGCCGCTGAAGCGGCCGAATGCAAACGATGCGCGCGTGATGCCCCAGGGCGAATTGAGCGCCCCCCGGCTGGCGAAGCGGTGCAGCAGGTGGCCGTCTGTATCGAATACATCGACGAATCCATGACCTCTGCCTGCAACATCGTCGTGCTTCTGATCGTTCTGCTGTGCATAGGTGACAAAAAGGTCGCCATCGATGTTCGCGATACCAAACGGCGCGTAGCCGGCCGGGATGTCCGGGTCGGTGAAGCCGCCGTCCGTCGTCACGGACGTGAACAAGCCGTTCGTACCGTTCGGCCCGAATACGTCGATCCGACCCGAGCGGAAGTTCGTGGCGAACAGGAAACCTCCTTTTGCGTTTACGCCGAAGACGAGACCCTTGTAGACGGCCCCGCTGGCGGCGGACGGAAAGGACGAGTTATCGGCCGCGATCACGGCGTTGGTCGGCGGATTCAACCCACCGGCCCAAGCGGAAATCGTGCCATCCTCGGTCGCGAAGATGAATGCGGCCTGGATCGAGGTACCTGGCACGAGAAACGCCGATGAGGGATTCCACACGATTCCGGTCGGCGCCGCAGGCGTGGGATTCGGTGGATTGTTGGGAAAGACGGGATGACAGGCGCCGGCCGGTATGACATTGCCTGGCAGCGGGATGGAGACCTGCAGCGCCACCTTTGTCCCCTCGCCGTCATACAGCGTGGAGCAGCCTGTGGCATTGTCGTTGATCCAGAATGGACTTGCTGCCGGACTAAAGGCAATACCCCAGGCGTTCTGTAGTACCCCGTCGACCTTCGGGGCAGCGCCTGCCAGGTTGGACACGAGTGGTGTGACGACGTAAGCATCATCGTCAGCGGCATGCCCGATTGTGAAACCGGCGGCGAGGACGATCACGGCCGCCGCTTTGAGCCCCCAAGAAACCTGTGACATGACTACCCTCCTCAGCCTGACTGGTAAGAAATTGCTCCGCGAGTTGGCGCCTGAGGAGGCTAAACGACCGCGGTCCTTCAAATATTCCCGCTGTACTTCAAAAATAATTCCACTTGCCACCCGGTCGTATGGCGCGACTGAGTTAACAGCGGCTGGCTCAACAAGATCACGATGGGCTGCGGAAGCACGGCGCGCCAGAAAGCGGCTTCCCACGCGACATCGGGCGGAATATTTCGAAGCCCACTTACGTTCTGCTAGCGCAGGTTCGCCTGCACCGGCGAGCACGGGTCCTTCATCCGCGAAAAAGGTACTCATGGCAAATTCGTAACGATTCAGTCGGTTTCGCGTCAACTACTACCTGATATTCTTGAGGCGGTTTCCGCAATCGCATCACGACTGGGGTACATTTGTAGACCGTCCGACGTCGTGTTCTTTCCTCGCATGAGCCTAAATTTTTTCAAGCAATGGTTAAGAGGCCCTGCAACCGTAGGCGCAGTGGCTCCCTCGTCGCGTTGTCTCGCCGATGCCATGGCTGACGGCGTTGAGGCTTTCGAGGCGATCGTCGAGGTGGGGGCCGGCACCGGAGTTGTGACGGACTCTCTCGTGCGTCGGCACCCGTCAGCGCGGCTGATCGTATTCGAACTCGGAGATCAATTGGCCACCGAACTGAGAGGGCGATTTCCACAGGCGCATGTGGTCGGCGGCGCATTCCATGCGAACGCTTCGGTCCTTCAAGACCTGCCAGCGAAAACTATTATTGTGTCCGGACTGCCGTTTCGTTCGCTTTCGTCTGATGTCGTCGAACCCACGGTTGCCGCATTCGCTGAACTCCTTTACGCGGACCGGGCTCGACGTCTTGTGCAGTTCACGTATCAACCGAGAGTCCCGTTTACGGCCCCTGTAGGGTTGTGTTGGCACCGCATCAAAACAGTCTGGCTGAATGCGCCACCAGCGAACGTCTGGCATCTGAGCAGCAAGACCAACTGGCAAGGTAGCGACGCGGCGGAGCTTGGCGCGTCGGCCTGATCTCTTCAGCGTGTCCTGGCGCCGTCCGACGTCGCCGGCCGCGCCACCCCGCCCGCAGGACGGAATGCGGGCGCTGGCATGCCGCTGACGCGTCCGGGCATGGCTGGCGCCTGCATGCCAAGGCCGCGACCGGACGGTACGAAGCCTGGCGCGACGTGTAGCATCACCACAGCGGTTGGCCGCGGCATCGGGTGCGGCATCTGCGCTGGAGGCGCCCGCTGTACTTGAGGCGCCTGTACGTGGGGCACCTGCGGTGGGTGAGGTACCTGTGCGCGGGGCGCCGTCCATACCTGAGGCGTCTGCGCATGAGGACCCTGCGGCGCTGGCACCGGAGCCGCCTGCGGATGCGCGGTCCCCGGCATCCCCGCGACGGCCGGCACGGTGCGCGATGAAGGAACGGCCAACGCTGCCGGATTTCCGCGCGAGGCCGGGCGCGCATCCGGCGACGCGGCGTTCGACGCAAACCGGCTCTGCACGACCGGGTCGCGGTACGGAACGCCGCGCCGATGCCACGGATCGTGCGTCCACTCGACTCCCGACGGCCTATGGTGGCGGTCCAGGTCGGCGAAGCGGTCGCGGTCGAGGTCGATGTGGTGCCGATGCCAGTCACAATGCTCCCAACCCCACAGCGGGACGACTATGGCTACGCTCACCCAGCCGAAGCCGAACGGACCGGGCACCGCGTCGTAGAAGTCATTTGGGAAATAGTCGGGCGGATAAGCGGGATAAGGCCAGGCGCCATAGGCAACCGTCGGGTTGTAGACCGGAACGTAGACGGTGTCCGCGCGGGCGGGCTGGATCGTGATGTCCTGCCCGACCTGGTTGACCGCCTCCTCCGGTATCGACTGCAGCGTGCCTGCCGCCTGCGCACGCTGGCGAAGGCGCTGGATCGAATCCATGACCACCGGCTGGCTGGCCAGAAAGGCGTCGCCAATGCGCTCGGTCCACTCGAGGTTGTCATCGAGCATTTTCAGCACCTGCGGAAATGGCACGAGCGACTTCACACTCGGATCCCAGGGCTGCTGCTCGAGCGCGTCAGTCAACTGCCCGCCCTGGAGCGCCGAGTTGCCCGGCTGCTGAACCCAGCGATCGGCTTCGACGACTTCCAGTGGATAGGTCGCCGCCATCAGGATCTGGGCGACCAGCGGATCAGGATAGAGCGCGATCGGCGCGAGCATTTGATCGAGCTTCTCCGCCGTCAACGGCGCGACGGCCTGCGGCGCCGGCTGGACCTCGCCCTCACCATGCACGCCCGATGACGCTCCGAGGATCAGGCTTGCCAGCGTCCCGGCGAGAATCCGGAACATGGTCGACTTCATCTTACCTCCTCGCAAGGTGCGATCCACGCAGATCGGCTGCGGATCGCCCTCGAACCAGACATCGCTGGTCTGTTGCACTTTTGACTCCGTTCGAACGTGCAAATTCGCGAACGCGGGGCTGCTGGCCGATCGAAATCGTTACCGCCGTTACAGCTCCACGGAGAGAACGATCGGGACGGGTGGCAAATTCCAGCGCCGCCTCCAGCGCTGCGCGGGCGATCGGGTTCCAACGCGGGGATTGCGCCATCGTCACGGCGATTACATTGGGATGTTGGGATGCGCGGCGCGCAACGTCGAAAGCTCGAGGTCGGACCGAATCGTGAGTGACGCCCGGCCTGCGGCGCCCTGCGCGCCGGGGGTCGAAACGAGAGATGCGCGTCCAGCTACGACCAGTTGAAGGGACCAGCCAGGGTATGCGGAGGCGGTTTGCTGGGTGGCAGGCATTAATCGCCGTCCTCCTCGTGCTGACGATGTTTCCAGCCCTTGTGCCAGCCATTGTCGTGCCATTGCCGGCGGTCCCTGTACTCGGCCTCATATCCGTGGCCGTAGGCAACGGGCACTTGCGCGTACACGATGGGAGGCTCCTGATACACGACTGGGGCGCGCTCGTATACGACGGGAGCCGCTTCAAAGACGACGGTTGGCGGCGCTTCATATACTGGAACGTACTGCGCCGAACGGAGGCGATCCTGCGTGGCGAAATCGCCCGCACGACCGGGCCGCCCCGTAGCAAACTGCGGTGCAGCGAAATCCCGGGAAGGCACAGCGCCGCGATCGACCGGAGCGGAAGGTACGTGCCGGGCGATCTCAGCACGGGAAACGGCGGTTCCGCGAGAAGAAGCCGACGATGATGGCGCGCCACGACCGGTCGAAGACGTCTGTCGCCTTGGCGGTGTCGATCGGGTGATGCCGAGCGCCTGCCGCACGCTTGCCATAAAGTGCGACGCCCAATTCCCACGATTTTGGGGCACGCCGTTGCCCGCTTTGCCAGGCCGCCCTGTAGCTGGCCGCGGTGCAGCAGAAGCCCGGGAAGGTGCCGCGCGGCGTTCGAACGAAGTGGAAGGCGTAGGCGGGGCGAGTGCGGTACGGGCGATTGCGGTTGCGCGAGCAGGAGTTGCGGTTGATGGCTTGACCGGACCGGACGAAGACACTTGTTGCGTTGCCGATGCCGGTCGGGTTATCCCGAGCACCTGCTGTGTGCTCGCCTTCGATTCGACGTGGGCGCTCTGATCGTGGTTGGGCCAGACATCATAGGTGACGGCACCCACGACGCCGACGGCCAATGCGCTTGCCGACGCAACCCAAAACCCGGTGCGTCCGAAACGCGTAGGCGGTGCGGCCGGTACTGGATCAACGGCAAGATTGGCGTACACAGCCGGGCTTCCTGCACCCAGATGCAGCAACCCCGGCCGTCCGGGCACGGCGCCGGCCTTCGATTCATTTCGTCTGATCTGTCGATAGACTTTGCTCACACTTGTGTGCAGCCGAGGGAACCTCCTGAAGAGGATGATGAGCGAAACGATCACGCACATCAGCGTGTTGGCCAGATTCATCCAGAACATTCCATTCGGAATTCCCCGGCTCATTTCGAGGAGCATAAGTGCGAACGTGCCATTGCTGAGAGCCCAGCTCGCCCAACTGAGCAGACTGTGGCTGCGCACGTCTGCTTCCCTCGCGAGGAGTTTTCCGATGGTCGGAAGGTACGTCAGGATGCGCGCCCCATTCCAGAACAGGAACATCGCGCTAAGAGCCTGGATGTAGAGTTCGTGAGACATCTCGACTCCCTTGCCATGCATGGCGGACCGGCTCCGGCCACTACGATCATCCGCATCGTCTGGTCGCCAACATTGAGGTTAGGCATGAAAAGCCTGCCGACACCGCGTCGGGTCGCCCGTCCGATGGTCCGATCTGTCGACCGCGTGGGTAGCAACGTTTTCATAGCGCACTGGCTCATGATAGAAAACTTGTCGCAACATTGCTGCTCCCCGTCTTCTATCGCCTATGGATGTGCTGAACGAGCCGGTGAATCGGTAAATCTGAGACGTCCTGGTGACTTGAAGGTCGACAAGTCGTAGCACCGAGGGTGCGCCTTCTCGTTCGGGTCACTGGAGATAGACGTTTGTCGGTTGTTTCGCGATCAGGTCGCCACGGCAAGAAAGTTCCGCGATGACAAGGAATCCTTATGTGGCGTGTCGACGAAACCTATCTGAAAGTTCGCGGCAAGTGGATTTACCTTTATCGATCGGTTGATCGGGCCGGCCACACCGTCGACTTCACGATATCTCAACAATCTGATCGAGCAGGACCATCGCTACATCAAGTTCCGGACGAGCGTCATGGTCGGCTTCAAACGTTTCAGGAGCACCGCGATCACGCTCGCAGGCACCGAGTTGATGCATCGCATTCGCAAGGGGCAATTCTCGCTAACCAGCTTGTGACTCAAAGACATTGCCGCGCCCGCTGTCTGGAATTCCGTCCTTTCTACTTGATACGGTATCCTTCCCATACCAGAAATCTCGTCAAAACTGCCTACTTGCACCAGAGCCATATATTCCACCCAGGTCAATCGGTGCAAGTTGAGACATCGGGATTTTTTTACAGAAGAGGTTACAGGTTGAATGGGCCGACGCGAGCCCATAGCCGCGATAGCAGCAATCGCGCGTCTCAGAGAACAACTCAGCCGGCCACTACTAAATCGCGCTCGACGACTATTGCAACAACCGCGATCGTGTCGCCGACTTTCACCAACCCAGGAAAGTGTCGGGCTACGACAATCCCGTCTCGCCGTGCTCTGTATTCGACCACCGGCACGCCGGTGCGACTCGTGTCGTAGATGCGTGCCAGGACATCGCCGCACGTAACCGTTTCGCCCAGGTCGCGGCACATCTCCAGCAATCCGCCGTGGGCGCTGGTGGTGTAGCAGGATCCGTCCGGCATATCGAGGAGTGTTGTCCTGCGCCGCTCGGTACCCGGTTGCCCATCACCCTCCAGGACGCCGGCGTACCGCAAGAAGCCACGCACGCCCCGGTCAGCAATAGCGACGCTTTTCGCCGTTGACGCACCGCCACCGCCGAGTTCCGTCGATACGAACACCTTGCCAGCCTCCTCGACTGCCGTGTCAAACATCCCGACGCTGTCGAGTTCGAGAAGCCGCATCGAGTACGGGGCGCCGAATGCTCGCATCGCGGCCTCGCAGCGTGCCTGCTGAGCCGTGTCATCGAGCACGTGGATCGCGGCAAACGGCACGAAATCAAGCGTGCGACCGCCAGCGTGAATGTCGAGCACGTAATCCGCAAGCGGGAGCAGGTACCGCTGGAAGTAGTCAGCGATTTTCTCCGTCACGGTGCCGTCGGGCCTGCCAGGGAAGCTGCGGTTCAGGTTGCCCGCGTCGATCGGCGAAGTGCGCGTACCGGCCTGGAACGCCGGATAGTTCATGAACGGAATGATAATGACCCGTCCACGCACGTCATGTGCGCGAAGCTCGCCTGCAAGCTTCGACAACGCAACGGGGCCTTCGTATTCGTCCCCGTGGTTGCCGCCCGTAAGCAAGACAGTTGGTCCCTCACCACGTTTCACGACCGCAACCGGAATCATGACCGCACCCCACGCAGAATCGTCCCGTGAGTACGGCAGTTTCAAGAACCCATGTTGCTCGCCATCGGCGTCGAAATCGACAGTGGGGGTTATTGGTGAAGCCAGCATCGGGGCATTCCTTGATATAACTTCGTGTGGCGCCTTACGGTAGCTCAGGACAGCTTGATTGGACATCACCGGCGCCCCGGTCGTCACCGTTTCGCACAACAACTAACTCACAGTGCTCCGGAGAAGTTGAGTAGCAATGCCCTCATCCACTTCTCCCGAAACACGTGTCAACTTAGAACAAGTCAGTTTTTGACAAAGAGCTTCCGCGGAACATCGCACAGACATGACGAACCTGTCGGTGTAATTACGATGCTCTCGGTAATCTCCAGTCCCCAGTCCTCGAACCACAGGCCAGGCATGAAGTGGAACGTCATGCCCGGCTCCAGCACTGTTTTATCCCCGACGCGCAGGCTCGTAGTACGCTCGCCCCAGTCTGGGGGATAGCTCATTCCGATCGGATATCCCACGCGACCACCTTTCTGAATGCCGTGCCGATTCATGACAGAAAAGAAGGCCGTTGCAATATCCTCGCACGTGTTTCCCGGCTTGGCAGCTTCAAGCCCAGCCTCAATTCCTTCAATAACCGCTTTTTCCGCGTCCAGGAATTTCTGCGGAGGCTGACCGATATATACCGTTCTCGACAACGGACAGTGGTATCTTCTATAAACCCCTGCAATCTCGAAGAAGGTACCCGCACCGCTCTGGAACTTCGAATCGTCCCACGTCAAATGAGGAGTAGCAGCCTCAATTCCGGTCGGAACCAGAGGCACAATCGACGGATAATCCCCACCGAAATCATCCACACCCCGAATCGCGGTTGCGAAAATTTCAGCAACCAGATCGTTCTTCCGCATACCCGGCTCGATCAAATCGAGGATTCGAGCGTACATCTTCTCCAGGATGCGCCCCCCGATCCGCATATAGCGCAGTTCGGTCTCCGACTTCACGGCGCGTTGACGGTTAACGAGCCCTGTCGCATCCACCCACGAGTTCTTCGGCAAATGCTTCTGCAGTGTCGTAAGCGACGCCGCAGAAAAGTAGAAGCTGTCCATTTCCACCCCGACAGCCAAACCTTCCCAGTGACGACCCGCAATCACTTCGCGAGCAAGGTACTCCATCGGATGCAAGTCACGCTGGACATACTCCTCCGGGTACGCGAACAATGCGGAATCGGTCATGTAAGTGGTCGCTTTGGCACCGTTGAGATCGATGCCGCGTCCGAACCAGACGGGTTCGTTATCCATCGAAACAACCACACATTGATGGTTGTAAAACGAATAGCCATCGTACCCCGACATCCAACCGATATTGGCGGGGTCCGACACGATCAGCAAATCCATGCCTCTCGCGACCATCTCGGTACGTACTTTTTCTAAGCGAACCAAATATTCCGCGCGATCGAAAAACTTTCGAAGCTTTGGAAATCCGGCGTCACCTGAGATTTCGCTCATTGACAATACCTCATAACTTGAGAGACAAACATCCGGAAGCTCGACTCAATCAGTTGCTCCCGGACGGAACCGCTTACATCGTCACTTGGTCGACGAACGTCTTCTTCCCGTTTTGATAGTCAAAGATCGAGATCACACCGTTCCGAAGATCCCCTTTCTCATCAAATCTGGTTTCACCAGTAACGCCGCGATAGTCGGTGGCCGGCGTCGCAGTCAGAATCTTTGCTGGATCTGTCGAATTCACACGACGCATCGCATCTACCACGATATACACGGCGTCGTAGGTGAACGGTGCATAGATTTCCATCGCATGCCCAAAACGCTTTTGATATTTGGCCTTGAACGCGGCGCCTCCCGGCATCTTCTCCGGGGACGCTCCGGGCTGAGAGCACACTACGCGATCAACCGCGCTTCCCGCCAGCGCCTCCAATCTGTCAGAGCATACGCCATCACCCGAAAGAATCTTCGCCTGCAAGCCGAGTTGTGCGGACTGTTTGGTGAAGGGCCCCCCGGTTGCATCCAGACCGCCATACATGATTGCGTCAGGTCTTTCACTCTTGATTTTCGTCAAAATGGCGTGAAAATCGACAGCTTTATCGTTCGTGGTGTCTCGAGACAGGACTTGGATACCCAGGTTTTTTGCCGCCTTTGCGAACTCATCCGCCAAGCCCTGGCCGTATGCCGTAGCATCGTCAACGATCGCAACGGTTTTGATCTTCAGTTTCTCGCTTGCATAGTTTGCCAGCGCAGGACCTTGTTGCGCGTCAGTGGCAACCAGGCGGAAGACGTTTTTGAAACCCTGTCGCGTGAGAGTCGGGTTGGTCGCCGATGGTGTGATCATCGTAATTCCCGCGTCGCTATAAATTTTCGATGCCGGAATCGAAGTGCCCGACTCCATGTGACCAACGACCGCCACCACTTTCTCGTCAACGAGCTTCTGTGCCACCTGGGTAGCCGTCCTCGGGTCTGCGCCGTCGTCTTCACCGTCCAATTGCAGGACGATCTTCTGACCACCAATCACGAGGCCTTTTGCGTTGATCTCTTCGACCGCGAGCCTTGCACCATTCTCGTTGTCTTTACCCAACTGTGCGACAGGGCCGGTGAGCGGAGCAACATGGCCGATCACCACTGTCTCATCTGCGACCGCCGGTGCCGAGTAGACGGCCGCGAAAGCACATGAGAGCGACGAGAGTGCCGCAATATACGAAAGGGATTCAATTTTGCGCATGATCACCACCTGTTATTGAACGTGAGATAACTCAAGATGTAGCGTTATAAGCGTATGTAAAGCAAAAGGCGCAACCACGCCGTTCGTCGTGAATCTTTCGAGATTACGGGTAACTCAAGGAACCATCCGTCACACGCTCTTCACCATAGAAGGCCGTATGCCATCCAATTAAATGCGCCTCTCCTGAAGCACCAAATCGCTGTTTCCCTTCCGTTCGAGCGTACGCGTGATTACTGAAATCGGAATGGTCAGTGGACTCCGTCGTCACGTTGCGTTGCGAAGCACTGTCGGCAGCGGGATGTCCGATCTGAACGGCTTCGCGACGTGAGCCAGGTTTCATGCCTCCTCTCCTCGAGTTCATTCGGAATGAAGAGAGTTTCCGCCGGCAATAAAAGCGCAATACGGCGTTTGGTCGCTGCATCACGCAGAGAATCTGCGTTTTTTTCTTCGTCGCGCACAATTTGTGCGGACCTTCAACTGGCAGTGAATCGTCGGTTGTTTGACTACCGGAGATGTTGTGCGCCGGGCCAAGAGTCGTAGCTCGTGCGGTCGGGCGTGTAGCGGCCAGGCGCCTCGACGGGAATACGCCCTCAATGTCACGCGGCGTTGAAAAGCTGCGTAGTGAGAGGAACATCGCCGGAATTCGACGTCACAATCAATTCAAGTGCGCTTTTTCAGCGAGGCACCGACGCTACCATGTATACGTCGTTTGACGAGCTTATAAGGACACGTCGTGAAAGAGTTAGCAAGAAATGCACTGGCTTCGCTGAGCCGCGCGGACCTGTTGGAACACCGGTCCTACGTGAACGGTTCGTGGAAAGCCGGCCAGGAGAAGATAAGTGTCATCGATCCCGCAACCAGCGAGGTGATTGCCCAAGTGGACATGCTTTCCGCGCACGCCATTGATGCCGCGGTCGATGCCGCGCGAGCTGCGTTTGAAGGCTGGCGCGAACTTGTTCCGACCGCACGTGGCGCGATTCTTCGAAGGTGGGCTGCATTGCTGCGGAGCAACTCCCAAGACCTCTCCGTAATCATGACGTCGGAGCAAGGCAAGCCTATCAAGGAATCGCGCGGGGAGATCGAGTACGCCGCGAATTTTCTCGACTGGTTTGCAGCTGAAGGCGAACGTGCCTATGGTGAGACTATTCCGAGCCACCTGGCGGGTAGCCGGCTGACTGTCACCTGGCACCCAATCGGAGTGACGGCGGCGGTTACGCCCTGGAATTTTCCAATCGCGATGATTACGCGTAAGGCCGGCGCCGCGCTCGCAGCGGGTTGCCCGATGATCATCAAGCCCGCGCCGGAAACGCCGCTATGCGCGCTGGCCATCGCAAAACTGGCTGACGAAGCAGGTATGCCGGCGGGAGTGTTTCAGGTCATCAACGGCGACGCGGCCGAGATGTCCAAACGTCTTCTTGAAGCTACGGAGGTCCGCTCCTTCAGCTTCACCGGTTCGACCTCGGTGGGCCGAATCCTGCTGCGCCAGTCGGCAGAGACGGTCAAGAAGGTCTCGATGGAACTGGGCGGTCACGCACCTTTCATCGTATTTGATGACGCGTCTCTCGAGCTCGCGGTCGAGGGCTGTATCGACGCGAAGTTTTCGACGTCCGGCCAGGATTGTCTTGCGGCAAACAGAATCTACGTCCAGCGATCCATCTACGAGCAGTTCGTCGAGAAGTTTTCGACCGCTGTCAAAGACCTGAAGGTGGGACATGGTCTGGATCCCAGCTCCGACATCGGCCCGATGACGCGTCCGTCTGTGTCTGCGAAATGTCGCGACCAGATTGGCCAGGCAATAAGCGCGGGAGCTCGCGTCGTTGCAGGTGGAGGCACCTCTGCGCTGGGGCACCAGTTCGTTCTTCCGACAGTTCTGGCTGACGTCGCAGATGACATGGATATTGCGAAGGAGGAGACGTTCGGTCCGGTCGCCGCAATCCTGCCGTTTGATACCGAAGCTGAAGTACTGCAACGCGCAAACAATTCCGAATACGGTCTCGCTGCGTATGTCTACACGAGCAACCTGAATCGTGCGATGCGTATGTCCGATCGACTGGAGTACGGGATGGTGGCCGTCAATACGCCGAAGTTCACGGGTGCATCGATTCCGTTCGGGGGATGGAAGCAGTCGGGCCTTGGGCGGGAAGGATCGCGCTACGGCATGGGTGATTACATGGAGCAGAAGTACACCTGCTTCGGCAATTTGAAGGATTGAGGAGATAGACATGGATATCAAAAAGATTTCGGAAATGGATCGCAATTCGGTCCTCCACCCGTTCACGCAGCTTCACGATTTTGCTGCCGGGAAGGCCGGAGATCCCACGATCGTTGAAGGTGGCAAGGGCATTCGCATTCGCGACGCCGAAGGCCGCGAGTACATTGACGGGTTCGCCGGCCTCTACTGCGTCAACATTGGCTACGGCCGCGACGAAGTCGCCGAGGCGATTGCGCGGCAAGCCTACAAGCTCGCCTATTACCACACGTACGCCGCACACACGACGGAAGAGCTTGCCAAACTGTCTGACCGCCTCGTCAAGATGGCGCCGGGCAAGATGAGCAAGGTGTTCTACGGCCTTTCCGGCTCCGACGCCAACGAAACGCAGGCGAAGCTCGTCTGGTACTACAACAATCTTCGCGGGCTGCCGAAGAAGAAGAAGATCATCGCGCGTGAACGCGGATACCACGGGTGCTCGGTTGTGTCCGGCTCGATGACGGGCATGAGCTTCTATCACGACTACATGGACCTGCCGGTCTCGGGCATTTTGCATACGGGCGTACCCCACTATTATTGGGGTGCAAATCCGGGAGAGACGGAGCTGGAGTTCTCGGCACGTCGTGCTCGCGAGCTGGAGGAACTCATTCTTCGTGAAGGCCCGGAAACTGTCGGTGCATTCATCGCTGAACCTGTCCTCGGCACGGGCGGCATCACGCCTCCACCGGAAGGCTACTGGGCAGCGATCCAACCGGTTCTGGCGAAATACGATGTCCTGCTGATTGCAGACGAAGTGATCACAGGCTTCGGTCGTACCGGCGCGATGTTTGGTTCG
This sequence comes from Paraburkholderia madseniana, assembly GCF_009690905.1. Lineage (GTDB taxonomy): Bacteria > Pseudomonadota > Gammaproteobacteria > Burkholderiales > Burkholderiaceae > Paraburkholderia > Paraburkholderia madseniana. Next base: position 38,575 of record NZ_VOSW01000011.1, read on the forward strand.
CAAAAGTACGGGATCGAGCCGGACCTCATCACCGTCGCGAAGGGGCTCACGTCGGCGTACGCGCCACTGTCGGCATGTATCGTGGGTGAAAAGGTCTATGAGGTGCTCGACGCAGGTGCACAGAAGGTCGGTGCCTTCTCGCATGGCTACACGTACTCTGGCCATCCGATTGGCGTTGCAGCTGCGAATGCAGTCCTCGACATCGTCGAGCGTGAGGACCTCCCCGGAAATGCCGCCAACGTCGGCGAATATTTCCAGACGGCACTAGAGGATGCGTTCAGCGATTCGCCGATCGTCGGTGAGGTTCGTGGTGTTGGCCTCATGGCAGCGGTTGAATTCGTTGCTGACCCGGCGACCAAGCAACGCTTTGACGCGCAACTGAAGGTCGGGGCACGAGTGTCGAAAGCCGCTCGGGACCGCGGGCTGATCGCTCGCGCGATGCCGCACGGCGACATCCTGGGTTTCGCTCCTCCGCTCACGATTACCAGGGCGGAGATCGACGAAATCGTTGGCATTGCTCGTCAGGCGGTCTCACAGGTTGCGAACGAACTGGCCAAAGAGCCGACGCATTCCTAAGTTTCTCTGACCGCTCTTAAGTCCGATAGTTAGCTCCTTTACGTCGCGCGATGTTTAGGAGTTTCTTTCTTTCCAACCCAATCTAAATTGATGTACCTAAAGGCATCGGCAGAGTAAAGCCAGCTTTAACGCGATCCATAACAACCATCGTTTTGAAAGACTTAATATCCGTATTCTCGTAGAAGAAACGCCTGGTAAACTGCTCGTAGTCTTCCATATTGTTTGCAGTAACCAGTAGAACAAAGTCTGCATCACCCGTAACGTAGAAGCCGCTCATTACCTCGGTAGTATTGCAGATCGCCTGCTTGAAGCGGTCAACGATGTCCGCCCGCTCCCGCTCCAAGGTGACCAGGACCAACATCGTCACGTTCCGGCCAATCGCCTTGGGTGAAACGATTGAAATGTCTGCTTCAATCACGCCCTCTGATCGCAACCGCTTCAGTCGACGTTGGACCCCAGTTGCGGACAATCCGACCTTTTCTCCAAGCTCGTCGCTGGTCAGGCGATTGTTACGTTGCACAAGGTCAAGAATGCGAGCGTCGATTTTGTCGAGATCCATGGTCATTACGGTCTGGCTATTAAACAACTGACAGAATAGCGGAAGTCCTCTCGAGCATCTAGCACGCGACACGGTGTGGTCAATCTCGACGTTGCGCGGCGGAGATCGTGATAGGCGCAACCGTCTGTTGACTAGATGACCAACTCCTGCCCCCCAGGGTGGGGACTCGTCGAACGCAACTGCGACATGCTCCCGTTTCCTGCTGCCACTCGCCTCGTTCACGTTGAGATGTGGGTGATCATCAACGTCGTCATGAAGTAAAAGCGCGCTTGCGTGCATACACAGGGCAATGCCAATCAGAAGCGCCTTCTTGTGGTTTCGCAGGACCATACGCAACGGTGCAACGTGGCTGACGTCACGTTGCGCTTTTCGACGCTCGAACACGGGACTCTCATCAACAGTTCGACGAATGATCAAGGCTACCCAATCCTATACGCCCAACTCCTCGCCAACGAACTCGTCAAGCGTTGCCACGCTATAGCCCGGGATGCTCATCGTCTCGTCTCCTCCATTTCACCGGTCAGATAAACAGTTCACGCAGACGCTTCTTGTTCATCTTGCCGACGCTCGTTTTTTCGAGCGCCTCGACGAGCTTGACGATCTGCGGTACCGCGTACTTCGAGATCTGTCCTTTCTCGCTGAACGCGAGGACGTGCTTTTTGACATCCTCCTCCGTAAGCGTTGTAGTTAGGCCCTTCCTGGGTACAACCAGCGCCACGGGCCGTTCGCCCCACTTTTCGTCCTTGACACCGATTACGGCAACTTCCGCAACACCTGGATGCTGCGAAATCAGGCTTTCGATTTCAAGCGACGAGACCCACTCGCCGCCTGACTTGATCACGTCCTTGATGCGATCGGTGATCTGCAGATTGCCCGTAGCGTCGATGTTGGCAATATCCTGGGTATGCAGATAGCCGCCTTCCCAGAGCTGCCCGGACGCCTCCGGATTCTTCAGATAGCCCTGGGTAAGCCACGGTGCGCGCACGACGATCTCTCCATACGCCTTGCCGTCGTGCGCGACGTCTTCCATGTTCTCATTCACAATGCGCAAGTCGACGAGCGGCACTGGATAGCCGGTCTTGCAGCGCAGGCGCACCTCCTCTTCCGTGTCGATGTCCCCGCTGTCCGGCCTCAACTGCGCGAGGCTCAGCATGGGGCACGTCTCGGACATGCCGTAGCCGGTAAAGATATCGATGCCACGGTCGAGCGCGGCGCGCGCGAGGCCGTGAGGCAATGCGCCGCCGCCAATGATGACCTTCCACTTGCCCAGATCGACATCCTTTGCCTCTGGACAGTTCAACAGCATGTGCAGAATCGTGCCGACGCAGTGCGAGAACGTGACCTCTTCGTCGCGCACCAGTTGCACGAGCCGCTCCGGCACATAGCGTCCTGGATAAACCTGCTTCACACCGAGCACCGTGGCGATGTAGGGTATGCCCCAGGCGTGAACATGGAACATCGGAGTAAGCGGCATGTACACGTCGCCGCGATGAAAACGTTGCCCCGACACCGGGCTCGCCAGCGCAGCCATGGCGGTAATCGTGTGCAACACCAGTTGCCGATGTGAGAAGTAGACGCCCTTGGGCAAGCCGGTGGTGCCTGTCGTGTAGAACGTGGTGGCCCGTGTGTTCTCGTCGAAATCCGGGAACGCATAAGTGGACGCGCTCCTGGCAAGCAGGCTTTCGTATTCGTCGGAGAACGGAATCGTGTGGGCGCATGCTTCGCTGCCTTCCTCTCCGATCCAGACGAATGTGCGCACCGTTTCGAGCTTGTCCCTGATCGCTTCCACCACAGGTAGAAAATCGGTGTGAACGAGCAGGATCTCCGCGCCGGCATGATTGATGGTGTAGGCGATTTCTGAAGGCGAGAGCCGCACGTTCACAGTCTGCAAGACGGCACCCATCATCGGTATGGCGAAGTAGCATTCGAGATAGCGATGACTGTCCCAGTCCATGACCGCGACAGTACTGCCATGCTGCGCTCCGAGTCCACTCAGACCACTGGCGAGCCGCGCAATGCGTTCGCCCAGCGTCCTGTAGGTCAACCGCTTCTGCCCTCTGTACACAATCTCCTGGTTCGGCGCGTGGGCGAGTGGCGTATGCAGCAGGTGCTTGATCAGCAATGGATAAGCATAGGCTGACGGCGTCGGATTCATCGCCTGGTCGTGCATCTACATCTCCTTGGTTCCGATAGTGGGTACCCGGTTCACGAATGCATCCACCAGCGGCGTCCGCGTAGCGGCATCTCGGCGATGTTCTCGCTCCGGGTTATGCAGGCATGCTATTGGCCGATCAGGTCGATCTCGGGCAACTCATTGGCTTTGCAGTAGTCCTGATAGCGGCTCAAAGCCGTCCGCCACGTCTCGACGAACGTGACCTTGCCGTCTTCGTCGAGGAAATGGAGCTCACCGGTCGACACCACGAGCGCCATACCATTGTCGTCGTCGGAGAGATTCGTGAACGAGTGTGACGACTCCGAGGGCTCAAACACGAAATCGCCGGCTTGCGCGATCCAGTCGTGCTGGTCGTATTTCCAGCGACCGCTCAGCGTGTAGACCATCACCGTGCCGGTATGGCGATGAATATGCGCGCCTTCGCCTTTGGCCGCCTTCATGAGCAGGACCACTTCGCCCGTGACCGGGTTGATCTTGAAGTACTTGAGTAGAATCTTGTCGTTGATCGGCGCGAAGGGAATCCACGGCGTGGCGTTTCCAGCAATATGGACCGTGTCGATTGCGGAAACATCGTTGAGGGCTAGCGTCGCTTCTGCGTTCATGGAATGAGTCTCCGATTGTGTTGAGGGCTGGGCGTGCGCAGCGTGAACCGTGCGCAATCTCCAGTGCCTATTCAATCGCAAGTCGTCCGTCGGAACTTGACCTGTGCCGCCCGATTTTGTACTTTACGCGCCACTCGCCTGTTCTTTCCGATAATGTGGGAAAGGCCAGAGAACGAGGCACAAACAACGGGAATACCACGACATGCAACAAACCGAAAAGCGCGAAAATCGTCGGATCGAGATCGCTGACCACGCGATCAGGTGCTTTGCGGAACACGGGTACGCTGAAACGTCGCTGCGCGACATCGCGGAAGCTGCAGAAATCAACTTAGGGCAGCTGCACTATTATTTTGAGAGCAAGACCGACCTCATTCTCTACACAATACGTCGCTACAAGACCCGCTTCATTGGTCGTCTTGTGGAAGCGATGGAGCAGGAAGGAACCACGAAGAACCGCGTAACCTCAGTCATCGACCTGCTAATCGCAGCCGCTACCAGCGACGCGAAGACTCATCGTCTCTGGTACGACCTACGCGCTCAAGCACTGTTTAATCCAGATTTGCGCGCAGCCACCTCGGAGATCGAGCGGGATCTGGAGAACGCCACCTCTACACTTCTTCATCTGCAGCAGCCTGAGGCATCACGCGGAACGATCCATCAGACATTTCTCCTGCTTGATGCGCACTTCTTCAATGCACTGCAAATGACACTCTCTGGAGAGGACCCCGAAGGCAAGCGATTTCGGCGCACCATACGGCGCCTGCTGGTTGCAGCGATTCCTGCCACTACAAAATAGGTCAACTGTCTAAAAAATTGACAAATTAGGACGATCGTCCCAATAATTCCGAGCCTCGGGCGCTCGAGACTCGGGTTAGGGATCGGATCGATGAAGAGTTCCACGCAAGTTGCGGACGACGCACTCACCTCCAGCCTGCACCCGGTCGACTAGAAGTGACCTCCTCGCTATACCCCCTGTCAACCTGGATTTGCCATGTCTAACCTGCCCTCCTCACTGCCGCTCGCCGGCATTCGCGTTCTCGATCTCTCCCGGATACTTGCCGGACCGTGGTGTTCCATGGTGCTGGGTGACCTCGGCGCCGAAGTCATCAAGGTCGAGCACCCAAAACGCGGCGACGACACCCGCGATTGGGGCCTGCGCGTCGGTTCGACCGAGACAGCCTATTTCAACAGCGTCAACCGCAACAAGCGCTCCGTGAGCCTCGACCTGCAAACCGCCGAGGGCCAGCAGATCGCGCGGGAGCTGGCGCAGAAGTGCGACGTCGTGATCCAGAACTTCAAGTTCGGCGGCGTGGAAAAGCTGGGCCTCGGATACGAGCAACTGAAGCAGGAACATGAGGACCTGATCTACTGCTCAATCTCCGGCTATGACCGCACGGGACCGGAAGCCGCACGTCCCGGCTACGATCTGGTGGTTCAAGGCGAGGCCGGGCTGATGGCGCTCAACGGCGAAGCCGATCAGCCGCCTCTGAAATTCGGCGTTGCGGCCGTCGACCTGTTCACCGGGATGTACTCCGCCCAGGCGGTGCTCGCAGCGCTGTTCGAGCGCCAGAAGACCGGCAAGGGACGCCACATCGAAATGGCGCTGTTCGATTGCGGCCTGATGATCACGTCGTATTACGGGCTGGAAGCGCTGATCATGGGCGAAGACCCGCCGCGTTACGGCAACGCGCATCCCTCGATCGTGCCCTACGGCGTATTCGATGCGGCCGATGGACCGCTCGTCATCACGGTCGGCAACAACAGTCAGTTCACGCGCTTCTGTCGCGATGTGATTGAACGCCCGGATCTTGCCGAAGACGAGCGCTTCCAGACGAACATCGGCCGTGCGGCGAACCGCGAGGCTCTCGTGCCCGAACTCAAGCGCGAGATTGGCCGGAGAGCACGCAGGGTGTTGCTGGAGCGCCTGGCTCAGGCCGGCATTCCATGTGGCGAAGTGCTCGGTCTTCACGAGGCACTCACCTCGAAGCGCGCGACGGACGCCGGGCTCGTGACGACGCAGCCGCATCCGGAGGCCGGCAGCACGCACGTCCTCGCTCCGCCCTACCGCTTCGACGGTGCGCGCTTGCCAGTACGAAGCGCACCGCCGCAACTCGGGGAAGGCACGAAGGATGTTCTGCAGTCGCTGCTTGGTCTGTCGGACGAACGGCTCTCACGGTTGAAGGCTGACGGCGTCGTTTGACGCCGCATTGCGCCTCGCTACAGGACCACACTTTCCTTCCGGTCCAGAGAAGAAAAACCTGGCGCGTAAAGTACAAAATGGGGCGGCACAGGTCAAGTTCCGACGGGCGACTTGCGATTGAATAGGCACTGGAGATTGCGCACGGTTCACGCTGCGCACGTCCAGCCCCCAACACAATCGGAGACTCATTCCATGAACGCAGAAGCGACGCTAGCCCTCAACGATGTTTCCGCGATCGACACGGTCCATATCGCTGGAAACGCCACGCCGTGGATTCCCTTCGCGCCGATCAACGACAAGATTCTACTCAAGTACTTCAAGATCAACCCCGTCACGGGCGAAGTGGTCCTGCTCATGAAGGCGGCCAAAGGCGAAGGCGCGCATATTCATCGCCATACCGGCACGGTGATGGTCTACACCCTCAGCGGTCGCTGGAAATACGACCAGCACGACTGGATCGCGCAAGCCGGCGATTTCGTGTTTGAGCCCTCGGAGTCGTCACACTCGTTCACGAATCTCTCCGACGACGACAATGGTATGGCGCTCGTGGTGTCGACCGGTGAGCTCCACTTCCTCGACGAAGACGGCAAGGTCACATTCGTCGAGACGTGGCGGACGGCTTTGAGCCGCTATCAGGACTACTGCAAAGCCAATGAGTTGCCCGAGATCGACCTGATCGGCTGCCAGGGCGGCCGTTAAGCGACGTCGACGCACCTGATCCACGCTTCTGCCTCACGGAGATCACACCGATGACTCACCTTGCACCCTCCGCACCGCTTCTGCCCCTGGAAGAGCTGACACTGGCCTGCGGGCCGCATACCCACAAAGCTCTGGCCGCGGGGCCGCGGAGCGGGGAGTGCGTTCTCCTGCTGCATGGGTGGCCGGAATTCGCCGACTGTTGGCGCGAGATTCTGGCCGCGCTCGGCGCAGCAGGCTACCGGGCAGTCGCTGTGGATCAGCGCGGCTACGCTGAGAACGCCCGGCCGAAAGACATTGCATCCTACGCAGCCGGGCACCTCCACTCGGACGCCCTGACATTCGCCAATCAACTGGGCGCAGGACGCTTCCATCTGATTGCCCACGATTGGGGCGGACTGGTTGCGTGGGGGCTCGCCTCGACGCATGCGCACCGCGTGAGTTCGCTGTCCGTGCTGGCCACGCCACATCCGTTAGCGCTGCAAGCGGCGCTCCATCAAGAAGACCAATACAAGCGCCTGGATTATGTTCGTGCGTTTCGTCAACCAGGGGGTGTCGCAGAGCAACGCCTGCTGGCGGACGGAGCAGCGGCGCTGCGGGCCGCATACGCCGGACGCGTTCCAGCTTCGCTGGTGGACGACAACGTGCGGCGTCTCAGCGAACCAGGCGCGCTTTCCGCGACGTTGAACTGGTATCGCGCGCTCCCCGACGACCTGTCTTATCCCGCAGGCCGCATTGCCGTCCCGACACTCTACGTTTGGGGATCCGAAGACCGCGCCCTGGGCCGCGAAGCCGCACTGCTCACGGAGGGCTTTGTCGACGGGCCCTACCGTTTCGAAATACTCGAGGGGGCAAGTCACTGGCTCCCGGAAGAAGCGCCGGACCGGATCATCCCATTGCTGCTCGACCATCTCGCCGCCTCGCCATTGGCGTGAATCCTCGCACCGGCAAAAGATCCGGCCCATCCGATCTACGATACGCACCGCACCCGTCACTCATGCCTACTCATTCCCTAAACGACAATCAGCCGATCGCACGCGTCATGGTGGCCGGCACCGGCGTGCTCGGCGCGCAGATCGCCTTTCAGTGTGCGTTTTCCGGTATCGACGTCGTAGCCTACGACGTCGATACCGCCTGCCTCGATCGCGCGAACGCCCGTTTCGATGCGCTAGGGCGCGTCTACGCTGCGGACCTCGGCGCGTCTCGCGAGCAGATCGAAGCCACGCTGGCACGCATCGAGGGCAATACCGACCTCGGTTTGGCCGTCGCCGGCACGGACCTCGTCATCGAAGCGATCCCTGAAGATCTGGCAATCAAGCAGTCTTTCTACCGTTCACTGTCGGCTGTAGCGCCGGCCGGCACCATCTTTGTGAGCAACTCGTCGACACTGGTGCCGAGCCAGTTCGCAATGTTCAGCGACCGGCCCGAGCGCGTGCTGAGCCTGCATTTCGCGAACGAGATCTGGAAGCACAATATTGCGGAAATCATGGGGCATGCGGGCACCGACCCCGCCGTATTCGCGCGCGTGGTTGAGTTTGCGCATCGCATCGGCATGGTGCCTTTGCCGCTGCGCAAGGAGCAGGCCGGCTGCCTGCTGAACACAATGCTCGTGCCCATGCTGGTCGCCGCGCTGGGTCTGCTGGTCAACGAGGTCGCAGATGTTCAGACGATCGACAAGGCGTGGATGATTGCCAAGGAGGATCGCATTGGCCCTTTCGGCGTTCTCGACAGAATCGGCATGACGACCGTCTATAACGTGACCCGCGCGCTTGCGGAACGGTCGGGTGATTCGACGCATCGGCGCATGGCGGAATACGTGAAAACTCATTTCATCGATACAGGGCATCTCGGTGAACTGGCGGGACGCGGCTTCTATCAATATCCCGATCCGGAATTCCTGAATCCAGCGTTCGTCGCCGCGTGAAACGCAGGGCACGCTATTGCTACTCAGCAGAGCGTCCGGGGTCAGCCCCGTGACGCATTGCTCGAAACTGCCGGGGCGTGACGCCCCGCAGTCGCTTGAACGCACGGCTAAATGCGCTTTGCTGCGAATAACCGAGCAGTTCCGAGATCTCGGCGAGACGCAGGTTCGACTGCTGCACATACTTCAATGCGAGATCTTCACGAACTTGTTCCCGCAGTTCATCGAACGTCGTGCGGGCCTCGGAGAGGCGACGTTGCAAGGACCGCGGGGACATGGCGAGCGCTCGCGCTATGGCGTTGAGCGAACTGTCCGTGAACGGCAAAAGTGCGCGAATCATCGTTTGCGTGCGCACCACCCATAGCGCCTCCACCTGGGCTCTTTCTCGCCGCAAATGTGCCTCAAGCACACGATGCGCGTTACGGCGAAGTTGTGTCACCGGACGCGTCACCGTACCGCGATCGAGGACAATCGCGTTTCTGTCCTGATCGAACTCGAGGGATGCTCCAAACGTACGCCTGTGCATTGTGCAGTCCGCAGGCGCCGAATGACGGAATTGCACAACGGCCGGCTGCCAGGCGGTACCGCAGACGGTACGCAAATACTGCATACCGTTAGCGAGACCCAGTTCAACTGCCTGAACCTCTCCGGGACCGGAAGCGTTTTCAAGGTCGTAAGTCAAAACCATTCCCTGATCGTCCCGCACAGCCCGTACAGAAGACATCGACGTATGTAGTACGTAGAACTCGGCAAGCGTATCCATTGCCTCCCCGATGGTACGTGCACCATGCATCATGACAAGGATCGGCCCCAGGACCGCAAGGCCCTGATATTCGGCGAGCCTCAGTCCAAAGTTCCGGCATTGCGTAACTTCGGCAGCTAGCGAAAGGAATCGAAGCACTTGCGCACCCCGGATCGGCACATCCGCGGAACGGAGCGCAAGCTCCGGCAGATCGGTTCCGGCCGCAACCAACTCGGGTTGAACGCCGAGCACCTCAAGCAGAGGAGCAGCTCCGGTCAACACAACACTGGGTAGGTAGCCTTGCATTCTAGATACAGATCGTCACTTGAGATGGTTCGCTGCGAGAGGGAATTTACCCGATGGTATCGCGTTGTCGACTGAAAGAGTACGCGCATTTGGCGCGGGGTCTCATTCGCGACCATTTTGTCTTGTAGGACTTGCCGCGTGCCGCGACGCAGGTGTTGAACGGGTCGTCGACGATGATCCGGTTAGCTGGCTACGCTGTCTGGTGAGATGTGGCGCGCAAAGTACAAATTCCGGCGGCGCGAGTCAAGTTCCCACGCGTGAATTGCGCGTAAATAGGGACCAGGGATTATGCAACGGCAAATCGGCAAGTACCTGAAGAATGATTAGGTATCCAAAATTTATAACGACATATAAAACGCTTCGGCTTGGGTCGCGTCTACGTGCAACGCTCTACTCAACGCGACAACACCGAATCACACCGCCGTTCACGCCGGTATCGCGCCATTCATTTACATACTATGAACTAAAGGAGACACCCTTCATGACGACAAAGATATCCACCATTCGTGCCATTCGAGACGCCGCCGTCGGCGGCGCCTGCACACTAGCCGTCACATTCGCCAGCGCACCCGCTGCTCATGCGCAAAGTAGCATCACCCTCTACGGAATCACCGACGCCTCGATCCTCTATACCAGCAAGACGGCCAACCTCGCCACCGGCGCCAGCGAAGGACACCAGTTTTCCTTTGAATCCGCCGGCGAAAACGCGTCTCGCTTCGGCCTGCGCGGAACCGAGGATCTCGGCGGCGGACTCGCCGCCATCTTCACTCTCGAAAGCGGCATTGACATCTCCAACGGGGGATTCGGGAACTCCAACGGCAACTTCTTTGGCCGCCAGGCTTGGGTCGGCGTCACCGGCGGCTTCGGTACCCTCACCGCCGGCCTTCAGTTTTCACCTTTCCTGTTGTCCATCTTCGCGAACGATCCCCGGGACCTCAAGCAGTTTGGCAGCGGGCTCGTCAGCTACGTCGACAACGTCATCGTCACCGGCCTCTTCAATCCCAATTCCGTTATGTACACGTCGCCCGAGATTGCCGGCATCCAGGGCCGCGCGATGTACGCATTCGGTGGGTCTCCGGGTAACTTCCAGGCCGGACAACAGTATTCAGCCGGGCTCACATATCACTACAGCGGCTTGCTGATCACCGCGGCGATGTATAACGGCAACTCCGGCGGCTCCGCGGCCACCATCCCGAACCCTAGCACCATCGCCTTCTCCGGGCGCAACATCGGCGCCACCTACTACTTCGACCGCCTGACTGTCAAAGCCACTTACACGCTCTACAAGGTCGCCGGCTCCTTCGACAACCGTGTGATCTCCGGCGGCCTCGCCTACAAGCTCACACCCGCCCTCTCCCTCGACGGCGGCGCCTGGTACACCCGCGACGGCAACAACTCGAACAACCATTCGATCCTCGGCTCGCTCGGCGTCGACTACTCACTGTCCAAGCGCACCACGCTCTATAGCCAGGTCGCCTACGTCAACAATCATGGGGGCATGAACACCGGCCTCGCGATCAACGGCGCGCTCTTTGGCGTACCTGGTTCCCAGTTCGCCGCCGACCTCGGCATTCGCCACTCGTTCTGAACGTTCCCAGACGACTGCGGTCGGGGTATACCGGCCGCGACGACACCAGGCTTAAGCCCGGAAGGAGACAAGTCATGAAATCTGGCGCGATTACTAGCGCTCCGCCATCGCAATCCTCGCTGACCAAGGCGACCGATGCAGTGTTTCTAAAGATCAGTTGGCGGATCCTGCCGATACTGGTGGTCTCGTACATGATCGCTTACCTGGATCGCGTCAACATCGGCTATGCGCAGCTACAGATGAAACAGACGCTGCCGTGGAACAACGCGGTCTATGGCCTCGGCGCCGGCATCTTCTTTCTCGGCTACTTTCTTTTCGAAGTTCCAAGCAACCTGCTACTAGCGAGAATCGGTGCGCGCAAGACGTTGCTGCGGATCATGGTGTGCTGGGGCATCGTCGCTGCGGCGACAATGTTCGTCGCAACGCCGACCGAGTTCTATATCGCCCGCTTCCTGCTTGGCGTCTTCGAGGCAGGCTTCTTCCCCGGCATCATTCTGTACTTCACATGGTGGTATCCGTCGGCGCGTCGCGGCCAGGCGATCGCAATCTTCATGTCGGCGACAACCATTGTCAGCGTGATCGCGGGGCCGCTGAACGGCGCGATCCTGAAGTACCTGCATGGTGTCAACGGCTTGTCCGGCTGGCAGTGGCTGTTTCTGCTTCAGGGACTTCCCGCGGTAGTACTCGGTATTCTTGTTTTCCAGTTTCTGGAGGACAAGCCAGCGGACGCGAAATGGCTTTTGCCTGCCGAGAAGGACCTCGTGTATTACAGTCTCGAACACGATAGGAACGATGCTCAGAGCGAGATCCACGCGAAGTTGGGGGACATCCTGCGCAACCCCAAGGTCTGGCTGCTGTCGCTGGTGTATTTTCTGCTGCTCGGGGCGACCTACACAATAGTGTTCTGGGCTCCGACCTTGATCCAGAGCTGGGGGGTCAAGGACGTGCTGGTGGTCGGCACCCTGGCGGTGTTCCCGAACGGATGCGGCGTGATTGGGATGATCCTGATTGGGCGCAGCTCTGACCGGCTGCATGAGCGCCGCTGGCATTTCGCGGCCTGTGTTGCCGTCGCGGCACTCGGCCTGTGGAGCACCACGCTGCTTCAGGGCAACCTGGTGGGCGGGCTGATGGCGCTGTCGTTCGCCGTGATCGGCATCGCTGCTGCGACGCCAGTTTTCTTCACGCTCGTTAGCGAGTCTCTGTCAGCAGGCGCTGCCGCCGCAGGCATCGCACTCATCAGCAGCCTCGGCAACCTTGGTCCAGCGGCGAGCCCGGCGATCAACGGGCTGATCACACAGCACAGCGGCAGTATGGTCTACAGCATGTATGTGGTGGTCGCGCAGTACCTGCTGGCCGGGATCATCCTGCTAGTCTCGGTGCGTTCAGCAAAGGGCGTGCGCTCAGTTTAGTCAGTCGCTTGATCGACAGTAGTAATATTCCTGAAGGGACGCTTTGAAAGATCAAGCTCCACAATAGAAGTGTCGAGGCACGTGGTCGCCCGGTTTGGCGTCGCAAGCAGGCCCGGTCCAAGCTGGCGTTTCTCAAAGAGCTCCGCTACCTTGGCGACAAGACGATGGATGCATGACTAAACACCCATTGCAACCACATCGAACCGAGCCCCGCCGGTCGATCTCCTAACGAAATGCCTTTGATCGAGAGGGTGGAGAGCAGAGCATGTTGCGCTTTCCCAGTATTCAAAGATGGCGGCCGGCGGGAGTGCGATCGGTTCGGTTGACCACCGGACTGGTGCTGTTCACCTATGTAGGGGCGCACCTCCTGAATCACTCGCTAGGGAATATCTCGCTCGCGTGGCTGGAGCGTGGTCTGCTTGTACAGAAGTTTATCTGGCAGGGATGGCTTGGAACAGGCGTGCTGTACAGCGCGCTCGTGACGCATTTCTTCCTGGGTCTGTGGGCTCTGTATGAGCGGCGCTCGGTGCATTGGAATCGGGGTGAGGCGACGCAGCTCGTCCTCGGTCTGTGCATTCCGCCGCTGCTAGCCAACCATCTCGCCAATACTCGGGTCGCATTTGCCGCGTTCGGCCTGAACAAGGGTTACGCGCAGTTGTTGTACTCGTTCTGGATCGCTTCGCCGTTTTTCGGCCGAGCACAGTTGGTGCTGTTGGTGGTCGCCTGGTCGCATGGGTGTTGCGGCGTCTGGTTCTGGTTGCGGTTGAAGCCATGGTTTGGGGCGTGGCGAAGCGTGTTGCTGAGCGTCGCCGTGCTGCTCCCGGTGCTCGCTCTGCTAGGCTTCCTGCAAGGCGGACGGGAAGTGATTGCGCTTGCGCAGGATCCCGTCTGGCGCGCCGCGGCGACTCGGTCGACGGTCGTCGGGACGGGATTGCAGAATCTCTGGCTCGCCGATCTGCGCAACGACTTTTTGCTCTTCGATGGTGGCGCGCTGCTGTTGGTACTTGGGGCGCGGCTGCTGCGCACGGTCCGGGAGCGCCGGCACGGCCGACTCTGCATCTTGTACCCAGACGGGCGCAAGGTATTCGCGCCGCTCGGATTTTCGGTGCTGGAAGCGAGCCGGATGGCCGGAGTTCCCCATGCGAGCACGTGCGGTGGCCGTGCCCGCTGCACATTGTGTAGAGTGCGCGTGCTCAGCGATGTGCCGCTGCCCACGCCAGCCGAGGCGGAGCGGCGCGTCCTGGAGCGACTGGGCGTTGACTCGCAGACAGTGCGTCTTGCTTGCCAGCTGCGGCCGATCCATGATCTCTCCGTGTGGCCATTGGTGCCGCCGGCCGCATCCACGGCCTTCCTGCAACCGCGTCAGCGGGACGTCATGCCGCAAGAGCGATTCGCGGCGTTCATGTTCGTGGACATGCGGGGTTCCACACAGCTTGCGGCGGCGCAACTACCGTTCGACAGCATATTCGTAGTCAGTCGCTTCCTGAGCGCTGTCTGTGCCGCGGTGGTAGAGGCGGGCGGTATGCCAAACCAGTTCATGGGCGACGCTGTGCTCGCGATCTTCGGCTTACACGGCGAGCCAGCCATTGCTTGTCGCCAGGCGCTTTGTGCGGTGCCGTTGGTGGCAGCCAACATTGATCAACTCAACGCTGCGCTCGAACAGCAGTTGCAAACGCCCATCCGGTTTGGCATTGGATTGCATTGCGGCCGGGCTGTAATGGGTGAGATTGGCTTTCGCGAGCATGTGACATTCACGGCAATTGGTGACCCACTGAACGTGGCCTCAAGACTTGAGGAATTGACAAAAGAAATCGCTTGCGACGCAATCGTGTCTGAACAGGTGTTCCAGCATGCCGGCGTTTCGGCGGCAGACCTGCCGCAGCTTGAGGCACACCTGAAAGGCCGCCATGACCCGGTTCCCGTCCGCGTGCTGTCCAAGGCGTCCCAGATGCCTCAGGCCTGACGCCACCTAGGAAGCGGGATGCGCTCGCAGGTCCGTAATGAAGCCGTTCAGTTCCATGTTCCCGGCATCGGTAATTGCCCAGTAATTCATTCCTGCGGCACTCCAGTGCGCGAGATGATAGCCCTGCCGCTGATAGATATGAGGCGTGGCGCCCGCGTCGTCGCCCGGCCATACATAAAGATTGATCGGGTGCAGCTTGTACCGATAGACCATCACGGCCACCGGCCGCCCGTCCAGGTAATCCAGCCGCCCACCGACCAGGGGATATCCCTGCTGCGCCAGATCGACCACCGGTGGCGCAAAGTCCAGCTTGCCGTCAAACCACGGTTTCACTGTGTGCCGGTCGGTTGAAATCACATCCGAGAGATGGTTGAACTGCAACGAGCGGATATGGTTGTCCACAAGTTCCTGACTCAGGCGCGTCTCGCTCGACGGCACCGAGAGGTACAACCCCGCGCTCCACGTCAGCGCGACCACACTCATCACCATCGCACCAACTGGTGCCCAGCCCAATGACCCACCGCCGCTGCGCCAACCGAACAGCTCAACCAGCCGTTGCCAAAGCGATGGCCGCCCCGGCAACGCCGCCTTGATGCGTTTCACCAGTTCCGCGGGCGCCTCGACGCGCAAATCCGCCCGCCTGAGCTGCGCACTCACCTGGCGGTGCTGCGAGTAGACCTGCTGACACTGCTCGCAGCCTGCCAGATGGCGCTCGCATTCGAGCGCCTCGGACAGGCTCAATTCCTGGTCGAGATAGCCGGGCAGCAATTCGAAGGCCTGTTCGTGATCCATCACGCCTCCTGATCCGTCGGGGCGAGCAGTGCCGCAAGTTGCTGGCGGCCCCGTCCGAGGCGCGACATCACGGTCCCCATCGGGATGCCCACAATGGTGGCGATTTCCTTGTACGACAATTCTTCCAGCTCCCGCAGGACGATCACCTCACGGTATTCCAGACGCAGACTCTGCAACGCCTTGTGTACCCGCCTCCGGCTCTGGCTGCATATGAGCATCGCTTCAGGATTGTCGTCGTGATCAGCGGTACTCGTCTCAAGACTATGCATATCTTCCTCAAACTCCAACGTATCCGGTGCGTGGCCCCGGTTCTGCTGATACCAGGTGTAGAAGGTATTGCGCACAATGCTTAGCAACCAGGCACGGGCATCGTCGCCGCGGAATCCGCCAAAAAAACGGAACGCGCGCAGATACGCTTCCTGCACCACGTCCTGGGCATCCTGGTCGTTATGCGTCAGCCATCGCGCTACATTGAAGGCGGAATTCATATGAGGTAACACGAGCTTCTCAAAGCGCTGCGCGCTGACTGGATCGGCCATGTGAAATTCCTGCAGTAACCGCAATCCGTGACCGACAGTAATCAAACCGCCAGCACGTCGTTTTTATTCCCCGCCGGTCAAAATCGCTCAGTAGTACTCTGGCGTAGGTCGACATCACCCCGACCAGCCATCCGATATATGTCGCCGATCGCAAGCTGACGCGGACAGTCAGGCCAATGCTTTTATCGAAGATATTGGAATATCTGATGACGAAGCGGCGTCTACTCATTGCATACCGCACGCTATTATCAGGAGTCTGAAATGAAGAAGCTCGCCATTGCCGCCATGTCGCTGTCCGTTCTCATGTCATCGGGCGCATTTGCCCAGAGCAAGACACGCGCCGAGGTCTATCAGGAACTGATCGAAGCGCAGCAGAACGGCCTGAACTATGTCACCGATACCTCGTACCCGGATGTCAATCCGATCTTCGCGGCGCAGGTCGCGCGCATGAAACAGGAGCATCTTGCGCAACAGCGCGCAGCCATGAAGAACAGCACTACCAATTGAACATGCGTTTCGTCCCGCCTGATCTTCCCTGGCGGATGACGGCACGCCTGCGTCCCGTCCTCTCACCACCGCTCGCATTATGTGCAGCCCAGGCTGATCTTCGCGGGAATCAGCATCCCAGGAAGCAAGGAGCAGCATCATGAAATCGGATTCAATGAATCAGTTTGTTGACCAGCCACTACGTGCGCTGGTTGTCGCGGGCGCGGTGCTGATGGCTACTTCAGCCAGCGTGTATGCACAATCTTCGTCTGCCCCTGCCGCACATCAGCTCACTCGCGCGGAAGTGCGACATGAACTCGAAGAGCTGGAGGCGGCCGGGTATAACCCGGCCCAGGGCGACGACGTTGACTACCCCGCCGACATTCAGGCCGCGGAAGCAAAGGTTGCCGCCAAACATCAAGCGGAAAGAAGTGCAGTGATGGGCCTGGGGCAGACCGGGCAGACGAAGCCGACACCTTAAGTCGGCGCAACGTCACAGTTCGGAACGTGATAATCCGTGCCGCGCACCCGCATTGATAGTGCGCAGCACGGAGCTCCCCCCTCTCGCCTTCTTCCGGACAATTACTCAACCTTTGGCGGCATGAGCTCAGGGAGAGAGTGCACCTAATTGACGGTAATCGTCGCTTTCATATACGGGTGAATGCCGCAGAATACCTTGTAGACACCGGGTTTATCGAACTTGAACTGGAAGGTGTCGTTCTGATCGAGCGGGCCGGAGTGGAACAGGCCGGCATCGTTGACAACCGCATGCGGTTCGCCATCGAGATTTTTCCAGGTCACGGTCGAACCAGCTTTGACCGTGAGCGACATCGGCGAGAACATGAAGTTCTTTATCATGACCGCATTGGCCTCCTGCGCCTGCGCGACGGCGAAATCGGAAGCGATTCCCCACATCAGCATCCCGATGCCGAGGGAGACGACGAAGGCGAGACGAAAGAAAGTGGTTCGCATGATTAGGATCCTTGTGGGTGAGTGGTGTCCGAAATCAGACGAGTGTCGTGTCGGCAAGTGTCGCCTTCAGCGGGTGGCGCGCGATCTTGATGCTGGTCACGCCAAGCATCCTCGGAAGCTGATCGCTCGCCACCGTCAGCGGCATGGGGCCGGGGCCATTGCCGGCCGTCGGTTGGGGATACGCCGTCGAGCGCGCTGTATGGAAGGTGATATTGCCCTCCACCTTCGACACGATCTGATGGATATGCCCGTTCAGGACGGTGACCGAACCAAAGCGCTTCAGATAGCTCATCGCCTGGCCAGAATCGCCGGTTCCCCACCCCCACGGTTCGTAAATCGTCCACATCGGCATGTGCGCAAAGACGACGATCGGTGTGCTGGACGAGCGCCCCTTCAAATCGTTTTCCAGCCAGGCGAGCTGGTCGTCGCCCAGGCCTCCCAGACCATTCAGCTTGAAATGCATGACGTTGACGAGCCCGATGAAGTGCACGCCATTGTGGTCGAAGCTGTAATAGCCTTTATTGTCCGAGGCTTGACCGAAACGGTTGAAGTATTCCGTCCCTGGCCCGTCTGTCACATCATGTTCGCCGGGCACGGTATGCAGCTCGGTGATATTCAGGCCCGACAACAATTGGGCCGCGAGGTCGAACTCTGCCGGTTTGGAAAGATGGGTAATGTCGCCTGTGTGAATCGTCAGCGCCGGCTTGACCGGCATGGCGTTGACAAAATCAATCGTCTGCTTGAGCGTACCGGCGACATCCGGATTGGCTTCCTTGTTGAAGCCTATATGAGTATCACTGATCTGAAGGAACAGGGGAACACCCGAGGCAACTGACGAATCCTTCGCCGTGGCGGCAAGGGCTAATTCCACCGGCGTGAGAACACCGCCGGCCAGGACAAACACGGTGCCTACGCCACCGAAGGCAAGACATTTCAACGCGCCGCGGCGCGACGGATCGGATGGAATATCTGACGACATAGTGCCCTCTCGACTAAGGTTCAGGAGGTAGCCCGCCAGATTATCCGACGGGCCTCCGGACTGGATTCAATACATAGACTGCCGGGTCCTCCGTTTTATTCCCGCCCGCTGCACATTTCGAATGTGGTCGTGGGGCCGGCGCAACCAGTTCGCGTCCTGGTGGCTGCGGTGGCCGCGCGCCAGGATCGCATTGCCACGCACGTAACCGCGACGCGATCAGAATCGGTGACCAATACCGATCCGCCGCCTGATGCTGACGAGCCGACTGCGGACTGATTTTTCTGTCGGCCAAATTCGTTTTATTGAAGGTGCGGGAATATCCAGCGACGAAACAGCGTCTACCTAGCTAACCAATTGCGCACGTCGATTGGACATGCTCATGGCCATGCGAGGCCGCGCCTGAAAGTGCAAAAACCCGCAGGCCCGCCCCCCGCTCCAATTGAAGACCAGGAGATGCGAAAATGAACCAGTTTGATCTTCGCGAAAGCCCGATCCCCGGCGCGTACAGCGCTGGCGCAGCCCGCGACCACAAGGCGGCGAACGGCATTCCAGGTTTGCGCAGCCGGCCCGTAGGCAGGAAAGCTTCGTCGCGCATCCGCCGCGCAGTCTGGCTCCCTGCCGCCTTCGCGGGACTGATGACTGCGGGATGCACGTCCCTGCCCCAGGCCGGCAGCAATGAATGCGTAGGTCCAGTCAGCTACTGCCAGCCGTTCTTCGGCTCCTGAATGGCAACTCTCCCCATGTCTGGTATCAAGGGCGACAAATGTGCATAGCAGATGGCTGGTGATTGCAGACAGAGGCGCATCGCAAAAAGGGTGCGCCTCCGATGCCGATCACTATCGTTGTCTACTTGCCAGATGCCTTGCGTCGTGGCGTTTTCTACCAGCAGCACGCTAGGCCCGGTTGTCACTTGCTGAGCAACGCGAGACCTGCACCTTTTTGCCTGCGCTCCTCGTCAAGCCGAAAGCGTTGTTCGTAACTATCGATGGGCGAACCTCAAACCGACCCTGCCCGGCCTCGAGAAACCGTGTGCGACCTGTACGCGCAATCCGTCGCATTCATGGTGTGTGCTTCGTCTGCGCCATCTGGCTTCCCCCCGTCAGCGCATCCTGTTGCGCTTGATGTTTGGCCTCCAACCTTTGTTCCGCCGCCTGAATGTCCTCTGGGTAGTAGAGATCATTGGGAACAGGGCGATATCCGACCGAAGCCAACTCCTTGAGTTCTTGCCGCACTTCGGCACGGGTGACCTGATGCGTGCCGGGCTCCGCCGACGTTTGCGCGTACACACAGGCTGACGTTGCCATCAGCACCGCACTCACGATGAGCGAACTACGCGCGGATTGACCAACAAGCCGATTAAGCGAATTCGATTTCATGATGCTACTCCTTGGTTTTCGAGCGCGTGATGGCCGCGATCCTCTCGACTCCAGCGCACGGCGCTCTGCATGGGTAAACCACGGAACCGTCATCCTTATTCCCTACTCTCTGGACCCGCCCTGCGCGGTATCGCTCCATCCGGCCTGAAGACATGGCCGGATGACCCGTCAACGGGACCACGGCTCGTCTACTCACACAGCAGTCGATCTCTTTTCTTAGGTATTTCGATCGTGAAAATTTCCATTTTTTTCACAGGCTGCGGGAATATCCGGCGACGAAACAGCGTCTACTCATTGCGTATCGCAAAACGGTATGAGGTCTGCAATGAAGGAATTTGACATGAAAAGCGTATTCAAGAGAGCGGGCGTGCCGCGAGCACTGATGGCATTGAGAGGACTCCTGCTAGCGGTATCGTGTATCGCCGCGGGCAGCGTCGCAGCGCAAGGTCTCAGCCCGTATGACGATATCAACTCGCCTGAAAACAGCACCCGGTTGATGCCGCAGGCTGCACGCGGGAGCGAGTATCCCACCCACGGTGATCGGCAGGCGGGAGAGCTGAATCTGAATCCGACGGATCCGCGGGCGCAACTCGCCAATGGTTTGCCGAACAATGCGCAGTCTGGTGGATACGGATCGCCACTAGCCGGCGTGAGGACCAATGTCGTGCCGCCGCCGAAGAACTGAGGGTCAAGACGAGCCGGGTTGGTGCATGATGTACTGCAGATAGCTGACTGCATTGAATCGGAAGTCTGATCGCCATCGAATCCAGGCATCTCACGTGGCTGATTCGAATGCGCGCTGGCGGGCCATCAACGGCACCCTGACTGGATCCAGTGTTGGTCGCGCCGCCTGATCATAGGCGTGCGAGAACGGCAGGGACGGGTAGCTAGTCGGGGGCGTGGCTGGACCCGGCATTGAGGAGGTTTCCGATGGCGACGACGAACAGGAAGCGGCCGATCGCGCAGAAGACGATCACACTCGCACTTCAAGGCGGCGGAATGCACGGAGCGTTCACCTGGGGCGTGCTTGACCGCCTGCTGGAGGACGGCCGGCTTTCAATTGAAGGCGTCAGCGCCACCAGTGCAGGTGCGATGAATGCCGCCGTCCTGGCCCACGGTCTACTAACGGGTGATTCCGAAAACGCGCGCCAGGCGCTGCACGACTTCTGGCGCGCCGTTGCACAATCGGCGGAGAGCTACGACCCCTTCGGCAAGATACCGTGGTTAAAAGGAGCTCACACGCTCGGACTGGACCACTCGTCCATGTACCTCATGGCGGACATCGTTCTTCGCATCCTGTCACCGTACCAGTTCAATCCCCACAACATGAATCCGCTGCGCGACATACTGAACCAACACGTCGATTTCGCCGCGTTGCGCAGACATTGCCCGATACACCTATATCTATGCGCAACTAACGTTGAGACCGGAAAAATACGAATCTTTTCCGGCGAGGAACTGTGCATAGAGGCTGTGCTTGCTTCGGCCTGTCTCCCGACACTGTTTCAGGCAGTAGAAATCGACGGAGAACACTACTGGGACGGAGGCTATGTCGGTAACCCGGCAATTTTCCCTCTGATCTATAACTGCGGAACGCACGATGTAGTGATTGTCCACATCAATCCGATAGTGCGCCCCGGTGTACCAACCACGCCGGCCGACATCCTCAACCGCATGAACGAAGTGAGCTTCAATTCGTCACTGATGCGAGAGATGCGCGCAATCGCTTTTGTAACCAAGTTGATCCAGCAACGAAGAATTGAGCCCGGCGGGATGAAGGAAATGTTGATCCACTCGATTCGGTCCGACCAGACAATGGCCGCACTCGGTGTGTCGAGCAAGTACAACGCCGACTGGAACTTCCTCTGCTCTTTGCGTGACCAGGGACGGACCGAGGCCGGGGCATGGCTCGAGGAGAACTACCACCACATCGGCCAACGATCGAGCGTCGATATCAGCAGGGAATTCCTTTAAGGCTACGTTGAACAAGCCGCGCAACGGACGTGAGCGCCGAAGATTGCAGAAAGAATCACTGAACTTCTAATGCAAACACAACGCCAGGCAAGATCGCCGCTATTTGAACGTGAAGGTGTATTCGGCTTCCGTGCGATGCCCGTCGGCAGCGACCGCAACCCATGTGACCGTATACACACCGGGCGTTAGCGGGTTCAGCAGCACCGCCATGTGTTTAGGGTTCGACGAATCGACCATCGACTTACCAAGCGAGACGGACCTCCGCTGTGCATCCGTCACCGTGATCGCGCTAAATGCCGCTTCGAGTCCGTCATCGAAATCGATCGACACCTCCCTGGGCGAAACAGACATGCTAGCCCCAGGCGGCGGCACCTGACGTTTTGGATAGGCATGGGCGTTCACCAGTTGCGCGATCGCGAGACTCAACGCGGCGACGGCGCCGCGTGCAGTGGAGCCGTTCAGGAAGGAGTTTTTCATAGACGTATCGTCAATCTTGATCAAGGCATGGATCGGGTATGGATAGCGCGACAGTTACGTCACGCGCCGACGTGTGACGATCAGAACCGCGTACGGATCCCCAACCGGCCCACCGCCTGATGCTGATTAGTCGACGGCGATACGCCGTTCACGTTTGCGACGGCGGGCGCTCCCGTCGAATCCCGGCCGTTGACCGTCTGATAGACGACCGCTGCATAAACGTCGGTGCGCGGCGACAACGTGTAATTCGCACCGATGGCGAACTGGTTGTAGTTCACGCCGCCGACCTTGCCCGTCACCTCGCTACCACGCGTGTAGTTATAAGAAATACCCGCGAGGAAAGCGGGCGTCACGTGATACTGGAAGCTAGCTTCGGCATCGTTGAACACCGCCGTGCTGCGCGCAAGCGCCGCGATATCACCGAACCGGATGTTCGAATAGGTTGCGCCGAACACAGCAGCTCCGAGCGCATAGGAACCGCCCCAGCCGATAACCTGATACGACTGCGCCGTAGCGTAGCCGCTAAACACCGGCGTGCCCGTCAGTCCATTGGATGTTGCCGTATCGGCCGGGTTGCTGCCGAACAGCGAAGCCGCCGGGTTCTTCACGTTCAGGTAAGCCACGCCCATGGCCAGCGGCCCCTGCTTGTAGCCCACCCCGAGCGAATAGACCTGGTCCGTCGTAAACGACCCCGCCACGCCTCCCAGGCTGTATATGCCGCCGAACGTCAACCCTGAGTAATCGATGCTCCTGAACTTGATCGCGTTGTTGGTTCGACGGCTGTTATTGAAGTTATCCAGATCGCCTGGGTGAGCCGAGTGCGCTGTACCAACATTCGAATCGCCGAATTCGAAGTTGCCCAGATAGTCCACCACGCTGTCGTACTGACGGCCGAGCGTGAGCGTGCCGAACCGGCTGCTGCTCAAGCCGACGAAAGCCTGGCGGCCGAACTCCGCACCGCCCTGCCCGAGCTTGCCGGTATTGAGGTCGAAACCATTCTCAAGCGTAAATATCGCGGCAAGGCCACCGCCCAGATCCTCGGTGCCTCGCAGACCCCATCGTGTGCCGTTCAGTCCGTTGATGGCATCGAGCGCGTATTTGGTACCGCCGCCGGTCTTGCCAGCCACCGGTACATTGCTGACGGCCTCGAATCCTTCATCGATCAGGCCGTACAACGTCACGCTGCTTTGCGCATGGACGACACCTGCCAGCGGGCACAAAGTTGCTAATGCCAGAAGTTGCTTCTTCATTGAGTGATCCCCAGATAGCCTGCAATTAAGCCGCAAGAAAATGGCGCATCCGCACCACGGATGTCCGTGTTTCAACCATGCGCGACCTGCTCGACGTCGCCCGACGTTCTGGTCCTTCGCGCGTGGCTCCATCCGGCTTGACGACGAGGCCGGATGAAGGCGTTTACCAGGGCCGTCGCACGTTTATTCCCATCTAGCTCGAAATTATTTGGCGTGTTGCAGGGTGCCCGCGTTCTTTTTCACAAACCCGGGAATATCCGTCGACCAACTGTGGTTAACTCAAATGCACATCTCGCAATATTCACCAGATACTAAGGAATCTGAAATGAATAGATCAATCTTGTTAGCTCGAGCCAACGCTGAGTCACTGACATTCATCTGATTCTCGGCCCGCCCTCTCTATCCTGCGAACCAGCACCTTGAAACACCAGGAGTATCGTCATGAAATCAATCTCACAAATTCGGTTATTCGACCAGTCGTTGCGCAACCTGGCGGTCGCAGGCGCGATTCTGATGTCGACTTCGGCTGGGGTGTTTGCGCAAACCATGCCTGAGCCGCCGACACATAGAGTCACGCGCGCAGAAGTCATGCAAGAACTCTACGAACTGGAGGCGGCAGGGTACAACCCGTCCCAGGGCGACGACGGTTCATATCCCGCAGATCTTCAGGCAGCGCAAGAAAAGGTTGCCGCCAAACATCGAGCGGAACGAAACGCGGTGATGAGCGCAGGCCAGAATGGGCAGGCGAAGCCGGCGCCTTGAGGTGCAGGCGGTCGCCAGTATTCCGTGTACATCGTTGATGTCGCGTACGCGACGTGATGCACGGTAGTCAGGTGTTGCCGCGGGCGATGGTTGTGCAACGTAAAACGCAGCGTTCGGGGCGAGGGCACCACCTCGCCGCGCCGCCCCGCACGACAACGAGCTTTCTGTCGTTCATATTGGTCCGCACATCACGGCGGACCACGTCATTGCGATGGAACCAGATGACATTACGCGGCGTCACGGAAACGCCGGGATCGTCGGGTCCGTTCCCTGGATGTCGGCCTCGGCGTGACGCAGCTTGATCACCTCCTCGATTTCTTCGACGCGATCTTTTGCGACGTCGACCATCATCAGCAGTTCGCCTTTTTCTATAGCCTGTTCAAAGCGCTTGAGCCGCGTATTCGGTACATCGACACCAATCATCGTCGCCGTCCATGCACCAAAGCCGGCGCCACAGAGCGTGATCGCCACGACCGCGCCGCCTGCAATCGTCAGGCCGGCCGGCGGGAACGCCAGTGCGACAAGTCCGGCCAGCGTCCCCGTGAGGCCGCCCATCGCCGCCCCTCTCGCGAGGGCGGGCAACAGATCGCTGCGTTGCGCCAGGGTTGCTTCTGGCAAATCCTCGAGCGGCACATTGTGATTGGCGATCACGTGGACATGTCGCCACTCGACCCGCGATAACAGAAGTTCGTTGATGATCATCTGTGCACTATGCACATTCGGTAATAGCAAATAGATACGTCTCATGTCCTTCTCCCGAACGGTGGCTCACCAGTCCCGAACCATCGGGAGGGTGTCTTGTCCATACCGCAACTCGAGTGAGGTTATTCCCGAAGGACTGGCCTGTTGGCAATCGACCGGGAATAGATCGCGCGTACTTTCGCCCAGCATTCCGAGGTGGCAAGCGTATTCCGCGAGCGTGTTGCACGGAACGCTGTACGTACTGCTGTTCCTGGTGCCGCTTGCCGGTTACGTGCACCGACTGGCGGGCGCACATCCGGTAAGTTTTTTTGGTTTGGTGGATATGCCGGTCTTCATCGGCCGGGACGAACCTTTGCGTTTGCTGACTGACACGCTGCACCGCGGGTTAGTGCCGACGCTTGCGCTCTTGATGATTGCGCATATCGCCGCCGCGTTGAAACACAAGTTCATCGACCGCGACGGCGTTGCTGGACGCATGGGAATTTGATCTACAGAAACTTCGCGGGAGGCGCCCTCTCCCGGCATCCTTCGAGATTTTCGTCAACGTAGGCTTGCTGGGCGACGCGGTCGCCAATGCATCATTTTTTTCCTGCACCCCTGGTAACTTTGGGAATAAACGGCGCCCGCTCCCTGTATACCGTAGTGTGAGCACGCCTGATGAAGACTGCGGCGTTCCATCCCCTCACATTGAAGCGAACAGAGAAAAGGGGAACGCGGTGTCCAACGTTCTGGATCACCGGGCTCCGGTCGGTTGCGATGCATGTGGTCCGACGGAACCCGGTTGAGTTTTCCGCGCGCTTCATGATGCAGAACCAGCAACTTCCTGTCATTTATATTGGAGTCCAAAGTGAATAAGCGAACCATTATATTCTCCCTGATCTTTGCCGCCGCGGCGGGCGTTGCGATCAACGCGCAGGCTCAAGAAAAGACCCGGGCGCAGGTACGGCAGGAGTTGATTGAAGCGGAACGAAACGGCCTGAATTTCGTGAGTGATACGTCGTACCCAGACGTTGCGCCGATCTTTGAACAGCAGGTCGCGCGGCTCAAGCAGCAAAACAGCGACAGTGGGATGGGTGTTGCAACGTCAGGCACAAGCGATGCCGGCCGCATCAAACGGGGGACGCCTCCTTCAGATCCGTCAGCCTGCGTTGGACCTGTCAGCTTCTGCGCTATTTATTCCGGCTCTTGAGCCACACGTCAACGTGCTTCACTAGTTCCCCGGCAAACCGGGGTCTTTGTTGGAAGGAGTCACAATCATGAAAAAGCTCACCCTGCTGGCACTGACGCTCAGTGCGGTCGTCATCTCCACATCGACTTTTGCGCAGTCAGCATCCGTCCCGCTCACCAGAGCGCAGGTACGCGCCGACCTCATCAGGCTCGAACAGGCCGGATACAATCCGTCGGCCAGCGATGACGCGACTTATCCCGCCGATATCCAGGCTGCGGAGGCGAAAGTAGCCGGCCAGGACGCTGAACAGCAAGCCGCCACACCCCAGCAGCAAAAAAGCGACAGCGGCATGGGCGCCGAAATGAAAGGCACGAGCGATTCCGGCCACAAAAAACAGGATATGCATCCCTCGAATCCGTCGACCTGCGTCGGACCTGTCAGCTTCTGCGATATTTTCTTCGGCTCTTGAGCCACAAGCCACCGTGCTACGCCAGAAGTGGTTTCATAAACGCCACGTGCTAACTTCTCGTGTGCCGTATTAGCTTGCCTGGCATGGCACGACGAGAAAAACTTGCAGAAGAGCAAGGGTACGAAGCTCATGGTTTTTTCAGATGCTCATGGTCTTTCACTCTTACTTCTTGAACGCCATCAGCCGATCCCAAACCAAGCCGCGACTACAAACCGAGATCCGCTTTCATTGTGCTCATGTGATTCACTACGCGTCGCGCATAACCCCTGGCGCCCCCGCTATAGCGATATAACGCGTTCTCGAGATTTCCATCCGCCGCTTTTATGTAGTTCTGAAGAATTTCTGACCCGATTTGGACATTCGTGCGCGCGTCAGTCAGATCGGACGTGCGAAGGACGCGGTCTCTGTGCTGAGATGGAAGCACTTGCATGAGTCCCGTGGCGCCAACCACACTTATCGCGAATCGGTCGAACTGGATTCGACTGCGATCACTGCAAGTAATAAGAACGGCGAGATTGTGTGGCGCCTGGCTGCGTTCAGCACCGCGTGACCGATTTCCAATGCCTCGGGCAACCCAATATGAAAGCGGGCGCTCACAACAGTTGCGATTTCCTCTGCTGTGGGCGTGCCCTCTCGGGGCGCGTCGAAAGTGTGGGTGGGCGTTTGCCAAACCTGCGAATCAGCGCCATAACACAGTCCCGCTAGCGACCCGAAGACCACAATTGCCGCGAAGACAATACCGCGGAAGCGGTGCGCAATAGCGCGTGGCCAATCAATGAATTCTTCGCTCAGGTCCGCAAACATGGTCTATGTTCCTGAAAATTACTACCGCGCACCATGAGCATTCCCCAGGTAGGCACGGGGCTGCATTGACGGACACTTTCGTCGCTGACACACTCAAATGACGGCCGTCCAGGCGTTTGGCCGGCACAGGCATCATTCAATAGAATTTCGTCACCGGATGCGGTGTAGCTGGCGGAAAAACATTCCACGTACCGTCGATGTGCCTGAAGAACAAGAAGGAAACCCGTCGCTCCTGTCGCGACACCTCGACGCGCACGAAGCGCGTGCCGCCGATTGCCATTCGACTGAAGTCGCTCACTCGGGCAGGTGCGGCCGGCGTTGGCCTAAGCCATTTCTCCACCACAGAACGAAGCGATTGCTGCGCGAATCTCACACGCTCCGGTGCGGAATTCAATGTCATTGGGCTCATTTGGCTTGCCTCCATACCGACAGATAGTCCCCTTCCCCCTGGTACGCGAAATTTGCCGGGAACACTACGCCGAGCTCACGTACAGCAGGCCAAGGTTCGAAGATCGGACTTTCGCCAACAATCGACCCTGGTCTTTTTCGATTCATCGAATTTCGATGATGGTCACTATGTTTTCCGTTTGTACAGTTTATACTAGTGCAAAACTTACCCAACGTAAAGTATTGAGGGATTAGGACTATCCCTATGTGGCGGCGCCCTGCGAACACGAGAATCATCAGAGCTTTATCGTGAGCTGTGGGGACCGCACGGCCACGGCGAGCCAATCAAGCGGCAAAGAATGGGGACCTGAACAGGGGCGTTTAACCTCGACTGCGGCATGCAAGTAACGCCTTGATTCCCGGCACAGCATGCACGCTTCGTCTCTGCTCCCTACCCGCCCTGAGCCCGCCACGCCGGTTGCCGCAATAACGTGCGAATTATCCAGGCTATGCTCGTCACTAAGCTGAGCGAAGAAGTCGCGGATCAGGTCGGCGTGCCTTGCGGAATATTGAAGTGCCGAAGTCAGTGCGCGACGCCGAAAAATGCTTCCGCACCTTCGGCCGGCGTGAGTCCCACTCTGAAATAGCCCTCAAGCCGTTCAGCCATCCCGTCGTTCAGGGTGAACGGCGGGTGGAGGAAACCGACCGAAACGGCATGGTCGTACCATGCCAACATCCATGCACGCAGACCTGCTTCGTCCGGCGAAAATTCATTCGACAGATCTTCAGCCATGCGCTGCCTCCTTCGCCATTGCCTCGCCGTTCTGCGGCAACACGGCGGCGCTCATCGAAGGACGAGCGTCTCCGGGCGGAAACACATGCCAGATCCCATCGCTGTGACGAAAGAAAAACAGCGCGAGCGAACCACCCGGCCGTTGCACTTCGAGGCACACACGACGAGTCCGGCCAGATCGTGAGCGGTGTATCGACAGCACGCGGACCGACTGGCGGCATTCCGTACCAAGCAGCTTTCCAACCAGCCCACGCAACGATTTTTCAGCCACGATGTCTGCACTCCATGATGCAAGTGAAGTCATCGTAAGGTGCCTGAAGCGGAGGTTCCGTCGGGAGCGCCGGATAGTTCATTAAGGAAAGGCTGATTCGCATGTCAGGATTCCCCTAATCCAACCGCTGCGCTGATCAATTCAGCTTCCGTTATTCGGCGGCGAGGCGGCATCCGATCGCATAGTGGGTCAGTTCAGACTACCGTTGAGCCGAATCAACAGAGAAAACACAAGCAGCGCATAAGGATTTCCTGACACGAAGTTCAGCATCGACCGGCCTATCTTTCTTGATGTCCTGACAGCGCCGCGATAACTGTCCACATAGGATGAAGACACATCAATCGTCCTGTTCCCGAGTGTGGCCATGGTTCCGTATTTGTCTGAGCGAGAAAACGCGGTTGAGCATATCAACGCGAAGTGCATCCACCTGTTCGATCTGTGGTGCGAAAGCAGAAGCGTCGTGCCGCTGACGTATCTGTTAAAAGGCTGGCCACTGACGAACAGCGATCCCGAGGCCATCCGGCGCCTCGGCAACGCGCTACGCGATCTCCGACGACACCATCTGCATGACACCAACGCCGCGTCATTTCAGGAACTCTGCGAGTTATCGGATTGCGTCGAAGACCTGCTTGTTCTGTCGGCCATGACAACGTGGGCGATGAACAGCGGGTAGCGTGAACGGGGATATCGAACCCGCGTAACGCAACTGGTATGGGGGAAACTGCGTGCAGTTCAATGAAATCAGTGACGAAGAGTGGCTTCTGCTGGCGCCCGTTCTGTCGGATGACGCCATCGTTCATGGGCAGCGCGGCCGGCCTCGCGCGCAAGTTCGTCTCGTGGCGAATGCCGTGCTGTGGGTACTGGTGACCGGCGAACCCTGGTCGAGATTACCGAACATCTATCCGTCGGTGCCGACGTGCCGGTCACGGTTCGAAAAGTGGCGTACGAACGGCGCCCTTGCGGGAATGCACAGACTTCTTTCAAGCCTCGGTCGCACCTTCCGTTGCGGTCCGGATGGCCTGCTGGAACCGCAGCATATCCAGCCGCGCTCCATCGACCGTCAATCCAGGGACGAGGGCCTTCGCAAGGTCTTCTGGACAAGTCAGGCGTCCTGGCAAACACCGCACGGCGCACGCCGGCCACCCCATGCCGTGGATACGTTCACTCAAGTCGCACAGCAGCTCCAGGATTCTTCGCATGTAGTGCCTGATCGCGTCGAATCCCGCACCCCGATGAACGCCCCTCAATCCATCCGCCGGCCTGCCTCGCCATGGATGGGCCTCGCCTCGCAAGGCAAGCGCGAATCCGACCCGCGTGGCTACGTCATATACGTTGCGGCCGATCGGGTGGCGAACGCCCGGTTCCGTGGATGGGCCGAGATCGTGCGGGACGCGCAGCGGGTCGCCCGTTCCGGGCTTATCGGTCCGAGCTTCACGAGCTTCGAGGCTGCGCAGCAGTACGCGTTCGAATGGGCCCGCCGGTGGATCGATGAGGAAAGCGACGTCGCAAGAGATGATGTCAACGCCGTGAAGTGCGATTCGTGGCAACGGAAAGTCCGGTCCGGGTGAGCAACGCATCGGCGCCGTGCCCGTGAGAGTTGCGCAGGCGCAATGGAGCAACAGTCCGCGGCGGCGTCAGCTCATCCAGTAGTCGTGCGGAATTCTGCGGTCCGCTTCTGAGAGGTAGGGATTGTCCAGCCGGAAGGTCTTCCGGAACGCGGGTTTTGTGCGCGCCAAGGCATCCTGAATGTAGGGATGCGAGTTGAACAGTTTCAAATAAGTGCCATCGCGATACGCCTGCACGAGTCCCTTCTCAATCGTCTTCGCCAAGGCTTCGTGGCCCGTCGCGACATAGAAAATAAAATCGGACCGATACTTCAGCATCAAACGATTCTCGACCACCAGATCAGGCTCACGGTGCTGGCGACCCTCGAGTTCGGCGAACGCTTCGACAACACCTCGCGGAAAATAGTCGACGCGCCCGCTCTGGACCATCTGGAACATCGTTTCGTAAGTCGACGTCTGAACATCCAGACCCGTTGCTTTCAGGATATCGACGTCGATCCACCCTAGCCCCTGACCACATGTGAATGCCTTCAGATCAGAGAAGCGCTCGACCTTGTCGAAATCCCGTTGCCGGTCTTTTCTTATGACGAACACTCGGTAGCCAATCAACCCGCGATGGATTGGAATCCGGACCACGTTCAGTCCGCGTTCGGCCGTCGCTTCCATGCTCGTCCAGTGCAGATTGATCGTATTGTGGCCGTTCGCAAGCTCGGCTAGCGCACGGCCACGTTCCATGACGATTTCGGCCTGCCGCGCCGTGTAGGCGGCATTCGCCGTTCTCATCGCCAGATCGAGGACAGCGAGCGCAAATGCGGCATGCACATCGCCGCCAGGACGAATGCGCGGATAGACGATATCGAAGGGTTCTGCCGACACGGCGCGCGCGCCGACTGTGACGCCTGCAGCACCCAGCGCAGCCAGTACAAAGCGCCTGCGATGCATAAATGGTGATTTCCTGACACGGAATGATGCGTCCGGATCGACGCATGTTCGCACAGGCTCCCACCTGAACGGCCTCCCATCGTGCCATGCCCGATGCATGCTGGCAAACCGTGTTTTCCCGCTGGTGCGGGAGATTCCTGTCGCCGTCTCTTTTGTTGCTTTTTCAATCCTGGTCGGCGCTATGTGCGCGCAGCGAGCAATGCGTTCTTTACCTCAGTGATTCACGCCAGTCACCAGTTGCAGCGGCGTTTCAATGACCCGCGACAATTCACTCTGCTTCCTATGTTCAGTGACCGCCTTCAACGCCACGTCGACGCCGAACACAGCTTGCCGATCGGCAAACTGGTTCATCGTCGCGAGCACGCGGCCGTCGGCGAGCAGCGGTTTGAGCGCGTCGCTGCCGTTATACCCAGTGACATAGACACCGCCGGTTCTCCCCGCATCGCGAACGGCATCCACCGCCCCCATCGCCATATTGTCGTTGCCGCACATCAACGCACGGATCTGAGGATAGTCACCCAACATCTTCGATGCAGCGTCCCGTCCTTTCCCATAGTCCCAGTCGCCTGCTTGTATCGCGACGATCTTCATGCCGGCCGCGTTCATTGCGTCCTTGCTGCCGGCCGTGCGTTGCTGCGCATTGCGGTCGGCGGAAATGCCTTCGATGATCCCGACCTGGTCGCCCGCCTTGAGCCGCCCCGCAAGATAATCGCCCACCTGCCTTGCGCCGTTGCGATTGTTCGGACCGACGAACGGCACGGAGATGTGGGCGGCATCCTGCGACGCATCATCGAGCGGGTTATCGATCGTGACCATGATGATGCCGGCCTTGATCCCCCGCGCCACGATCGCTGTCAGCGCCTTCGAGTCAGTCGGCGCGATGACGATCGCGTTCATCTTCGCTCTAATCAATTCGTCGACCATCCGGATCTGCGCGGCAGTGTCGTGCTCCGTTGCCGTGCCGCGAATGGTCAAGCCGAACTGCGGCGCGAAGTGCTTCTGATAATTCTGCGCAGCGTTCGCCATAGCTACCGTGAACGGATCAGTCACCGACTTCAACACGAGGGCGAGCTTCAGTTTGCCGCCCTGCATGGCATCGACACGAGCCGTACCTGTCAGGCCTGCCGCAGCAAGCGTGCCGGCAACCAGCACGCGGCGGCGCATCCTCTGCGTCATTGATTTTCTCTCCTTGGACCACACAGACGAAGGATCAAACCGCCGCCAACGCTGCCGCGTCCCGATCGTCTGCGCCCGTTAGCTGCCGCAAAACGGCAGCGATTTCGTCGAACAGCGGCCGGCTGCCGATCTCCTCGCTCAGGCAATTCTCTCTCAACGCTACCAGCCGCGCCGCAATATCCGCTTCCGTGTCGACCCAGTCGCATCGGTCGATCAACTCCTCGAGCAGACAACCATACGCCCTGACTTCCAGCCGCTGCAGCGCGGAGCGGAAGTCTCGATCATCAGTCGCATAGAACGACGCCGCGCCAAAATCGCCCAACAATGCGCGGCCCTGCCCACAGTGCAGAATATTGTGTGCGTACAGATCACCATGCATCACACCTTGCCGATGCAGATGACACGCTGCCGACGCCATGCCGTATGCAATGCGTAACACCGAGGCCAACTCGAAGCGCGTGTCGGCATCGTAGACGTCGCGCGTGCATGACTCGAGGCTCGGCGGTCCGGCAAGGTTCGTGAATTGCGGGTCGATCAATTCCATCACCAGGCCATGCGCGCCCGCCGGATGGTCCTTCACCTTGCCCACCACCGGAATCAGATTCGGATGATCGCCGGCACCAATGCAGGCCGCCATCTCGCAGTCCGGCAATCCATCGCTAGTCACGGCGCCCTTGAACAACTTGACGGCCACAGGCCTCTTCGCATGTTCATGACGAGCAAGAAGCGCGGCACGATAAATGACACCGGAGGCGCCCTCGCCTAACCGCTGTTCGAGTCTCAACTCATCCCATCGAATATCGGCAATCGGCGTATCGGTAAGCGCCGCCGTCTCCAGCGCTTCGCTGAACGGATTGCCGGCGAACGCCAGCCAGGAAAGCCGTGGCAAACGCAACAGCCACGCAGGCAGCCCGCTGAGTTGATTCGCCGCGAGACGCAGCAGTTCGAGCCGCGAGCAGGCGGCCAATTCCTCGGGCAGTGTGCGCAACCGGTTACCGGCAAGCATCAACTTCTGAAGTTGCGTGCAGGCGCCGATTTCCGCAGGCAGTGCCTCGACCTCGTTGTCGGTGAGAACCAGCCAGCGCAGCAGCGGCGGCAGCGATTGACCCGACACCTTGCGAATGCGGTTCGCCTTGAAGCCGACCATGCTCAGTTGCGAACACTGCCCGAGGACTTCCGGCAATTCGGTGAAGGGGTTGTCAGACGCAAAAATGATGCGCAGCTTGCGCAGCCGTGACAAATCATCGGGCAGCCTCGAGAGTGCATTGCCCGATAGATCGAGAATTTCCAGCGTATCGGCCAGATCGAAAATCTCGCGTGGAAATTCGCTCAGCCCGCACGCCAGTTTGAGTCGGCGAGTACCCGCCAGTTGTCCGGCTCGCAGTTGTTCGAGGGTGGTTGTCACAGTCGTAGAGAAGAGTTCCAGTTGCCAGTGAGCGATGCGCCGAGGGTATCAATTCTACTGAGTCGCGGGCCGCGCGCGGAATTGGATAGCAAGATCCGGCGTGACCTCTGCGAGGGCGAGGGTTAAGCTGTCAGGTATCGGAGCCATGGCAGAGCGCGTTCGCAGCCTCGCATGAAGCCATCTCAGTCTCCAGCCAGTCAGGAACCCAGCAAAGTGACATACGCATACAAGTTAATGAATTCGCCCGTCGGCGAGCTGAAACTCGTGGCAAACGGCAATCGGCTCGCCGCCATTCTGTGGGAAAACGACAAGCCGAACCGGGTGCGCCTGCCGGAAATGATCGAGGCGGATGAGCGCCCGATCCTGATTGAAACCGAGCGGCAATTGAACGAATATTTCGCAGGGACGAGAGACCGGTTCGACCTCGAACTCGACTTCCAGGGAACGGACTTTCAGAAGAAAGTTTGGGCGGCGCTCCTGACGATCCCGTTCGGCGAGACGCGCAGCTATTCGGACATCGCTACGCAAATCGGGAACATCAACGCGGTGCGAGCCGTGGGCGCGGCGAACGGCAGAAATCCGATCTCCATCGTGGCGCCGTGTCATCGCGTGATCGGCGCGTCCGGCGATCTGACCGGCTTTGCCGGCGGACTGGCGAACAAGATGTTTCTTCTGTCGCTCGAAGCCGGGCAGACTTCGCTGGAAGCGGCTGCGGATTCGAATGCCGCTGCGACTGCCACAGCGGCTGCTGCTTCAAGCGCGACTCCGGGAACGGTCGTCCGGGAAGCGCCGGTGAAACCAGCACGCCCGGCGCCGAGCCGTGGGACGCAGCACTCGTTGTTCGGCAACTGAGCGGATTAGATGGAACGGTCGTGACATCACGAGGCGGCGTTCAACGCCGCCTGATGCGCCACATCACCTAATGCAACCAAGCCTCGCTCGCCTATGCGCTCATCGGTCATATCATTTCAACAATACTTGAAATGTGAAAACGATCAGCGTATCGTTCGGCCGTGGACTCGAACCTTGTTGTACGCGCCCTTGGCGCGCTCGCTCATGAATCGCGGCTGGCGATCTTCCGTTTGCTGGTCGTCGCTGGGCCGGATGGCATGGCCGCCGGTGAAATCGCGCAGCAGCTCGGACTTTCCCCGTCAAGCCTCTCCTTCCACCTCAAAGACCTGTCACATGCCGGGTTGGTGACACCCCGGCAGGACGGGCGCTTCATCATCTATTCGGCGAATTTCGACGCGATGACAGGCCTGATCGGCTTCCTGACCGAAAACTGCTGCGCCGGCGCACCATGCGCCGCGAGCGATCTCCCCGGCTGCTGCGAAAAATGAGTACCACCAGCACAGTGGCGCGCGGCGCACGGCCGGCGATCGGATTCTTCGAGCGTTACCTGACCGTCTGGGTGGCGCTGTGCATCGTATGCGGCATCCTGGTCGGGCAACTGCTTCCGCAACTCTTTCAGGCGATCGGCCGCATGGAAGTTGCGCAGGTCAATCTTCCAGTTGGCGTGCTGATCTGGGCGATGATCATTCCGATGCTGGTCAAGATCGATTTTGCCGCGATGACGCAGGTGAAAAGCCAGTGGCGTGGCATCGGCGTGACCTTGTTTGTAAACTGGTTCGTCAAACCGTTTTCGATGGCGTTGCTCGGCTGGATTTTCATTCGGCATGTGTTCGCACCATGGCTTCCTGCGAATCAACTCGACAGCTATATCGCCGGTCTCATTCTGCTTGCCGCCGCGCCCTGCACGGCGATGGTGTTCGTCTGGTCGCAACTCTGCAAGGGCGACCCGTATTTCACGCTATCGCAAGTGGCGCTCAACGACGCCATCATGATCGTGGCATTCGCGCCGCTCGTTGCCCTCCTGCTAGGTTTGTCGGCGATTTCGGTGCCATGGGACACGCTGATCGTTTCGGTCGGCTTGTACATCGTCATCCCCGTCATCCTCGCCCAATTTCTACGCCGCCATCTGCTCGCCAAGGGCGACGCGTATTTCCAGCAGGCGGTCGCGCATCTCGCGCCCTATTCGATCAGCGCGTTACTGGCAACCCTCGTATTGCTGTTCGCCTTCCAGGGGCAGGCAATAGTCAAGGAACCACTGGTCATCGCGATGCTCGCGGTGCCGATTCTGATTCAGGTGTTCTTTAATTCCGGCCTCGCCTATCTGCTCAATCGCCGGCTTGGCGTCGCGCATTGTGTTGCAGGTCCGTCGAGTCTGATCGGCGCAAGCAATTTCTTCGAGCTTGCGGTGGCCACGGCGATCAGCCTGTTTGGATTTCATTCGGGCGCGGCGCTTGCCACGGTGGTCGGCGTGCTGATCGAAGTGCCGGTGATGCTGTTGGTGGTCGGCGTCGTCAATCGTTCGCAGCACTGGTACGAGGCAAAACACAGCGTTAAAGGACAATGAGGACAACGAGGACAACGTGTATGAGCGTTACGATCTATCACAACCCGGATTGCGGCACCTCGCGCAATACGCTCGCAATGATTCGCAATGCCGGCATCGAGCCGGAGGTCATCGAGTATCTGAAGAACCCGCCTGATCGGGCCACGCTGAAGGACCTGATCGAACGCGCCGGGCTCACCGTGCGCGCCATGCTGCGCGAGAAAGGCACGCCGTATGCCGAACTCGGCCTCGCGGAGGCGTCCTTGAGCGATGAGCAATTGCTCGATGCGATGCTGGCGCATCTGATCCTCATCAATCGCCCAATTGTGGTCACCCCGCTCGGCGTGCGTCTATGCAGACCGTCCGAGGTCGTTCTCGATATCCTGCCCGCAGCGCAGCAGGGGGCGTTTATCAAAGAGGACGGCGAGCAGGTGATTGACAGCGCAGGACGGAGGGTTCGTTGATGCCCGGGAATCTGCCTAACATCAGCGCCCCACATTTCCACGCGCCGGATCTGCAAAAACTCGAACCGCACGCGGTTTCGCAGCACGCCCCACGCATTCTGCTGCTGTACGGGTCGTTGCGTCCCACTTCGTTCAGCAAACTGCTCACGCTCGAAGCCGAACGCATCCTGCGCCAATTCGGCGCTGAAACACGCATCTTCGATCCGCACGGTCTGCCGGTCACGGACAGCGTAGCGGCCGATCATCCGAAGGTCGTCGAACTACGCAAACTGTCGGAATGGTCGGAGGGACAGGTGTGGTGCAGCCCGGAGCGTCACGGTACGCTCACGGCGGTGTTCAAGAATCAGATCGACTGGCTGCCGCTCGAAAGCGGTGGCGTGCGCCCCACGCAAGGACGCACGCTCGCGGTGATGCAGGTATGCGGCGGTTCGCAATCGTTCAACGCCGTCAACGCGTTACGCGTGTTGGGCAGGTGGATGCGGATGGTGACGATCCCCAATCAGTCGTCGGTGCCGAAGGCGTATCAGGAATTCGACGCCGACGGCCGGATGAAACCCTCCGCCTACTACGATCGCGTCGTTGACGTGATGGAGGAGTTGTACAAGTTCACGTTGCTGGTGCGCGACCGTTCGGACTACCTGACCGATCGCTACAGTGAACGCAAGGAAGCGCATCCGGAACTGGCGAGCGCGTTGGCGGCCAACGCGATGGTTCATGAAGCAGCGAGCGCCAATGCCGACACCGACGACAGCGAAACGGAATGACAGCAGCGGCACTCGGCAGTGCTAACCCTGGCGCTCGCAGCGCATAAAGCTCCTATCCTTAAGATGCCCTTTGGGCATCAACCAGGAGGATGACATGCGCATGCTACTCAACGTACGTATTCCGCACGAACCGTTCAACACGCTAGTGCGCGATGGCACCGCCGGCGAAGTGATAGGACGAATACTTGAAGACATAAAACCGGAAGCCGCCTACTTCACCGAGCAGAACGGAACACGTGGCGCGGTACTCATCGTGAACCTCGACGATCCATCGGGAATTCCCGCACTCGCAGAACCATTTTTTCTGAAGTTCAACGCCGACTGCGAGTTCCGCGTCGTCATGTTGCCGCAGGACCTGATGAAAGCAGGACTGGAGAATCTCGGCTCAAAATGGAAGTAGCGTATACGTTCGTATCAAACGATGGACTTGCCGTCTGCGGTTCATAAGACGCACCCCAGACGGCAACGCACGCAAAGGCGCCGACGTGCGCTCCGATCACCCGAGTTCGAATGACGTCACGCCAAATACCTGTTCGATTTGAAGAGCGGGCGGGTTCTGCGTATACATCCGCGCGGTTTCAAAGACGCTTGTCATGCCATGCCGCTCGGCCAGCGCGACGGCAGCGGCATTGGTCTCCGGCACATCGAGGACGATGACCTCGCCCGGCATGCGCGCCGCCAACGCATCGAACAGATCGCTCGCGATCTCGTCGCTATCGGCGAAGAACGGACCGATCTTGCATCCCGTTCTGCAACGACGCAGTACGCCGTAGCCTGCAACCTGACCGTCACGAACTGCGGCCAGCGCCGTGGCGTCCGGTTGGCCCAGCCATGTCGCGAGAAAACGCTCGCGCGCGGCGGGAAAGCACTGGCGATCGTAGTCAAGCAGCCGTTCGAACGGCAGCGCCGACGCATTCAAAATGTTCGAACCCGTCGGGTTCTGGACGGATGCCTGAACGACACCCTGAAAGCGAATGTTGCGATACGCAAGCCGAAAGCCGGACTTTCTGTAATTCGCCTGCTGAGCGACGACGCCGTCTAACCCAACATTGCGGTTACCCAGATAATCCATGCCGTGCTGCCAGACGCGCATGCCGAAGCCTCTGCCGCGAAACGCCGGCTTCACGATATACAGGCCGATAAAGCCGAAGTGCTCGCCGTAAGCGACCGCGGAAATGCAGGCAACCGGTTCGCCGCGCCACGCTCCGATGAAAAAACCGTTAGGGTCCCCGGCGCGAAAGCATTCGGCATCGTGCAGGCCGGGGTTCCATCCCTCCACCGCAGCCCATTCGACCGACAGCGCTACTTCGTCGGCCGACATGGTGCGTACGATAAAATCACGGTGCTGGTCCAGGTTCATCACGATCGCCTCGCTCACTGCGCCTGAAGCATAGCGGCTACCGCAGTGGCCGCCACCTGGCTTCGTTTGATGTTTGCCTATGCCGGCGGCATGTTTGCCGACATGCATCGACAGATTACACGGCCCGGCGCCGGACGATTCTGTCAATCGTTTCCGCCCGCGCCTAAGCTTCCCCTAAGCCTGGCCCGCTAAGATCGGGGGCGCGATTCATCACACGTCCCTCAAAAACCTCACCGCATGAATACACTCGAAGCGTTCAATCAGGCGCTCTTTCTGATGATCAACGCCACGCCATCGACACCCGCCTGGCAAATCGACATGGCGCGAATGATTGCCGATTACGTCATTTATCTCGTGCCGCTGTCGCTGATCGCGATATGGCTCTTCGGCGATGCGCGTCAGCGTGAAGTCGCCGTGCGCGCATTTTGTGTAGCCATGCTCGCCCTCGGGCTCAATCAGATTATCGGTCTGGTTTGGCCGCACCCTCGGCCATTCGTGATCGGAATCGGCCATACGTTCCTGGAGCACGCGCCCGACTCGTCGTTCCCCAGCGACCACGGGACCCTTTTCGCCACCATCGCGCTGACCTTGTTGCTGGGCGGCGTGAGGCGCTACGGCATGGCGATCCTGCTGTCCGGACTTGCAGTGGCTTGGGCGCGCGTGTTTGTCGGCGTCCACTTCCCGCTTGACATGGTTGGCGCCGTCGCCGTGGCGTGCGTGGCGTTCCTGCTGATCGCGCCGCTGTGGCGGCTGGGTGGCGCCACGGTGACAGGCAGCCTTGTCACGGTGTACCGCAAGCTGCTGGCGTGGCCGATCGAGCGCGGCTGGTTGTCCTCATAGGGCGTTGTGAAACCGCGTCTACCGGGTCAGCGCCCGAAAATCACTCGGCGACATCTCGTACGCACGACGAAACGCGCGATTGAAATCCGACGCGCTATTAAAGCCCACGCCATAGGCGATCTCGACGATCGCCTTCCCCGGGTAGCGATGCAGTTCATCGGCCGCCTCACGCAGCCGCCGGTTGCGAATATAGGCAGCCAATCCACCTTCGGGTTCGAAGAGACGATACAACGTGGGCCGGGAAAGTTGCGACGCGGCGAGCACGCTCTCCGGCGTGAGATCCGCCTGCCCCAGATTGGCTTCGATGTAGCGGCGCGCCGTCGCGAACATGGCGGTGCGAGCGGCCGCGCGCGCGTTGCCGGTTAGACGCGCCTCCTCGCCGAAGGCCGCCGCAATCAACAACGCGCAGGTGCGCATCGCGCGATACGCTTCGTGTCCATTCATCTTGTGCAGGTTCTGGGTAAGGTCGGCGAGATGGCCCGGAATCATGCGCGCGAGCGGCGAGTGGTATTCGATCGCGCTGCCATGAATCGACTCCGCTTCCGGCAGGACGGATTCCACCAGCGCACGCGGCAGAAAAAAAGCCTGCACACGGCACGCGCTACGCACCATATGCATCGGCTGGTTCATATCCAGCGCGAGAATGCCCGGCCTCGTTTGCAGCGCCTTGCGCTTCGGATACAGACCCGTTCCGGTCTCGATGCTGCCCTCGACGGCCACGTGAAAAACGAACTGGCGGACCGAATCGGTTGAAATCCGCGCGACGGATCGCGCCTGCGATACCGGGTCTGTACGGCAATCCATGAACGTCAGATCGGCGGCCTTGTAGCTGTCAATCGTGCCGCTGAAACCATCGGCCAGTTGCCAGCGCGAGATCGGCACGTCGAGAAAGTGGCCCAGACGGTCCCGCCACGCGGGCAGTTGCTCGCGCGGCGCTTCGCGGTGCGTATCAAAGTGGCTGTGAATGCACGCCGAGGGCGCCGCGTCCCCGGCCACGGAATCGGTCGTCAAAGCATTCCCCCGTGCAGTCTTGTTGTCTGCACATGATAGCCGCAGGCAGCAGCGCTCAAAAGTTCGTGAAGAAGGCCCGGGCGGCGACCATGCAGAACGACGCGACCAGTTCACCGTGATAGGCCTGGAGCACAGCCGAGGCGCCACCGTCAGTCGCACCGCCCGCTACGGCCTGATTCGCGAGCGTCGCCTTCGCACTCGCGAAACCCTGCTTGATGGGCGCGTACGGATCGTTGGGCCCGGAGATCGGAGAGTCCACGTCCAGCACGGACGTGAGCCCTGCCGGTACTTTGGCGTTCTGCCAGTAGGCCTGCTCGATGCGTGCGTTGAAGAAAAACACGGTGGGATCCGAGCCGCCGCCGCACAGCAGAACCGGCGCGCGCGGCAGCCAGTTGCGCAAGTCATTGCGCTTGAACGCCTGGCGCAGCGGATGCATGGGATTCGCGGCCGGCGTCAAGGCCACCGTGCTGTTGGGAAACGCGCCATCGGGATTGGCCGCAGCATCGTCCAGAAGACTCAGGCGATAGGCGTTGCGCACGAGATTGGCGTTGCCGAATCCGGCAGCAAACACCGGCGTCAGCGAGGGCGGTGCGAGGGGCGGCGAAGTTGGCGGCGTCATCGAAGCATATTGCGGCGCGGGCGGAACGCTGCTGAAGAGTTGCGTCGAGGGCAGTTTCCCTTTCGAAAACAGCGTATCGAGCGGCTGCAGGCTCGGCAGGAGATTCTCGATACCCGGGGCATAGGCCGCTTCATAGAAGTCGCCGGGCTTGCGGTAGATGTTCTCGTAGGCATGCTGGTAGCCCGTCACGACCAAAGTCGTGAACAGCGTCGACCCCAGGTTCACCTCGCCTTCGATGAGCGCGTCCGCAGTGGCGGCAAGCGCATACGGACCCGATCCTGGTGCGGATGCCGTGACCTTGACACCGGCCGCCTGCAAAGCACGATGCGTCGCGAGAGCCACGAAGCCGCCTTGCGAATAGCCGGTGACGAAAAGCTTGCCGTTCTCGCGCGTCTTTCTCTCCGGCTTCATTCCACTCAGTACGGCCCGCGCTGCCCGCAGCGAATCGACCACATCGGCGGATTGCTGGTCGGCATTCAGATAGGGGTGGTATGTGAGGTCGGAGCCGGCATAGCCCGCATAGTTAGTCGCCACCACGATATAACCCTGGGCCGCGTACATGGCGGCCACGCTGATGCCCTCCCCGGCGCCGTCGCCGTTGCCGGGATCGGTTTGGGTGATATCGGCGATGTTGTAGTTGCGGTACGCGGTCGTGCCGTGTGCGTAGAGCATCAGCGGACGCGGCCCGCTACATGCCGCCGACCGTCCGCCCGGAATCATCAATGCGCCACTGGCGGTGGTGGGCTCGCCCGCGCCGCCGATGGTGCGGTAGCGGAAGGTCACGATCTCCACCCCGCAGGCGGGTCTGCCGGCGATCTGCGCGAGTTGCTGACCGGATGCGTTCGATGCAAGCACTTTCGAAAACGCTGCGGCGCTGAGCCGAAGCGTGACGCGCTGTTCGAGTAGCTGGCCCCGGGCCTTGCATCCCTCGTCGCAACCGGAACTGGCTTGCACATAAGCACTGCCGCCCAACGTCAAACATGTCAGCAGCACGAGGGCCGCGTTCCGCATCGCTACAGGCATGTGAGGCTCCGTCTTGTTGGCTCTTCTTGGCGCTTGTTGGTATTGCGGCGATTGGGCTGCCTTACATACAGAGTGAGAGGAGTATAGGTAAACAGATTGGCACGCCGCCAGCCTCATCCTTCACTAATATTGCAATGGAATGCTTCATGAGGTGTCCGGCCGCGAAGGCCGGTCGGCATAAAGAACGCCGACCGGACTCGCTGCTGGCTGACGGGATCAGGTCGCGGCTTGCGTCCACCTTTCAATGTGGGTCCGTGCTTGCCGCTTACTTCCAGAGCGTGCGGCCGAAGAAGGTCAGCGTGCGGTCCCAGGCCTGCTGCGCCCAGACCGGATCAAACTGGGTCCTGGAGATGCGGCCCGGCCCGACTGCCGTTTCGTTCGCGAACGCGTGGTACGCAAGATAGCGATGGAACTCGACGTCGACGTTGGCCGCACTGAGCTTGGACTCCAATGCATCGACCGTTTCAGCCGGGAAGAATTCGTCTTGCGTCGCCCAGTGACCGAGAACCGGAACCTTGATTTTCGATGCGTCGATGTACTCGAGCGGGGGGCAGCCGTACCACACCACCCCGGCCGATACCTCAGGGATATTACATAGCGCAAGCAAAGTAAGCGCGCCGCCCATGCAATAGCCGGTCACGCCGACGTTCGCCGAGTGCTGCTTCAAATACTGGACGGCGCCCCGCACGTCCTGCGTCGCGGCATCGCCGAAGTCGAGTGCGCTCAGCAAATGGTTCGCCTCCGCCTCTTCAACCGTCGACTTCCCGCGAAAGAGATCGGGCACCAACGCCAGATAGCCGGCCTGCGCGAGCCGGTCCGCCACGCCGCGAATCTGATCGTTCAAGCCCCACCATTCCTGAATCACGACGATGGCAGGCGCGCCCTCCAGTTTCTGTGGCTTGGCCAGATAACCCTGGACGTCTTTGCCGTCAGGGCGGTTAAACGTGATCATTGATCCTGCTGTCCGTTGCATCAGTTGCTCCTCGAAGTAGCCGAAGCCGCTAGCATAGCGCCAGAGTGGCAGGTTCTGCTGAGCGCCCGGCAAGCAGATCAATACGACCTGTACCACCCGACTTTGCGGCGATGATCTCTTTCGTCACCTCATTGCGATCCATGGTCCAATTCTTTATTGATTTTGGCCAAAGCGGCCCCTCGAACCCATACTGCGGCTTACCCGTCG
Source organism: Paraburkholderia madseniana (assembly GCF_009690905.1). GTDB lineage: Bacteria > Pseudomonadota > Gammaproteobacteria > Burkholderiales > Burkholderiaceae > Paraburkholderia > Paraburkholderia madseniana. The sequence goes on from NZ_VOSW01000011.1 coordinate 82,255, forward strand.
TTTCCGGTTCAGGCTACTCATGTTCGCCCTCGATCACCTTGATGGAATCCGCCCGTTCAGATCCCGCGGACGCTTCAAACTATCAGTGGTGCTCTCCCTCATTGCCTGCGCCCTATTGAGCCCGGCGTTCGGCAGCGCCGGCGCGTCCGGCCCGTCGACCGCCGCCCTGACTCATGTGCGAATTCTTCGCCTATCCGGTGACGTGGTGAGAGAGGGCCGCTGGGCCTTTCTTATCACCGCGCTGAACCACACCGTAGCGGCCTACGGCCCATACGTCATCGACGCCTATTTTTCACCGATGTCGGCCCAGCGCGAGGTCGACGAGGTGATATCCGGCCGCCTCATCAATGTCCTCGCGAGCGAGCCCGGACACCCGGAACTCGACGCCGCGGCGATTCCGGTGCCGATCCCCATCGACCGTGGCCTGCTCGGCTATCGCGTGGCGCTGATCAATCAGGGCGAGCAGGCGAAGCTCGACAGCATCCACGACCTCCAGGGTCTTCGCACACTCAGCATTGGCCAGGGTCAGGGTTGGGGCGACGTCCCCATCTACCGCGCGGCCGGCGTTCCACTCGTCACCGCAAGCCGCTACGACCTGCTTTTTCCGATGCTGGCTGACCACCGCTTCGATATGTTCCCGCGCGGCGTGGTCGAGATCACGCGTGAAATCAAGGCCTTTCAGCCGAGCTACCCGAATATGAGGATCGACTCTCACCTCCTGATCCGCTACCCGTACGCGCAGTTCTTCTATGTCAGCCAAACCGAGCCGCTGCTGGCGAAGCGGATTCGGGACGGCCTTGAAGCCATGCTGAAGGACGGGAGTTTCGAGGCGTTATTCCGCGAACACTTCGCGCAAGACATCGCCGATCTGCACCTCGAGCGCCGCGTGCTGATCGATTTGAAGAATCCCTTGCTCCCGTCATGGGTGCCTCTCGATCGCAAGGAACTCTGGCTCGATCCGTTCGACGGCAAGAAACGGAATTGATGCGCGGGACGATAGACGTTAAGGATTTCCTGACCCAAAAATCAGGAAACCACCAGTCCATAGTCCGGACTACCTGACGGCAACACTCAAGCGCGGCGTTTAAAGTGGTTCATTACATACCATCGCCGGATCCCCGTTATGACCGACTACTTTTTGCCGCGCGAGAATACAGTCGAACGCATCGACGAGCTGTGCATACGTCTATTCGAGCTTTGGTGTGAAGAAAGAAAACTGGTACCGCTCGCCTATCTTTTGCACTGCTGGCCGTTGACCGGTCACGATACGGTTGCGGTCAAGCGTCTGGCTGACGCCATGTCGGACCTGTCCCAGTTCCAGACGGCGAAACTCAGTACTCGTGAGTCGACCCTGATCCGCGAAATAATCGGCAACGCCCGCGAAATCATTGGCGAGTCATTGCCGCGTGGCGCCACTGCCGCGAACGGTGCGGGCATCATGTGGATGCGAGTGCGGCTCGCGAAGGCAGCGCTTCAAGTGCCAGCGTTCGCCGCAGCGGACTTCCTCGACGGCCCCTTATAGACCGCGATTCGGCGACGAGTGCAAAATACACAAACAAAGAAGCACAGCACTCGCGGGGAAATATGGTGGCGAATAGCGTTGGTTCACTCTTTGCCTCGCCCGGCCGATTCAGGCACAGCGTGGTTTTCCGGCTGCTGGCCACCGTGCTGCTGTTCAGTTGCGCGGTCACGTTATTGCTGACCGCACTACAGCTCTATCGCGACTATAGCCGCGGCGTCGAACTGATCGAAACACGTCTGTCAGACATCGACCGAAGCAATCGCGACAGCCTTGGCGAGGGTCTGTGGCAGCTCAACCGCACTGAACTTCAGCTTCAACTGAACGGCATCCTGCGGCTTGCCGACATGTGCGCCGCCGAGGTGCGCGAGACCGGATCGAGCGAGACGCCACTGGTCGTGACGGCTGGCGAGCGCAGGACAGGCGCCGTGATATCCCGCGAATTTCCGATCTTTTATCGCATCCACGGCGCCCAGCAGAAGATCGGCACACTCTATGTGCAAGCGACGCTTGCCAACCTCTATCAGGCGTTAGCGCAAACCGCGCTGGTCATTCTGGTCAGTCAGGCCACCTATACATTCATCGTTGCGCTGTTCACCATCTACATCTTCTCGCGCCTCGTTACGCGGCATCTCGCCACGATTGCCCGACTGGTCGGCGAATACGACTTCCGTGCGGCGCCAAAGCCGTTCGTCCTGCCGCGCCGCCAGCCGCGCTGGCCAGACGAGCTCGATCGCGTGGTAGCCGCGTTCAACAGCATGGGCGCGCGGCTGCATGACGCCTATCTCGCCGAGCGCGACGCCACTGCGCAGCGGGAAGCGCGGCACCTCGCCGAAGCCGCCAACCGGGCCAAAAGCGAATTCCTCGCGAACATGAGCCACGAACTGCGTACGCCGCTGAACGGCATCCTCGGCTATACGCAGATTTTGCTGCGCGACGGCAGCCACAGCGAGCGCCAACGCAACGCGGTCGAAGTAATCCACCGCAGCGGCGAACATCTGCTCACGCTGATCGACGATACGCTCGATTTCGCGCGCATCGAAGCCGGCAAAATGCGCATCGAAATGGCCGACGTCCCGCTGCCGGGCGTCCTCGATACGATCCGCGACATTATCAACGTGAAGGCGGAACAAAAACGCCTGCGATTCCTATGCGACCTGGCCCCCGACCTGGGCGGCGCAGTGCGGGCAGACGAGCGCCGCTTACGGCAGGTGCTGCTTAATCTGCTGGCGAATGCGGTCAGATTCACGGACACAGGCTGCGTCAGCCTGCAAGTCGGCCTTGCGCCCTCAGGCGCGGTGCGCTTCTGCATACGTGACTCGGGAATCGGCATCGCGGCCGACAAGCTCGGCGTGATTTTCGACCCTTTCGAGCAGGCCGGCGGCCCCGAACGACGCGCCGGTGGCGCCGGGCTTGGCCTTGCGATCAGCCAGCAGTTCGTGCGCGCAATGGGTAGCGAAATCCACGCGGAAAGCACGCTCGCGCATGGGAGCGTCTTCTGGTTCGATCTCGCGCCGGCCGTCGTCGATGTGTCCGCGGCGCGTACCGACGCGGCAACGCCGGCCGCGCGGGCCGTGACGGGCTACACCGGTCCGCGCCGCAAAGTGCTGGTGATCGACGACGAGCCCGTCAATCGGGCGGTCCTGGTCGAGCTTCTGGGTCAACTGGGCTTCGACACCATCGAGGCCGCCAGCGGGCACGAGGGACTCACGAAGGCGCGCAGCGAGGCGCCGTCGCTCATCATGACCGACATCCTGATGCCTGAAATGGACGGGCTCGAAACAACGCGCAGATTGCGTCGATTACCGGGACTCGGCGATATTCCGATCATCGCCGTGTCGGCGAATCCTTCCTGGAGCGACGAGAAACGAAGCACCGACGCAGGCGCGAACGCCTTCCTTTCCAAACCCGTCGACTTCGACCGGCTGCAGGCCCATCTGGCGGATTTGCTGGCGCTGAAGTGGACTGACTCGCCAGCGCCTCGCTCGCCGCAACCTGGCGCATCGCGCACGCCCTCTCCCGCGTTGCCCGATGACGAACTCAACAACCTGCATCATCTCGCCCGTCTGGGCGACATGCGTGCCATCGCCGAATGGGCCGACAGGATGGCGGCCCTCGACGAGCGCAATCTGGTATTGACAACAGAGTTGCGTGCACTCGTTAAAGGCTATCAGTCAAAGGCCATCCTGCTGCTCGCGGAGGAATATCTCGAGAGGAGGCCCAAGCCATGAACGACACAACGATCGCGGCAGAGCCGGCCACCATTCTGGTTGTGGACGACGCACCGATCAACATCGGTGTCGTGGCCGACAGTCTCGAGGATAAGGGCTTTCGCGTGTTCGTTGCGCTCGACGGCGAGGAGGCGCTCGAACGCGCGCAATTTTCGCAGCCCGACCTGATCCTGCTCGACGTGAAAATGCCGGGCATCGACGGCTTCGAAACCTGTCGCCGGCTCAAGCGCAATGAGCAGACCCGTGAGATTCCGGTGATCTTCATGACGTCGCTCGCCGATACGGACGACCTCGTCGAAGGATTCTCGGTTGGTGGCATCGACTACGTCACCAAACCATTCCAGATCGCCGAAATGTTGGCGCGCATTCGCACTCACCTCGCGCTGCGCGCCATGCACAAGGCACTCCGATCGCGCAACGAAAGTCTCTCGAGCGAGGTGGCGGTTCGGCAGCAGGCGCAAGAAGCCCTCTCCCGCGTGCGCGACGAACTCGAAGACCGCGTCGCCGAACGGACCGGCCAACTCGCGCGCGCGAATGCAAGCCTGCTGGTCGAGATCGACGAACGCATACGGACCGAAGCGAAACTCGTGTCGAGCGAAGCGCGCTTTCGCACGATCGTCGAGACGAGCCCGGTGCCGTTGTGCATTACGTCCATGGACGAAGGGCGGGTCCTTTACATGAACGGGCCGTTCCGCTGGCTGTTCGGTTTCGGCGCGGACGATCACGGCGTCACCTACATGGGCGACTTCTATGTCGACCCGACGGAGCGCGACAGAACGGTCGAACTCCTGCGCCACGAAGGCGGATTCACCAACAACGAAATCCAGTTCAAGAATTCGGCGGGTGAGCGCTTCTGGGCAGTGGCGACCGCGCGCATTGCGACGTTCGCCGACGCCCCAGCGATCTATGTCGGTCTCAACGACGTCACCGCGCGCAAACAGGCTGAAGAGAAATTGCGCGCGAGCGAAGCCAGTCTGGCGAACGCCCAGCGGCTGGCCAAACTTGGCGACTGGGAATGGACTGCGGCCGCCGGCGTGACGCACTGGTCGTATGAGATGTACCGGATTCTCGGTTTCGAGCCGAACGGCGTGCGGCCCAGCTATCGAACACTGCGCGCGGCGATTCACCCCGAGGACCGGGCCGCTGTACGACAGGCCGTGCGTGCGGTGATCGCCGACCGGCAGCCGCATTTTCTCGATTGCCGCCTGACCGGTGCGGACGGCGAGCCACGCATCGTGCAGCTTCACGTCGAAGCGGCGCATGAAGGGCCCGGCTATCCGCTCAAGCTGGTCGGTACGATTCAGGACATGACGGAACGCAAGCGAGTCGAACAGGAACTGCTCGAGTCGCGCGAGCGGTTGCGCGAGTTGTCCGCGTACATGGAGGCGGTTCGCGAAGAAGAACGAAAGTGGATCGCCATGGAAATTCACGACGAACTCGGGCAATTGCTGACCGCGCTGAAAATGGACGTGTCGCTATTGCGGATGCGGCTCGACAGCGATTCGGAAGCAGCCAGAAAAACCGAGGACATGCGTGAACTGGTCGAGAAGACCATCTGGATGGTCCGCAATGTGGCCAGCCACCTCAGACCGGCTGCGCTAAACTTTGGCATCCTGTCGGCGCTCGAGTGGCTCGTGGACGACTTCGTTCGACGTAATCGCATGCCGTGCCAGTTGTCGATCCTTGGCAGCGAACCGGTTCTGCCGGACGCGCATGCAACGGCCGTGTTCCGCATCGCGCAGGCCTCGTTGACCAATGTTGCGCGCCATGCCGGCGCTTCGCGCGTCGATGTCACGCTCGCCGCAAGCAACGGCGCATTGACACTCCATATCAGCGATAACGGATGCGGCTTCGATCTGCCCGTTGCACGCCGGCGCTATTCCTACGGACTGCTCGGCATGAGCGAACGCGCGCGGCTGATTGGCGGCACGTTGCAGATCGAGAGCGCGCCCGGCGCAGGCACAACCGTCTCTATTCACATCCCGCTCAGGACCGAGAAAAGCACATGATAAAAATCCTCATTGCAGACGACCATGCGATCGTGCGAGGTGGCCTGAAGCAGATCATCGCGACCACCACCGACATGATCGTCGCCGACGAAGCGGCCGAAGGCGCCGAAGTGCTCGAGAAACTACGCGCCCGGTGTCCCGACCTGTTGCTGCTCGACATGACCATGCCGGGCATTAGCGGCATCGACCTGATCCGGCGCATCAGGGCCGAGTACACCGCCCTGCCCGTGCTCGTGTTGAGCATTCACAACGAGGCCCAGGTCGTCTCGCGCGCGCTGCGCGCCGGCGCAACCGGCTACCTCACCAAAGACAGCGATCCGGAGATCCTGCTTGCCGCGATTCGCAAGCTGGCCGAAGGCGGCCGATTCATCGATCCGAAGCTGGTGGACTCGATGATCTTCGGCACTCACTCCGGCGATACCCCACCGCACGACATGCTGTCCGATCGAGAATTCCAGGTGTTGCAAGCTTTGGCCGCTGGAAAGAGCATCAACGATATCGCTGAAGCGTTCGCGCTCAGCGCGAAGACCATCAGCACACATAAAATGCGCCTCATGCAAAAACTGGGGATCACTAATAATTCGGAATTGATTCGCTACGCGATCAGACATCACATTAGTACGGAATAAAATTCAATTAAGGAAATCCCTAGACGAACATCAGGACTCCCCGATCTCGAATTCGGCGACGGCCGATCAACAAATTTTTTTTGATGTCCTTATGCTTCGCCAAAGCTTTTCGTTTATGATCTCTCCCCAACGAAGTCGGCACTCTAAAATAACCCTCTTCTGAGAAAGCACGCCGCCAAATTGTTAAATCCTGGTATGTGGCAATAATGCCCGCACCTTACACTGCAATCCGTAAAATTGACTGATTAACGTCTCTCAGGTTCTGGCATGCAATCCTCGGACGCCAGAGTCTTTCCGGCCGACACAATGTGTCGGCCTTTTTTTGCCGATTACTTATTGAAATATAAATCCGGCTTATTCTCCAAGTTATTAATTCAACAGAGAAATTAGTTCTTCCGCAAACCTTTGCAGGGTTAAACCCTTTGCGAATAAGTGCCGTTATACGGACTAGATAGCAGGCACTGTCATGACCGACAGACCGAGGTGTCAGAGTTAAAAGAAAAGGATCGATTAACTTTCGCGAATAAGATCTCCGAATTCTATTTGTATGAACAATAGACGGATGCCGGCGGAACGCTACGCGACGCGGCAATCTGTTGACAGGTATCTGCGTCGTCGCATGGAGAAGTTCGAAATGACGTTTGTCGCAGGGTGACGCGAATCGCGCATGGAGCTCGCATGAAGTCGACAAAGCGCGCGGACGCTCCTGGCCGCTCACATCTTGTGCGTCGATAGAAAGATGCTGGTCTCGGTACTCGCGATTCCGTCGATCAAGCGGATCGCACCGAGCACCCGATCGAAGTTCTCCAGCGAGTCCGCCCGCAACTCCGCGACGAGGTCCCACCGGCCATTGGTGCTGTGAATCGTTGCGACATTGGGATGGCCACGTAGCACCTTGAGCACGTCGGCCGCACGGTTGCCTTCTACAGCAATCGACATCAGCGCCCGAATCCGATGCGCCTCGGCCGCCGGTTTCAGCCGCACCGTATAGCCCACGATCACGCCACTTTGCTCGAGGCGGGTGAGCCGGTTCTGCACCGTTGCGCGCGCCACGCGCAGTTGCTTCGCCAGTGTCACCACCGACATGCGTGCGTTGTCACGCAACAGAGAAATGAGCTGCCTGTCGATGTCATCGAGATTGATCATGGTGGTTACCTGAGTGCCCGGCGACGGCGCTCCGCCATCCGCATGCTACCTGGCGAAGCCTTCATGCGGAAATGTACAAAATACCATTTCAGGTGCGCATTTTGCCATTTTATCTGTGAAATTTGCGAAGTCTGCTGTCTTTTTGTTGGCGAGGTCCAAAGGAATAATTCCGTCATTGCTCCCGCACCGGAGCCCACATGAATCACGGAGACATGACCATGACCCGCTTTCTCGACGTACCCGCCACGTACCGACTCGTCGCCGATATCGGCGTGCCGCGATTCCTGAGCGAACTCGCCGACACCATCCGCGCGGACTATCTTCGATGGCGCGAATTCGATAAGTCGCCACGTGTTGCATGCCACTCCCAGGCAGGCGTCATCGAATTGATGCCGGTCGCCGATTCGAACCTGTTCGCCTTCAAATACGTGAACGGCCATCCGATCAACGCCGAACGCGGCATTCACACCGTGATGGCGTTCGGTGCGCTCGCATCCGTCGATACGGGCTACCCGTTGTTCCTCTCCGAACTCACCCTGACCACCGCCTTGCGCACCGCGGCAACGTCCGCGCTCGTCGCAAGAAGCCTGGCCCGCCCCGACTCGCGACGCATGGCCTTGATCGGCAACGGCGCGCAAAGCGAATTTCAGGCGATCGCGTTTCACACACTGCTCGGCATCAATGAGATTCGCGTGTTCGATGTCGATGCGCGCGCAACCGATAAACTGGCGCTCAATCTTGCCGCGTGGCCGGCCCTGCGTATCGTCCGCGCGACATCGACAGCCGACGCGGTGCGCGGCGCCGATATCGTCACGACCGTTACCGCCGACAAAACCTATGCAACGATCGTCACGCCGGACATGATCGAGTCCGGCATGCATCTGAACGCAGTCGGCGGCGACTGCCCCGGCAAGACCGAGTTGCATGCGGATGTTCTGCGTATGAGCCGCGTGATTGTCGAATATGAGCCGCAGACGCGCATCGAAGGTGACATCCAGCAGCTCCCGGCCGATTCGCCCGTCACCGAACTGTGGCGCGTGCTTGCCGGAGAGGTTGTGGGGCGGCAAAGCGCGGAGCAGGTCACCGTGTTCGACTCTGTCGGCTTCGCACTCGAGGATTACTCGGCGCTCCGCTATCTCGACGCACTGGCGCAGCGCCACGACGTGGGCATCGATGTCGCGCTGATCCCGACAGTCAGCGATCCCAAAGACCTGTTTGGCGGCCTGATACAGACTGCAGCCACGCCAGCCGCCTTCACCCCGGCACCCGCCGACGCATTCGCCTTCGCGCGCTGATCGAGCCCGCCATACGGCCGTTTCGCCCCATCTTTCCGCAACCCGCTAACGAACCCCATGAGCCTTCTGTCGATGCAGGCGCCCGCCGCCGTTGTGATGATTCGCCCCCACCGCTTTCATCCGAATCCGGAGACAGCGGCCGACAACGCTTTCCAGCGTGCTGGCCACGCCCTTGATTTCACAGAAGCGACAGCGCTTGCCGCGGCGGCACGCGACGAAGTCAGCGCTGCGGCGGCCAGCCTGGAAGCGGCCGGCGTATGCGTTCACATGTTCGACGATGGCGGGAAGAACGAGACACCCGATTCGGTCTTTCCGAACAACTGGTTCTCGACGCACGCGGGCGGCCACGTGGCACTCTTTCCGATGCACTCGGTCAACCGCCGGCGCGAGCGCAGGCACGACGTGATCGAAATGCTCAAGACCGAGTACCGCGTGCAGGACGTGATCGACTATTCCGGGCTGGAGCACGACGATGTCTTTCTGGAAGGCACGGGCGCCATGGTGCTCGACCATGTCGCACGCGTTGCGTATACGGCACGTTCACATCGCGCCGACCCAGTGGCGCTCGAGCGCTTCTGCACGCATTTCAACTTCGAACCGATGTGCTTCGATACCGCCGATGCGGAAGGCCGGGCGGTCTACCACACCAACGTCATGATGAGCGTGGCGACCGAATTTGCGCTAATCGGGCTGGACCTTATTCGTGACGACACACGCCGCAGCGAGGTACACGCGCGCCTGCTGGAGAGCGGCCGGACTGTTATCGCGCTCACGCACGCGCAGATCGGCAATTTTGCCGGGAATGCACTGGAATTGTCGGGGAAGGATGGCCGCGTTCTAGCGTTGTCAGAACGGGCGATGTCGTGCCTGACGGCACAACAGAAAACGCTCATCGAGCGGTCTGCACAATTGCTACCGTTGCGCGTGCCGACCATCGAGCTAGCTGGCGGCTCGGTGCGCTGCATGCTCGCAGGGATCCACCTGGCTCGACGTTAAGGCACTCGTTTCCGTAAAGCCGGTGCCAAGCTGGTGCTTGCTGATCGTTGCGTTTGCAACGGGTTAAGCGTTCGGCTCCTGACCGGAGAACGGCCAGAACGGGCCGATCGACGCGCCGCCGCTCCCACCAGCGGCGCGTCGATACGACTCAGCCCTTATTGGCCCGTATACCCGACCGGAACAGTCGCATTGGCCTTGGCGACCGTCGCGTTGTTCGAGACGATGTACTGCGGCACCTCGGTGAGGGTCAGCGTGACTTTGCCGTTGGTATAGGCCAGCGTGCTGGTATTGCCGTAACCATCGATCTTCGTCACATTGCCCGACGTACCGGCCCCGTCGACCTGAAGCGAATAGCTCGTCGAGTAGGTCTGGCTATAAAGTCCACTGCTCGCAGGCCACTGCGCGTTGCTGTGCGCCCATGCAGCGGTCACCACCTTGCCGTTGCCAAGCTGCTGGAACGCATATGCAAAGGTTCCGGACGGCGCGCCCGTAACCCGACCCAATGTGTTCGTGCCGTCCAGCACACGTGTCATCGTCGCGAAGGCCATCGCTTCGGGTTTCGGCGAGAGGTTCGCTGCACCATAAGCGCCTTGCGCGTCATTCAGGTCGAAGAACGAGCCGTATCCCACTTCGCCCGGAAAGTCAGGACCATAGAAAAGCGTCGTCAACTGTGCGCCGCCACCAAGCACAATGATGTGCGACCGCACGCCAACCGCAGCGTGAGCGAACAACTGGTTCTGCGACGGCACCGTGGGGCCGTAGTTGAGACCCGGATCGTAGCTCGTGCCTGCTTCGGTGAAGAAGAGCTTCATGTTCGGCTTGCCCGCCTGCATCACCGAACGCAACTGCGTCATCTGGTTGTCGAGCGCGTTCGCCTGGTTCGCCGGATCCGGATCGGAGTCCTGCAATTCAGGCGGATGTGCCGGATAGGTGCCCGCATTCCAGTAGCCATGCGTTGAGACTGCGTCGATGTAATTCCACAGGCCGAGCGCACCGAACTTCTGCAGATAGCCGGTGGTGCAGGTGTCGCAATTCGCAGGGAACGGGTTGCCGGTACCCATCACGACGGCATTCGGATCGGTCGAGTGAATGCCCTGATACGCGGCCTTGTACATCGCGACGAAGTTCGCGTCGCTATCCGCCCAGCCGAGGCTCGGCTCCCACGTCACCTGGTAATAGTTGCTTTTCTGGTTCGGGTAGTTAGCAGCGCGAATCAGACTCGTATCGGTACCCACCTTGGCCATGAAGCTCTGGAACTCGGGCATGTTCGACGGCGCATAGTAGCTGTCGTTGAATTGGCCCGTCTTCGAATCCCATGCAGGCAGTCCATCGAGACGCACGATGCGCATCTGATCAGGATTCGCCTTATAGAACGGATCGAGGTCGTTCACGCTCGGCGTGTACGTGTTGGGGCCATTGGGTTCCATGGCCGATACCTGACGGTCGTCGATGGTCCACGAGATGCCCAGATCATGCAGCGCGGCGATGTTGCCGTTGAAGCCCTGCATGCCGAAGCGGTGCTGATCCTGATGGGCGTACGTTACGGTGCCCAGTACCGACGTCAGGTTCGGCAACACGCCGAACGTTGCAATACCCACCGGACGCGTTCCGGTGTTGGGCAATGTGCCGCCGTTCGAGCGCAGCGTCGCTGTCAGCGCGCCATAGCCTGACCACGTCGACGTGCATGGAATCGAGTTGGTTTGCACGCCGGAGCTAACCGCAAAACTGCCCTGCGCCTTGATCGCGCCGGTCGAGTCCGCCACGGACCAGACGACCGTATCCGCGCTCGGCGCGTTCGTCGTAATCGCGAGCTTGAACGCTGCGTTGTTCTGGAAAATGCGCATGCCGTCCGTGGTGGGCGTGTCGGCGCTGATCACGCCATTGGCGGTTCCGCCGGCAGTGTGCGTGGGCGTGCCGCACGAGAGGGTCGAGCTGCCCGGGGTTGGCGTCGGAGCTGGTGTCGGAGTCGGAGTCGGCGTTGGCGTTGGCGTTGGCGTCGGCGTCGGCGTCGGCGTCGGCGTCGGCGTCGGCGTCGGCGTTGGCGTTGGCGTTGGCGTTGGCGTTGGCGTTGGCGTTGGCGCCGGTGTCGGAGTCGCGGCAACCGCTCTCACCCAGCATGATTTGTCGTACCCGTATGCGGGATCTGTCTGCGAGACCGCGCCGACATAGCATCCGACGCCGTTGCTAAAGGTAGCGGGGGCCGACAGCATGACCGACGGCGAGGTGGGCGGAACTGCACCGAACACCACCGAGCCTGTTCCGAGGAATTTGCAGGTGCCGTTCTCTTGTGCGCACAAGTTGTATTGCAGTCCTGCGACGGTGATGGTGCTCGTAGCAGCCTGCGCGTTCTCCGCACCAAACCATGCAAACACTGTTGCTGCCGCAACTCCCAAAAGTTTGAAGTTTCTCGTCATTGTCTGTATGTATCGCTAAAAAGCAGGTTGTCCCCGAGGAGTGAGCAAGATCGATCTAAGCCGTCCCGCTTTGGCGTTCTTTGAGTACTGAGAGATTTGAAGCGGCGAACGCGATGATCGCGTTCATTGCTGATGAAGCTGGCGCTTTCGATGTGCCGGTATCCACTGGCAGATACCGTTACGCATTCGAACGCGCACTGAGCGCCGCCTGGCGGCAGTGCGCTCAGCATTTTGATCTGTCACCCTTCAACAGATAATAATTACGTCATCCTTACTATTAACCAAGAATGTTTGCGTGGTGAAGTTCTATCAGTGACTGACGGCGAACCCGGCGTCCTCGATGTCAGTCGAGTCAAATCCAGGGCGTGACAAGGCCCGTTCGGAACCTAAAACTAATTAGGTTTCGAGCCTAATTCCCGAAAAGGAAAAGCTGTGAAAACCGCTGACAGGTAGCGTTAAAGTCGCTCGACTCATTCGCAACCCATTCGTATGAGAGACGCTGGTCCAGCGCCGCAAAAACGCCTACCCACGCAACCTTTACTTGACCGATGCCGTTCCCGGCGCGTGCCCGGCATTACTTACAGCCAGTGTATTGGCAGACGAATTATAAACGTTTCATCTGTGTAACGTGGGCACGATCAGGGACGATAAGTAGTAGTTCAAAGAATCTTATGGGAAACGCTCCAGACGATTTTCAAAAGCAGAGGAAACGGAAAATCTCTGCCTCACCGGGGGCGGAAAACGCAGGTCTTTGACTTTCCTTCGAAGAAAAATAAATCGACCTGAGCAAAGAATAACGCGGCTCGTTTTTATATTATTAATATCAATACGTCCACGTTCCAAATGCATAGGCAGAGAGAACTGAACGAGGCGAATTCAACGAAGCGTGGAACGCGCACCGCATCTTTTTTCGTCTGATCATAGCCTCGAAGCAAACCGATCATGGCGTCCAGCGATAAACAACAATGCTGGAGCCGTTGTAGTTGTCTTTCGTGATCACGTACTCGCCGGCCGATCTAAGGTATGCCCTCAGGCCATACATCGAATCCACGTCGTTGCCCACATCCACCGTGCCCGCACTCGAGTTGATCAAGGTCGTATCGAGGTTACCCGTGGTGAGATTGAAGGCGTCGATGTTGGGCACCGTATGCACGTAGCCGACGAAAAGATAATTTCCGACGGCCGTGATCGACTTCGGGTTGGCACTGGTGAGGTTGATCACCGGATTGGGCTTCGTGGTGTTGCCCGCGCTCCAGCCGTGATACACCTCGATCCTCGATTGAATCGCGGTCCAGTCCCAGCTCCCGGCGATGCCTTGCGCGAGAATCATGGTGTCGCTCTCCGGCAGATAGATGATGCGTGTCAACGGCCGGATGCTCTGCGGAATGGAGATGGCGATGCCGGGTCCCCATGTCGGTTTGCCGGTGCCATCGAAGCTGACCAGCGGGTAGTGATAGATGTGATTCGTTCTGTCCAGACCGGCCCATACGTCCCCCCTGCTATCGATGCAGAATCCGCCCGTGATCTGTCGCGTTGTATTGAACGCAGGACCTGGAATCGACGCATCCGGAATCGCGATATAGCCGCTCGCCGCATTGAAATGGTAGAAGTAAAAGATGCCAGGGTTCTGACCGGACGCGACGAGGATCCGATTTCCACCAACGCTAACGAGCTGACCGAAATGCTCGTCGCGCTGCGTATCGTTCATGTTGAGACGTGGATCGGACGGATAGCTGAACGGGTCGACGGTATTCGCGACGAAGGCACCACCCGCGGTGCCGGTGTAAATGTTGGTGCCGCCATAGAAGTAGGCGCCGTCCGTAACCGGATCTGGTGCTGCGACCGCCTCGAAGTTGAGGGACTGAAGTTTCCATTGCAGGTTGCCGGCACTGTCATACGCGTGAATGTCGGTGCTGCCGTTGCGGCCGAGGTCCCAGCCGCCGCCCCACGGGTTGTTGAGCACATACAGGTTGCCGGCTGCGTCTTTTCCGATGCCGACAACACGGGTGAAGCGCTTGTCGCCAACCTGGCCTTTGATGCCTGCGGTGCTATCGAGATAGCCGCCCTGAATGCCGAACGTGCCGACCAGAGTCGGCGTGCCCGAGATGTTGTAGAGCTTGATATTCATGTCGGGACCCTGGTCGCCAACCATGAGCTGTCCTGACGATGCGTCGAAATACAGCGCTGACGGTCGCGAAGTCGCGGGCATCTGGATAGTGCTCAGCGGAGCACCGGCCGGACTGAATTCAACGATCGCGGCCGCGCTTTGCTGCGCTACCCAGAGATTTCCCGCGCCATCCAAAGCGAGTGCGCCGGGACCGGAGATGTTGATGTCCTGCTGCCACACGCCGTCGGTGGTGTAGACCCGGACGCGATTGCCCGGGAAATCGCTCGCATAAAGGAGAGTGCCGGTCGTGGCGAGCCCGGTGATGACATCGGCGTGCTTGACCGCATTCCAGGCGCTCACGGGGATGAGGACATCGCGTTTTTGAGTCGCTCGGTTGTATCGCCCTACTGCACCACTGCCGTACACGGTGCTGTACTGCAAGGCCGCGAAAATCGATGTGGCATTCCCCGTAATCGCCCCACCCTGAAACTCGCTGTTGATTCCAATAGAGCCGATGCTCTTGCCGTTCTGATAGATCGCGACGCCACCCTCGTTTTCATCCCATAGGGAAGCCGTATAGATCACGCCTTCAGGCGCGACCCACATCGAACGTGCAGCGTTGCCCACGTGCGCGGCTTGCGTTCCGAACGTGTTCGCCAGCCAGTCGGTGGTGTATTGCGCCTGACATGCCGGCGCAATCACGGTGATCAGTGCGCCAAGCAGTGCAGCACGAATTCGTTTCTTAAGCATGAGCGATGCTCTCCTGACAGTTGTCCTCGATAACGTAAATCACCGCAAATCACCGAATGAAATGTGAAAAATTCAGCAAGCATATTTGTTGCCGGCCATTCGCAAGTTCGCGAGTATCGCTCAAGTTTTTGACATTCCGTAAATGTTCGACTTCACCGTTTTCGGATTCTTCACGGTAGCGATTGCCGCCCCGTTCTTCGCGGCGAAAGATCCGATAACGTCAGCCCGTCAGAACCTGACTGAGTCGGGTTTCAGCATGTCCATAAACGCCCGCACCTTGGCACTCAGCAAACGTCGCGAACTATAGAGCGCCCAGATTTCCACGGGCGGGCCCGCCTCCACGCCCCAACAAACCAGCCGTCCTGTCGACACGTCCTGTTCAACCAGCAAGCGCGGCAGGAGCGCTGCGCCCACGCCTTGCAGCGCGGCCTCGCGCACCATCAGCAGCGATGACATTCGCAGCACCGGCATCGGCTTGATGACCCTCACGCCGCCTTCCGTGCGCATGTTCCAGAGCAAGTCGGAATGCGCCGCTATCGACACGACCGCCGGCACCTGCAGCTCGTCGGCTTCGCCTGCGAGCATCGACGGTATCGACAAAGTCGGCGAAGCGACCACGAGGCGCTCGTCACCGAGAATGCGCCGCCCAACGAGCTGCTCGTCACGCGGTGGATTGATACGGATGACCAGGTCGTAACCGTCCTCTACCGGATCCGCGACGCGGTCTTCCGCGATGACTTCGAGCTCGACCTGCGGATAGGCCAGCGCAAAGCGTGCAGCGATCTGGCACAGCAAGACATGCGCGAACACGACCGGCGCGCTGATGCGCAAGCGCCCGCGCGGCACCGGCGCACGCGACGCGACCGCCTCACCCGCCTCCTGAATCTCCGTCATGAGCCCCCGCGTGCGCTCGTGGAGGGCGAGACCTTCCTCGGTCAGACGCAGCCTGCGTGCGCCCCGCTCGATCAGCCGCACGCCGAGATCTTCTTCCAGCTCGGCCACGCGCCGCGACAGCGTCGCCTTGGGACGGTCGAGCGCGCGACTGGCCGGCCCGAAGCCGCCATGCAGTGCAACGGCGTTGAAATCCGCCAGCGAAGTCAAATCCATGATCGTTCCATTTACGAGACGAGATGTCTTGATTCTGGCACTTTCGATCGTCCAATGGAACGACTATTGTTCGTCTCACGGACTAACCCAGTCCATTCAACCCCAGGAGAAAGTCATGGCAATCCTCGTAACAGGCAGCACAGGCGTGGTCGGCAAGCAGGTTCTCGACCATCTGAACGGCAGCGGCGCCGAAGTGCGGGCACTGACCCGCTCGCCGGAAAAGGCCCAATTCCCCGCTGGCGTCACCGCGGTCAAGGGCGACCTGTCCGACATCGACGCAGTGCGGCGCGCACTGAACGGTGTCAGCACGGTGTTCGTGCTGGCCCCCAACGCCGCGGACGAACTGACACAGGCACTGCAGACGCTGAGCGTCGCGCGGGAGGCCGGTGTGAAAGGCATTGTTTATCTGTCGGTTTTCAAGGGCGCGGAGTATGTCGATGTGCCGCACTTCACCGGCAAGCACACGGTCGAGCGCATGATCGAACACTGCGACCTGCCGGCGACGGTGCTGCGCCCCGCCTATTTCATCCAGAACGACGTCCGTCAGAAAGACCCGTTACTGACGCACGGTGTCTACGGCATGCCGATTGGCAGCAAAGGAATTTCCATGGTCGATGTCCGCGATATCGGCGAAGCCGCGGCACGCGAACTCCTGCGCCGCGAGCGCGCCGCCAATCCGCTACCGCGTGAAACGTACGAACTCGTCGGTCCTGACGCGCTGACTTCGGAGAATATCGCTGCGATCTGGGCCGAAGCGCTGGGACGCCCGGTCCGCTACGGCGGCGACGATCTCGATACCCTCGAACAGCGTCTCAAGGCGGTCGCGCCGGGTTGGCTTGCCTACGATATGCGCCTGATGATGCGCCGGTATCAAGAGGACGGCGCAGTCGCTTCGAAGGCGGAAGTCGATCGTCTGGCTGCGCTGCTCGGGCGGCAGCCGCGATCCTACCGGGACTTCGCAGTTGCCACCGCCGCCGCGTGGGCGAAGGGCTGATTGATCAGGAGGGGCGAAAAGGAGAGACGTGCGTTCAACGAATGTGGCTTCCGAAAAGCCCCAGCAGTCCAATCACGATCAGATAGATCGCGACGATGTAGTTCAAGAGGCGCGGCACGACAAGAATCAGAATACCGGCGATCAATGAAACCAGCGGACCCGCATTGGTGAGCATATGCATGATTGTCTCCTCGCTCCTCGTGCGCGCACTGCACAGACATCAATGCCCGTTGCAGAAAACGGCGGTGAGAAAAAGTGGAACGACGTCGCGAATGACCGCATCGCTGCCGGCGCGTCGTACGCTCGCCTCAACCGACGCGGCAGAGCCGGTCACCACCACGCCGTATGTCGGGGGCGTAACCGGCTGGCCGCTGCCTTGTTTGAAGATGGGATCGTTTTGCTCATACCCGAAGACGGCATAGACATGAAAGCCGAATGCCGTCAGGTTGCTGCCGCGCGCGGGACGAAATGCGTTGACCGAGTTCGCTTCAATGCGCATTGGCTTTGCATCGATCGACTGCTCGTCCAGAAGCGGAGCAATGAAATCATGCGGGCTCGACTGGCAGTCCAGTTTTGCATCGAGCGCATAGGCATTGCACACGGGTGCAGAGAATCCCACGCCCAGCGACGGAATGGCGATCAGCATGCGGAGAACGGACGGTTTCATCGTAACAGCGCGATCGTTCTGCTGGATTGTTCGAAAAGCTCGAAGACATGAGGCAGCAGATCGTTGAGACCCCAGAATCGTACGGATGACCCGGCAAGTCTGTACGGTGACGCTCAGATCCGTCAAGGCCGGCGAACGGCAGCGGCGTGTGGCGAAAGAGGATGTCGCCGTGAGGCAAGCCTACTATGATGCGTGGGCCGCTTCACTTTCCGTCGACTTCCAGCGCGCTAAACGCCACACACCCATGACCAGCTCCTCACATTACGACCTGCAATCGCTGCGCCTTTTCATCGTCGTAGCAGAACTCGGCAGCCTGACAAAGGCGGCTGAGCGCACCTGCATGACGTTGTCAGCGGTCAGCAAGCGCATGGCCGACCTGGAGCGCAGCATCGATTGCACGCTCATGTTGCGGCAGCCGCGCGGCATCGAGCTGACTGCCGCCGGCAAGGGTCTGCTCGCGCATGCCCGGCAAGTCGCCGACCGCGTGAACCGCATGGCCAACGAGATGAGCGACTACGCCGCCGGCGTGCGTGGCCACGTGCGAGTCTGGGCCAACACGTCAGCGATCATCCAGTTCCTGCCGCACGACGTGCAGGCTTTTCTGTCCGACAACCCCAGCGTAAAGATATCGCTCGAGGAGCGCTTGAGCGACGAAATCGTCGCGGCGATCCGCAGCGGCACCGCCGACATCGGCATCTTTGCGGACAACGTGCTGGCGCCAGGTATCGAGAAGGTCGCTTATCGTCAGGACAAGCTCGTGCTGCTGGTGCCGAACGGCCATCCCCTCGCGTCCCTCGAAGAAGTCGCCTTCGCCGATACGCTCGACTTCGAGTACGTCGGCCTGAACGAAGGCAGTTCACTGCTCGCGCGGCTGCTCGATGCCGCATTCAGCGCGGACCGGGCTCTCAAGCTACGCATCCAGGTGCACAGCTTCGACGGCATCTGCCGGATGATCGAGCACGGGCTCGGCATCGGCGTATTGCCCGAGGGCGCCGTACGCACCGAAATTCTCGCGACGGGCCTGCGCGCCGTGAAACTCACCGACGCGTGGGCGCATCGCACCTTGTGGATCGGCACGCTGTCGCGCGAAACACTGTCGCCCGAAGCATTGCGTCTCGTCGACTTCATGTCCGGCCGAACGGACGGCACAGACAGTTAATCCCACGACCCTTTCCAGATGGGAAAGGGTCGTGGAGAATCCATTGATTTTCAGCACGCGCGGGTTGTCGCAAAGTGAGCGTCAAGAGAACGACGTTTGCAAGGAGACAACATGACGAAGCCGCTAGAAGGCGTTCGCGTGCTTGAAATGGGCCAGCTCATCGCCGGTCCCTTCGCTGGAAAAATGCTCGCCGAGTTCGGCGCGCACGTCATCAAGATCGAACCACCCGGCTCGGGCGACCCGCTGCGCAAATGGCGCCTGCTGCATGAAGGCACGTCTGTCTGGTGGGCGGCGCAATCGCGCAACAAGGAATCCGTCACGCTCGATCTTCGCTCGCCCGAAGGCCGGGACGTGGTTCGCCAACTGGTCGCGCAAAGCGACGTGTTGATCGAAAACTTTCGTCCCGGCACGCTCGAAAAATGGGGCCTCGGCTGGGAAGAACTGCATGCCTTAAATCCTGGTCTCGTGATGCTGCGCGTGTCCGGCTACGGGCAGACCGGTCCCTACCGCGACCGTCCGGGTTTCGGCGTCATCGGTGAAGCGATGGGCGGCTTGCGGCATCTGAGCGGCGAAACCGACCGCACACCCGTGCGCGTGGGCATCTCCATCGGCGATTCCCTGTCCGCCTTGCACGGCGTGATCGGCATCCTGCTCGCGCTGCGCCATCGCGACCAGAACGGCGGTACGGGCCAGATGATCGACGTCGCGCTCTACGAGTCGGTCTTCAACATGATGGAAAGCCTGCTGCCCGAGTACTCGGCGTTCGGCGCCGTGCGCCAACCGGCGGGCAGCAGCTTGCCCGGGATCGCGCCGTCGAATGCGTATCGCTGCAGCGACGGCAAATATGCGCTGATTGCAGGCAATGGCGACAGCATCTTCCGGCGTCTGATGGAACTGATCGGCCGCCAGGATCTGGCCGACGATCCCGCACTCGCTCAAAACGATGGCCGCGTAAAGAACGTCGAGCGGCTGGACGCCGCGATCGCCGACTGGACCCTACACCGCACGCTCAACGACGTGCTGGCTGCGCTCAATGAAGCCCGCATTCCCGCCGGAAAAATCTACGACGTCGCCGACATTGCGAGCGACCCGCATTACCACGCACGCGACATGATTCTCGACGCCCAGCTCCCCGATGGCACGCCCGTGCAACTGCCAGGCATCGTCCCGAAGCTGAGCGCGACGCCGGGCACGGTGAACACTCCCGCGCCCACGCTCGGCCAGCACACCGACGAGGTGCTGGAAAACCTCGGCATCGACAGCACGACCCGCGACGCCTGGCGCGCACGCGGCATCATCTGAACAGGAGCACCGAATGAGCAGCAAGCGTCTGTATATCCAGGAGGTCGCCACCCGTGATGGCTTCCAGAACGAGGCCCGCTTCGTCGACACCGACGCCAAGATCGAACTGATCGATCGTCTGAGCGCGTGTGGTTACGCCAAGATCGAAGTGACCTCGTTCACCTCGCCAAAAGCGATCCCCGCCTTGCGTGACGCCGAAGCTGTGATGCAACGGATCGCGCGACGTGAAGGCGTCGTCTATACCGTGCTCGTTCCGAATCTGCGCGGCGCAGAGCGCGCGCTGTCGTGCGGTGTCGATGAAGTCAATCTCGTGATGTCGGTCAGCGAGAGTCACAACCGCGCGAACTTGCGCATGAGCCGCGAGCAATCGTTCGCCCAGTTGCGCGACGTGATCGGCGTGGTCAGGCAAACGAAGGTGGCGATCAACGTGTCGCTGTCCACGGCGATGGGCTGCCCCATGGAAGGCGATATCGACCCAGCAGAAGTGCTGGAGTGGATGCAGCGCTTCGCCGACCTCGGTGTGCATGGCGTGACGTTGTGCGACACCACCGGCATGGCTTACCCGTCGCAGGTTGGCGAACTGTGCGCCGCCGCGCGCGAGCGCTTCGCCGCGCTCGAACTCACGCTGCATTTTCATAACACGCGCGGCATGGCGCTCGCCAATACGCTCGCCGCGCTGGATGCCGGCATCGATCGCTTCGACGCGTCGCTCGGCGGACTCGGCGGATGCCCCTACGCGCCAGGTGCGACGGGCAACGTCTGCACTGAGGAACTCGTGCACATGCTCGAGCTCGACGGCTACGACACCGGCGTGGATCTCGCCGCCGTGCTGTCCGCCTCCGCCCTGCTTCCCGGATTGATCGGCCACGACGTGCCGAGCCAGTTGCTCAAGGCCGGACGGCGCCTGGACCTGCACTCGATGCCTTGCATCGCGGCTGACGGCCTGCCGGAACAACGCGCATTTTCATAAGGAACAGGACATGGCACTCATCGACCACCTCGATCACCTCGTACTCACCTGCGTCGACTTCGCTGTAACGAAGCGGTTCTACACCGAGGTCATGCAGATGCAACTCGAGACGTTTGGCGAAGGACGGATTGCATTTCGCTTCGGCAATCAGAAGATCAACGTCCACGTGCGTGGTGCCGAATTCGAACCGAAGGCCCATGTTCCCGTACCGGGCGCGCTCGACCTGTGCTTCATCGCCACCGTGCCGCTCGACGATGTGATTGCGCATCTGGCCCGCTGCAAATGGCCGATAGTCGAAGGTCCGGTTGCGCGCACCGGCGCTACGCAGAAGATTCGCTCGGTGTATGTGCGAGATCCCGATCTGAATCTGATCGAGATCTCCGAAC
The DNA here is from genome assembly GCF_009690905.1 of Paraburkholderia madseniana. Taxonomy (GTDB): domain Bacteria; phylum Pseudomonadota; class Gammaproteobacteria; order Burkholderiales; family Burkholderiaceae; genus Paraburkholderia; species Paraburkholderia madseniana. Next base: position 103,936 of record NZ_VOSW01000011.1, read on the forward strand.
TGATGGCGTGATGGAATGACACCCTGCTATCCACGATCCGCCGACTTTCACTTGCCGTTCAGCGAACTGAACAGCGTGGCTTTGCGGCCCATGCTGCCCAAGGCGGGGGTTCAATGAACATCGTCCTGCTCGACAGCGGCACGTTGCCCACGCCGCTCACCGCGCCGGCCTGGGCGAGCGAATGGTCCGTTCGTCCGGCCACGCGCGCCGCCGACGTGGTCCATGCGCTCGAAGATGCCGCCATTGCTATCACGAACAAAGTGCCCATCCGCGCGGCCGATCTGCAACGTCTGCCGAAACTGCGCTTTATCTGCGTCGCCGCGACGGGCTTCGATTGCATCGATATCGACGCCTGCCGCGAGTCCGGCGTGATCGTGTCCAATGTGCCGGGCTATTCGGCACAGAGCGTCTCCGAGTGGGCGCTCGCGTCGATCTTCGCATTGCGGCGCAACCTGTTCGCTTATCGTGAAGCCGCTCGCATCGCCTGGCCGGCGTCGCCGCATTTCTGCGTGCACGATGCGCCGATTCTCGATATCGCCGGTTCGACGCTCGGCATTGTCGGGCGCGGCGCGATCGGGAATGCGCTCGCACGGCTGGCCCGCGCGGTTGGCATGAACGTGATGTTCGCGGAGCATCGCGGACGACAAACCGTTCGCGAAGGCTTCACACCATTCGACGACGTGGTCCGGTCCGCCGACGTTTTCTCGCTCCACTGCCCGCTTACGGAGACAACACGCAACCTCATCGACGCGCCCACGCTTCGCGCCATGAAACGCGGCGCGCTGCTCGTGAACAGCGCCCGCGGAGGTCTTGTCGATTCGACGGCGCTGGTCGAAGCCCTCATGAGCGGCCACCTCGGCGGCGCCGCGCTCGACGTACTCCCGCAGGAACCGCCCGATCCGCATGAGCCCCTGCTCACCTGTGCGCATCCCAACCTTATCGTCACCCCGCACATCAGTTGGGCGGCGACGCATGCCGCGAACCGGCTCAATGCCGGCATCGAAGCAAACCTCGCTGCGTTCCATGCGGGCGCGCCGATCAACGTGGTGAACGGCGCATAAGCCGACCCGAAAGCAAAGAAACGGAGACAAACATGAACACCAGGAATCTGGACGTGGGCGGCAGTGCGGCCGCCCATTCGCGCATTGCTTCATCCGAACCGGACAAAGCCGACGATACACCCGCCCTTCATGCCAAAGCCACCACCCTGGGTGGCTGGATGGATAACATGCCTGCGGGCTCGCTGCATCGATTTGTGGTGTGGGTGATCGGCATAGGCTTGTTCTTCGACATGTTCGAAATTTTCCTTGTCAGCTCGATCGGCGCGGCGTTGCAGGGGGAATACGGTATCGACAGACACAGCACGGACTTCAAGCTGCTGCTCGCTTCGGCGTTTATCGGCATGTTCTTCGGTGCATTTTTTCTAGGCAGCATGGCCGACCGAATCGGCCGGCGCAAGGCCTTCCTATTCAACCTGATCTGGTACAGCGGCTTTTCGCTGATCGGGGCATTGTCGGTCAACGCCGAGATGCTGGTGATCTGCCGCTTCCTCACCGGCATTGGCGTAGGTGCGATCTATCCCGTTGCCGATAGTTTTTTGTCCGAGATTCTGCCCAAGGAACGTCGTGGGCGAATGGCTGCATGGGCGTACACCACCTCATATATCGCCGTGCCATTGGTTGGATTTCTGGCGCTTTGGCTCAATCCTCTTCACTTTGGCGCCGTGGCCGGCTGGCGCGTTATTCTGGTTATTGGCAGCCTGGGCGCTGTGCTGGTTCTGCTTGTGCAGCATAAGTTGCCCGAAAGCCCGCGTTGGCTACTCGCGCAGGGCCGCGTCGAGGAGGCCCATGCCATGCTTCGGCGCTTTGCCGCCAGTGCCGGCGTGACAGTGTCGGTCATCTCACCTGAAACGACCGTCAAGCGGAATCCAATGACCTTGGGCGAGCGCATTGCCTTGCTGCGCCGCCCTCCCTATAACAAGCGCTACCTGATGTTGACCATCTTCCATCTGCTTCAGGGATTTGGTTACTACGGTTTCGGCACACTCGCCAGCACCGTGGTGAAAAGCCGTGGCTTTGACGTGACGGACGGAACGCTCTTTATCGCCTTGTCGTTTCTCGGCTACCCAGTCGGATCGTTGCTTTCGATTCCGCTGCTCAACTGGATTGAACGCCGTACCCTGGTTATTGGCGCCATTTTGTCCATTGCAGTTTTTGGCCTGGGTTTTGCCTATTCCAACACCTCGGCGCTGATTGTTCTCTTTGGTGTGTTGACAACATGTGCGTCGAACGTGTTCAGCAATGCGTACCACGTCTACCAATCTGAGATCTTTCCAGCCAGCGTGCGCTCAACCGCCATCGGCAGTACTTACTCGTTGTCCCGCATCGTGAGCGGCATGCTGCCTTTCATCTTGCTCCCTGTATTGAACCAGCAAGGAGCAGGCGCCATGTTCGGCATCATCGCGGCGGCGCTGCTAGTCGTGGCTGCCACGCTGCGGATCTTCGGCCCTCGCACTACACGACGCAGCCAGGACGAAATCAATCCAGGTTGAGCCGCTTGTCGTGTTTCGCACGTGCCCGGCCCGTACTGCTTCATCTCTGAAGGCGACGCGCTGATCAACGTCAGTGGCAACCGTATTGCGTCGATGCGCGTCGCTCCCCCATCCGGCCGTCTTAACACTGGGCCGTAAGGAGCGCGCGCATCAACGACACACCAACGTCAGGAAAGGTGATGCACTTCCTGCAGGCCATAAACCGGCGTCGCAATTCCCTCCATGCGCGCCTTCAATTGCAGAGATAAATACTGCGAGTAGTGGCGCGACTGATGCAGGTTGCCGCCATGAAACCACAAGGCAGGCTGCTGCGTGGGCTTCCACATGTTGCGTTGCTCGCCTTCCCACGGCCCCGGATCTTTCGTCGTATTCGAACCCAGCCCCCACACCTTGCCCACTTTATCCGCCACTTCACGCGAGATGAGATCGGCGGCCCAGCCGTTCATCGATCCGTAACCGGTTGCATAGACGACGAGATCCGCCTCCAGCTCAGTGCCGTCGCTTAGCAAAACAGAGTGCTCTTTAAGTTCGACCACATCTACACCACTCTTCAACTTGATCTTGCCATCCGCTACAAGGTCGGCGGCGCCAACATCAATGTAGTAACCCGACCCGCGCCGAAGATACTTCATGAAGAGCCCCGAGTCGTCATCCCCGAAGTCGAGCATGAAACCGCGCTTTTCCAGTCGCGCGTAGAACTCGGCATCGCGCTCCCTGATCGCATCGCACACGGGTTTTTGAAACGTGTGCAGGATCTTGTACGGGATCGACGCAAACGTCAGATCGGCTTTCGACGTCGTCATGCCAGACGCCACCGCGCGCTCGGAATAGAGATCACCAAGAGCAAGTTCCATCAGCGAATCTGACTTCACGATATGCGTGGACGACCGCTGAACCATCGTGACGTCGACGCCCGCTTCCCACAACGCCGCGCAAATATCATGCGCCGAATTATTGGCGCCGATCACGACCACTTTCTTGCCCTTGTACGCATCGGGTCCCGGGTGTTTCGACGAATGATGCTGCTCGCCCTTGAACACATCCATGCCTTTGAACGAGGGAATATTCGGCTTACCCGACATGCCCGTGGCAAGCACAAGCTGCTTCGGCCGCAAGGTCAGCGTCTCGCCGTCGTGCTCGACCTCGACCACCCATTCCGCCTTCGCTTCGTCATAGCGCGCGGACTTGCAAATAGTCGATCCCCAATAGTTCAATTCCATGACCTTGGTGTACATCTCGAGCCAGTCGCCGATCTTGTCCTTGGGTGTGAAAACCGGCCAGTTATCCGGGAACGGCAAATAAGGCATATGGTCGTACCACACCGGATCATGCAGACACAGTGACTTGTAGCGGTTACGCCACTGGTCGCCAGGACGGGGATTCTTATCGACGATGATCGTCGGCACACCCAGTTGCCGCAGACGCGCGCCCAGTCCAATTCCACCCTGCCCGCCACCCACGATCAAACAGTAGGGCTGCTCCGCTCGACCCAGCGCCTGCGCTTCGGCTTCCCGACGCTCCTTCCAGCTCGTTCGGTCCATGCGTGCGCCGTGTTCCGCACCCATCGGACGACGGTTGCCTTTGGGTTCCTCATGGCCTTTCAGCTCGCCCATGGTGGTCAGCAAAGTCCAGATCAGGCCATCCTTCACGCGGATAAAACCGCTGCCGCGGGCAACTTCCGTTTCGAAGGTGATCCAGGCCTGGGCTACACCGCCGGCTTCGGTCGGCACTTCATTTTCGGCGATCCGCAGCCTGGTCGGCTTGATGGCGCCGAGTTGCGCATCGAGCATGGCGCCGATCTGGTCGCGGCCCTCCATGGTTTTGATATTCCAGGTGAACGCAACCAGATCGCGCCAATAGCACTCAGGCTGAAACAACGCGACGGCCGCAGCGGTATCACCGCGTTTAAGCGCTGACTCCAGGGATTCCAGAACATTTCCGATAATCTTGCTTGCATTATTTTCAGGCATGGTTGCTCCTCCATTCGATACGGATTGGTGAAACGTCGAAGTAATACGCGGGTTCTTTGCCCGCTGGATAAGCGTGGACCGCTAGCGCCGGTGAGGCGGGACAATGCCGAACTTCGCGATCCGTCTGTAAAGCGTCGCGCGCGACATGCCCAAGGCTTTGGCTGTCTCGTCCGGATGCCATTTCGCATCCGTCAGGGCGGCGACGATGCGATTACGCTCAAGGGCGTCGATATCGGTGAGTGTGGGTTGCGCCTGAGGCGCGGGATTGCGGGGCTTCGGCGCAGCTTGCCGTTGTGCGCGAATGACGGGCGGACGAACGCGGGCATAGAGCGGCGAGCCGTTGCCCGCGAATTTGATCGTGACCATGTCGCGGCCTGGTCTGACATCCAGAAGACGCTCGGCGCGGACATCGAAGAGCTCGGAAACAGGTCGCGGCAGCCGATCGAGGCCCGGCACGCACTCTTTTGCCCGGCGATTTGCCGCAATTGCGTTTCCGTGCGCATCGAATGCGATCAGAATTTCCGGCTGGGCCTCCACGTAGTGACGATTGCGGTGCGCCAGCAAAACCCAGTAATGCGTGGTCGCGTTGAGAAAGAAGCTGTCCTCGATCAACACTGCGCTATGACGCACGATGTGGTTGATCAGACGCTGGCTTTCGCGTTCGTCGGGCGAGCGAATCGCCGATGCATCCAGCACGCCGATCAGTTCGCCTTCCAGCCCGAAGATGGGCGAGGCACTGCAGGTCAACGTGGTAAAGGCGGCCCGAAAGTGATCGGTCTTATGAACCGTGATCGGTTGGGAATCGAGCAGCACCGTCGCGACGCCGCAAGTTCCCTCTTCCTGCTCGGACCAGCAGGAGCCCAAATACAATCCCGCTCGTTTGAAATCGTGGCGACGATCCCGGTCAACGCGATAATCGATCGTCACGCCCTGCGCATCGGTGAGCATCACGCAGTAGTCCGCTTCGCGAACCGTCTCATGCAGACGCGAAAGGCATTCTCCCGACGCCCGTAAAACCGATTCTTCCCGATGCTGTACGTCGCGCAGTTCGGGCACGGTCAGAATCCGCGGCCCCTTTGTCAGGTCAGGATCGAGATGATATTGCTCGAGCGAGCGCCAATACGACGAAGTCAGCCGCGTAGCATCGCCGCCGCGATCAGGCATTCGGCCTTCGATCAACCTGCGGATCCGATCGATGTGTCTCACTTGCGGAACATAGGGCATGAATGTCTCCGGTCGGCTCGGCGCGCATCGTCATTCAGTGGCACGCTTAGGATGACTTTTAACATGCGGGTTCCGGAACAGCACATTGCAGTGCACCATCATTCCGGATGAGACTTTTGTCTCAGTCTGTTTGTCGTTGTGGGGACTGAGCGTAACCCGATTTCCAGAGTGAGGAAAACGGGGATGCGTTACGCCCACTGCTAGAATACTTGCCCTTTTCCTTGGAGACGCACATGTCCTGGTTCATCTATGAAGTGCCCGAATACAACGAAGACGGGGCGCGCATCGAACCGTTCAGCGACCTGCGTAGCCGTGTCCTGAAAGTAAGTGGTCAGGCAATGGTCGACGAACTGGAAAGCGTCCGCGAGAACGCCGCGACGACGGCGAACACGCCCGCCCACCCGCTGCGCACCGCGGAAAATCCTCACGTATTCCCGATCCCGTATGCCGACTCCATGATCCTGGTCGGGTTCATCTTCGAACTGAAACGGGAGTCCCGGCATCTGGTGGTGTCACCGGTGGAAATGCCCTGGCTGAAAGACGCGTAAGACGGGCTGTCGAGTTGGACCGTGCGCCAACCGTTTGCTGGCGCGCGAAGTCCGGCAGGTCACGCGCCAGTTTGTCGAGCCGGCCAGTGATCAGGTGCGTTTAGCCAGATAGGCGTCGACCAACTCAATCAGCCGTTCTCGCCCGAAGCTCCCGTCGTGCCCGGCGTGAACCACTTGCACGGGCAATTCGCGCAGCCGCTTCATAGTGCGCACATAGGTCGGAATATCCGCGCCACCTATCTCATCCAGCAGCGGGCCGTCGTAAATCGCATCGCCCGAGAACAGCGTGCCGGATGCCGCTTCCCATAGGCCAATGCTGCCCGGTGAGTGGCCGGGCAGATGCAGGACCTCAAAATGCCGGTTGCCGAGATCGACGATGTTCCCTTCCTTGACGATCTCCGTGACCGTTGCGGCCCGCACGCAATAGTCGGACATCGAGTAATCGGCGCTGGGAAGGGCCGTGATCAGATCGCCGTCGAACGGATAGCCTGCTTCGCGATACCGGCGAATGGCTGCGTCGCCCAATACCGATGCCAGAAGGGTGCCGCGCTCGCGCGGCGCACGCAGGTTGTCTGCCTCCAGCTCGTGAACCAGCGTGTGTTCAAACTCATGATGTCCGCCGATATGATCCGAGTGCGTATGCGTCGCAACGGCGGTGACGTCCTTCTGCAGCAGGTGCTTCGCGGCATCCTGCAGACTGGCGATACCCATCCCCGTGTCGATCATCAGATCCCGGTCACGGCCACGCACATGCCAGATATTGCAACGCATCAGCGGGACGACATGAGGTTCCCAAAGCAGCGTGATGTCGTCGCTGATGCGTTTGAGTTCGAACCATCGGTCGGCAATTGGTAATCGAGTCATGCGAAGTCGCTCCACGAGTGAGAGTCGTTACTCTGACACACTCTGCATCAACGGGCGGCAGTGGGCGGCATAAATGCCTCCGTCCCACGTCGCTCTGCCCGTCCTTTTCAATGAGTCCGGCCATGTAGAATTCGCAGCAACGGCGCAGCTGGCGTAACCGGCAACAGGTAAATTCATGACCACAATAAAATTCGATACCGTCGTGCTCGGCGCAGGCATTGTCGGCGTGAGCGTTGCCGTGCATCTCCAGAAACGCGGCCGCAGCGTCGCCCTGGTCGACCGCAAGCAGCCCGGCAACGAAACGTCGTTCGGCAACGCCGGGCTGATCCAGCGCGAAGGCGTGTATCCCTATGCCTTTCCACGCGACCTCGGCACCCTGCTTCGGTACGCGCGCAACCAGTCGCCGGACGTTCGCTACCATGCCGACGCCATACTCAAGACCGCACCATTTCTTTGGCAATACTGGCGCAATTCTCACCCGGCCAAACACGCCGCTATCGCGAAGTCGTACGCGACGCTGATCGAGCATTGCGTGGACGAGCATCGCGCGCTGGCGGCCGAGGCCGGCGCGAGCGCGTTATTACGCCCCACCGGCTGGATCAAGGTGTTTCGCACCGAAAAAGCATGGGACGCGGAAACCCGGGTCGCTGAACGCTGGCATCGGGAATATGGCGTCGAGTTCGAATCGCTGGATGCGGGCCGCCTGCAACAGAAGGAGCCCGATCTCAACAAAGCGCTGACGGGCGGCTTGCGCTACTCGGCATCCGATTCCGTGAGCGATCCCAACGCGCTCGTCACCGCCTACGCGAAATATTTCGAAGCGCTCGGCGGACGGTTTTTCATCGGCGATGCGGACTCGTTTCGCGAGGGTTGGGCGGTCGATACGCAAGCGGGAACGATCACGGCTTCATCAGCGGTCGTCGCATTGGGGCCGTGGTCGGATCGCATCAGTTCACGGCTCGGTTATCGCTTGCCGCTCGCCGTCAAACGCGGGTACCACATGCACTACGCGCCCGAGGCAGGGGCCCGTCTGAATCATCCGGTTCTGGACGTCGAGAAGGGTTACGTGCTGGCCCCCATGGCAAAAGGCATCCGCTTGACCACGGGGGCGGAGATCGCGCACTGCGATGCGCCCAAAACGCCCACGCAGCTCGCCGCGGTCGAGCCGATTGCGCGTACGCTGTTTCCATTGGGCAAGCGTCTCGACGATGAACCCTGGATGGGACGACGCCCCTGTACGCCCGACATGATGCCGATCATCGGGCCCGCGACGCATCACAAAGACTTGTGGTTCGCGTTTGGCCACGCGCACCACGGGCTGACGCTAGGCCCGGTTACGGGCCGGCTGATCGCCGAGATGATGACCCACGAGGAGACGCTCGTGGACACCCAGCCGTTCAGGGTGGAGCGGTTCTAGAATCTGGCCGCGCAGCGAACGGCCGATATCACCGTCTTCGGACCAAACACCCCTGCCACCGGCGTAATAACGCCATTTTTCGCGGCGCCCACAATATTCCTGATCGTGAACCGTCTACAGACGTATGGAACCGCCGCGCACCCCGAAATCGATGATCGAACGAGATACCGACATCACTGCAACTGTGTTGCGTGAGCGTACGAAGCTCGGGAATTTCATCCGGCGTCGCGTGCACGATCAGGGCGACGCTGAAGACATCTTGCAGGATGTCTTTCACGAGTTCGTGCAAGCCTACCGTCTCCCTGCGCCGATCGAACAGGTTAGCGCGTGGCTGTTCCGCGTGGCGCGCAACCGCATCATCGACCGCTTTCGCAAGCGCCGGGAGCAACCGCTGGCCGACATGGTCGACGCCGCCGATGACGTCGAGTATCGACTGGATCTCGCCCTCCCGGCAACGGACGCCGGCCCGGAAGCCCTCTATGCAAGGTCGGTGCTGCTGGAAGCCCTGCAAGACGCGCTCAACGAATTGCCGGCGGATCAGCGCGATGTGTTCGTCGCTCATGAACTGGAGGGGCGCAGCTTCAAGGAGCTCGCCTCCGAGAGCGGTGTCGGCGTGAACACGCTATTGGCACGCAAGCGTTACGCGGTCCTGCATCTGCGCGTTCGCTTGCAAGCCGTGTATGACGAACTGGATATCTAAAGGAGCAGATAGATGAGTTTCAAACTGAGATGCTTCGGCAAGGCACTGCTGGTTCTGGTGGGCATCGCCGTGCTGGGATGGATGGTGATGGCGCTATGGAATTGGGTGATCCCGGCGCTATTCATCGGCGGCCGTGCGATCGATTTTCCGCACGCGATGGGCCTGCTGATTCTAAGCCGGATTCTGTTTGGCGGATTTCGAGGACGCGGCGGTTGCCACGGACGCCGGCATTGGCGCCGCTGGGAACGGATGACGCCCGAGGAGCGCGAAAATTTTCAGAAGAACCTGTCGTCCGTTGACGGCAAGCGCCCGGAGGATCGCGCATGAGCACCGCTTCGACATCCACATCCGCATGCAAACAGGCCGCCGGCGTGATTGCTCCCGTGGTCAATCTGAAACGGTGCGAAGGCAAGGGCGATTGCGCGGTAGTCTGTCCGGAGAACGTTTTCGACATCCGCCGGATCGATAAGGCCGACTACCAGCAATTGGGCGCGCTGCACAAATTCAAGCTGCGCGTACATGGAATGAAAGTCGCGTACACGCCAAACGCCGATGCGTGCCGGGCGTGCGGCTTGTGCGTGACTGCATGCCCCGAACGTGCCATTACGTTAGCCAGGATCGGGGCGTCATAACGATACCGATCGATTGATCAGCTTACCGTACCCGAACCGACGTTTCTCCCGTCACTCCCCGTCGACCGAACGTCCCTCCGGCTGCGGGAGCTGAACAGGTTCACAAACTGCTCGAAACCCTGAATCGGCAGCGGCTTGCAAAAGAGAAACCCTTGATAGGCGTGGCATCCTGCGACTGCCAGGAAATCTCGTTGCGCTTCAGTTTCGACGCCCTCGGCGATGACACCCAGGTTAAAACTTCGGGCCAGCGCCACGATCGTTCTCGCGATGTCAGCGTCGTTGGAGTCGACCAGGATGTCGCGCACGAACGACCGGTCAATCTTTAACTGGTCCAAGGGCAATCTTTTCAGGTAAGACAGCGACGAGTAACCCGTCCCGAAGTCATCCAGCGAAAAGGTCACGCCTCGAGCGCGAAGGGCGGTCATCTTTTCGATAATGTCCTGCACGTTCTCAACGAGAACACTCTCGGTCAGCTCGAGCTTCAACCTGTCCGCCCTCGCCCCAGTCCGGTTGATGACGTCAAGCACAGTGTCTACGAAGTCGGGCTCGCGAAATTGCCGGGCGCTGACGTTCACGGCCATCGACAGATGCGCCATCGATGGCCGCGTCGCCCATACTGCCAACTGGGTGCATGCGGACACCAATACCGTTCGCCCCATCTCGAGAATCAGCCCAGACTCCTCCGCGAGCGGGATAAACTCGCCTGGCGGTATCAGGCCGCGCTCAGGATGCTCCCAACGCACCAGCGCTTCCGCACCGGTTATGTGATTGCCGTCAACGACCTGCGCCTGATAGTGAAGAACAAACCGGTTCTCCTCGATGGCGTTGCGCAGCCCCACCTCCAGCTCGGCTCGCTTCAGCACCGCCGTCTGCATCGCGGGGTCGAAGAAGCACATGGCATTGCGGCCGCGCTCCTTCGATTTATACATGGCGAGATCGGCCTGCTTGAAAAGCTCGTCGGTGGACGTCTGGTCCCCATTGAATACGGTGACCCCTATGCTGGCGGTGCTTCGGAACCGAACACCGTTGAGCTCGTAGGCGTTCCCCAACACGGCGAGAATTTTTTCTCCCACCGCCACGGTTTCCATGGTCGCCTCGGCCTCGTCCAGATTCAGATTGCCCAGCACTACAACGAACTCGTCGCCACCGACCCGGGCAACCGTGTCTCCCTCATTGACGCTGCTCGACAGGCGATACGCGACCTGTCGCAGGAGCAGGTCGCCCTTGTCGTGCCCAAGCGTATCGTTCAGCGTTTTGAAGTGGTCAAGATCGATGAACATGAGGGCGCCGCAAACCCTGTTCTGCCGGCTGGTTACCATTGACTGTCTCAGCCGATCCAGAAGAAGCGCGCGATTGGGCAGGCGCGTCAGCGTGTCATAGAAGGCAAGTTCCCGGATTTTCTCCTCCGACTTCTTGCGCTCCGTGATGTCGCGGCCGCTGGTCCGAAAACCAACGAAGTCACCCCTCTGATTGCTGATCGGCACCCAGGAGACCGACAGCCAGAGGAGCGATCCATCCTTGCGCACGCAACGAAACTCGAGATCGTCGCCGCGCGAACCCTGAAGCCCCTTTTTGAATTCCGGCGCAACGCGCGGGATGTCCTCCGGATGGATGAGCGTGCGGGCGAAATCAGGCATTGCCATGCATTCGGCAACCGTGTAGCCCGTGTAGTACTCAACCGAGGGATTGATCCAGCGCGGTGTGCCGTCCGGTCCCCACCAGATTTCCAGGTTCACCGTGCAGTCGGCAATGGCGCGAAATTTCTCTTCGTTCTCGCGCAACTCCCGCGTCATCGCCGAAGCGAGGCGCATGGCACGCTCCCGCCCTGTCATCATGAGCCAGGTCAGAAGCGCCAGCAGCAGACTCAACCCCGTGCCGGTTCCGGCAATTAGCACCTCCGCATTACGCCCTAACCGGGATCGAAACTCGTCGGAGGCGCTCATCGACAGCATCCAGTCGTGTCCGTCCACAACCAGATATTCGTTTGCGGAGATGAGCGCGGGCGCATGCCGGTTGTTTGCTTCTGAAGTGCGATGCAGCAGCGCTGCCTCCAACGGCTCCACGCCATCGTAAATCGCCAACGAGACGCCACGGGGCTGTTCGCCGTAGAGACTGGCCATCACATCGTGCATACGGAACGATGCGTAGACCCAGCCGACAATGTTCGCCCGACGCTGCGCGACGTTGTCCTGCGTTTTGCCGGAAGCGTAGATCGGAAGATACAGGATGAAGCCGGGCCGGGGGTCCGCATCCATGTCGACCGAAAGGCGCACCTTTCCCGAGAGAACCGCGAGGCCAGAGTCGCGGGCTTTCTCCAACGCCGAGCGCCGCACCGGCTCGCCCCAGGCGTCAAAACCGGGCGAGCTGCGTGCAAGGCCAACAAAGGGCTCGCGCTGAACGACCGGGGCATAGTCCTCGCGCAGCCCGTCGGGATAAATCGTGTAGTCTGGAACGCCGCTCTCGCGCATGTCCGCTATGTGGGCCGCCTTACGCGCCGCGGGCACCCATTCGACCACACCCACGGCGTGGACCCCGGAAAAGTTCGCGTCAAGATTGAGCGCGCTCACATAGCGCCGGAACCTGTCGCGATCGATCATTCCGTTCGCGGCAAACAGGCTCTGCACGCCTCGCAACATCAGCTCGTAGGTCGCCATCCGCTGTTCGACGCGGCTTACTACGTCACTCACGGTGTAATCAAACTGGGTGCGAAGCTCTTTGCGAGTCGCCTGCCGTTCGTGATCCCACACTGTCCACGTCACGCCAAGCGACGCGGATAACACCAGCAATGGCAGCAGGACAGAGCGCAGCCGGATCACGGCGACGCCTTGAAGTTGACCATGGACTCGGCCAGATCCGGCCTGAAGTACTTTTCGAAAATACGGCGCACCGTTCCATCAGCACGCATTTCATCTACCAGCGCTCGCCACTTCTCCCGCTCGGCGGCCGGGAGTGCTTTCTTCGACATGATCAGACCGTGCGGCACCGAAGGATCGTTGAACTCAACGATCGTCGTCACGTCGCGGATCTTTTTCTCGTCCAGCGCGGGGTAATCGAAGGGCTCGATAATCATGCCCTGAATCTGTCGAAGAATAAGCGCCTGGTAAAGCGGTTCGAGCCCGCCCGCGAGGCTTACCCGGTTTTCCGACGTCAGTCTGTCGACCAGTTCGTTGGCCGAGGTGCTGTAGCGGAAACTGCGGATCACGCCGAGCTGGGCGCGTTTATTGTTTTCGAAGTCCGCGACGTTATGGATACCGGCGTCCTTGCGCACGAGCAGATAGTATTTATTACTGAAGTACCACGCAAACGAAGCATATTGATTGCGTTCGTCATTCGCGATTCCAGAAAGACTGAAGTCGAGTGCGCCCGACTCGATCAGTTTCCAGATACGTGCGCGTGACATCAGACTGACCTTGATCTGGCAACCGCTACGCCGGATCAACTCATCGGAGAAGTCTTTGTCGATACCGGTATCGGTGTCGAGCGAATAGAGCAGCCCATGGTCGTGCAATGCAAGCGTAAACGGCCGGGAACAATCCGGCCCGCCTGCGAACGCATTGCTGACGAAACACACTGCAAACAACACCCCGCCAAGCCAGTTTCGAATCACAACGCCTCCGTAGCGGAACGACGCCCAGTTAAGTTCTTATCCGTGATCACAATCCGACGGCATGTCCAGTCAGGCTTTTTTCTAAAGACCTGACTTTTATCACATATTCCGGGATGTTTTACCGCTTCAATGCGTCGCCGATGTGCCGCGAGCGCGCAAGATTTTCCTTCGCAAAACTTCCATACGCATTGTCGGCACCGTGCTGTCGTTCTTGAAGGCCTCCTGGCGACTTCTTGCCGTTGAGAATAGTTTTATGTAAGGGGAAACCCGTATAATCGCCGGGCGAGAGGTCAGACAACTATAAGACACAATAGTGGTCAAGACCCTGGCCGCGCCCTGCCGCGCAGCGCCTACCCTGACAAGCCCTTCTTTCCCAGCCCCGTGAATCCGACTGCGACTGCCCTGCCTTTCCGAAACGCCCTGCTCGCGATGCTCGGCATCGGCCTCGTCAACATGCTGGTCGCACTCGACCAGACCGTCGTCAGCACCGCGTTGCCCTCGATTGTCGCCGAACTACATGGCTTCGAGTACTACGCGTGGATTGCCAGCGCGTACCTGCTGGCGTCGGTGGTGACGGTCCCCGTGTTCGGCCGTCTCGGCGACTATTTCGGCCGCAAGCGTTTCGTGATCGCCGCGGTCATCACGTTCACGGTGGCGTCGGTGCTCTGCGGCGTGGCGAACGACATGCTGTTCCTCGTCATCGCGCGTGGTCTGCAAGGGGTCGGCGGCGGAATGATGGTAGGCACGGCGTTCGCGTCGATCCCGGATCTTTTCCCCGATCCGCGCGCACGGGTGCGCTGGCAGGTGGTGATGGCGGCCGCGTACGGGATCGGCACCGCGGCGGGTCCGTCGCTGGGTGGCTGGATGAGCGAGCACTGGGGCTGGCGCTCCACCTTCCTGATCAACCTGCCGGTCGGCGCCGCGGCGCTCTATTTCATCTGGGCGCATCTGCCCAACTTCCAGCGGCCGCACGAGGGCGAGGTCAAGATCGACTGGCTTGGCGCGGCGCTGGTCGCCATCGTGTTGGGCGGCCTGCAGGCTTTCATCGAAGCCGTGCCGAAAGACGGTCTGACGGCCGGCAACCTGGCGCTGGCGGCTTTCGTGATCGTGGGCGCCATCGCGTTGCTGGTGTGCGAGAAGCGCGCCACGCATCCGATCATTCCGCTCGACCTGTTCAAGGACGCGCAACTCGTCACGCTGTTCATCCTCGGCTTCCTGTCCGGCTTCGTGATGTTCTCGCTGATCTTCTTCGCGCCGCTGCTGTTGCAAGGCGGCTTCGGACTGTCGCCGCAACAGGCCGGCCTGCTCGCAACGCCGATTGCCGCCTGCATCGCACTCGGCAGCCTGCTGAATACGCGCATCGTCATTCACATGAAGAAGCCCACGCGGATTCTGTCGATCGGTTTTGCGCTGCTGCTGTTTGCAGCGATCGCATTGGCGTTTGCCAATCCGGAGACACCGCACGTGTGGATCGAATTGCCGATGGCGGCCGTCGGCATCGGCCTGGGTTTCATCCTGAACAATCTGAACGTGTTCGGCCAGGAGATTGCCGGGCGTGAACGCTTCGGCATCACGACGGCACTGCTGCAGTCCACGCGGATGGTGGGTGGGATGCTCGGCACCAGCATTGTGGCAACCGTGGTGCAGCACCACTACCGCAACGTGGTCACGCGCACGATGAGCGTGCTCGGCGAGCCGGCCGCATCGCAATGGCGGCCGCGCTTCGTCGATCTGCGCATCCTGATCGATGAAACGGTGCGCCTGAAACTGATTGCGGATACGAAGACGTCGGGACTCAATACGCTGGCGCTGATCGACACGGCACGCGATGCACTCGTGCAGTCGATTCATATTGGCGTGTGGCTGACGGCAGTGGCGGCACTTGCGGCCGCATTGCTCGTGCAGCGCATCTCGCACGTTGTGTTTCGCCGGAGTTGAGGGCGGCGAAATCTCCGCCACTACCTGCGCCGTTTATTGCGCCACTTATTGCGCGCCGAGCTTCTTGATCAGCGCGTCGAGTTGCGCCATTTCTTCTTCGGTCAGATCGGTCAGCGGCGCCCGCACCGGACCGGCGCTGTGGCCGACCAGCTTCGCGCCGGCCTTCACGATACTCACCGCATAGCCCTGACGGCGGTTGCGGATCGCCAGATACGGCAGGAAAAATTCGTCGATCAGCTTGCCGACAGTTGCGTGATCATCTGCAGCAATCGCGCGATAGAAATCCATCGCCGTCTTCGGAATGAAGTTGAACACAGCCGACGAATACACCGGCACGCCCATCGCCTTATAAGCCGCGGCGTAGATTTCCGCGGTCGGCAGGCCGCCGAGATACGAGAAACGGTCGCCGAGACGGCGGCGAATCGTCACCATCGCCTCGATTTCACCCACACCATCCTTGAAGCCGATCAGGTTCGGGCAACTGTCCGCGAGACGCTCGAGCATGTCCGCATTCAGCTTCGAATTCGCGCGGTTATAAACGATCACGCCGATGTTCTTCACCGCCTTGCAGACCTGCTCGACGTGCGCGGCAATCCCTTCCTGCGATGCCTCGGTCAGATAGTGCGGCATCAACAGCACGCCGCTTGCGCTGAGACGTTCGGCTTCCTGCGCGTAGTCGATCGCCACGCGCGTCGGGCCACCCGCGCCGGCAAGAATCGGTACCTTGCCCCGGCAGGTCTCGGTCGCCGTGCGAATCACGTTCGTGTAATCGCTTTTGGTCAGCGAGAAAAATTCGCCCGTGCCGCCGGCGGCAAACAGCGCGGTCGCGCCATAGGGCGCGAGCCATTCGAGGCGCGCAGCATAGGTATCGGCACGGAAATCGCCTTGTTCGTCGAAGTCGGTCACCGGAAAGGACAGCAGGCCTTCGGAAACGATCGCTTTGAGTTCTTGGGGTGAGGTCATAACGTGAATAGTCGGTAAAAGCGGGCGGCCGCACGGAGCGCCGCTCAGATCATGAAGAAATTCAGCGCACCAGACACGGGCGCTTGTTATCGAACTTCCAGTTCGGAATCAGGTACTGCATGGCCACGCCGTCGTCGCGTGCGCCGAGGCCATGCTGCAGATACAGCGCGTGCGCCTTCTCGATCTCGTCCATATCCAGCTCGACACCGAGGCCGGCGGCCTGAGGCACCTTGACCTTGCCGCCGACAATCTGCAGCGGCTCGCGCGTCAGGCGCTGACCGTCCTGCCAGATCCAGTGCGTGTCGATCGCCGTGATCTTGCCGGGCGCCGCTGCCGCGACATGCGTGAACATCGCGAGCGAAATGTCGAAGTGATTGTTCGAATGTGAGCCCCAGGTCAACCCCCACTCGTTGCACATCTGCGCCACGCGCACCGAGCCTTGCATGGTCCAGAAGTGCGGATCGGCAAGCGGAATATCCACGGACTGCAACTGGATCGCGTGACCCATCTGGCGCCAGTCGGTCGCGATCATGTTGGTCGCCGTCGGCAAACCGGTCGCGCGGCGGAATTCGGCCATCACCTCGCGGCCCGAGTAGCCGTTTTCCGCGCCGCATGGATCTTCCGCGTAAGCCAGCACGTCGTGTTGGTCGCGGCACAGGCGCACCGCTTCCGCGAGCGACCATGCGCCATTCGGGTCGAGCGTGACGCGGGCATTGGGGAAGCGTTCTGCGAGCGCCGTCACCGCTTCGATTTCGGCGTCGCCCGGCAGCACGCCGCCCTTGAGCTTGAAATCGTTGAAGCCATAGCGCGCTTGCGCTGCCTCGGCAAGCCGCACCACCGCCTCGGGGGTCATGGCCTCTTCGGTGCGAACGCGCTCCCAGTCGTCGCGCCCTTCCGCACCACTGTCATAGGGCAGATCGGTTTTCTTGCGATCACCGATATAGAACAGATAACCGAGCATTTCCACTTCGTCGCGTTGCTGGCCTTCGCCGAGCAGTGCCGCAACAGGGACGCCCAGATGCTGCCCGAGCAGATCGAGCAGCGCGGCTTCGAGTGCGGTCACCGCGTGAATGGTGGTGCGCAGATCGAAAGTCTGCAGGCCGCGCCCGCCGGCGTCGCGGTCGGCGAACTGCGTACGCGCCTTGTTCAGGATAGCCTGGAGATTGCCGATCGACTGACCGACAACCAGCGGACGCGCGTCGTCGATCGTCTTGCGGATACTCTCGCCGCCCGGCACTTCGCCGACTCCAGTATGCCCGGCGCTGTCGCGCAGAATGACGATATTGCGCGTGAAGAACGGGCCATGTGCGCCGCTCAGATTCATCAGCATGCTGTCACGGCCGGCGACGGGCACGACGCGCAGCTCGGTCACGATCGGCGTGGCGTTCGATTGGGATGAGTTCGTGGACATGATTGGAGACCAGGTAAATGAGTAAGCCGACTGGCGGCGGTCGATCGACAATTCAATGCGCTTTGCTATGAAGCGGCTCCGTCAACGCGTCGCGGTTCACACGGCGATTGCGGGTCAAGAAGCCGGCCGCCGCCGCGATCAGCGAAGCCACGCCCAAGGCGTAAAGACCACCGGTAATCGAGCCGGTGTGCTGCTGCAGATAACCGAAAGCAGCCGGTGCGAAGAACCCGCCGAGATTGCCGACCGAATTGATCAGCGCGATGACGGCTGCGGCAACGCGTGCGTCCAGATAGCCCTGCGGGATCGGCCAGAAGAGCGAAGACGCGGCCTTGAAACCGATCGCTGAGAAGCAGATTGCCACGAACGACAGCACAGGATTACCCGAAGTCGAAGCGAACAGCCCGCACGCTGCAATGACGAGCGCCACCGCCAGCCACGCCTGCTGGAAACGCCATTTCGCGGACAACACCGCGAAGCAGTACATCGCGACCATGGCGATGAGCCACGGAATGGTATTGAACATGCCGACTTCGAAGTCGGAGAGTCCGCCCATCTTGCGGATGATCGTTGGCAGCCAGAAGGTGGCCGCGTAAATGGTCAATTGAATCGCGAAGTACAGGAAGCAGAACAGCAGAATCTGCGGATCCTTCAGCAGCTTCACGGCCGGCAGATGCGCGCCGCCATGCGCCTCGCGCTCGGCCTGCTCCGCGGCGATCGCGCTTTCGAGAACGGTTTGCTCCTCAGCCGTCAGCCAGGAGGCATCGCGAATGCGCGACTTCAGCAGCAGCCAGCTAACACCGCACAGCACGATCGAGAAGCCGCCCTCAATGAGAAACATCCATTGCCAGCCGTGCAGGCCAAGGCCGCGAATCGACAACAGACTGCCTGTGATCGGACCGGACAGCACCGATGCAAGCGCGGAGCCTGAGAGAAAAACCGCCACGGCCTTGCCCCGCTCTTTCTGCGGCAGCCATTGCGTGAAGTAAAACACCACACCCGGGAAGAAGCCGGCTTCGGCGATGCCGAGCAGGAATCGCAGCACGTAGAAAGACGTGTCGTTCCAGACAAACGCCATGGCGGCCGCGACCAGCCCCCAGGTGCCCATGATGCGGGTCAGCCAGGCGCGCGCGCCGTACTTCTGCATCAATACGTTCGACGGCACTTCGAACAGCGCGTAGCCGACGAAGAACAACCCGCTCCCGAGGCCGTAGGCGGCAGCGCCGATGCCGAGGTCCGTCTGCATGTGGGAATTGACGAAGCCGATGTTCACGCGATCGATGTAGTTCGCTATGAACATAATCAGAAAGAGCGGCAGCACGTGCCGCTTGACCTTCGAGACCGCGGACTCAAGCGGGTCAGCGGCGGCGGTGAGAGCAGATGTCAAGGTTGTCTCCAGTTCCGGCCATTCCAGCGGCCTGATCGAACGCACCGCAGCACATTCGAGCAGGCCGGGTGATTCGGTCCTAAAATGCGTGATACGTTGTCTGACGACAGTCTACCCCGTTCCATTCACCGATTCCAATGGGGTGTTTACCCTGCCATGCAAGCTGTATATACCGAGATGCAGCCGTCACAGCGCCACAGCAGTCGTTGAAGCTGTAGAATCGAATTAAGACGTCTGATGACATGACAAAAGACTTGCAAGCTGTGCCGCCTAGGTCCGGATAACGAGTCATCACCGCCCGCATCGGGAACACGAGATTCAAATCGTCACCTTTCGGACTGACGCTATGATGACTATGTCGAGACGCCACACGACGTCACTCGCACTCGCAAAGTGTGAATTCCCAGCCGATTAGTCCATAAGCAACCGAGATGAGCAGCCTAACTGAGAAGGTGGTGGCCACCCTTTCCGATGAAATCCGCCGCGGCAGCCTGCGGCCCGGAGACCGCATCCCGACAGAAGTCGCGATGATGAAGCAGCTTTCGGTGAGCCGCTCCGTGGTTCGCGAGGCAATCTCGCGCCTGCAGGCGGCCAAAGTGGTCGAGACGCGTCACGGCATCGGCACGTTCGTTCTGGAGCCGGCCACGGAACAGTCCATGCAACTGCCTGCCGCCGACCTCTCCAGCATGCTGGACGTGATGGCGATCATCGAATTTCGCATCGACGTCGAGGCAGCCTCGGCCGCGCTCGCGGCAGCGCGACGCACCGAGCAGAATCTCAAGCAGATTCGCGCCGCACTGGAGCGCTTCGAGTCCGAACTCGAACGGGGAAGTACCGATACGTTGGCGCACGACATCGAGTTTCATCTGCAGATCGCGCGCGCGAGCGGCAACCGCTACTTCTTCGACGTGCTCAGTCAACTCGGCCGCGCGGTGAGCCCGCGCACGCGGCTCGGCACCGCCGAGATCGCGGAGCTCGACCATATCGAGCACCTGCGCAACGTGCTCAGCGAGCATCAGATGATCTATCGGGCCATCGAACGCCAGGACGCGGATGATGCGCGCGCCGCGATGCGCATGCATCTGAGCAATAGCCGCGAAAGACTTCGGCGCGCGCACGAGTTGAGCAGGGCGAGTGGCTGAGCCGAATGCCCGGCGATTCGGCGAACGAACTGACAGCGCTCGCCGACACAGACGATGCCGCGAACATGGAGACCGCCACTGTCACCCAGGTGGACGAGACATGGCCCTCGAAGCTTGAACTTAGGGCCTCAGGTCAGGCTAGCGATATGCAGCAGCGGCGGCAATGCCAGCGAACTACAGAACTGGAGCGTTTCCACCTGCAGTCGGCGCTTCCACCTCCAGCCCCATCAACGCCGAACTCAACGATTTGCCGTGCGCGTCGAGCGCAAGCGAACGCGTCACACCTCCGCCGAGCGCATGGCCGAGTACGAAGTTGAATGCGGCGATACCAGGCAGTTCATAACGCACGACTTCGCCGCGCACCACGTCGTTCAGATGTGCCTTGACCCGTTCCGGTGTCAACACCGCTCGCAGATGCTCATAGTGCTTCGCGTCATAACAGATGACGGAAATATTCAGCGTATTGCCCTTGTCGCCGGTCCGCGAATGAGCAAGCTCACGTAGTTTCATGTCACGCCTCCACCAGCGAGAATGCCGGCTTGACATGCTCGCGCGGCAACAATACCGATTGCACCGCGACGACTTCGCGCGCTGACTTCGTCACGCCGCCACCGCCCGCCGGGCCGTTCGTGTAAAGCGTCTCTACCTCGTTGCCGATCCTCACTGCTTGCGCCAGCGATTCAGCGCGCCCCGCGACCCGTGCTCGCACTTCATAAGGCTCGGCGTGACCGGCAGCCAACGTGTCGCCATGCAATGCGTTCACACCGATCAGATCGAAGCGTAATTCAAGCGTTTCGACGCCCGTCAGGGCAAGCCTTTCCCGCACGATATCGAGT
Organism: Paraburkholderia madseniana; assembly: GCF_009690905.1. Taxonomy (GTDB): domain Bacteria; phylum Pseudomonadota; class Gammaproteobacteria; order Burkholderiales; family Burkholderiaceae; genus Paraburkholderia; species Paraburkholderia madseniana. The sequence continues at coordinate 125,123 of NZ_VOSW01000011.1, forward strand.
GCAAGCCGGGCACGCGCCAGCGCGCCGGGACCACCGTATGAAATCTGCCCTTCGCCGATATAGCCGTCGAAGTAAGCGACCGACACCTTCAATGTATCGGTGCGCGGCGTACCGCGTCCGCCGCTCACGCGAATGCGATCCGGCGCTTCCTGCATGACACGCACCTGCGTGAAATCGGCGACCACGTCCGGTTGCAGATAACGCTGCGGATCGTGAATCTCATACATCAGTTGCTCTTTACAGGTTGCCTCGGTTACCCGGCCACCGGCCTGCGGAAGCTTGGTGATGACCACCGTGCCGTCCGGCGCGACTTCGGCGATGGGAAAGCCGAGCCTCGCGAGATTGGGCACGTCCTTGAAACCCGGATCGGCAAAATACCCGCCGGTGATTTGTCCCGCGCATTCGAGCAGATGGCCGGTCACAGTCGCCTGGCCAAGCGTCTGCCAGTCGTCCATCTGCCAGCCGAACTCGTGGATCAGTGGCGCGACGAACAGCGACGGATCGGCGACACGTCCGGTCAGGACGACTTGCGCGCCGGCCGCAAGCGCCTCGACAATCGCCGCCGAGCCGAGATAGGCATTCGCGGACACGAGGCGGTCACGGTACGAAGCGACGCTTTCCCCGGACTCCTCGAAACGGAAATTGCCCTGCCGCACGACGTCGAGTACATCGTCGCCGGTGACGGCGGCAATCTTCACGTCGCCGAGACCGAGCGCGCGCGCGATCCCGGCAGTCTTTCGCGCCGCCGCAAGCGGATTGGCCGCGCCCATGTTCGAAATGATCCGCACGCCGTTGCGAATCGCTGCGGGAAGCACAGCCGCCATGCGCGTTTCGAGCAACGGGTCGTAGCCCAGTTCAGGATCTTTGCTGCGCGCCTGCTGCGCGATCGCAATGGTGCGTTCGGCGAGGCACTCGAACACCAGGTAATCGAGCGCGCCGTGTTCCGCCAGTTCGACCGCGGGTTCGATACGGTCGCCGGAATACCCCGCGCCCGCGCCGATTCGGACCGGCTGCCTATGTGGAGTCGCTATCATGCTGGTCGTTTCCATTCAGTCAAACAGTCAAACTCACAACGAGAATATCCCCAGCACGACGCAGGCGATCGTCATGACGATCGACGCACCGAACAGCAGGGGGAACGTGAATTTCTGATGGTCGGCGAGATCGATACCGCACAGGCCGACCACAAGGAAAGTCGCCGGCGTCAGCGGGCTGACCGGAAAGCCGGTGGTCATCTGGCCAAGCAGCGCGGCCTGGCCGACATGCACGGCGGGCACGCCGAGTTGGCCGGCCACTTCGGCAATCACCGGCAGCACGCCAAAGTAAAACGAGTCCGGATCGAACAGCATGCTCAACGGCATCGACACCAACCCGAGCGCGACGGGGATGTGGCCCGCCATGGCGGGCGGCACGAAGCCGACTGCCGCCTGTGCCATCGCTTTCAGCATGCCGCTGCCCTGCATCACGCCGGTGAACACGCCGGCCGCCAGCAGAATGCCGGCCATCATCAACGCAGCGCGCGCGTGAGCGTCGATCCGCTTGCGCTGCATGTCGACGTTCGGATAGTTCACCATCAACGCGATGCATAGTCCGACCATGAACATGATGGCCGGCGGAATCTTCTCGCCCATCACGACCATCGTGCCGAGTACGACGAGCGTCAGGACGATGTTGAACCAGAAGTTTTTCGGCCGGCGCAAGGCTTGCTCTTCGGGCGTCAACTCGCGTTTTGGCATCGGCGCGGAACCGTTCGCGGCAGTGAGGCCGAGCCGCTTTTCCTCGCGCCGCCCAAGCCAGAACGCCACGCCGAAGACGAACACCAAGCCGATCAACTGCACGGGGATTAGCGGGTTGAACAACGCCGAAATCGGCAGATGCAGCGAGGCCGACGCGCGGATCATCGGCCCCGTCCACGGCAGAAAATTGATGCCGGCGGCCATCGAAACGGCCGCGGCCAGCACGCGCCGGTCCATCTTCAAACGATCGTAGAGCGGCAGCATCGCGGGAATCGTGACGAGAAAGCACACCGCGCCGGAACCGTCGAGGTGAATCAGCAGCGCAAGCAACGTGGTGCCCATCACGATCCGTGTGGGCCGCGTGCCGACCGCGCGCAGAATGCGGTCAATGATCGGATCGAGCGTGCCGGCATCGGTGATGGTACCGAAGTACAGGATCGCAAACACGAACATGCCGACGACGGGCGCGAGGCTCTTGAGCCCGTCGATCACGAATTTGCTTGTCTGAAAACCGAACCCGCCGATCAGCGACGCGGCGAGCGGCACGATGATGAGCGCCACTAGCGGCGACATCCGTTTCGACAGAATCGCGCCGAGTAGCACGACGATGGTGGCTAGCCCCAGCAGTGGCAGCATGTTCTTGTCTCCGATGTTGTTTTTTACTGTGATCCAGCGTAAGTTCGAGGCGGTGATAAATCAATTGAAATGAATTGATCGCAGCTATTACAAACCATCATGGATCTGAACCTTCGAGACATTCGCGCATTTATCGCCGTGGCGCAGACAGGCAGTTTCACGCGCGCGGCCACGCGCCTGCATCTCTCTCAACCGGCCCTGACGGTGCAAATACGGCGCCTCGAGGAAACGGTCGGCCTGCGCCTGTTCGATCGCAACAGCCGCAACGTCGCACTGACGCCGACCGGCCGCGAACTGCTGCCGCTCTTGCAAAAATCCCTGCATGACATGGAGCACGTGCTGATCGACGCGCGTGCGCTCGGCGAGGGATCGAGCGGCACGGTGCGGATCGCGTGCTTGCCCACTTTCGCGGCGAGCGTATTGCCGGAACTTGTGCAGGACCTGAAGAAGACCGTGCCGCGCGTGAGCTTTCATGTGCGCGACGTGGTCGCCAGCATGGTCAACACGCTGGTGCGCAACGAAGAAGTGGATATCGGCCTGACCGGCGGCGAACTGGGCGACGCCAGCTTCGAGGTGCTGCATGCGGGCATCGACCGGTTGGTGGCGGTATTTCCGAAGCGCCATGCGCTGGCGCGCCGCAAACGCATCACGCTGGCCGACCTTGCCAGGGTCCCGCTCGTGCTCACCGCGCAGGGCACGAGCGTGCGGGCGGTGGTTGACAGCGCGTTTGCCGACGCGCACGCCATGCCGGAGATCGCGTGCGAGCCGACCTACATGATGAGCGCGGTCGCGATGGTGCGCGCGGGGCTCGGTGTGACCATCCTGCCGGCGTCGGCCCGCGAGGTCAGAGCGGAACCTGAGCTGATCGTGCGCCCCATCGACGATCCCGCGTTCACCCGCCCTATCGCCCTCATCAAGAAGCGCGGCAGGACCCTGCCGCCCGTCACGGAAACCTTCGTTGCGGTGCTGATCGAAAAGCTCGGCAGAATTTCAACGTCCGGACAGGCTTGAGATCGCGGCGCGCCCGGACTCGCCAGTCCGCCGTGTTGCGCATTATCAGTTTCCCGCGGCTTACCTTTCAATTTCAAATAGAACCCGAATCGCCACGCTATTCGTCTGTTTTAATCGAAGCGAAGCGCGCTAGTATTTATATCGCGTGGGCGCGAGGAAACGTTCGCGCGCATTTTCCGAAAAACGTCGAAAACCAAAAAATGATAATCAGCCAATTTCGAATGCTCGTGGTGGCCGCGGCCTCGTTCACCACGGTCGCTCCGGCGTATGCAGGGTTAGGCGGCGCACCGACCTACCCCGTGACCGCCAGCAGTACCAGCGCAGGGGCGGCCAGTCAGGGCGGCAGCGCGGTGACCCGCTTTGCTGCAAGCGCCAATGCGGCTTCGCCCACTTACACCGTGAGTCAGACCACGCTTGCATCGGGCACCGTCGTAAACGAGTACATCGCGGCAGGCAACACCGTGTTTGCGTTGAGCTGGGAAGGCCCCGCCATGCCGCCGCTCAACACGTTGCTCGCCACTTACTTCCCGTCTTACGTGCAGGGACTCACCGACGCGCACGCAGCGCAAGGCGGCGGCTATGGCGCAGCCGTCGTGCGTCAGTCGGCTCTGGTCGTTGAAACGGGCGGCCATATGGGCGCCTTCGTGGGTCGAGCCTATCTGCCGCAAGCGTTGCCGCAAGGCGTTAGCGCTAACGACATCAAGTAAGTCTGTTAAAAATCAATCGAGAGAATAAAAGTGCGCAAAATCGCATGGATCATTGCCGCGGCGCTCGGGCTGAGTCTGGCCGGCTGCGGTGGGGGCGGTAGCGGGGGTAGCAACAGTGGAACCAACAGCAACACATCGATAAACGCACCGGGCGGCGGAAGTTCGCCGGCGACGTCGAGCGGAACAGGTTCTTCGTCCAACGTCCTCGCGGTGGATGCGTCGGCGGTGCCTACTGCAGTTGGTCCCGGCAATACGATAGCGGTGACGGTCAGCCAAACGGGCATCCACAATCAGCCCATGGTCAGCGTCACGATCTGTACCGACAGTACCAACGCCACCGCCAACTGCGCGACGATCCCGAATGTGATCGTCGATACCGCGTCGTTTGGATTGCGCCTGGTTCGCTCAGCCATTCCGGCCGCCACATTCAGTGCGCTCGCACCCGAACTCGCCCAGCCGAGCGGTCTGCCGCTCGCCGAATGTGCGTTGTTCGGCAGCGGCTACGCATGGGGTTCCGTCCACTATGCGGACGTAGCGCTTTCGGGCGAGATTGCACAGAAAGTACCCATCCACGTGATCGGCGATTCGGCACTGACCGTGGCCGCGCCGACCGAGTGCCAGGTTGGCCGCCCCCTGGTCACCACGACCGATATCGGCGCAAACGGCATCCTCGGCATCGGCGTGAGCCCGAATGACTGCGGCATGGCATGCCAGAACGCAGCGGTGTCGGCGTTCTACTACACCAACGCCGGCACGGCCACCTCGGTGCTCGTAACCGGACAGATCACCAATCCGGTCACAAAGTTCGGGCAGGATAACAACGGTGTGATTCTGGAGATGGGCCAGATTTCCGACAGCGGCAGCGCGACGGCTCAAGGTACGCTGGTGTTCGGTATCGACACGCAAGCCAACAACGTGTTGAACGGCACGAGCGCCACGCTGATCAGGACGAACGGGAACGGCGACTTCGCGTCGAGCTACGGCGGCACCACGCTGACGAAGACGTTCTTCGATTCCGGATCGACGGTGTTGTTCTTCCCCGACTTGACGATCCCGATTGACAGCGCGTCCGGATACTACATCCCGACGACGACGGTGGGGCGGACGTCAACGCTGGTGGCAACCAGTCCGGCGAGTGTCTCACTCGGTTTCAATATCGCAAACGGAGCGACGCTGAACGCGTCGGGGAATTACGCGTTCAATAACCTCGGTATCTACTTGTCGCGGCAGTTCGACTTCGGCATGCCGTTCTTCTATGGCCGGCACGTGTACTACGGCATTTCGGGCAAGGCGTCCACGGGTGGGGGCACGGGGCCTTATGTAGCGTACGTTTCGAGCTGAACGGTATTGGTTCTGTAAATAAACCCGGCCTGAGCTTATTCCCCCCAGCAAGGAATACATAGTTCTGTAACGCTGAGCGGAATTCACTTCGAACACCCCTCTTGAAGGGGTGTTTTTTTGCCTTTCAGATGTTGAAGCTATACCGTGCGATGGCATCGTATG
>NZ_VOSW01000120.1 GCF_009690905.1 Paraburkholderia madseniana
CCGCCTCCCACGTACCCTCGTTTGCTCCCTGCTCCCCCGCGACCACCGAGCTCTACCCTCTCTCCGTCGTCGGCAGCGTCAGATGTGTATAAGAGACAGGTACACACTCGCGTTCGCCGTGCTGATGCTTGCGGCGGGCGCGCTCGGGGACCGGCTCGGCACACGGCGCATGTACGCGGCCGGCATCGTGCTCTTTGCACTCGCGTCGCTCGCCTGCGGATTGGCGCTCGATGCCACGATGCTGGTCGCGGCGCGCGCTGTGCAGGGCATCGGTGCGGCCGCCATGCTGCCGAACTCGCTGGCGCTGCTCAATCAGTCATACGGCCGCGATCCGAAGCTCCGTGCGCGCGCAGTCGGACTGTGGACCGCCGCGGGCGCGATTTCGATCGCGGCCGGACCGGTGGTCGGTGGCGTGCTGATCGCGGCATTCGGCTGGCGCAGTATCTTTCTCGTCAATCTGCCGATTTGCGTAGCCGGTTTGCTGGCGACCTGGTTCTGGGTGCCTCGCCCTGAATCCGCACAGAAAAGCGCGCAGCGAGCGGCCGCGACTACGGTTCCCGCTCCGGCCACGACTGGGCGTGAGACGGCGATGAAGACAGGCACTGGGGCTGGAGTTGGGAATGCGGCTGCTGTTGCGACTAAAGGTACAGCATCGGCATCGGATAAAACCGAAGCAATCCCACGCGGCATCGATCTGAGCGGTCAGACACTTGCGATCGTCGCGCTCACCGCCTTCGTCGCCGCTGTGATCGAACTGCGGCCGCTCGGGCTAAGCCATCCTCTGGTAGCCGGCGGGTTCATACTCGCGCTCATCGCGACCGGCGCTTTTATCGCAGTGGAATCGCGCGTCGCGGCACCCATGCTGCCGCTCTCGCTATTCAGCAAGTGCACCTTCAATGCCGCGGTGCTGTTCGGCATCTGCGTGAATCTGACGTACTACGGCATGGTGTTCGTGTTAAGCCTGTATTTGCAGCGCGTACGCGGCTATACCCCGCTGCAGGCGGGCCTCGCGTTCCTGCCGTTGACGGGCGGTTATCTGCTCTCGAACGTGGCAAGCGGCTGGGTCGTCGGACGCTTTGGCGTACGTGTGCCGATGATCGCCGGCGCAATCACTGCGGGGCTCGGCTACGGCCTGCTGCATTTCGTCGATGCGTCTACGCCGCTCGTCGGTTTGCTGCTGCCGTTCCTGCTGATTCCCTCGGGGATGGGCCTCGCGGTTCCGGCGATGACGACCGCCGTGCTGGCCTCCGTCGAAGCGAAGCGCGCGGGCACTGCGTCCGCTGTGCTGAATACGGCCCGGCAAGCAGGTGGCGCAGTGGGTGTAGCCGCTTTTGGCGCGTTGGCGAGCGGTGCGGCTGCCACGCAGATCGTTTCGGGGATGCAGGCCGCGACGGCCATCTCGGTCGGTCTACTGGTGCTCGGTGGAGTAATGGGTTGCCTCGTGCATCCGGAGCCGCACGCGTCGGCCTCGAAACCCTACAAGACTGGTCCTGGGCAAGTTGGTGAACCGCGTTGAGTGTCTCATCGCTTTGCCCGGCGCGAGCCGGCGAATTGGCAAATCGATGAATCGGCAAACCCGCAAACTGGCGAGTCGCACTTAGCGTCTCGCCGCTTCACCGGAAGCGCAAAAAAATGACCCCCGCGATGCTTACACACCGCAGGAGTCTTCTTTCCGCGCTTATACGGCACCAGCAGGCGCGCTACAACGCGCACTGCCGCCGCGTGACTTACAGCGGCGCTTCCTGAATCACGCCCGTGTCGATCGCGCGCTCGATCAGCCCTTCGTTTTGCGCCTTGGTGATCGCGTCGGCGATCAATTTTTCCGGCTGTTCGATTTCGGCCTTGATCGTGCCAATAAGACCGGATGCATCCAGAACCACCAATGTTTTCGCCGAATCGGCAAGGCTGATGATGACGCGATGCGGCGTAGGCCCTTCGCCGAGACTTGCGCACAACTGCGTGACCTTGCCGCCAATGGTTTGCTCAAAACTTTGAATCATTATTTGCTCCCTTGATTACAGCCACAATCAAAAGCGACCTGCACAGACTACCTCAATTGCGTGATCAGAGATTCAGCCCGCCGCGTGGCGAGCGCGCGCCGTCGATACTGATTCGGCCCGCTCCGGTCACGAACAGCAGCAGGAAACCACCAGCGATACCGATGTTTTTCCAGAAGTGAATCACCATATCGCGTTGCAAAGCGGGATCGGTAACATTCCAGAAATCGTGGCCCAGCACCGCGGCCGCCACGGTATAGACGGCCAGGACGAGCGCGAGCGGCCGGATCTTGAAGCCGACGATCAGCAGCAGGCCACCGAGCGCCTCGACCGCTGTTGCAATCGGTGCGGCGACCTGGACGAGCGGCACACCCTTCGAATTCAGATAGCCGACAAAACCCGCATAGCCCAGCAGTTTCATCACACCGCCCCATAAAAACAGCACGGCAAGGGCAACACGCGCGATGAGGATGACGCCGGAATCGACGGGACGCGTCATGAGGGGCTCCTGTAAATGAATAAGCAGCAGACCCGGCCAGACGGCCGCAGTTCCCCACTTTGCACCTGAGAATAGGTGCGCTGCCCGCCTTTTCCAAGCGTGGGCCGGCACGAACAGCGTAATCCGCGCCGTCTCAAGGGAAGGAAAAAGGTGTCCCAGCGCCCAGCACGTGCCCGATCGTGCACGCCACGGACTGTATCGCCGCCGCGCCTAAGCGCGGGGATAAGATGGGTGTCGTCGCCGTCGTGAAGTGCTATTGCTGCGGCGCATCCGGCGCGAGCAAAACACCCTTCGTAAAAACGAAGCAGCCGTAACCGCGCTCTTCGCCGGTAGCGATCACGCAATAGGCCTTGCGCGCCCGCTCATAGAAAGCGAAACGTTCGACCGAAGCAAACGGCACCTCGCGCCCTTCCGCCGCATTGATTTCGATCTGCACTTCGCGCTGAACGGCTGGAATCGTATTCGGCTCGCCGACCACTTCCATGCGCGACGCAGGGCGCTCGATGAATGTATCCAGCGGCATCACCGACAGAATCGCGCGAATGGCACGCGGTGCGTTCACGCCATCGAGGCGCAGTAGCTTGCCCAACACCGTCTCCTGCGCGACGGATGCGCCCGGAAAGTTGGCGTCGCAAACCACCAGTTCGTCGCCATGCCCCATCGAGCGTAGCGCATGCAGCACATCGGCATTCAGCAGCGGGTCCAGATTCTTCAGCACGGTGTCTCCTTGAGGTTCGATTGGCGGCCAGCTACCCGGGTCCGAGCGGATTGCCCTTGTGGCTGCCCTTGTGGCGCGTCGCGATCGATTGTAGCAAGACCGTGGCGCACGGTCCGTTACCTGCGGCTCCCCATCAATCCGCCTTTCTACACGATGCGGCGAGCGGCATTCCGCGACACCGCCACCGCAGCCATCCGACCAAGGCGAGCAGCACGAGACCCGCGCCACCCAGCACCGGCTCGCGCCAGGCCAGCAACGCAGCGAAGGTGAACGCGCGCGTGCCGGCCAGCAGAGCGAAGCCGGCGATCGCGCTGGAGAGCGCGTCGACAACGCCCGACAGGCGCGCGACCGTGAGGACAGTACCGGGAGCCGTGACGGCAACGGACTCGTGCATGATCGTCTCCGTGAAAAAACTGCGTGTGGTCAGGTAGCGGCAGGGACCTGGTCGAGGAAACCGGTCACCGCCTGCAGGCGACCGTGCGTGTCGAGCACGCCGAAGTCGGATCCCTTGACGATCGCCTCGCCGGCCGGCGTGGTGAGTGCCCACGAAAAGCGCAGGCGGTTGGCGAAACCGTCGACTTCCGTCGTGCGGTGAAACGTGTGATGCGGGAAGCGTTCATGCACCGCACGGATCATCGCGTCGATGCCGTCATGGCCTGCGCCTGCCAGCAGCGGATCGCGATAGTCGGCATCGGCAGTCCATGTCGCGGCGATCAGTTCGCGGCGGCGTACTGCATCGGTTTCATTCCATGCGTCGAAGTAACGGTCGATCAGATCGGTATGCGCATTCATCTCAGACTCCTTGATTGGCATGACTGAGCACTACGCTCGGCAGACACGGTGTATGCGGCGGGCTCGGAGTGAAGATTGACGGCTCGAGCGCAGCGCGTCGATTACGTGGGAGGTAAGCATCGGGATGCACCGGCGTGAAGAACCGCGCTTTTTTGCCCACCGGATTGGCCATTCGGCCGAATCGTCACCGGCTGCGTCAGCCGCTAACCTCATGGCGGAATTGGGGGCCGCGCAGTGTCGACTCGCGGCATGTGACGAACTGAATGGGCGCGGACACAAGCCGCTTTTTTAATATGGTTTTCACACTTGCAAGACCGTATCCAACAGGATACACTCATCAACAAATCGGTTCACCGCCTGTGTACACGGTCAAGCGCACCGAGGAATTCGACCACTGGCTTGCCGGCCTCTCAGACTTGAGGGCGAGAGCCAAAATCCTGGTGCGGGTCCGGCGTGCTGAGCGAGGTCATTTCGGCGACGTCAAGCTGCTGGAAGACGGTGTGTCCGAGATGCGCATCGATTGCGGGCCCGGCTATCGGGTCTACTTCGCGCACGAAGGGCGCATGGTGTTTCTGCTGCTCTGCGGTGGCGATAAATCCACGCAGCCAGCCGACATCAGGCATGCCAAATCAATGTGGGCAGACATCAGAAAGGAACTGTCATGAGCAAAGTCAAAACCGCACGGTTCGACGCATCGCATTACCTCGATAGCGAAGAGATGATCGCCGAGTATCTCAACGCAGCGCTGGAAGAAGGCGACGCCGACCTCCTCCTCGCCGCGATCGCCGACATCGCAAAAGCACGCGGCATTGCGAAGGTCGCGGCGGACGCTGGACTCGGGCGCGAAAGCCTCTATAAAACACTCGCGCCCGGCTCCAAACCGCGCATGGACACGGTGTTCAAACTGCTGCGCGCGCTGGGCGTCAAACTCAACGCCGTGCCGGAAGGCGTGGCGCCCGCCTGATTCGCGCCTGGCGTGTTGTCGCTTGGGGTAACGCCCTGAATGCGCTGCATATTCGTAGGTGCTCCTACGCTCTCTCGGATATTCCAGGGTATTGCCGGGCATTCCTGGGCATTCCCGGGTATTCCATTACCTGTCAGGTAATGGATCGCTAACGCGCTTTGGCTATCATCGGCAACATGAACACACTCTCTCTTGCACAAACCATCCCGTCGAACAGGTCGACGGCAAGCCGCACGGTCGGCGATCTGCTGCGCGAATGGCGGCAGCGGCGAAGAATGAGCCAGTTGCTGCTCGCCGCTGAAGCCGATATTTCAACGCGGCATCTGAGCTTCGTCGAATCGGGCCGCGCGGTGCCCAGCCGGGAAATGGTCATGCACCTCGCCGAGCGGCTCGACGTGCCACTGCGCGCGCGCAATGCGCTGCTGATTGCGGCGGGTTATGCACCGCTGTTCCGCGAACGCCCTTTGACGGACCCGCAGTTAGCCGCCGCACGCGAGGCAGTTGAGTTGGTGCTCAAAGGTCACGAGCCGTATCCGGCTCTCGCGATCGACCGTCACTGGACCATCATTGCCGCGAACAATGCGCTTGCGCCGCTGCTTGCAGGCGCAAGCCCGGCGCTTCTGAAACCGCCGGTCAATGCGATGAGACTGAGCTTGCATCCGGAGGGCATCGCAGCGTCGATCGTCAACTGGCATGCCTGGCGCGCGCACGCGCTGTCCCGACTCCAGCGCCAGATCGACGTGAGCGGCGACGACACGTTGAGCGCACTGCGCGACGAACTCGCTGCATACCCCGCTCCGCCCGGCGCGGAAGCGGCCGACCACGACGACACCGCGGGTAATCAGATCGCCGTGCCGCTGCGTTTGCGCACACCGATCGGCGTGCTGTCGTTCTTCAGCACGACCACGGTATTCGGCACACCGGTAGATGTCACACTGTCGGAGCTTGCTATTGAAGCGTTCTTTCCCGCCGATCAGGAAACCGCGGCGGCGTTGCGCGAGTTTGCCGCGAGCCAACGTGCCGAAGGCCAAAAAACTGAAGCCGTGAAGCCATAGCAGCACCGCTGAACCGCAGAAACCCGAAGAGCAGCATCGAAAGCAGAGTTGTTCCCGCTTGCAGCACCATTCAAACCACACGGAGAGACACACTTGATCAACAGCGCCCTATTGGTCCGCCAACTCGGTCCGGCCGACCGCGACGCCTACTTTGAGCTTCGCCTGCGCGGACTGAAGGCGCATCCGGAGTCGTTCGGGCAAAGCTACGAGGAAGCGGTGGCCAAGGGCGCGGCGCGGCACGACGCGATGTTGCAGGGCACGCGCGCAGCCGAAGGCGACTTTTTGCTCGGTGCTTATGAATCGGCCAATGCCCCCTTAATCGGCGTGGTCGGATTGCTGCGTAACCAGAGCGACAAGGAACGGCACAAGGCTTCCGTCGTCGGTATGTACGTCGCGCCGGAAGCTGCGGGTCGCGGAGTCGGGCGCGCCTTGCTTAATGAGTTGCTGGCGCGAGCGGCACAGGTAGAAGGTCTACGGCAAATCCAGTTGATGGTGAGTAGCCGCAACGAGGCGGCGCGCAAACTCTACGAGTCGCTTGGCTTTCGCAAATATGGTTGCGAGGTCGACGCGTTGAACGTCGGCGGGGTGTTTCACGATGCCGATCTGATGGCGCGCTTCATGTAACAGCTATTGGGCGCCAATCCTGCTCCCGGGGCGCCCGGTCCGCTCGCTGGTCGCGGCAGTAGTCAGCGGCCTGATGCTGGGCTACGGAGCCCGTCTGGCCTACGGTTGTAACATCGGCGCCTATTTCAGCGGCATCGTGTCAGGCAGCTTGCACGGTTGGCTGTGACTGGTCGCCGCTTACGCCGGCAACGACTCGGCACCCGCCTGCGCCCGGCGTTCGGCCTCGAAGTCGAACGGGTCCGCGCAAACGGTTGCTGGAAGTTACAAATGCGCCCCGTTTGTAACTAGGGCTGCACCAACCTGTTACACATCTGATTTGTCCCCACAGCAGCGCCAATGAGCGGTATTTATTACTTTCAATTGGGCTCGCTTTCTATTTCCTTTCTGATTCAGTCCTGATTTTTCGGTTCTCGACCGGGTACACGCCATTGCTCAGATGAATAACGCTAAGGCCCACCACACAAGGGTTTTCATGGATCAGACAAAATTCCAAGGCAACAAAAAACCTGCTAAGCATCGTCTATTACAGGACTGTGAAAGACTTACCGAAATTTGATGTATCTTTTTGAGATATTTTTTTGAGAAGGGATTGATTTCTTGTTTTGCCCTTCATACAATTCGTCCCAAGCTGTTACGAAATGTAACGCGATGTATCAAAAAGTCGCGAGCTGTATCAGGTAGTGACATGTAGCCGGAGGACAACGTTTCCGGTGAGGCACAAAAGACATAACGGCAAAAAAAGCCGACATAGTAATTCGGGGCTTCGGAAACACAGAAAATGGACCGTAGCAGCGAGACGCTGGATTCAATCCGCGAGATCAACTTGTCTTACATCATGCTCGCGCAACGTATGTTGCGTGAGGACAAACCGGTCGGCATGTTCCGACTGGGACTGTCGTCGGAACTGGCTGATTTGCTTGCCGGGCTGTCGCTCGCGCAGATCGTCAAGCTGGCCGCTTCCGATCAGCTTTTGTGCTTCTTCCGCTTCAACGACCACTCGATGTTGTCGGCGTTGACGCAAACGACGAAGCATGCGGCAGTTGCACCGACTCACGCGGCGATCCTGCTTGCAGGCCAGCCTGCTGAGCAATTTGCTTAATCGAGGTGACCGCGATGCTCAAGCGTAGCCTGACGGAAGACGCACAAGAAGTATTCCGTGCCATCGCGCTGATTGAACTCGGCGCGCGCATGCAGGTGCTCGAAAGCGAGTTGACGCTTTCGCGCGACCGCATGATCCGCCTGTACCGCGAGGTCAAAGGTGTGTCGCCGCCCAAGGGTATGCTGCCTTTCTCGGCGGACTGGTACATGACGTGGCTGGCGAACATCCACGCGTCGTTGTTCTACAACACGTACCTGTTCCTGAAGAACGAAGCGCGTTGCTCGCACCTGGATGCGCTGACCAAGGGGTATCGGCTGTATCTGGAACATTGCCAGCACAGCGACTCCGAACCGGTGCTGGATCTCACGCGGGCATGGACGCTGGTGCGTTTCTTCGACGCCGACATCCTGCAGTTGACCAAATGCTGCCGTTGCACCGGCAAGTTCGTCGCGCACAAGCACGATCTGCAACACAACGTGGTGTGTGGCGCCTGCCAGCCGCCATCGCGCGCCGGCAAGACCAAGAAGGCCGCCGCCGCTCGTCAGGAAGCGCTCGAAGCAGCGCAGATTGCGCAAGCCGCCTGAGTTAAGTGGAATCGATGAGGGCCGGTCCAGCCTGATTCGAACCGAAGCACCTTGGAAAAAGTCCGCCATCCCGCGGACTTTTTTTTGTGTGGTTCTCGCCCTGACACGGGACACCTCACATCTAACACCCGACGCCAGGCGCTACCCCGCTACCTCCCGCTGCCGCATTAGTCCACCAGCCCTACCGTCTGCACCACCAGCCACAGGTTCGCCGCACTGATCACCACGAACAGCGACCAGGCGAGAAACCGCGTCGGAAGTCTGTTGGCAAATTCGCCCATCAGCGAACGATCGTTGGTCATGCGAATCAGCGGATAGAGCGCGAACGGCAGTTGCAGGCTCAACACGACCTGGCTTGCGACCAGCAGCTTGCCGACTGCGCCGTTGCCCATCATCTGCACGCCGATCAGCGCCGGAATCAAGGCGAGCGCCCGCGTAATGAAGCGCCGTTGCCAGCACGGAATTTTCAGCTTCAGGAAGCCTTCCATGATGACCTGCCCCGCCACGGTGCCGGTAAAGGTCGAACTTTGCCCCGACGCCAGCAGTGTGATCGCGAACAGCACCGCCGCGAAACCGGTGCCGACAATCGGCGCCAGCAGTTTGTACGCGTCTTCGATTTCGGTGACCTGATTGTGGCCGGTCGCGTGGAACGCCGCGGCCGCGAGAATCAGGATCGCCATGTTGATCAGCAGCGCAATTATCAGCGAGACGATCGTATCGATGCGCGACATGCCGATCGCCGACCGGATGCTGGCCGAATCGCGTTTAACCGCGCGGGTCTGCACGATCGACGAATGCAGATAGAGGTTGTGCGGCATCACAGTCGCACCGAGAATGCCGATCGCCAGATACATCGGTTCGCGGCTGCCGAGTGCCTGCCACGAAGGAATCAGTCCTTGCGTGACGGACGGCCAATGCGGCTTCACCAGTGCCAACTCGATGATGTAGCCGACGCCGATCGTCGCGATCAACCCGAGCATGATCGCTTCAAGGTCGCGGAAATTCTTGCCCTTCAGGCCGAGCACGATCAGCGTATCGAACGCGGTCAGCAACACGCCGGTGGTTAGCGAACATTTGAAGAGCAGATGGAAAGCCAGCGCGCCGCCGAGCACTTCGGCCAGATCGCAGGCCACGATCGACAGCTCCGCAAGCAGCCACTGAAAGCGCGCCACACCTGGTGAATAACGCAGTCTCGACAATTCCGCCAAGTCCCGGCCGGTGGCGATGCCGAGGCGCATGCTCAGACATTGCAGAGCCATCGCTGCAAGACTCGACAGCATGACGACGAACAGCAGGCTGTAGCCGTAACGCGAACCCGCTTCGATATCGGTGGCCCAGTTGCCGGGGTCCATGTAGCCGATCGAAATCAGCAGACCGGGCCCGGCGAATTGCAGGATCTTTTTCCAGAACGGCGCGCCTTGCGTGACGGCGACCGTGCCTTGCACCTCGGATGGGCAAAACGGCGCCGTTGCGGTGGTCGGTAATTTGAACTGCAAGCCAGTGGTCTCTTGAAGGGGATAAACCGCGACGCCTCATGCAGGCTGCCGCGAACCGCCTCAAGTGTACAAAGAAACTTCCGGCAATGTCCCGCTTAACGCATAACGGCCGACGTCGCGTACGCGATAGTCGAGTGGATCGTGCAGCGTATGCACGCGAGCGTTGCGCCAGAAGCGGTCGAGTGCGAGCGGCGCGTGTGTGGCGCGCGCGCCGCAGGCATCGAACAGTTTTTCGCTGACGTCGAGCGCGGCGCGGTGCGCGACGATTTTCGCCTCCGAGGTGGCGAGCGCCACCTGCGCACGGGTTTCGGCGTCCAGAGACGGGCCTTGTTGCCATGCGTCCTCGAGCGCGTAGGCGGCACGCACAGCCAGCGCTTCCGCGCTCACCGCCTGCAGACGCATCTCACCGAAGCGCTGGATCAGGTAGGGATCGTCGGTGGCTTTTTCGACGCCCGAGGATATCCACGGTTTGCCGTACTGTGTGACGTACGCGCGTGCTTCTTCGAGCGCGCCCTGCGCGATGCCGACGAACAGATTGATCAGCACCTGCTGCGAAATCAGTGTGCGCAGGCTCGCGTATGAGGTGTCGGCCCGCTCCAGCACCTCGTGCGGTTCAACCTTGACTTGCACAAAGGAGACGCTGCCGCTATCGGTTTGCCGCTGACCGATCGGATTCCAGTCTTCGTGAACGGTAATGCCTTCACGCGTGGTCGGCACCACCGCGAACACCGCTTTGCCGGTAACCGGATCGTGCCCGGAAACCGTCATCATGTGCGAGCCGCGCGTGCCCGAACAAAATCCTTTCTGCCCATCTAAAAGATAGCCACCGTCGCTGGTTGCGCTTGCAACGAGTCGCGTGTCGAGCGGATTGACCGCATTACCCCACCACCAGCGCTCTTCCACGGTGCCGCCCAGATAGCGGGCGCGTTGTTCCGGGTTGCCCCATACATTGACACTGACCACCTGCAGGCACGTGAAGCCCAGCAGATGCGCCAGCGCACTGTCGACTCGCGCGATCTGGCGGATCGTCTCGTAGATCTCGGGCCAGCGCGTGCCGGAACCGCCGAATTCACGCGGTACGGCGAGCGTGAGCAGTCCCGCATCGGCAATCCATTGTTTTTCCCGCGCGGCGTGGCCGCCGTCGCGATCGCGCTGAGCCGCGCTGGCACGCAACGCGTCGAGCAAGCCGGTAAGATCGCGCACCACAGGCGCAGCGCCGGTTTGCAGCGGTTGCAGTGCCTCGGGATGTCGAGGTTCGTTCATGCAATGTCCACGTGAAGAAGTTTGGCGAGCGACACGCTGCTTATCCGCGCGGCCGGTTTGCATTCGATCGGGTGAGCCGGAGTCTCGCTGCGCCCAGCGTCGTAAATAGCATGATAGACGGTGACGTCGCCGCTGAAAACGTGGGCCGCAAGCGCGTATTCGTTATGCAAATAGCGGTCGAAAGACGACGATCATGCGCGTTGCGCAAGCCGTCGCACGAAACGATCGCCGACGAACTGCACCGCCGTCACGATCACGATCAGCAACACGATCACCGTCACCATCACGGTAGTATCGAAACGCTGATAGCCGTAGCGGATCGCCAGATCGCCGAGACCACCGGCGCCCACCGCGCCCGCCATGGCCGAGGAACCGATCATCGCCACCACGGTGATCGTGAAACCGCCGAGAATGCCCGGCAGCGCTTCAGGCAGCAGCACATGCCAGATGATATGCCGGCGCTGCGCGCCCATTGCCTGCGCGGCTTCGATCAAACCGCGGTCCACTTCGCGCAAGCTGACTTCGGCCACACGCGCAAAAAAGAGGAATCGCCGCGATACTGAGCGGCACGATGGCAGCCCATACGCCGATCGTCGTGCCGATCAGCACACGTGTGAGCGGCAACAGCGCGACCAGCAAAATAATGAACGGCGTGGAGCGGAACGCATTGACGAGCGCGCCGAGCGTGCTGTTCACCACACGCTTTTCAAAGATGCCGCCGCGCGTTGTGGTGACCAGCACCAGCGCGAGCGGAATGCCGACCAGCGCCGCGACGAAGGCCGATACGCCGACCATGACGACGGTGTCGCGAATGGCATCGGCGAGTTCCGAGAGCCAGAGATCAGACATAGCCCAGCACCTCGACATGATTGGCATAGTGCCGCGCACGTTCGAGCAGCGTCGCGATCTGCGTTTGCACCGTGCCGTCCGCGTTCGCGCGCACTTCTGCCGACACCACCAGACGCCCTTGCGCATGCCCCTGAATCCGGTCGATGCCGCCATGCACGAAACTCACGCGGCCACCTTCAATGCTCAATGCAGACGTCAACCCACCCAGGTCAGGCTCACGTGCATCGCTGCCGGTGAAGCGCACGTCGAGCAGAATCTGCGCATCCGCGTGCGCGATCTCGTGCAACGGTTTGACGCGCGCGGCGAGATCCGCAGGCAGATCATGCACCAGGGTCCGCAGCAACGCGCGCGTCGCATCGTGCTGCGGGTCGCCGAATACACGCCACACTGGACCCGTCTCCACCACTTCACCACGCTCGATCACGGCCACCGTATCGCAGACCTCGCGAATGACCTGCATCTCGTGCGTAATCAACACGATGGTCAGATTGAGCCGCTGATTGATATCGCGCAGCAACGCGAGAATGGCTTGCGTCGTTTCAGGATCGAGTGCGGACGTTGCTTCGTCGCACAGCAGAATGTCCGGGGCGGTCACAAGGGCGCGCGCGATCCCGACGCGCTGCTTCTGACCGCCGGACAAACTCGCCGGATAAGCGTCGCGCTTGGTCGATAGGCCGACCAGTTCGAGCAAGGTGTCGACCTTTTTGTCGATCGCCGCTTTAGGCGCACCAGCGATTTTTAACGGCAACGCAATGTTTTCGTGCACCGTTTTAGCGGAGAGCAAATTGAAATGCTGGAACACCATGCCGATACGCCGCCGCAGCGTGACCAGCCCGCGTTCGTCGAGCTCGCCGACACTCACGTCATTCACGCGCACGGCGCCGGAACTCGGCTTTTCCAGACCATTGACGAGCCGCAGCAGGGTCGATTTACCTGCGCCGCTTCGCCCGATGATGCCGAACACTTCACCGCGCGCCACGTTCAGCGTGACGTTCGCCAGCGCCGCAGTCGACACACCGCGCGTGTTGGCGAACACCTTGCCCACGTCGTCGAATACGACGACTTCTTGCGCGGCATCGGCCGCATCAAGATTCAAGGCGACGGACGGTGCGTCTTCAATGAATTGCGGCACGTCGAAAAGATGAGCCATGGCTTCGTTCCTCTCAGGCGTCCACGGTGGATCGCGCGCCGGTTTGCGCGCGACGGCGATGCTGCGCGCCGGCATGCACCTCAGGCAGTCGCGCCCGGCCGCCGCCAAATAGCTTTTCGCGCAACGTCGGCGCCGGGTCGTAATCTTCCTTGTAGACGCCGCGATTCTGCAATTCCGGCACCACCAGATCGACGAAGTCTTCGAACGATTCGGGCATGACAGTGCGCGTCAGATTGAATCCGTCGACGCCCGCCTCTTCTATCCACGACACCAGCTCGTCCGCGATCTGCTGCGGTGACCCGACTACGGGCTTCGCGCGGCCGCCGAGCGTCATCTGTTCGAGCACTTTGCGTTTGGTCCATACGCCACTCACGCTCTTCTTCGAAATCGCTTCAACGGCAGATTGCATCGATTCGGTCTTCACATACGAAATCGGTTCATCCAGTTCGTACTGCGAGAAGTCGATGCCGGTCGAACTGGAGAAATGCGCGATACCGCCCTCGGCGCTCGCATAACGCCGGTACTCTTCGAATTTCTCCTGCGCGGCGCGTTCTGTTTCGCCGACTACAACGGTGATGCCGGCAAAGATCTTGATATCGTCCGGCGCGCGGCCGAAGCTGACCGCCCGTGCACGAATGTCGTCGACAATGGAACGCGTGAGCTGCTTGTTCTGGCCACCGACAAACACGCATTCCGCGTGACGCGCCGCGAAATCGACGCCCCGGCTCGACGAACCCGCCTGATACAGCACCGGCGTGCGTTGCGGCGATGGCTCGCTCAAATGAATGGCGTCGATCGAATAGTACGGACCGTCGTGTTTCACGCGATGCACTTTGTCAGGGTGCGAGAAGATGCGTGCCTCGCGATCGCGCACTACCGCGTCGTCCTCCCAGCTTTGCTCCCATAGCTTGTAGACCACGTCCATGTAATCGTCCGCGCGGTCGTAACGGTCGTCGTGGCTGATCTGTTGTGCGAGACCCATGCCGCGCGCGGCACTGTCCAGATAGCCCGTCACGATGTTCCAGCCCACCCGACCCTTAGTCAAATGATCCAGCGTCGACATGCGGCGCGCGAACAGGTACGGCGGCTCGTAAGTCAGATTCGACGTGACGCCGAAGCCGATATGCTTCGTCACGTGTGCCATCGCGGGCACAATCAGCGATGGATCGTTGATCGGAATCTGCACCGATTCACGCAACGAGGTTTCCGGACCGCCCTGATAAACGTCGTATACGCCGACGATATCCGCGAGAAAGATCCCGTCGAACTTGCCGCGCTCGAGCGTTTGCGCGAGGCTCGTCCAGTAGTCGAGGTCGGTGTAGTGCGCCGAACGGTCGCGCGGATGCGTCCACAAACCATGATTGATGTGACCGACCGCATTCATGTTGAACGCGTTCAGCAGGATCTTTTTCTTCGCCATCGTGCGGCTCCTTGCTGGTTGCAACGTTGCTAGCGGCGTGCCTTACCAGGCGACGGCGTAGAGGCTGCCGAAGGCTTTGTCGAGCGCAGCGCGCACAGCGGGCGAATGCTGATAGATCGAGATGAACTTGCGGATACGCGGATCATTTGCGCTTTCCGGACGCACGACCCACTGGATCGCGTAGTTCTTGTTTTCCAGGCCGTCGAACAACAATGCGCTGTTCGGATCGGTAGTGCCCGCGAGCTTGATGAAGCTCGGGTAGCCTTGCGCGAGATCGACGTCGTCGAGCGAACGGGCCAATTGCGAGGCTTCGAGCTGAACGATCTTCAGGTGCTTCGGGTTGTCGATGATGTCTAGCGTCGTGGCGCGATAATCGATGCCCGGCGTCAGTTTGATGAGACCGGCGCGTTGCAGCAACAACAGACCACGACCGCCGTTGACCGGATCGTTAGCGATGGCAACGGTGGCGCCGTCTTTCAATTCATCGAAGCGTTTGATCTTTTTCGAATACAGGCCGATCTTCATGATCGTGCCCGGGGCGATTGCGACGAAGTTATAACCACCCTGCTTCTTTGCGTTCTCGAGAAACGGGATGTGCTGGAAATAGTTGACGTCGATATCCTTGTTGGCGAGCGCCGCGTTCGGCGTATTCCAGTCGGTAAACTCGATGATCTTCACGTCAAGCCCTTGCTCCTTCGCTTCGCGCGCGGCGACTTTGAGCGCCTCGATTTGCGGGCTGGTGGCGATGCCGATTTTCAGCGTGGGCGTGTCTGCCGCGAACGCGGGCGAAGCGGACAACGCCAGCGCGAGGCCGAACGCGCCGAGGAACGTCAGCGTCCGCGCCTTGAAAAAACGCCGTGCAGTGGTCAGAGAAATGCGCATGGTGAACTCGTTAGGATAGGGGCGTGGTGTGTTTCGAGGCGAGCCGATTCCACGACATGCGGGCAGGCGTGCCGGAATCGGTCGGACAACAGAAATCTGCAGCGCGCGGTTTAACCGGCGTGCGGCAGCGATAGAACGCGTGAGCGGGTCAGCGCGGACAGCGGCAGGTCGGACAGGTCATCGCCTCTCTCCAGATGAGGTGCGAATCATCATAGACGGCGGGAAACCGGTGGTCTACGAACGGATTTTTGGAAGGAAAGCGGGAAAAATGATTTGGGGCTCGCCCCATGGAGCTGGCGCAACACGTCACCAAAGAAAAAACGCCGGGCCACGCTTTAGCGCAACCCGGCGTTCTTCACCAGCCAACAAACTAAAAACAAACCTCAGCGCTTCGCCACCTGTTCCGCCGACACAGAGGCAGAAGCAGACGCAGCAACCGGACCCGAAGCCGGCGCAACCGCCCCCACCGTCTCGTCGCCCGCAGGCTTCACATCACCCCAGCCGCCACCCAGCGCGCGAATCAGGTTAACCGTCGCCACCGCCTGCGTGCCCGACAGATGGCTCGCCTGTAGCTGCGATGTCAGCACCTGCCGCTCGCCGTCGATCACATCCAGATAGCTGACCGCGCCTTCCGTGTACTGCGTGCGCGACAGATGCGCCGCGCGTTGCGAGGCCACGACCGCATCGTTCTGCTCGCGCATCTGATCGTCGAGCAAACGCAGATCGGCCAGGTTGTCCTCGGCCTCACGGAACGCCACCAGCACCTGTTGACGATACTGCGCGACATCTTCGTCGTACTTCGAGCGAGCTTGCGCGAGGTTTGCCTTGCGGCGGCCACCGTCGAACAAAGGCAACGTTAGCGCGGTACCGGCGAATGGCCCGAGAATAAACGCGCGGCTCGACCACTTGAACAGATCGCCCAGCGTCGCCGATTCAAAACCAGCCGCACCCGTGATATCGAGCTTCGGGAAGAACGCCGACTTCGCCAGACCGACCCGCGCATTCGCCGCCATCATCGCCCGTTCCGCCGCCGAAATGTCCGGCCGACGTTCGAGCAGCGCCGAAGGCAAACCTGGCGGCACGCGCACCGTCACCGGCACGAGCGGTGCCTCCGCGAACGAGAAATCGGCCGGCGGCTTGCCGAGCAGAATCGCCAGACTGTGCTCGGAGGCCGCGCGCTGACGCGCCACGCCCACTGCATCGGCACGCGCACTCGCCAGTTCGTTGCGAGAACGCGAAACATCCAGCTCACCGATATCGCCTTCCCTGAAACGGCGCTCGACCAGCTTCAGCGTGTCCTCGCGCAACGCCACGGTACGGCGGTACAGATCCTGATCCGTGTCGAGCTCGCGCAACTGGAAGTAGTTCTGCGCAACGTCGGCTTGCAACGACAACTGTACCGACCGGAACAATGCTTCACTTTGCTGCTCGTCCGCACGCGATGCATTCACGTTCGAACCGACTCGCCCGAACAGATCGGTTTCATACGATGCGCCAACCTGCGCACGCCAGATCGTGCCGTTCGTCCCGCCCGCGCTATCCGGCTGAAACTGCGAGGCCGCCGATGCCCGTTCACGCGTCGGACCAAAGCCCGCGTCGAACTTCGGGAACCAGTCCGACTTCGCCGCCTGTGTCACCGCACGCGCCTGTTGCACACGCGCCGCAGCGGCCTTCAGGTCCTGATTCGCAGCAGCAGCCTGCTCTTCCAGCGCGTTGAGTTGCGGGTCGCCGAAGATTGTCCACCATTCGCCGCGATGCGCGTCGTCGGCGGGCTGAGCCTGCTTCCAGGTGCCCGTGTCCTGCGGCGATGCGGCGGACGTAGCCGATGTAGCCGAAGCACCGGACGCAGCCGATGCAGCAGTCGGCGTTTCCTTGAACGCAGCCGGCGTATCCACCTCCGGCCGCTTATACGTGGGCTCCACGGAGCAGGCCGCGAGCAACGCCAGCAGCAAACCGCTGGCAGCCGCTCTGCCCCACCCGCTTAAAGATTCAAAACGCTTCATTATTATTTTCTCCTCAGGCGTCCGTCACCGGCGCCCCAAGGTGCGGCGCGTCTTTCTGCGCGACGTGAATCGTCCCGCCCGCCAGCGTACGCAGCACCACATAGAACACAGGGGTCAGCATCAGGCCGAACAGCGTCACGCCGAGCATGCCGAAGAACACTGCGATACCCATCGCATGACGCATCTCCGAACCCGCTCCACTCGAGAGCACGAGCGGCACCACACCCATGATGAAAGCGATCGACGTCATCAGAATCGGACGCAGACGCAAGCGGCTCGCCTCGATCGCCGCCGCCAGCGGGGTACGCCCGTCATGTTCGAGTTCGCGAGCGAACTCGACGATCAGAATCGCGTTCTTCGCCGACAGCCCCACCAGCACCATCAAACCGATCTGCGTGAAGATGTTGTTGTCGCCACCGGTGAGCCACACACCGGTTAGCGCGGACAGCACGCTCATCGGCACGATCAGGATCACCGCGAGCGGCAGCGTCAGGCTTTCATACAACGCGGCCAGCACGAGGAACACGAGCAGCACGCTGATCGGGAACACCCACAGGCCCGCATTGCCGGCGATGATCTGCTGATACGTCAGGTCGGTCCATTCGAGCTTCACGCCGTGCGGCAAGGTTTCCGCTGCCACGCGTTCGGCCGCGGCTTGCGCCTGGCCCGACGAGAAGCCCGGCGCCGGACCACCGTTGATATCGGCAGCCGTATAGCCGTTGTAGCGCACCACCATTTCCGGACCATACGTCGGCGTCACCGTCACCAGCGACGACAACGGCACCATGTCACCGGCAGCATTGCGCGTCTTCAATTGCAGGATGTCGTCAGCACGTTGACGGAACGGCGCGTCAGCCTGCACCCGCACCTGATACACACGGCCGAAGCGGTTGAAGTCGTTCACATACAGCGAGCCCAGATAGATCTGCATCGTGTTGAACACGTCCGTGACCGGCACGCCGAGTTGCTTGGCTTTCACGCGATCCAGGTCGACGTTCAATTGCGGCACGTTGATCTGATAGCTCGAGAACGTCGGTCCGAGTTCAGGCGTTTGCGCTGCCTTCTTCACGAATGCCTCCGCTGCCTTGTTCAGTTCCGCGTAACCCACCGCGCCGTGATCCTCCAACTGCATCTTGAAACCGCCCAGCGTACCCAAACCAAGCACAGGTGGTGGCGGGAACACCGCGACGAACGAATCCTTGATCGCGCCGTACTGGTGGTTCAACGCACCGGCAATCGCACCGGCCGAGAGTTTCTTGTCGCCACGTTCCTTGAAAGGCTTCAACGTGACGAACACGATGCCCGCGCTCGAACTATTGGTGAAGCCGTTCACCGACAAGCCCGGGAATGCCACCGCGCTTTCCACGCCCGGCTGCTTCAGGGCGATCGCGCTCATGTCCCGGATCACCTTTTCCGTGCGATCCAGCGATGCGCCGTTCGGCAGTTGCGCAAACGCAATCAGGTATTCCTTGTCCTGCGCCGGCACGAAACCGCCCGGCACGACGCGCGAGATCAGCACCGTTGCGCCCAGCAGGATCGCGTAGACCGCGAGCATTGCACCTTTACGGCCCAGCACGCCTCTCACGCCACGGCCGTACTCCGTCGAGCCGCGATGGAACACCTTGTTGAAGCCCTTGAAGAAGCGACCCAGCACGCGGTTCATCACACGCGTCAGGAAGTCTTCCTTGGCGCCGTGGCCACGCAACAGCATCGCGGACAAAGCCGGCGACAAAGTCAGCGAGTTGAACGCCGAGATCACCGTCGAGATCGCGATGGTCATCGCGAACTGCTTGTAGAACTGGCCCGTCAGGCCGGTCATGAAAGCAAGCGGCACGAACACGGCAACCAGCGTCAGCGCGATGGCGATAATCGGCCCGCTCACTTCCTGCATGGCCTTATAAGTCGCATCGCGCGCACTGAGCCCGCTTTCGATGTTCCGCTCGACGTTCTCCACCACCACGATCGCGTCATCCACCACGATCCCGATGGCCAGCACCATCCCGAACAACGACAACGCATTGATCGAGAAGCCGAACGCCAACAGCAGCGAGAACGTACCCACAATCGACACCGGTACCGCAATCAACGGAATGATCGACGCCCGCCACGTCTGCAGGAACACGATCACCACGATCACCACCAGCGCGATCGCTTCGAGCAGCGTGTGAATCACCGCCTCGATACTCGAGCGCACGAATTGCGTCGGGTCATAGACGATCTTGTATTCGACGCCTGCCGGCATGTCTTCCGCCAGTTCCTTCATCGCGGAACGAACCTGGTCGGAAATCGCGAGCGAGTTCGCGCCCGGCGCCTGGTTGATAGCGAGCGCCACCGCGGGCTTGTTGTCGAGCAGCGAACGCAGGCCGTATTCCGACGCCGCCAGTTCGACCCGTGCGATATCCCGCAGGTACGTCACGCCGCCATCCGGCGCGGTTTTGACGATGATGTCGCCGAATTCGCCCTCAGTCTTCAAACGGCCACGCGCATTCACCGACAACTGCAGTTGCGTGCCCGGCACCGAAGGCGATGCGCCGATCACACCGGCTGCCACCTGAATGTTCTGCTCGCGGATCGCGTTGACCACTTCGGTCGCGGTCAAACCACGCTGTGCAACTTTCTGCGGATCGAGCCAGACGCGCATCGCGTAGTCGCCCGAACCCCACAACTGCACTTCGCCGACGCCCTGAATCCGCGCCAAGCGGTCCTTGACGTTGAGCAACGCGTAGTTGCGCAGGTACGTCATGTCGTAGCGATTGTTCGGCGAGATCAGGTGGACCACCATCGTCAGCGTCGGCGAGCTCTTGATGGTCGTGATGCCAAGCCGTTGCACGTCTTCCGGCAGGCGCGGCAGCGCCTGGTTGACGCGGTTCTGCACAAGTTGCGTCGCCAGGTCCGGATTGGTGCCGAGCTTGAAGGTCACCGTCAGCGTGAGATTGCCGTCGCTATTGGCTTGCGACTGCATGTACAGCATGTTCTCGACGCCGTTGATCTGCTCTTCAAGCGGCGCCGCAACGGCCTCCGCGATCACTTTCGGATTGGCGCCCGGATATTGCGCGTGCACCACCACCGAAGGCGGCACGACTTCCGGGTACTCCGAAATCGGCAGCTTGAAGAGCGAAATGATGCCCCCCAGCAGGATCAATACCGATAACACACCGGCAAAGATCGGTCGATCGATGAAGAATTTGGATATGTTCATGGGAAGCTCTTAACGTTGGAGCATGCGCCCGCTACGGCCAGTCAACATGACTGGGCAAGCGCGGCGCACGGGGCTCACGAATTCTTGTCCGCTGCTTTTGCCCGCGTCTGCGCAAGCGGCGCGCTGTTCGGATCCTGATCGGTGGTCATCGGCACCATGTGAGCGCGCACTGCATCGCCCGGACGCACCCGCTGGACGCCGTTCACGACGATCCGGTCGGTTGCCTGCAAACCGCCCTTGACGACGCGCAGGTTGCCCTGCATGCCGCCCACTGCGATTTCCCGGTACACGACGTGGTTGCTCTGGTCGACCACCAGCACGAACTTCTTGTCCTGATCGGTGCCCACTGCGGCGTCGTCGATCAGCAGTGCCGGATGCGGCTCGCTGCCGCCGACCTTCACGCGCGCATACAAACCTGGGATCAACGCACCGTCCTGGTTATCGAAGCGCGCACGCACCCGGATCGTGCCGGACGACGTATCCAGCCGGTTGTCGACGGATTCGATCGTCCCGCTGCGCGAGTAGCCGCTTTCATCCGCCAGCCCGAGGTCCACCGGCACCTTGCTGCCATCCTTTGCGCGGCTCAGGTACTGCAGGTAGGTCTGTTCGTCAACGTCGAACGATGCGTAGATCGGCGAAACCGACACCAGCGTGGTCAACGGCGCCGAGCTTGCGCCCGCCGACACCACGTTGCCCACCGTGATTTCCGCACGCGAGACACGGCCCGACACCGGCGCGACGATCTTCGTGTAGCCGAGATTGATACGCGCGGTTTCGACGGCGGCTTGCGCGGCCTTCAGGTTGGCGCTCGCTTCGCGCGCGGCGTTCTGCTTCTCGTCGTAGTCGCGCTTGGCGATCGCGTTGTCGGCGATCAGGCGTTGCGCGCGCTCCCAATCGCTTTGCGTATAGCCCGTACGCGCTTGCGCTGCCGCGACCTGTGCTTCGGTACGATCGACTTCAGCCGCGTACGGACGCGGATCGATCACGAACAGCGTGTCGCCCTTCTTCACGAGGGCGCCGTCCTTGAAGTTGACGGACACGATCGTGCCCGGCACTTGCGAACGGACGTCCACTTTTTCGACCGCTTCGAGGCGGCCGGAATAGCTTTGCCAGTCGGTGATGGTCTTTTGCACCACGGTGGCCACATCGACTTCCGGCACGATGGTCGGCGCAGCAGGCGAGCTCGCGTCGACGCGGATCGCGCCGAACGTGCCCAGCCCGGCCACCACGATGACAGCTAGCACGGCAATCGCCACACGGCGACGGGAAAGAGGAAGGATAGTCATGAGAAGCTCCCGGTATCGTTGATTAAAGTTTTGCTTATTGGTGTCTCAGCGATGGGCGCGTGCATCGAAGCGCCACTGAAAAAATCGCACCGCTTCCTGCAACGCGGGCGGATGGTCGGCCAACGCGGCGTGCGAGACGCTGGGATAGCGGACCACCTGGGTCAGCACACCCGCATCGATCAGCCCGCTCGCGTATTTCTCCGCTTCCACATGCAGCACGTCGTTTTGCGCCGTCGCGATCAGCGTGGCTGGCAGGCCCGCGAGGCGCGACGATTCGAGTGGCGCGGCATACGGATGCATGCGTTGCGACGCTTGCGGCAGATACGCGCGATAACACGCCGCGCATTCCTTCGCGGTAATGTCCGAGCCGAGGCGCTTTTCGTCGCCAAGGCGCGTCAGGCTCGGATCGAGCATCGGTCCGAACAGCGCTTGCGCCGCAATCCGCACGTCGCCGCGATCACGCGCGATGAAAGCGAGGCAGTTGGCCAACTGCCCGCCGGCATCGTGGCCCGCCACGCCGACCTTCTTGCTATTCCCGCCAAACGCGCGTGCTCGTGTCTGCACCCACAGCGCCGCGCGATGTGCGTCTTCAGGCGCCGCCGGAAACGGAAACTGCGGCGCCAGCGAATAACCGACCGAAACGACCAGAGCCGGTAAGTGTTCTGCGAAATAACGGGCGGCGAAGTCCGCCTGATCGATCGAGCCCTTGGTAAAACCGCCACCGTGGAAATAAAGCAGTACTGGCAGTGCGGTTTTCTGTGCCTGGCGGTACAAACGCAACGTAATGTCCTGTGCGTGCCCTTCGATCTGCACGTCAGTGACGTCGAGTGCCGTGCTGTCAGCCTGTGCCGGGCCGCTGCCGGCGGGCACAAACGAGTACGGCGGTTTAAATGCATCCATGTCGAGCCGCGCAATGCGCATAGAACTTCAATGGTGCGAATTGTGGGTTCGGCAGACTCGTAAATAAATGCCTATAATCCGGCAACACAATTCGGCGCCCCTGAACAATCGAACGCGATTGCTCTGCGGATTCGATTCCTGCTCAGTGCGCCCGCCCCTTTTAGGAGGTTTGCAATGGACCGGCTTCAGGCCATGCAAGTGTTCACGCGCGTCGTCGACACCAACAGCTTTACCCGCGCGGCGGAAACGCTCGACCTGCCACGCGCATCAGTTACCACCATCATTCAGAACCTCGAAGCGTTCCTCGGCACGCGGCTGATGCACCGGACCACGCGGCGTTTGTCGCTGACACCGGACGGCGCGGCGTATTACGAACGCTGCGTGCGCATCCTCGCGGACGTCGAAGAGACCGAGGCAAGCTTCCAGAGCGGCAATAAAAAGCCGCACGGCAAGCTGCGCATCGACATGCCGGGGTCGATCGGGCGTTTGCTGGTGATCCCTTCGCTGTGTGAATTCCACACGCGTTACCCGGACATCGACCTGCAGCTCGGATTGACGGACCGGCCCGTCGATCTGTTGCAGGAAGGCGTGGATTGCGTGGTGCGAGTGGGCGCGCTACAGGATTCCTCGCTGGTGGCGCGCCGTATCGGTTTGTTCGAGGGCGTGACATGCGCGGCCCCCAGCTACATCGAGCGTGCGGGCATGCCGACTTCGCTCGAAGACCTCGAGAATCACAAAGCAGTCAATTATTTTTCGAGCCGCACGGGGCGCACGATCGATTGGGCCTTCATGGTTGATGGCAAAGAAGTCGAAGTGAAGATGAAGAGCATTGTGTCGGTGAACGACGCCGATGCTTACGTAACGTGCGGTCTGGAAGGCTTCGGCCTGTTTCAGCCGGCGCTCTTCATGGTGCTGCCGCATCTGCGTTCGGGTCAGCTGGTTGAAGTGCTGCCGGAGCTGAAGCCTTTGCCGATGCCGATTTCCGCAGTCTATCCGCACAGTCGGCATCTGTCGCCCAAAGTCCGTGTTTTCGTAGACTGGATTGCCGAGCTGTTCGACCGCTGCCCGTTGCTCAGCGGACGCGGCAGTCTCGACGCGATGTGCACGAAGCGTACTTTCGAAGAACGCGAATCTGCTCCGATACTCGACACGCCGGTGATAACGGAGTGGGTTGCCTGATTCGCGTGAGTTGAAGTACAGAATATGGAAAAGTGAATTTCAACCGCGGCTCTAATGCCGCGGTTGCCCTGCAGTAACCCGCTAGCACGCACGTCGTCACGATTGTTCTAGATTCGCGACAATTCATTTCGCGAAAGTGCGATTTATCCGCATCACCTCGAAGTCTACATTTCACCCTGTCGCAGCGCCGCTCGCGCTGCAAACGAATCGACAGGAGTGAATCATGAAGCGCAATCTCTTAGCAGGTCTGGCTCTTTCGCTGCTTGCCAGCGCACCGGTGTTTGCTCAAAGCAACGGTGGGGGCATTGGGCATGCCGGCACTTACCAAACGTTGCCCGCGCCGACTACCGTCGGCAAAACCCGCGCTGAAGTTAACGCTGAGCTGGTCGCGGCGTATCGCGATGGTTCGTTGCCTGCGTTGAATCGTACGTCGTACCCGAATAAAGGTCTGATTGGTCAGACGCAGGCTGCGCGCATTGCATTGCAGGAAGGGACTGGTGGCGACGTTACGCGCGTCGCCAACGGGCAGTAAGGCGAATGCGCCGCGATGATTCGGTTTCCAAAAGAAATTTTCATCGCGGTGGGTTGTTTGCACTCTTTACGAAGGAGCATGTTATGACACCGTCTGAACTTGATAATTGGGATGTGGATGTGGGTGTGTGGACGCCTTATCGGGCGCCGCAGCGGTAAAGGTTTGGGTTGTGGTTTTTGCCTTCGCGGCGCTTTTTGTCAGTGTTCTTGGGGCGTTGGCCTTTCCTTGAATTGGTAGTGGTCTATTAGCGTTGCCCCTGTGCGGGGCGGCACTTACTTCTCTTTGCCGGCCGCAAAGAGAAGTAAGCAAGAGAAAGCGGCTCAAACCGCTACTACTAAGTGGGCGCCGTGGCCTGCTGCGGGTAGTGGTGCATCTGGAATCCGTGTTCTCGCACATTCCGCGCTAGTGACAAAGGACTCATTAGCTCCCACTCCGCACTACGTGCGTCGCGGACGGGTCTGCATGGGAAACCAC
>NZ_VOSW01000121.1 GCF_009690905.1 Paraburkholderia madseniana
CCCCCCGCCCCCCGCGACCTACACTCTCCCCGTCGCCGGCAGCGTCAGATGTGTATAAGAGACAGGTTCAAGCGGAGATCGGCGGTAATAACTGCGGGCAGATCGACTTCGATCGTTTCGAGGCCGCCGTCGATCTCGCGCGTGACCGTGGCCTTGCCCGCTTCGATCGCGACCTTCGAGGCGAATGTCGCCTGCGGCCAGCCGAGCAGTGCCGCGAGCATCTGGCCGACCTGGTTCGAGTCGTCGTCGATCGCCTGCTTGCCGAGCAGCACCAGTTGCGGCTGCTCCTTATCCACTAGCGCCTTCAGTAACTTCGCGACCGCGAGCGGCTGCAACTCCACGTCCGTGTCGACGAGGATGGCGCGATCGGCGCCCGTCGCCAGCGCGGTGCGCAGCGTTTCCTGGCATGCCTGTACGCCACACGAAACCGCGATCACTTCGCTCACGACGCCGGCTTCCTTGAGGCGCACGGCCTCTTCAACGCTGATTTCGTCGAATGGGTTCATCGAGAGCTTCACGTTGGCGATGTCGACAGCGCTGCCGTCGGCCTTTACGCGGACCCTCACATTCGCGTCGACGACGCGTTTGACAGGAACAAGTACTTTCATTGCCTACTCCATTTGAAAATTGCTTAGGGTTTGCCGCGCACCGTCACACGGTCACGGCGTCTCGGCAAACACGCTGTTACGCTGGCTGTCAAACATGTCGACCAGATAGCGTTCAAGCGGTTTTTCCGACGCTGTCTTCGGTATCTCGGGCACCACCTGCAGCCAGGAGATGACCGAACTCGCTTCCAGCTTCGCGCGGCATGCGCGGAATATCTGCTGCGGGTCGAAACGGGCCGCGTCCTTGAGCACCACGGCCGCGACCACATCCTTCTCGCCGGGCGCGCCCGACGCGGCCTTCACGCCGTACACGTAGACGTCTTCGACCAGACCCGATTCGGCGATCACCTTCTCGATCGGCGCCGGATTGATGAACTCGCCGTTGTGGCGAATGCCACCGCCTTTGCGGTATTCGAAGAAGAGCCAACCGTTCTCGTCTTCGCGTACGACGTCGCCCATATACAGCCAGCCGTCCCTGCACTTCTTCGCCGACGCTTCCGGATTGCCGAAGTATTCGACCTTGAACGGCGAGCCATCCGCCGGACGGAACAGCAATTCGCCGGGCACACCGGGCGCGCAGTCGTTGCCGTCGTCGTCGACAATGCGGTGCCTGAGAATCGGCGCCGGCTTGCCGATACTGCCCACCGGGCCGACTCCGAGCGGCTTGACCGTGATCCCGCCTTCCGCCGCGCCGTAGAACTCGACGATCTGCACGCCGAAGCGCTGCTCGAAGGCCTTCCAGATCGCCGCGGGCATCCCCGCGGATATCACGAAGCGCACGGGGTTGTCCGCGTCATCGGGTTTGTTCGGCTCGCTGTAGACCGCCGTGGTCATGCCACCGAGCAGCGTGAACGTCGTACAGCGGTACTTGCGGGTGATGTCCCACAGACGCGACTTCGTAAAACGGCGCGACAGCACGGCGCGCATGCCGGCGGTGAGCGAAGCGCCCAGCGTCACGATCTGTGCGTTGGCATGCGTTAGCGACAGTCCCGAATACGGCCGGTCGCCGGGCACGTAGCCGAACAGCGCCGACACCGCCGCCGAGGTGCCGCAATAGCGGCGGTGCGTCATGACGATGCCCTTCGGATCGCCCGTGGTGCCGGACGTGAAAATCAACTGCATCGCGCTGTCGGGATCGCGGGCCACGATCGGCAATTCGGGCACCTGCTCCGGCAGCAACGCGCGGTATGACGACACGCCCGGGAAATCGGCGAGCGGCTTCGCGCCTTCGTCGGTTTCCAGGCCGATCACCCAGGACAGTTTGGGGAGCGAAGCACGCACGGCAAGCAGGTTGTCGAGCGCATAGTCAGCAGCGATAACGCCGCGGCAGCCTGGGCTGTCGAGCATGAAGGCGAGCTTCTCGCCGCGTGCGCGCGGATCGATCGGCACGAACACCGTGCCCGAAATCGACGCCGCAACCATCGCGTCGATAAACTCCGCGTGATTGGCCATCAGCAGCGCGAAGTGCTCGCCGGGTTGCAGGCCCTGATCGATCAACACCTGCGCGAGCCGCTGGCCGTTCTCCCACAGTTGCCGGTACGTGCGCACCTCATCGAGCCGCACGCCGGCGCCTTCGACGGTCAGCACGTCGAGATCCGGCATGGTCTCGACGCGGTTGGCGAGCAACGCGGCCAACGTGGTTTCGGGTGTGGTGCTCATGACGCCCTCTCTCCTTGCAGATGCGGTTCGGTCTTGCGCGTGCGCGAAATCTGTCGCGGCTTCACGTGCGGCTTCACGCGTGTTTTCACGATGCAGCCTCAGCGTCCAAGAATCGTGATGCTGGCAACGGCCTCTTCCACGCCGCACAGTCCGCCGCCGTTCTCCGCGATCGCGATGCGCGCGCCCTCGACCTGGCGGGCGCCCGTCTCACCGCGTAACTGGGTCACCAGTTCATAAATCTGGCCGAGTCCTGTCGCACCGATCGGATGCCCCTTCGATTCGAGGCCGCCCGACGGATTGATCGGAATCCGCCCGCCTATCGTCGTCTCGCCTCGTTCCGCGGCCACCCCGCCCATGCCCGGCTCGCACAATCCGAGCACTTCGGACTGGATGATTTCGCCGATCGCCGTCGCGTCGTGGACCTCGGCGACCGAGACATCCTGCGGCGCGACGCCCGCCTGCTCATACGCGAGCAACGAGCCCTGCCGGACCAGATGCCGGTCGAGTGCCGTGGCCGGCCGGTCACTGCCCGTTTGCAGCACGGACGCCAGCACACGAATGGCGCGCGAGCGCCGCCCACCTAACAGCGCGAGGCCGGCCTCGCTGCACACGATCGCCGCGGCCGCGCCATCGCTGACGGGCGAACACATCGGGAGGGTGAGCGGATAGGTGATCGGCGGTGCGCCGAGAATCTCGTCGATCGAATAAGCCTGCCGGTACTGCGCGAGCGGGTTGTGAACCGAATGCCCGTGGTTCTTGGCCGACACGGCGGCGAACTGCCGCTGGGTCGTGCCGTATTCGCGCATGTGCATCCGGCCCATTGACGCGTAGATATCCATGAACACGCTGTACGGTTTTGTCGAGACGCTGCCCGCCGGTGGCTCGATGCCCTCGCCCATCTCGAGCAGCCGACGCTTGCCGTTCTCGGTGTCATGCACGTCCCACGCACCGTCGAAGGCGCTGAAGGTGCGCGCCTTGTCCGTGGAGAACATCTTCTCGGCGCCCACCGCGAGCACGATGTCGGCAGCACCGGCTTTCACGTAGTTCACCGCAAGGTGAAACGCGGTGCTGGCGCTCGCGCAGGCGTTCTCGACGTTGATCACCGCGACCTTGTCGATGCCCATCGCCCGCAGCGCAAGCTGGCCGCGAATCATGTGCTGGCCTTCCATGTGCCCCTGCGTGGAGTTGCCGAAAAACGCGCCCTGCAACTGCGCCTTGTCACAGCCTGCGTCCGCGAGCGCGTCTTCCACTGCCGCGCGCGTGAGCTGCTTCACGCTGGTTTCCAGATGCTTGCCGAAGGGCGTCATGCCGACGCCCGCGATATACACTTCGTTACCCATTTCAATTCTCCACCGCGAGGAGGCGCACGCCGCGCGTCATAAGCCACCAGCCGCGCGCGCGAGCCGTCCGATTCATCGTCAAACGCTCTTGACCTCATAGGCGAGGTAACCTTCCTCGGCCTGCGCGGCGACCAGATTGCGCGCGCCGAACGCCTGCGCCGGCGAAACGAAACCGACTGCATGCAATTGCCCGCGCAGTACGCGTCGCGCCGCCTCCGCACCGAGTACGCCGGTTTGCGCATAGGGCGAATTGCCACGCAGAATCACGCTGACGGAATTCGTATTGCCGCGCCCCTGGCACGACAACGTGCAGCGATTCACGTCCGGGTTTTCGCGCGGGGGTTCGACCTGCGTCACAGCCTTGCCCCATTCATTGGTGACCTCTTCCTGTTTGGCGGGATCGAGGTGGCGGCACTCTTCCTCGAACTTTTTCAGCAGGCCGACCACCGCGAGAAAGCGCTCCTGATTTCTGAACGACACGAGCGTCTGGCAGTTGCGCACGCGCGGGTCGTCCTGGTACCAGACCGGCTCGCCGCCGCCGCTCCATGGCAACGCATTCAACAACATGTGCTCACCCGGCACATGAACCTGATACGGCGTTGCCCATGGCCACTGCACCAGTTGCTTGTTGCGCAGGTAGAACTGCGGCTGCGTGCACATCCGCAGAAACGACATCGTCGACGCGACGCTCACTTCCGAGTCGCCGAGATAGAGCACGTCGAGCGTATCGATGCCCGGGGTTTCCAGCGCGATCTCCGCCGCGAGATTGCCTTCGGCCCACATGTATGAATTGCCGGGGCACAGCGCCAGACCCCGGGCCGCGAAGGACTCGCCATACGTGCGCTTCAACAGCGACATCCAGTCGGTTTCGCCGGTGGTGTCGAAATAGTTGCAACCGGCCGCGAGACTCGCTTCGACAACCGGGCTCCCGAGCTGCATGAACGGCCCGACGATATTGATCACAACCTTCTTGCCTTTGAAGAATTCGGTGAGCGCGCCTGTTTCGTGCTGAACCGCCACGCACTGATAGTCGTGTCCGGCGAGTTCGGGCACCTTCGCGAGTTCTTCTTCCAGCCGCTCCTTGCTGCGCCCGGCGGCAATGAACGGAATCCCGCGCTCCGCGAGCTTCCATGCCGTGAGCTTGCCCGTGTAGCCACTCGCTCCATAGAGGACCACTTCGTATGTCGTTGCCATTTCGTCGTCTCCTTCAGGTTGTCATCGGATTGCGTGGACGCGCCGTGCCGTTCAAAGCAGCTCGGGGTCGATCAGGTAGTAGCCACCCTTGATCGCCAGCACTTCGTTGCAGCCGTCTTCGATCATCGAAGCGCGTGCGTCGCGCCAGATCTTTTCGATCGGATACTCGCGGGTGAGCCCGTTGCCGCAGAAGATCTGCAGCGCGTCGTTGGCGACTTCGAACGCGGTCTGGGTCGCGGTGACCTTCGCCGTCATTGCCGCGTGCAGCGAAGGTTGCGCCGCGGTGAAGTTGTAGTGCACGACACGCTGCGCGAGCGCGCGGGCGGCCTCGACCTTGCGGAACATATGAAAGAGCCGCGACGCCACCGACTGATGGCGGATGATCGGCAAACCACCCTGCTTGCGTTCATGCGCATAAGCGAGCGCGAGCTCGAACGCGGCGCGCGCGGTGCCGGCAAATACGTTGGCCATGATCGCGTTGGCGAACGTGTGGATCGCGTAGACCGCGTCGACGTACTGGTCGGGGCCGGCGAGAAGGTGCTCCTTCGACAACGTGACGTTCTCGAAGAACAGTTCGCCCTGGTTGAGCGCGCGCTGGCCGATCTTGTCGAGCGGCTTGCCGCGCGAGACACCTTTGGCGTCGAGCGGCACGATCACTACCGCGCCGCGTTTCGTGTCGGCGCCGTTGCCGCTGTCCGCCGCGCAATAGAGAATGCAGACGTCGGCGGCGATACCGTTCGACACCCACGCCGACTTCTGCCCGTTGATGATCACCTCGTCGCCGCGCAGCGTCGCCACGCAGTTAGGGCGGCCGTACGAGCCCTGCGGATGAAAGATCATGCCGTTCGCATCGAGCATGTCGGAGCCGTGATCGGGTTCCGTGATGGCCCAGCAACCGAGCTTCTCATCCGGAGCGAGCGCGCGGCAGAATGGGTTGCCGGACACCGCGCTCATCAGTGCGGGCAGCAAGCCTGCGCCGTAGGTGATCGCGAGTCCCGAATCGCCCCAGCCGAGTTCTTCGAACAGGATGCTCATCGTCGTCGCCCGTTCGGCGGGTTCGAGCTCGAGCAGTCCGTCGACACCGAAACCTAGCCCGACAAACTTGTCGCGCGCTTCCCAATAGGGCGAGCCCTTGGCGATCACCTCCTCGGGCGTCATGCGATCGAGCTTGACGCCGATCGGACGCATGACTTCTTCTGCGTAGCGATGCACGCTCTGCTGGACCATCTGGTTCATCTCGGAGAGTTCGGGCTGTGCGCCGAGCGGACCGAGTTTGTGCGCTGCAATGTGATTCGTTGCGGTTGACATGTCTCCTCCTTCGAGGTGGTTGGGCGTATGATTTCTATGGAATCCATGGTGTCCCGGCGCGACGCTATGCAACATCCCCCTTACAGGGGAACGCGATTGCATGGAGGGGGAATGGCAGCCAGGGTCAACCCGAACGCCCGGAGCAATTAATGCACGTGATAGAAGCGCCGTCCCCGATCAGGCCGCCTCTCTTTCTCGCAACCAAGGTGTTTCCGCCGCGCCTGCCCAGCGGATTGATAGACCGGCCGCGCCTCGTCTCTCTCGCCGGGAAGGCGGAATACAAACGGCTCACGGTCATCAAGGCGCCCGCCGGTTTTGGCAAGACATCGCTTGCACTCACGTGGCTCAACGGGCTGAATGCAAGCGGCGCCTATGTCGCATGGCTCTCGCTCGACACGGAAGACGACGAGCCCGCGTGCTTCTTCCATCATCTGGCGCAGGCATTGCGCAACGCGTGCACAAGCGTCGGCGTGTCCGCGGTCAGCCTGACAACCGAGGCGTCGCTCGTGCCGGCGCACTCAGTCGTGTCGACGCTGATCAACGAACTCGTCGACGTCGACGACGAGGTCTATCTGTTCGTCGACGACTATCACCTGATCAGCCTGCCCGCCATTCACGATGCCATGTCGTACTTCATCGTGAATGCACCGTCGAACGTGCATGTCGTGGTCTGCACGCGTACCGATCCCCCGCTGCCGCTCGCCAGGCTGAGAGCGGGCAACGACCTGCTGGAAATCGACGCGTCGACACTGCGTTTCAACTTCGACGAAACGCGCAGCTTTGTCGAACACGAATGCCCAGGCGAGTTGCGCGCTGCCCGCGTCAAGTCGCTGTTCGCGAGCACGGAAGGCTGGGCTGCGGCGCTGCGCATTTCTACCTCGGTGCTATCGCGTGACGAAGGCAAACCGGATTGGGACATGAGCGCGCCGTCCGGCGCGTCCCGGCCGTTCGCCGCTTACCTTGAAGACATGCTCAAGCGTTTGCCGGCCGAGATGGTCGAGTTCATGCAGCGCACGTCGATACTCGACCGCCTGACGGCATCGCTATGCGAAGCGGTGACCGGCATGGCGGCGGCACAAGGAATGCTGGATACGATCTCCGCACGCCAGTTGCTGCTCGAACCGCTCGATATCGACGGACGCTGGTTCCGCTATCACCATCTCATGGGCGAGTACCTGCATCGGCGGCTCGAAACCCAGCATCCCGATCAGGTGGCGCACTTGCATCGTCGTGCGTGTCAGTGGTACGCCAAAGAGGCGCGCTGGACAGACGCGGTCAAGCACGCGATCGCCGCGGGCGATACGGAAGACGCCGTCTCCCTGATGGCTCACTGCGCGATGGCGCTCGTCACGAAGGGCGACCTGCTCACGCTGCTCGGCTGGCAACGGCAGTTCCCGGCGCATCTAATGCGCTGGCAGGTCACGATCACGCTCGCGATCGCGTGGGGGATGGCGCTGGCGATGCGTTTTGACGAAGCGCTCGCGATACTCGATGAGATCGAGCGTGACACGGGTACGGGCTCGAGCGACACCGCCGACAACATCCGCTGGGAGTGCCAGGCGATCCGCTCGGTGGTGGCAGCGCTTCAGGACGACTCGCCGCGCGCGCTTGTGATCGCACAAACGTGTCTCGAACGGCCGTCGACAGACAGTTGGACCACCAACGTCGTCTCCAACGTCGTGCGCTTCGGGCACTGGAAAGCGGGCAACCTGAAAGCACTGTACGCGACACCGTGGATCCCCTATTCGCTCGAGGAAGACCAGCGCAACGTGTTCGCCTCGGTCTACCGGCTATGCCTGCTCGGCCACGCGGAAATGCAGCAGATGCACTTCGCGCTCGCCGAGCGCTATTTCACCGAGTCGATCCAGCTCGCCGAGCGCCATGCCGGTCCGAAATCCATCTCGGCCGCGTTGTGTGCGCCCATGATTGCGCAGATCTGGTACGAGCAGGGACGGCTCGATGAGGCGGAAGCGTTGCTGGTCGATCTCATGCCGGTGATCGACCTGGCGGTCCTGCTCGATAGCACCTTGATCGCCTACCGCGTGCTGGTCCGGATCGCTATCGCGCGTTCCGACGCCGAGCGGGCCTATGCGCTGCTCGATCAGGCGCAGACTCTGGGTTACGCACGCCGCTGGGACCGGATGATTGCCGGCGTTCTCGTCGAGCGCGGGCGGCTTTATCTGGCTGAAGGCAGGGTAACGGAAGCGTCAGCATGTGTCGTGCAACTGGATCAACTGGCAGACTCCCATTGCGCCGCGGAGCATGCAGTCTCGCCGGAGATCGAAACCTACCGCGCGATCGCGGTGGCCTGGGTGGCGATGGCCCAGAACCGGACAGAGGAAGCCCTCGGGGCGTTGACGTCCGCTTTGCAAAGCGTCGAAAGCCGACACGGCGACTATCTCGCGCTGCGCTTGCGCACCGTGATCGCGCTCGTCTGGTTGCGTGCGAACAATCAGCCCCGCGCTGTCGAAATCTTTCGCGAGGTGCTGAGCGCCAATAGCGGCATCTACCGCTCGATTCTCGATCAAGGGCCCGAAATCGGGCCGCTTCTGCAGGCGGTTCGCGACGACACGCGTTCCACCCCGCAGACGAAGGAGATCGTCGCTTACATCGATCGCCTGCTAGACGGCTGGCGCGCGCTGTACGAGCCTGTCACGCCGAGGCGCGACATGGAGCGCGAGCCGTTGAGCGCGCGGGAGCGCAGCATCGTCGAGCTGATTGCCCAGGGACAGTCGAACAAGGAGATCGCGCGCACCTTGGGGATTGCGCCGGAAACCGTCAAGACTCATGTCAAGAACGTCTTCGTGAAACTGGATGTCGACAAGCGCGCACACGCCGTTGCGCGCGCGCAGGCACTGGGTCTGGTTGCGGCCGGCTAGCGCACGTCTTACCTCATGACGACGAGTGCGGCGGCGTGAATCAGCACGCCGACCATGCCGCCCACGAATGTGCCGTTGATCCGGACATACTGAAGGTCACGGCCGATTTCCGCCTCGATCTTCTGGCTCACTTCATCTGCGTTCCAGCCTTTTACAACCTCGGTGATCAGCGCGGAGAGCTGGCGCCCATAGCGCACGACGAGTTCGCGAGCGAGCGCGAGCCACCATGCGTTCAGTTTGTGTTGAACCGCGGGTTCACGGCCGATCCGCTTGCCGAGCGAAGCCAGCATGCTCGTCATGGCGTCGCGCACGGCCGATTGCTCGCGACTGAGATCGGCGATCACACGCATGCGCAAACGCTCCAGCAGCACGCGATAGTGGTCTGCATGCCTGAAATAACGGATGCAGTCGCGCATCAACGACTTGCCGAAACGACGGTGCACAGCCGATGTTTGCAATTGCACGCTCAGCCCCTGCAGGGCCTCATCGAACTGGTGGCGCAGTTCATGATCCGGATTCGCCGCCACTTCACGGAGGAGCGCAACGATGCCTTCGATAAATTTACTGACGATATACGTGTCAAGCTGCGCGGGCGTGTATCTCGAGGCTTCGCTGAATTTGGCCTTGATCATGCCGACGTTCGCAGTGAGCCATTTCTCCAGCACTTCGAGTCCGCGAACCAGCCACGGCTGATGCCGCTCGCTTTCAGTCAGTACTTTGATGACGTCGCCGGCTACGCGGGATACATCGAGCGTGCCCAACTGCGGTATCACCAGACGGTCGAAAAACCACTGCGCATCCGCTTCGTCAATTCCATCGAGCAATCCTGCCACGGCATCCGCAACGATATCGGCCACCCCGCGGCTGTTCGCCGGCTGCGCGAGCCACCGGGCAAGCGCCTGGGCGGCATCGTGGCCGCTCAGCCTGTCGACGATGAGTTCCGGCGTCAGAAAATTTTCCTCAACGAACTTGCCAAGGCTCTCGGCGATGCGCTGCTGGTTTTGCGGAATGATCGCTGTATGCGGGATCCGCAGACCCAAAGGACGACGGAACAGCGCAACGACTGCGTACCAGTCTGCGATCGCGCCGACCGTGCCGGCCTCCGCAAACGCACGCGGCCACGCAAGCCATGCATGGTCAGCCTGCCAGGCAACGCATACGAGCAGCAACGCAATCATGCAGACTAGCAGGCAGGTCGCCGTTCTCCGCATGCGCTCCAAGCCGCTTGCCTTGCGGTCGTCGTGTGCATTCGCGATGGCCGCCCGCTCGCCATCGCCACCGCGCGCAAAGAAACTCAACTCGCCCCCTGCCGGAGAAACCTGCGCACCACCGGCGCGACTTCACTCGCGCGCGAGATGAGAAACAGGTGGCCGTCATCAATCACATAGAGCGTCGCATCGGGGATACGGCCTGCGAGAATCTTCGCGTTGGTGAGCGGCACAATCGGGTCGTCGTTGCCGTGCATGACCAGTGTCGTCTGGCGCAACGCACCGAGCCACGGCAAACTGCTCCAGCCCGTAGCCGCCAGTAGTTGATAGAGGTAGCCGCGGCCACGCGGTGGCTGAATGTGCCGGCTATGCGCCTTCAGCAACGACGGATCGCGCCGGTAAGCGCCCCCGTAGATCTCCGCGCCTACTTGTTGCAGGTAGGTGGGATCCGTATAGCGGCGCGGCCCGATCAGCTTCGACAAAACCGACAGTTTGCCCGGCACCATGATGACGCCGGGCGAGGTTGCCGCGAGAATCAACCTGCGGCAGCGCCCCGGGTACAGATGCGCGAACTGCTGCGCCAGCGCGCCGCCCCACGATACACCGAGCACATCGACGGCCCCCTCATAACCAAGCCGCGTCAGCAGCTTGTCCGCCAACACGGACAACGTCGAAAAGCGATACGGCACGACCGGCGCGGGCGAACCGCCGACGCCGGGAACGTCGAAGATGATGACGCTCACGTCTTCGAGCGCCGTGACGAACGGCTCCACCAGTTCGAGGTTGGCGCCGATGCCGTTGAAGATGAGGAGCGGCGGCGAAGCATCGCTGCCGCGCCAGGTTGCGACACGCAGTGTCTGACCGTCCAGATCGATCATCTGGATTTCCATGCTGCAAAGAGACTCGGGGTTCGTGTGCATTTTTTGTTTCCGGATCATCTTCTGAAAGGACGCTTCATTCGACGCGTCGGCATGCCGCATGGGCGCTGTCGTATGACTTCTTCGGCATTACTTCTTCGGCTGAAGGAGCGTTTTCAGTTCCTCGACGTGCTCGGCGACGCGCTTGGTAACCACGGCGACGCTGTCCGCCTGCGCACGGTATGCGGTGTCAGCGAGTTCCTGCATGTCCACCAGCGCCTTGTTCAAGGCCTGCTGCACCACTTCACCCGTGTTGGCCGCCGGCTGGCTGCCCGACTGGGCAACGCGGCTGACGAGCGACTGCACTTCGGTCAGCGTCGTGCGGAGGATCTCCGACTGCTTCTGAGCGAGCGACTGCACGCCTGCCAGCGCGGTCGTGTTGGCTTCGACGATCGCCTCGACGTCCTTGCGGCGCGACTCGAGGAGTGCGCCTACGTCGATGCCGGGCAGCTTGAACTGTCCAACGACCTTTTTATACTCGGCGAAAATGCTGTTGAAATTGGTTGAATCCATCATCGATACTCCATTGAAACTACGTTAAGAAAATGTTGACTGCGGTGCGCTCAAAAGTGCGCTCAATGAGTGCGCCGGTGCGTGTGCCTTGGTGCCTTAAGTGCCTTAGGCTTCCATGACATACGTTCCCGGCGCCTTCACGCCCGCGGGGTGCTGCTTGTTTCCTACTGTCGCCGGGGCGGCACGCCGCTCGCCGGAATGGTCGGCGAGCCACGTGCGCCAGTCGGCCCACCACGAGTCCTTTTCAGCCTGAGCACTGGCAAGCCATGCGTCGGCATTGGCGGGCAAATCGGTATTGAGAAAGAACTTCGCTTTCGGATTGCCCGGCGGGTTGATCAGGCTCTGGATATGACCGCTCGAACTCAGCACGAAGCGCGTCTTGCCGCCGAACGTGCGCGCCGTGTTGTACACACCCTTCCACGGCGTGATGTGATCGGTCATGCCGGCGACGACGTATTTGTCGCACGTCACTTCGGACAGATCGATCGGCGTACCCAGAACCGTCAACGCGCGCGGCTTGCTGAACAGATTACCCGTGAAAATATCGAGCAGTTGCCCATGCATCGCCGCGGGCAGCCGGGTCGCGTCGTTGTTCCAATAGAGGATGTCGAAAGCGGGCGGCGCTTTGCCGAGCAGATAGTTATTGACCCAGTAGTTCCAGACGAGATCGTTGGGTCGCATCCACGCGAACACGCGGCCCATTTCTTCACCGGCGAGCACGCCCTTCGATGTGCTGTTCTGCTTTGCGGCCGCGATAGCCTCGGGCGTTGCAAAGAGACCTAGCTGCGAATCAGCCGTGTTGTCCAGCACCGCGACCATCAGCGTGGCCGCATTGACGCTCGTGTCGCCCCGGCTTGCGAGGTGGCCAAGGAGCGCCGAAATCGTCATCGCACCCGAGCAGGCGCCGTGCAGGTTGACGTCGTCGCTGCCGGTAATGTCGCGCACGGCCGTGATCGCTTCGAGGAGCGCCGTCACATAGGTATCGAGGTCCCAGTGACTCTGCGCAGCGGTGGGATTGCGCCAGCTCACCATGAACACCTGGAACTCGCTCTTCACCAGATAGTCGACGATGCTCTTGCCTTCGGACAGGTCGAACACGTAGAACTTGTTGATCTGGGGCGGCACGATCAGTTGCGGGCGGGCGTACACCTGCTCCGTCGCCGGTGCGTACTGGATCAGCTCGAGCACCTCGTTGCGAAAGACCACCGCGCCCTGCGACGTGCCGAGGTTTTCACCCACCTTGAACGCCGACCTGTCGACTTGCGCGGGCATCCCCTGGTTCTGCAGCATATCCGTCACGAGATTGCGCATGCCGCCAAGCAGGCTGGCGCCGCCCGAATCGATGATTTTTTTGAGTGCGGCGGGATTGCCGAGCAGCGTGTTCGTCGGCGACAGCGCGTCGGTGAAGAGCGACAGCACGAACTGCGCGCGTTCCTTACTCTTCGGGTCGAGCGCGGAGCGGTCGACAAAGCCTGTCAACGCGTTGCGCCACGCCACGTAAGTTTGCAGCGTCATGCGGTAAAGCGAATTCGTCTGCCACGCCGGGTCGGTGAAGCGCTTGTCGCCCTGCGGCGGCGTACTGTCCGCGCTGCCGCCAAGCACCGCGATCAGGTCGCGGACAAGCACCGCCTCCTGCTCCATGAGCAAGGCGGGTTGCCGCAGCGCCTGGGCGCCGATCTGCTGCGCCGTTGCCATAATGTCTCGCGGCCGCAGTCCCACGAACGGATTCGGTCCGAGCATGCCTTCCGCGGCAGACGCCGCAAGGTCGTTCGTCTGCTCGCTGCGTGCCTTGCTTTCGTCATTTGCCGCCATCTTGCTGCTCCTCAAACATCTCTATCCGTTTCGTCAACAGCGCTGCTTACGCTTGCGAGACCAGCATCGCCAATGTCTCAGCAATGAGCGCCGGCTTCTCCTCGCCCTCGATCTGCAGTTCGTTCATCGTCTTCACGATGATCCGGCCGCCGCCCTTCTTTTCCACCGAAATCAGCGTCACGCGGTTTCGCACCCGCGCTCCCGCTTTCACCGGTGTCATGAAACGCACCTTGTCCAGCCCGTAGTTCAGCCCAGCCGATGCGTCCTCAGGAATGAGTCCGATCTCGATCGCGAGCGACGCCAGCAGCGACAGCGTCAGATAGCCGTGTGCGATCGTGCCGCCGAACGGGCTTTCGCGTTTCGCGCGCTCAGGATCCACGTGAATCCACTGCCTGTCGCCCGTGCATGCCGCGAA
This sequence comes from Paraburkholderia madseniana, assembly GCF_009690905.1. Lineage (GTDB taxonomy): Bacteria > Pseudomonadota > Gammaproteobacteria > Burkholderiales > Burkholderiaceae > Paraburkholderia > Paraburkholderia madseniana. The sequence goes on from NZ_VOSW01000121.1 coordinate 13,851, forward strand.
GGCGTCGATACGCGCCTGATCGACGACAACCCAGTCCGACACGCCCAATTCGCGGCCAACGAAGTCGTCGATCGTGGCGACGCTATATCCTTTGATGCTCATCGTGTTTGCTCCTTGCGACGGGTCAGGCGAATTGCTCGCGCAACCACTTCTTGTTCATCTTGCCGACGCTCGTCTTCTGCAGCGCGTCGACGAACTTGACGATCTGCGGCACCGCGTACTTCGAGATCCGTCCGGTTTTGGTGAAGCCCATGACGTGTGCCTTGACGTCCTCTTCGGTGACCGCGGCACCCGGCTTGCGCACTACTAGCGCAACCGGCCGTTCGCCCCATTTCTCGTCCTTGATCCCGATCACTGCGACTTCCGAGACATCTGGGTGCAGCGAAATCAGGCTTTCGATTTCGAGCGAAGAGATCCACTCGCCGCCCGATTTGATGACGTCCTTGATACGGTCGGTGATCTGGATGTTGCCGGTCGAGTCGATGTTCGCGATGTCCTGCGTATGCAGGTATCCGCCAGTCCAGAGCTGCGCTGTCGCGTCCGGATTGTTCAGGTAAGCCTGCGTCAGCCACGGCGCACGCACGACGATCTCGCCGTAGGCCCGGCCGTCGTGCACGATCTCTTCCATGTCCTCGTTGACGATGCGCAAGTCGACGAGCGGAACGGGGAAACCGGTCTTGCAACGCAGGCGTACCTCTTCTTCGAGATCGAGCGGCCCGGTGTTAGGCGGAAGTTGCGCGAGGCTCAACACAGGACCGGTCTCGGACATGCCATAGCCGGTAAAGACGTCGATGCCGCGGTCGAGCGCGGCGCGCGCGAGACCGTGCGGCAACGCGCCGCCGCCGATGATGACCTTCCATTTGCTGAAGTCCGCGTGCTTCGCGTCATCGCACGAGAGCAGCATGTGCAGAATCGTGCTGACGCAGTGCGAAAACGTGACGCCTTCATCGCGGAGCAGTTGCACGAGACGCTCGGGCACATAACGGCCCGGATAGACCTGCTTCACGCCCATTACCGTCGCGATGTAGGGCATGCCCCATGCGTGCACATGGAACATCGGCGTGAGCGGCATATAGACGTCGCCGCGATGAAAGCGCTGTCCCGATACCGGGCTCGACAGCGCCGCCATCAAGGTGATGGTGTGCAGGACCAACTGGCGATGCGAGAAGTACACGCCCTTGGGCAGACCGGTGGTTCCTGTCGTGTAGAACGTGGTGGCCCGGGTGTTCTCGTCGAAGTCGGGAAAATCGTAGCTCGTCGCGCTCGCTGCCAGCATCGCCTCGTATTCCGTGGCGAATGCAATGGTGTGCGCGCTCGCTTCACTGCCCGGCTCGTCGATCCACACGAAGGTGCGGACCGTTTCAAGCTGATCCTTGATCGCTTCGACCACGGGCAGGAAATCGGTGTGAACGAGCAGCACCTCTGCGCCGGCGTGGTTGATCGTGTAGGCGATCTCCGCCTCCGACAACCTCACGTTGACCGTCTGAAGCACGGCGCCCATCATCGGAACCGCAAAGTACGACTCCAGATAGCGGTGGCTGTCCCAGTCCATCACGGCCACGGTGCTGCCGTGCCGCACGCCGAGCTCGTGAAGGCCATTGGCGAGCCGCGCAATGCGTTCCCTCAGCGTGGTATAGGTCATCCGCAGCTGGCCGCGGTACACGATTTCCTGATCCGGCGCCTGAACGAACGGCGTATGCAACAGTTGCTTGATCAGCAGCGGATAGGCATAAGGGGATGGCGTCGATCCCTGCACGGCGTCCTGCATCTACGTCTCCTCAAGTCGAGAAATGGATCGGGCTGACACAGGTCAGTCGGTGCTTGTCGCGCACGGTGGCATCCCGAGTGAAGCCATCATCGAGTTTTTGGCAAGGGGGAGCCATCCCCCGAACAGGGGAACTGTCAGGAAGTGGCCGCGGAGTAAGGGCCGCGGCGCGGGGACGGCCGTTGAGGCCGGGCTAAGGGGGGTTCCGCCAGGGTAAGCTGTGCCTTTCGCAAGTTTTCGCAAGTTCTCGCAAAAAAGGGGCAAACCAGATGCGGCGTGTCGTCTTCAATCAGAAGGGTGGCGTGGGTAAATCGACCATCGTATGCAACCTGGCGGCGATCAGCGCCAGCGAGGGTATGCGCACCCTGGTCATCGATCTCGATCCTCAGGGCAATTCCAGCCAATACCTTCTCGGCGAGCAGGCGAGCGGGCTCAAGCCGAGTGTGGCGGACTTCTTCGAAACGGCCCTGAGTTTCAGCTTCAAGCCGACACCGGTCTCGACCTTCATCCATCCCACGCCGTTCGAGAACCTCGATGTGATGCCCTCCCATCCGGAGCTTGACGCTTTGCACGGCAAGCTCGAATCCCGCTACAAAATCTACAAGCTACGCGATGCGCTGAATGAACTGGACGATGCGTACGACGCGATTTATATCGACACGCCCCCTGCACTGAATTTCTACACCCGCTCCGCACTGATTGCGGTCGAACGCTGCCTGATCCCGTTCGACTGTGACGATTTTTCTCGTCGCGCGCTTTATACGCTGCTCGACAACGTCAAGGAAATTCAGCAGGACCATAATTCCGATCTGGAAGTCGAAGGGATTGTGATCAACCAGTTTCAGCCTCGCGCGAGCCTGCCCCTCCAGCTGGTTGAGGAACTGGTAAGCGAGGGCTTGCCGGTGTTGGAGTCCCGGCTGTCTTCTTCCGTGAGGATTCGCGAATCGCATCAGCACGCCAAACCGATGGTTCACCTCGATCCCCGGCATAAGCTTGCTCTGGAGTTCATGGCGTTGCATCGCGAGCTGGTTGGGTAAAAAGGAACTCTTCGTCCCGCAGGAAGCTTAGGGCCTGTTCATGCTGATGACAGGCCCTTGCGTGACTCAATGGGCCGAGATGATCTGATCAACCTGCCAGCTCAACCAACACTTCATCCTTTGGTGTCACCGGTAGGCCTAACCTGCCCTGCTGCGACTACTCATCGCTCGCTTCGGCAGGCAACATATCAATCCAACCGGCGGCCTTCGGATTGAGCGTTTCGACTCCGCGTTTCCTCTTCCTGCAGCAGTCTCCACTGGATCTTTCCGCTCGCCGTACGGGGCAAGCTGGCGGCAAACTGAATGACACGCGGAACCTTGTAGGACGCCATGCGCTCACGGGCCCACGACACCATTTCTTCTTCCGTCACGTGCTCGCCGTTTCGAAGCACGATGACCGCCTTGACCGACTCGCCTCGACGCGGATCGTGAGTCGCGATGACACACGCTTCCTGTACGGCCGGATGCTCGAACAACATTGCCTCGGCCTCGGCCGGCCAGACTTTGTAGCCGGAGGCGTTGATCATGCGTTTGAGCCGGTCGACGATGAAGAAGTATCCGTCCCGATCTACATAGCCGAGATCTCCCGTGCGCAAGTAGCGCTTCCCATCGATCAGAACAAATGCCTCTTGCGTGGCTTCCGGCGACTTCCAATACCCGTCGAACACTTGAGGCCCGCTGACGAGAATCTCGCCTGTTTCTCCTTCACCGAGAGGCTCGAGCGTCTCGGGATCGACGACGAGTGAATCGGTATTGAAGACCGGCACGCCCATGCACTGTTGCTTGCTGTGCTTCGGCGGATTGATGTGAGTCGCTGCCATGGTCTCGGTGAGGCCGTACCCTTCCACGTACGGGATGCCCCAACGCTTCTCTATCTCCTGCGCGATAGCCTGCGGCATCGCGGCACCGCCGCCGCTCAGGTACGCAATGGAGCTCAGATCGAACCTGCCGACGTCCGGCAGGTTCAGCAGGTCGATGAGCATCGTGGGAACCGTGACCCATGTGCTTACGCGGTGGCGTTCGATCACGTGCGCGGCACATTTCGCGTCCCAGCGGGTCATGATCGCCATCGTGGCGCCGATGTATATCGGCATGTTCATGCAGTTCTGCATGCCAGTGACGTGAAACAAGGGCACGGAGCACAGCATTACGCTCTCGTTCGCGAGGCTCGGCCATTCAGCGCACGAGACCGTTGAATGCATCACGCTACGATGAGTATGGATGCACCCCTTGGGGCGACCGGTCGTGCCGGACGTGTACGGAATGACCGCCAGATCTTCGGGCCTGGATTCGTGGCCGCGCGGAACGCACGCACGAGCAAGCGCGTCGTTCCAGCCGATTAGAGCGGCATGTCCGTTCACAGAATCTGCATGAGGCTGCGCTACGGACGATGTCAGAACGTCGGGCAGCGGCAGATCGGTCTGGTCGCGAAGATAGTCGGCATAACGTGCAGAGATCACATGGTCCACGTGACGGCCCGACAGCGGCCGCACGTGCTCCATGAGTTCAACGCCCACAAAGGCGACCCTAGCCCCGCTATCTTCAAGTATGTGTTGCAGTTCCGACGTCCGGTTCATCGGATTGACGGGCACGACTACCGCATCCGCGCGCAGCACCGCATAGAAGGCGATGACGAACTGCGGACTGTTCTGCATGTACAGGACGACGCGCTCGCCCCGGGCGATGCCGCAGTGCTGCTGCAGGAATCCGGCCATCGCATCGACTTCGTGCCGCAACTGCCGGTAGCTGACGGTGCTGTCGTAGTAAAGGATTGCGGCCTTTTCCGGATGGCGGTCCGCGGAAACTTCGAGATTCGTGTACAGCGATGTCTGCGGCGCGGATAGTTGCCGCGGCACGTCGACCCGCCGACGCGTTGATGTTGCCGTCATGTCTACTCCGGGCATGAAACCAAATGCGGTGATAGGGCAAAGCGACTTGAAACCGGGTGCTGGCGTCACGCGCAAATCGCGAGCTCGCGACTCCACTGGCCAATTTCTTCGAGCGTCTCGGCGGTTTCGGGCAAGAATGGGAAGAGCGTGAAGACGTGAACCGAATCGCTCACCATCTTCAAGGTCACGTTCGCGCCGGCTGCCTTTGCCCGCTCTGCGAAACGAGTCGTGTCGCTTTCCAGTACCTCGCCCTCCACCGCCGAAAGAAACACCGGCGGAAGGTCTGCGAGATCCGCGAACAACGGCGACACCATCGGATCGGTCGGCTCGTGACCCTGGAAGTAAGACGCGACAAGATTGGAAAGCGTCTCGCGATTCGCGGCCGGGTCGTCTCCGGAATTCGCCATGACGGAGGGGCCGCCAAGCGTGAGGTCAGTGAGCGGGCAGATTGCAATGACGCCGCCCGGCAATGGCAGCCCCGCACGACGCAGCGCAGCAGCCAGCGCCAGGGCGAGGCCGCCCCCGGACGATTCGCCGCTCAGGAACACCGTCGACGGATCGACACCCGCAGCGAGCAAACCGCGATAGGCGCTGAATGCGTCATCGAATGCCGCCGGATACGGATGCTCGGGCGCGAGGCGATAGTCGACCGTGTAGCACGGACCGTTCAGCGCGCGTGAGAGACGGCTTGCGTATTCAACCGAGCTCTTCCCCGAACCCAGCACGTACCCGCCGCCGTGGAAGTGCAAGACGGTCGCCTTGTGCCCTGCTCCCGCTGCAACCACGCGCAACGCGCTCACCCCGTGAAGATCGACGTCCGTCACTTCGGTGCTTGCCTGCGCAGGGAACTGCTCCAGCAGGAACCGTTCGTAGGCTGCACGCTGCCCCCGGTCGCCACGCGCAATGTCATCCGGCTTGAACACGCCCTTCCAGAGATCGAAAGCACGCTGACTCTCGGGGCGCGCCATCCGCTTTCCTTCGCGTGCCGCGCTCAAACCTACGACCTCGCCCGGCGGCAACTTGACGGCCTCGAGGATGTTGTGCCCCCAGGCGAACGACCACGACGCCTCTGCCAGCGGATCGATACGCGAGAGTCCCTTCAGGCGTCCGTTACGCTGGCGCACACGCGCCTCGTCGGGCTCGTGTGCCCAGTCGACGACAAAGCGCGCGCCCGCCTGAATCCGCGTCGTACGCGGCTGGCGGCGCCGTTCGTATTCCAGCAGCGCGTCCTGAATGCCGTCCGGGCCATGGTTCTTGAGACAGGTGGCGAGGACCCATGCGTCTTCGATCGCCTGGCAGGCGCCTTGCGCCAGGTACGGCACCATTGCATGCGCAGCGTCGCCGAGCAGTGCGATGCGTCCGGTACTCCAGTGTTCGATCGGGTCCCGGTGGTACATCCCCGTGATGAACGTTGAATCCACCGCTTCCAGCATCTTCTGGACGGTCGGCTCAGAACCCTCGAACGAGCGCCGCAGTTGCGCTACGTCCCCCGACTGCGTCCACGATTCGCGGCTCACTTCGGTTGCCGGCACCGACGCAAGAATGCTGTAGAGGTCCTTGCGCACCCAGTACGAAACGATATTCCTGCCCACGCCGAACCAGTTGTTCCCCGCCACCGGCAACCTCAGGCCCGCGAGCCGGTCAGCGGGAATGAGCGAGCGCCACATCAGGATGTTGGCGAACTGCTTCTCCTCGGATCCCCGGAGGGCCGTCCGAACGGCAGAGTGAATGCCATCCGCGCCGATCACGGCGTCGCCACGAATCACTTCGCCATTTTGCAGCGTGACGTAGGCGCCTTCGTCGTCCTGGGACACCGACGCAACCTCTGCGCCCAGCCGGATCACATTGGGCGGCACGGCCTTCGCGAGCAGGTCGATCAGGTCGGCGCGGTGAACGTTGTAGAGCAGCGCGCCGTAGCGTGCCTCGGCCTCTTTGCCCAAAGGAGCCACGTACAGGAGACGCCCTGTCGACAGTTCGAGGTAGTCAAAACGCGCCGGCACGGTCGCGATGCTCGCCAGCGCCGGCTCAAGCCCCAGTTCCCGCAGCACAATCGTGCCGTTCGCAGCGATCTGGACGCCCGCGCCGACCTCCGTCAATTGCGGGGCGCGCTCCAGTACAATCGGCTCGATACCGTGGCGCAGCAACGCCAGAGCGGTCGTGAGTCCACCAATGCCTCCTCCAACAACTATGACTTTCATGCTAAGTTTCTCCTACCGAGTTAGTTATTGCAGTGTAGTTAATTAACCCGACACGGTAAAGTAATGACGACGCCAGGGAAAACCCTTCGCTCGGATGGGGCGGAGACACGAACTCGCTTAAAAGAGGAAGCCCAACGCCTGTTCGCGCTGCGCGGATTGGATGGGGTGTCCGTGCAGGACATCATCTCCGCCGCAGGGCAGCGCAACAGCGCCTCGTTGCGCTACTACTTCGGCAACAAACTTGAACTGGCGCGTGAGCTGGTCGTCGACGGTGCGCGCCTGATAGACGAAGACCGTCAGGCGCGGCTCGACAGACTGGAGGCGGAGGAAGGGATAAACGTACGTGCGGTATTAGGTGCGCTGCTCTTTCCGATGCTTGAGCTGGCGGATCGTACGGGTCAGGCGACGTATATCCGCATGATCGCCAACTTGCAGTTGAACGACCGCGCGTTCTTGCGGGAAGCGCTGGAAAACAAGTGGAATCTGGGTTATCAGCGTTGCAACGCCCTGCTCCGGAACCTGCTTGCCGATATTCCGCCGGCAATCGTCGATCACAGACTGTCGCTCGTGGGCATCTACGGCAATGCCTCGCTGGCAGCGTGGGAAGCGAGCCGGGACAGTGGCGATTCGGGAGGGCTTTGGTCGCCGCAATACGCCGTGGCCAACTTGATGGACAGCTTTGAAAACATACTCACCGCAGAGCCGTCGGAAGAAACGCGGTCCCTGTTGGGGGGGATTTGACGGCGAGTGCCAGCGCCGTTATTAAGCAATGCTATCCAGCATGTCCAGCAACGCATTTCCATCAACAGGTTTGCGGAAGAAACCTAGTGCGCCTCTGCGCAGATAGTAGTCTTCCGTTTGCTCGCTCGGCTTGCCCGTGATAATGATGACCGGCGTGGCTGCGCCTGAATGAACCGTTCTATCGAGCACCTGAATGCCGTCAACGGGCCGCATGCCCAGATCGGTAATGACGCATACCAGACCCGCGTAGCCGTCGGCAAAAAAATCCAGAGCGGATTCGTAGGCCCGTGTTCCGTACCCGCCGGAGGCCAGCAGGTTCGCCAGAGACGTCAGAACGCGTCGGTCATCATCAATCACGGCCACGGTTCGAACCGGAGGCGTGGACATTTTTTTCTCCGGTCATCGAGTCCAACACCGAATTGGCGTTGGCGTCAGGCGCAGAAAGTGGTTATGGGCGACGTTTCGAGCTGCAGTTTGCCCGCCTGCCTGACCAGCGTGGCAAACGAATCCGCTCGCATCTTTCTCATGATGTGGCCGCGATGGACCTGCACCGTGTATTCGGTAATCCCAAGTACTGCCGCCGCCTGCTTGTTGAGCAGGCCACTGGCAAGCAGCGGCAGGAGTTCCTGCTCACGAGGCGTGAGCGTTTGATAAAGCGCATGTAGCATCGCCGCATCGTCCGCCTCCTTGCGAAGAACGTGCGCCCTTGCGAGCGCCGCAGCAACCACGCGCATCAACTCGTCTTCATCGAGAGGCTTAGTGAGGAAGTCAACCGCCCCACCCTTCATGGCGAGGACCGTGGAAGGCACATCGCCCTTGCCGGTAATGAAAATGACGGGAATCTGCGAGTCACTGACGAGCTTCTGAACTTCCAGCCCACTCATGTCAGGCATTCGCAAATCCAGAATCAGACATGAAACACTATTTTGACGCGGTGTTTCCAGAAACTCCGTGCCGGAATCGAATGCGCGGGCATCTCTTCCGTTTGCGCGCAGCAGCGAGGTGAGTGCTTCTCGTACCCGCCTGTCGTCGTCGACCACATACACCACCTCACTTGCGGATTTCATGCGCCTTCTCCGTTGCCGGGTGAAAACCCAGCCTGACGTCGGCACGGACGGTCCACGACAATCTCGTTGAATGTTGTTCTTACGTGGTCCTGCCGACAAAAAATTATAGCCGCCGGAATCGTCGCCCGGAAGGATAGGAAGCCGTGTTCTGCATTACATAAATATGTAATATCACGGCCCGATATGAAGCAGTAGGCTGGGAAGATGTCTGGCTACAGCGCGTTGCTTTCAGACCGAAGCGAGGCCGAAGCAAGACCAAAGCGAGGCCAAAGCCGATCACGCTGATTGGCGGAGGCGGCTGAGGATACCCTCGGCTATCGTCAACGTGAGGTTGCGTTCGATCTCTCTATCGGAAGGCTGAAGCTGAAGGTCACGCCGCGGGACACATTGCGCACGGCCCCAATCCGGCCCGCATGTGCTTCCACGATCGACTTGCAGATTGCCAAACCCATACCCATGCCTGTTTTTTTCGTGGTAAAGAACGGCTCGAAAATCTTCTCGAAGTTCACCTGCCCTGCACCGTGATCTTCCACATCGACCACCACATTGCCGGCATCGCGACGTGAGCGGATCACCAGCAGCCTCGGTCGCTCCTCCGTTGCCGCTAACGCTTCAATTGCGTTGCGCACGAGGTTGACGATCACCTGCTGAATCTGAACCGCGTCCGCGCTGATCTTCGACACGTCTTCGCCGAGGACTGTCTCGAGCGAAACCGCGTTGTGCTGGATGTCGTCGGCCATCAGCGTGCATACCTGAAGAATCAGCTTGTTGACATCGAGATCAACCTTTTGCGGAGCCGTGTGCCTGAAAAGAGCGCGAATGCGGCTTACCACGTCTGCCGCGGCATTCGCGTCGCGCACAACCTGCTCGGCCGAGTATCGGGCTTTGTCGAGCCTGGGCGGCGTTGCAGCGAGCCATCGCACGCAGGCATGCCCATGCGCCACGATGGCCTGGAGCGGCTGGTTGAGTTCGTGGGCAATGGAGGCGGAGAGTTCAGCCACGGCCGCGAGCCGCGATGCCTGCGCCAGCCTCTCCTGCGCGTCTCGCAAGGCCTTCGACAATTCCGCGCCGTCGTCGATGTCGACATCGAGGCCGAAGAACTTCATCACCTGCGCGCCGGCCCCTTCAGTACCGCGGTGCTCCCGAACCTGCTCGACGTAGAGCCTTGAGAGCAGGTCCGGCTCGGCCAATAACTGCTCGAGGAGTGCGACGAGATGATGCCGCACGCTTTCGGAACGGCGCGCGCCCTCCTCGATTGCAACGGCGAGTTCCGCCCACCGTGGTTGCCGGTATTGCTCACCCAGATAGGTCCGCACAATAGTCTGCGCAATGAAATCGAAGTGATCCAGCAGATACAGCGAGACGTCGGCCAGAAGTTCTTTGGCAATACGCTCGTCCAGCTCGCCGAGTGCGATGTAGGTGCTCCAGATTTCCCGCAACCCGAGGCGCAATGCCTGCAGATGGCTCTGCAGCGGCACGCGTTGATGCTCACGTCGCTGGCTGATTTCCCGAAACACTTCCATGTCCTGCGCCGAGGGGAGCTCACCCGACAACAGAGTCTCGAACCAGACTTTGGCCGACAGAGCGACCGATTCGCGAACGTCCCGTTGCGCCGCCGGTGCGAGCAACCTGTATCCGTCGATCTGCGTCAGTATCCCCAGCGTGCGTTCCACGACACGCGTCAGATCGGCGGCGATCGACACGGTTTTTTCCCGCAAGTGATCGCTGATTCTTGGAGCTTTGGCTAACACGGATAGGTACCCATCAATAACGAACGCACGATTTCGAAAGACAAGGAGCGCCGGGGCAGCGGCTTATGTGGCCTATACGGCTGCGCGCCGACCGGTGCCTGCCGGACACCTGCAATGGGATTCGACGCGGCGTATCATGGGGCGAAAAATGAGTCGATCCTGGCGAGGCGCCAATGAGCCGCCTGGCAGTGATCGGCAGGCGCGTTGCCCCTGGCC
>NZ_VOSW01000122.1 GCF_009690905.1 Paraburkholderia madseniana
AGCTGCTTTCTCTTGCCTACTTCTCTTTGCAGCCGGCAAAGAGAAGTAGGTGCCGCCCCGCACAGGGGCAACGCTAATAGACCACTAACAATTCAAGGAAAGGCCAACGCCCCAAGAACACTGACAATGCCGCCGCAAAAGGCAAAAAAACATCTAAAGCCTCTGCCCAACAGCAAGCAAAAAAATCCGCCGCCACTGCTTAGCCTGCCGCTCGCCCAGCATGGGCAAAACCCAAACCTGATGCTTAGCGTCTTTGACCATCAAAGCGACCTGCCACTGAGCATCATGGCTCTGCACCTCAGCCCCAAGCAGATCAGCAAAAATATAAGCCCCCAGCTCGCCGCCAAGGCGAACCTCACAGAACCGCTTACCAGCAGCAAGCCGTACCGAACCCCAGGTTCCTGTAAGTTCGTGAGTCCAATCACCATCGCGAACATTAGAAGCGACCTCCTTCCGACGCCGCCACCAATAAACAACCGCAGCAACCAAAAGCAAACCAACAAAAACAGCAACCCCAACAGCAACAGCCAAACCAAAAGCCGCCTGCAAGGCATAAAACGCCCGCACAGCGCCATACACCAGCGCGATCAGCGCAATGAGTGCAACAATAATCGGCATCGCAAGCTCACCCGGCAAAAAAACTCAGGCTAGCACGAGCAACGCCCGAACCTCATGGCAAAAAAACATTGCGAAAAACGCGCCGCCGCGCAAAGCCCAACCGTTATGGCTGCTTATGCGTCGCCGCCCAATCCTTCACCGCCTTCAGCGTATTCTCGACGTGCTTCTCCGGTGACAGACTCGTGTACTCATAAATAATCTTGCCGTCCGGCGCAATCACATACGACACACGATTGGCCATCGAGCTATGCATCGGCAAGCCAGCATCATAAGCGCCGATCACCTTCGAATCGGCATCGGCCGCCACCGGGAATTTGCTGCGGCATTCGCTCACCGAAAACTTCGTCAAGGTGTCGATGTTGTCGTGCGATACGCCAATCACCGTCGCGCCATATTTCTTGTACTCGTCGACAGCTTCGGCAAACTCGTGGGCTTCGATAGTGCAGCCCTGCGTGAAAGCCGCCGGATAGAAATACACCACCACCGGCCCTTTCTTCAATTCGTCGGCAAGCGAATACGCGTAGGTCTTGCCGCCCAGTGAAGCCTGGGCGGTAAACGGCGGCGCGGCATCACCCGGCTTGAGCGTGGCTGAAGCCGTCAGCGAATGCATCGCGAATCCCACCGACAAGACAGCCGCCAGCGTCATCGGAATGAGTTTTCTCTTCATCTGCAGTCCCCTCGAAACGTTAATGCACGCAGTCAGTGCAATAAGCCGAAGGTCACGGCGTTCAGCCGAACCTCGGCAACCTCAATACGCTATTGAAACACGTACAGACAAGGTACGTCAGAACCTGCTCGACGGATGCATCAGGCAGCTTCTTCGACATGCGCGCCGAACCACGCCGCAGCGGACAGGTTCAGCTCCGCCAGCACCTCGGGCGTAAGCGCCGCGAAGCCGGGCGGCGCATCGGGTCCGGCTGCGATCAAAGCGGCATCGGTGCCCTCGCCGGCCGCTTCGGCAATCCGCAACAAGGTGCCGAGCGCGCCGCCGCGCGTGACGATCGCTTCACGAATCTGCGGGGCAAGGCCGAGCTTCTCGAGGACAGCCGCCGGCGTGCTGCCGAGCACCACATGGACCAGAGAGAAAATTCCGGTCATGAAAGCGGCGTCGGCAAAATCGTCATCGGACGGACGCAGCCAGCCTGCCGCCAACTCCATGAAGCGCGAGCGCGTGCCGGCCAGTTGCACAAGCGGATCGGCGCGCCACGGCAGATCGCCGCTGTCCGCGTACAGCAGTAGTTGCGCCCAGCGCGCAATCTGCCGCGTGCCGGTGGCGATGATGGCCTCACGCAGCGAGGCAATATTGCGCCCCAGCCCGAACGCGCTCGAATTGACGAGGCGCAGCAGTTGCACCACCACGCTCGGATTCAGCTTGAGTTCCGCTTCGAGTTCGACAATCCCGGCATCGCGCGACAACAGCGCCAGCAAACGCAGCAAACCGGGGCGCGGCGAGCGGTTGCGCGGCGCGGCCAGCACCTGCGGCCGCGCGAAGAAGTATCCCTGGAACAGGTCGAAGCCGAGATCGCGACCAAGCATAAAGTCTTCGCGCGTCTCGACCTTCTCCGCGATCAGTGTCTTGCCATGGCTGCGGACCGTCGACGCCAGTTTGGCAAGCACTGACCGCTCGGTCTGCAGGAAGTCGATCTTGACGATATCGGCGTGCGGCAGCGCGGCGAGCAGCTCATCCGACAGTTCGCTGACGTCGTCGAGCGCCACCTGGAAGCCGGCGCGGCGCAATTCGGTCAGCCGGCGGGCCAGATGCGCATCGAACTTGACGGTTTCGAGAATCTCGAGCACGAAGCGCTCGGGCGGCATCAGATGGACGATGTCGTTAAAGAGCAGCGCGCGGTCGATATTGACGAAGCCGCGGTGCTGGCCCAGCACGGCCGCCACGCCGATCCCGCCGATCGCACGAGCCACGACCTGCGCCGTCGCCTGGGCGTCGTCGCTGACCTCGGCATAGTTATGCGCGCCGGATCGAAACAATAATTCGTAAGCATTGAGCGCGCCGTCGCGATCGAGAATCGGCTGGCGCCCCAGATAAACGTACTGTGCCCCGGACGCCGGGTCGGCGTCTTCGGCACCTTGTTCAAGCACCTCGATGTGCCGGGGGGTGGCCCTGACAAAGTGACGTTCAGACATGGATCATCGGTGCAAGTGTTCGGAAAGCTACGCAGCGACGTCATCGCCGGCACTGCACAGCAGGTTTGACGTATTAACGGAAACGAAGCCGGTCCACTTTAACTGAATCGCCCTCGCGACGCCGCCGGGCCACGCCGCCGCTTCCTTACCATTTGTTTTTTGCAGCAGGCGCTAAAGATTTTCCGCCGCGGGTCGTTATCTTGTTCTGATGGGGCGGCCTGATACCTCTCAACCGCCCGAATACGGCGGGCAGTAAGCCGCCCCGCCTGCAGACGAACACAGGTTGCCAGCGACAAACATGGAAGCGAACAGGATCACCGCGCCCCGCCGGGGCTCCTTGCGCACGGTCATCGACCGGTTTCGTGCGTTCGGCCGGCATGCACACGGCAAACCGCAAGCCGGCGTCAGCCGCGCTGCGCAACTGGAACAGGTGGTCGGCGCCGTCGATCTTCTGGCGCACATCGATGAGGGCCTGCGCTTCCTCTATGTTTCCGACGCGAGCCTGCGCTTCATCGGTTATCACCGTGAGTATCTCGAGACCATCACGCTGCACGATCTCGTGGCGCCTGCCGACGTGCCGCGCCTCGATGCGCTGCTGACGCGCGCTACCTCCACAGGCAACGTCGAAAAGGCCACACTCGGCCTCATCAAGTCACTGACCTACCCGATCACAGTCGAATTGCGCGTGGTACGCAGCATGCATGACGGCGTCGAAGGCTATGCGATCGCCGGCTTCGACGTGTCCGCGTGGCGCGCCACCGAGGAACGCCTGACCCAGGCGCTGCATCTGGACCGCCTGACCAACCTGGCCAATCAACCGGCGCTGATCCCCGCGCTGCTCGACGCGCAGCAACAAGCCGACGCCCACGGCACGCCGGCCGCGCTGCTGCTGCTCGACCTCGACGACTATCAACGCGTGAACCGCGCGCTCGGCTACGATGCCGGCGACGAGATGTTGCGCGACACGGCGCGGCGTCTATTGAACATGACGAGCCCGAACGAGACTGTGGCGCGTGTCGCCAGCGACGAATTCGCGATCCTCGTGAAGCCTGCCGCGAGCCGCACCGACGCCGCAGCAGCAGCCGAAGCGCTGGCGCGCCGCCTGCTGACCGCGATCCAGCAGCCGTATGTCTTCAACGGCCAGCAGGTGCACCTGTCGGCAAGCATCGGCATTGCGCTCTACCCCGACGTGCGCCACGCCAACGACGACGCCGCCCACGACACGCACCTGCTGCGCTGGGCCGACCACGCCTTGCTGCAGGCGAAGGCGGCCGGCGGCAACACGCTCGCCTTCTACGTACCGGACGACAACCCCGCCGACGCCGAGCGCCTGAAGCTGGAGGCCGATCTCTACGACGGCGTGCGCAATGGCGAGTTTTCGCTGCACTTCCAGCCGATCACGAGCAGCCGCACGCACGGCGTGGTCGGCGTCGAAGCGTTGATCCGCTGGTCGCATCCCGTGCACGGCCTCGTGCCCCCTTCGATGTTCATTCCGCTCGCGGAATCGATCGGCCTGATCAACTTCCTCGGCAACTGGGTGTTGAAGGTCGCCTGCATGCAGTTGATCCAGTGGGACGCGCGGGGCATCTCGTTGCAATACGTCGCCGTCAACGTGTCGCCGCAGCAGTTCCGCGACCCGCGTTTCAAGGACAGCGTGCGCGAAGCGATCGAGTTGACGGGCATCGATCCGCGCCGCCTCGTGTTCGAGATCACCGAAAGCCTGCTGATGCACGACCCGGCGCATGCCAAGGGTTTGCTCGAAGAACTGACGGCGATGGGTATCCGCTTTGCCGTCGACGATTTCGGCACCGGCTATTCGAGTCTGGCTTACCTGCAACGATTCCCTCTCGCCAAGCTCAAGATCGACAGGAGTTTTGTCGAGAATCTGCTAACCTCCCGGAACGATCAGGCAATCGTTAGCGCGGTCGTCGGGCTCGCACAAACGCTCGATCTCGAACTGGTTGCAGAGGGCGTCGAAACGGAAGCACAACGCAGCCTGCTCACCGAGATGGGATGCGACCACATACAGGGATGGCTCGTCTGCAAGGCGTTGCCCTCTGACGAACTCGCGCAGCGTTTCGAAGCGCGCACGCTTCACCTGCACACCACATAGCGATGCAGGCAAACCTCGTGCGCAGCGGAAGATGCCGGCCTCGCGCCGGTGCAGCACTCATTGGAACATGTATGGCTTTGGCGGGATTCACATGGTAAAGGCGGCGGTGCTCGACCGGCTCTGGACTCGAATGAGCGAGCGCGGCGATTTCCCCATGCTGTCGCAGTCGTTGCGCACCACCATGGCGGCGATGAACAACGACGACCTCGACTTCACCGGCCTCGTGCAGGTCGTGTTGTCGGACTTCGCGTTGACGCAAAAAGTGCTGCGGCTGGCCAACTCGGCCATGTACATGGCCTTTGGCGGCAACATCACCACCGTCTCGCGCGCGCTGATGGTGCTCGGCATGGACGCGGTCGGCCATCTGGTGGTCGGCCTGAAAATCGTCGATCACTTTCATCACAGCGCGCCGCGCCGTATCGACGCGAAACTCGAATTGAACCGCACGCTGCTGTCGGGCTGCGTCGCGCGCAAGCTGACCGAGCGCGGCGATCTGCGCGCCGGTGAAGAAGCCGTGGTCTGCACGCTGATGCGGCAGATCGGCAAGCTGCTGGTGGTGTTCTATCTCGACGCGGAGTGGGATCAGATCCGCCGGCATATCGACGACGACACACTCGAAGCCGATGCCTGCGTGCTGGTGCTCGGCGTCACGTTCGACGAAATCGGCGCCGAAGCCGCGGTGCGCTGGCGCCTGCCGGACATGATCCGCTCCGGCATGGGCGAGTTCGATCCGCTGGACGTCGAGCAGCCACGCCAGGTGCAGTGGCTGCGCGCCATCACCAACTATTCGACGGCGGTCGCCGACGTGCTGACCCAGCAGAACATGCCGGACTGGGAGCGCGAAGAACGCATCGCCGAACTGGCGCAGGAATACAGCCACGCACTGAATACCGATCCGGACGTGCTGCATGGAATGAGCATCGCGCTCGCCCGTGAAGAAGGCGGCGACGGCGTGATGCGCGAGATCGTCGAGCTGCGTGCCAATGCGGACGCGATCGCGCGCGAGGCGCTCAATCCGGAAGCACGCATCGCGGCGGGGGTGGGCGATCTGCGCGGCCTGCCCGACGGCAGCGCGCTCGCGCCGGCCCTCGCGCTGGCTGCGGAAACCGTGCTGGCGGCGCTCGGCTTTGCGCGCACGGTGGTGTTCGTCAAGCACAGCAACGGCACCTTCAAGGCGCGCCTCGGACTCGGTCCGAAGATCGACGCGGCGCTGCCGAAGCTGTCGTTCAACACCGCGTTCGAGCCCGATGTGTTTCACCTCGCAATCGCGAACTCGGTCGGCATTTTCATCGAGAACGCACGTGATCCGAAGATGGTCGCGCGATTACCGGAGTGGTTCCGCCGTTCGTTCGACGACGCCCGCGCGTTCGTGCTGTTACCGGTAGTCGACGACACCGATCAGACGGTGGCGCTGCTATATGGCGACTGGTCTCATACGCAGGAGCCACGCCGAATATCCCAGAAGGAAATGAGCGCGTTGAATGAGTTAGCCAAGGAGTTAGGTCGTTTTTTTGGCCTGGGGCAGATGCAGGAAATGGAGACGATGTGAAGACGTGGCGTGATCGTTGATCACGGTGCTTCACTCTCACCGGTTTTGTGTTTGCCCTAAATCACGAATCTCAGATGTGCAAAGGCCGGCGTGCGCAGCATGCCGGCCTTTGCTTCAAACCTCAAACCCGCCCCTCAATCCTCAATCCGCTCCAACCCCTCCGCACTCCGATCCGCCACCCCGGCCCACGCCCCCGCCGCCCACGCGAGCAGCGCGATCTCTTCCACCGTCAACGGCTGCAAGCGCGCGCACAAGGCATCGAGCTCATCCCACGCCCCGCGCTCAAGCGCTTCGACTGCGGTCAGCAACAACCCCAGCACGCCCTGCCGATGCAAAATGCCCGCCTGAATCGGCCGCGATAGCGTCAGCACATTCAGTGTGCTTTCGAGCGAGCCACCAAACACCGCATCGACAAACGAAAACACGCCAGTCAGAAACGCTGCATCGGCTTCGTCACGCCCCGCTTCGGGCAAGCGCTCGATCGCCAGCTCCATGAAGCGCGCCCGGGTCGCCGCGAGTTGCAGCAGCGGATCGTCCTCGAGCGCAACCTTGCGGCCATCCGCGTACAACAGCAATTGCGTCCAGCGCGCGATCCGATTCGTGCCGGTCGCATTGATCGCTTCGCGCAGCGTCGTGACCTTGTGGCCGACGGCGAGGCCGCTCGAATTCGCGAGCTTCATCAGGTGCATGACCAACACCGGATTCAGCTTGAGTTCGGCTTCGAGTTGCGCGACGGTCGGGTCGCCCGATAGCAGTTGCAGCAGATTCAGCAACGCATGCCGCGGCGCGCTGACACGCCGCGTCGTCGAGGTCTGCGCACGCGCAAAGAAGTAGCCCTGGAAACGGTCGAAACCGAGACCATGCGCCTCTTCGAAATCGGCCTGTGCATCGAGACCCAGCGCGATCAGCAGCTTGCCCGCGGACTTGAGCACGCTCGTCAATTTGGGCAACAGCGCTTTCGACGCCCGTGGGAAATCGATCTTGACGACTTCCGCGTAGGGCAGCAGCTTCGCAAACGTTTCATCGGGCTGCGTCACTTCATCGAGTACGAAGCGATAGCGCCGCCCGTGCAATTGAACGATGCGCGCAATCAGCGCATCGTCGACCACAATCGACGGCGACAATTCGAACATGAAGCGGTCAGTGGGCAGGTGCAGGATCGAATCGTCGAACAGCATCTCGCGGCTTACATCGACGTAAGCGGGATGCCCGGTGAGCGCACCGCGCAGATTGCCCTGCATCAACCCGCGAATCACGGCTCGCGCCACGAGCTGCGCGGGATCGGGCGCGCGGCCCGGCGAGGCATCCGCAGCCGAATCGACGGCCGGTGCGGCACCCGCGTCAGATTCGGTGCCCATAGGCAATTCCGGCGCGCGCACCTTGATCTCATAGCCGCACAGCATGCCGTCCCGATTCAGAATCGGCTGGCGCGCGAAGCTGGCATTCAGTTGCGCATCGTCCGCAACCCCCGTCTGGCTCGGTTTCTCGATTGCGATGGTTGTCATTCTGGTCCCCCGCTAAGCGCCGCCCTGGCGCTTCCTGCTGTATTTTGGTTTTTGCTGCACCAATCGCGCACATCCAAGCCCTGAGGCCCTTTGCGCGTGCGGTGTGCCCGCCGATTTTAGCGCAGGCCGATGCGCGCGGACATGTCAACGCCGCAATATCTCGAAATAATTGGCAACCTGTCTCGCTGAAGAGAAGGAAAGAATCGACGATACTCTTGTGCAGTGCAGAAGCGCTCCACCACCGGCCTTTAACCACCAAGGAAAATCATGGACGTCAAAAGCGTGCTGTCAAATGCCTTCGCGATGCCGATCACGAACCCGGCGTTTCCGATGGGTCCGTATCGTTTCGTCGACCGGGAATTCCTGATCATCACTTACCGCACCGATCCGGACAAACTGCGCGCCGTGGTGCCCGAGCCGCTGCAGATCGGCGAGCCGCTCGTCCATTACGAATTTATTCGCATGCCGGATTCGACCGGCTTCGGCGACTACACGGAAAGCGGTCAGGTGATCCCGGTGTCGTACAACGGCGTGGCAGGTGGTTACACGCTGGCGATGTATCTGGACGACCATCCGCCGATCGCCGGCGGCCGCGAGTTGTGGGGCTTTCCGAAGAAGCTCGCCTCGCCGGTGCTGGAAGTCCATACCGACACGCTCGTCGGCACGCTCGATTACGGCCCCGTGCGCATCGCCACCGGCACGATGGGCTACAAGCATCGGCAACTGGATCTCGCGCAGCAACAGAAGCGTCTGGAGACGCCGAACTTCCTGCTGAAAGTCATTCCGCACGTGGACGGCACGCCGCGCATTTGCGAACTGGTGCGCTACTACCTGCAAGACATCACCCTTAAAGGTGCATGGACGGGTCCCGCCTCGCTCGAACTGGCACACCATGCCCTGGCGCCGGTCGCGGAATTGCCGGTGCTCGAAATCGTCGAGGCACGGCATCTGCTTGCCGATCTGACGCTAGGACTCGGTGAAGTGGTGTTCGACTATCTCGATCAGCCTGAAGCGAACGTGCGCTGACCGAGTGTCGCGGTGCGGCGTGCGCGACATGCATGAAGCGCATGAAACACACAGCACCATGCACCAGACGCGCATCAGACAGGCGGCGCATCAACCGCCGCCTCAAAAAACAACCGGCCGCATCAAGCGGCCGGTTGTCTCAAGCAAAACCATTCAAGCAAAGCCATTCAGGCAAAACACCCAACGCCTTACTTCAACACGACCTTCACGTCGAAGTACTTCGCGGCGAAGCGGTCGATCGTGCCGTCGGCCTTCAGTTCCTTCAGCGCCTGATTCACGGCGTCCTTCAACGCCTTGTCGCCCTTGCGGATGCCGAAGCCCACGCCCGCGCCGAGCAGCTTCTCGTCACTGACGGCCGGGCCGGCGAAGTCGAAGCCTGCGCCTTGCGGCTTCTTCAAAAAGCCCTTCGAAGCCGCTTCCGCGTCCTGGAATGCAGCGTCCAGACGGCCCGATGCGAGGTCGGCGTAGATCTGGTCCTGGGTCTGATACGGCACGACGTCGACGCCAGCCGGCGCCCAGCGCGCCTTCGCATACGTTTCCTGAATCGTGCCTTGCAGCACGCCGACGTGCTTACCCTTGAGCGAGGCCGCCGTAGGCAGCAGACCGCTGCCCTTCTTCGCGATCATCTGATTCGGGATCGTGTAGATCGGATCGGTGAAGTCGATGGCCTGGCGGCGCTGTTCCGTGATCGTCATGTCCGAGTTGATCGCGTTGAACTTGCGCGCTTCCAACGCCGGAATCAGGCCGTCGAACGAGTTCTCGACCCACACGCATTTCGCCTTCAGCTTTGCACACACGGCATTGCCGATGTCGATATCGAAACCTTGCAGCTCGCCCGAGGGCGACTTCGATTCGAACGGCGCATACGACGCCTCGACGCCGAACCGCACTTCCTTGATATCCGCCGCCGATGCGGACCCTGCCGCTACCGTTGCCGTCGCGAACAGCGCGCGCGCAGCCATGTTTCGCCAATTCATCTTCATTACGGGTGTTCCTCTACGGTATTGAATAAGACGGAGCCGAATCCGGGCGAGCATGATTGCCGCGCCAAAAATGCGATTCAAACTCGTGCGGCCAGTGTGGTGCAGCGCAACAGCCGCGAGGGCGGGATTGTACAGGCTTCGAATCGCGGTCCTGCAGGCGGCCCTGTAAGCGGCCCTGTGGGCGCCCCTTTGCCCGGCTCGTTTGGCGAACCGGATAACGCGCGCTTAAAGGTGCAACTTCGTGTCGCGCTCAGGCAAGCCGGCACGCACTCCGATGCACGTCAGACCGCACCGTCGCCGGCCGCGAAATCGCTGCCGAGCCGCTCCGACAGATGCGTGTAGACCGCCGCGACATGCGGCAGATGACGCGACTCCGGATGCGCCAGCACCCAGACCTGCGATTCGGCTTCGTCGAGCGGCGGGGTCAGTTGCACGAGATCGTCGCGCTCACGCGCGAGGAAGGTGGGAAAGATGCCGACGCCGAAGCCGCGCACCACCAGCTCGAACACCGCCATCACGCTATTGGTCTTGTAGCGTGGCTCGACCGTCGGGCAATGGCGCTTGCGCCACAGAACCGAAGGATGATCGCCGAGCGAACTGTCCGGTGCTGCCCAATCGCAGCGCGACAGCGCTTCGGCATCGCTCGCCCGGATAGCGCTCCCCTTCGCGGCAAACACGGCGATGCGCAGCGGGCCCACATGTTTGCCGACCAGATGATCCGGCGCTCGGCGCGTGGCGCGCACGGCGATATCGGCGTCGCGTTTGGTCAGGCTCGCGAGGCTGTTGGTGGCGGTCAATTCGAACGACAACGCCGGATGCAGCGCCGCGAAATCATGCAGCGCGGGCAGCAGGAGGCCGTAGAGCACGGTATCGGTGGTCGTCACGTGAACCGCGCCGCTGACGCGGTCACTGCTCGCCTGCACGGTCGAGCGCGCTGCCGCCAGCTCGCTTTCGATGCGCTCGGCGTGGCGCGCCAGTTGCGCACCGAGCGGCGTCGCGCGATAACCGCTGCGCGAACGCTCGAACAGACGTTGCCCGAGCCCGCGTTCAATCCGCTGCACGGAGCGAAAAATCGTCGAAGCGTCGATACCCAGGCGCTGCGCGGCCTCGGCCAGCGTGCCGGCGCGCACCAGCGCAAGAATGGTCTGGGTATCCGCCGAAGTCAGTTCGTATTGCGTTTTTGCACGCATGGTTTGGCAAGCCGCCTGTTTATTCTGAATGCGATCCGGGCTACTTTTACCACATCGACTTGTCGGCCGACGAGCCTTGCCACCGGCACCTGCCGGGACTTCACTCTCGTTTATAGCGGTGACACCATGAAACTCTATTACTCACCGGGCGCCTGCTCGCTGGCCGTTCACATTGCCCTGCGCGAAGCCGGACTCGACTTCGAAACCGTCAAGGTCAACTTGCAAACGCACAAGCTCGCCAATGGCGACGACTACTACGCGATCTCGCCGCGCGGTTATGTGCCACTCGTCGAATTCGACGACGGCTCGCGCCATACCGAGGGCGCCGCGCTGTTGCAATACATCGCCGATCTTGCGCCGGCGCGCGCCCTGTTACCGGCCACCGGGACGCCGCAGCGGCTCGAAGCGGTCGCATGGCTCACCTATATCAGCACGGAATTGCACAAGACCTTTAGCCCGTGGCTATGGCATCAGGAGACAGCCGAATCGACGAAGCTCGAATGCCGCACGAAACTCGCTACACGCTTCAGCGAACTCGAGGGTGTACTCACGTCGCGCGACTATCTCACGGGACAGTACTCGGTCGCCGATGCGTACGCATTCACGGTGTTGAGCTGGGCGCGGATGCTGTCGGTGGATCTAGGCCCGTATCCGCACCTCAGCGCGTATCTGGCCCGCGTGGCCGCGCGGCCGAAGGTACGTGAGGCGATGGTGGTAGAAGGATTGGTCAGCGAGACCGCGACGCAAGCCGCGTAAGCGGTCTGGTATGAGACGTTGCGCGCAAAGGCGCGCAACGTTCTGCTCTGCAATGACGCGTCTAAACGAGACTGGACAATGTGTCCTGCGTCGTCTCGACCACCAGCAAACCCGCGCGCAAGCCAGGCTTGACTGTTGCGTTCGGAAACACAAGGCGTTCCTCATCGTGACGCACGGTGTAGCGATAATCGCCATCGCGTGCGAGCACGGTGTCTTTCACGAAGGGCGTGAAATTCGGCACATCCGTGGCCACCAGCAATTCGAATGCGTCGCTCTGCTTGGTAAGCTGGTCGATCACGGTGAACACGCGCGGCATTGCCGCGGGCACGTTGCCGTTCTTTGTACCGGCCAGCAGATGACGCAGCGCTTCATCCGCGCCGGCGAAACGCGCCAGATCGTTCTGACCGAACGGGCGCACCTTGCCGAGTTCGAGCGTGCACGCTTCGGCGCCACATGCCTGCGCGGTGAAGTGCGAGTACGTGTTGCCCTTGGTCGTATGAAGCAGGACGGCGCTGATGCGCGCTTCGCCGAGCCATTCGAACATGGCGCGCGAAAACGGCTTGCCGGTGTGCGGCAACAAGGCGAATTGCTCGAAAGCCGAGGGGCGGATCGCCGTATGCATGTCGACGTGCCAACGGCCCCCCGGCTCCTGCGACGCCGCGGCAAAGAACTGCGTGGCCGCACGCTCCAACGCCGCCGCGCGCGGCGCTTCGTGGCTGTGCGGCACCTGCTCGTGACGGCCGCTGAAGAGGCGGTTCAGATCGTCGTCGCGATACCGGCACGCGTCGCGCATGGCGTCGACGTTGCCGAGAATCACCAACAAACGGCACGTCAGCGCGGCATCGCCTTGTGCGATATCGCGAACGAGGTACGACAGCAGTTCAATTGGCGCGGTTTCATCGCCATGCACGCCGGCAGAGACGAGCACGCTGCGGGTGCCGTCATCCCGCACCGCGGGCTCCATGAGCAGCACGCCGTCGTCGAGCCATGACCAGCGCACGGCGTTGTCGTTGTTGCCGCACACACCCTGCGCTTCCTGCGCGCCAGGCCGCGTCCCCGCCAACGTGTAGGCAAGGAAATCGTCGAGCATCGAAACCGGCATGCCGTGCTCAGCGCTGGAAGTCATATAGCGAACCGAGGCCGAGAATCTGCGTCAGTTCGTCGAGCGCAGTGCGCGACTCGGCGAGCAATTGCGGATCGGTCAAATCGGACGGTGCGAGACGATCGCGATAGTGCTTTTCGATCCAGGTGTCGAGGCGACCGAACAGCTTGTCGTTGATCCACACGCCAGGCGTCACTGCAGCGCGCTCGGTATCGTTCAGCACCACGCGCAGACGCAAACATGCCGGGCCGCCGCCGTTCTTCATGCTTTCGCGCAGATCGAACACGAGCACGTCGTCGATCGGACCGGTGTGCGAGGTCAATTCGTCAAGGTATGCACCCACGCGCGCGTTTTCGCGGCATTCCTGCGGCACCACCAGCACCTGCTTGCCGTCCGGGCGCGTCAGCAACTGGCTGTTGAACAGGTACGACGTGACCGCGTCGGACACGCTCACTTGCGCATCGGGCACTTCGATCACGTTGAACTCGGCCTTCAGCCCAGTGAGCTTCGTGCGCAGTTCGTCGTACACCGCGTTCTGTTCGACGAACGCGAGTTGATGGCAGAACAGCGTATTACGGTTGCCGACAGCGATCACGTCGTTATGGAACACACCCGCATCGATCACGTCGGGGTTCTGCTGTGCGTACACCGTGGCCGCTTCTGCCAGACCGTGACGATGCGCGACCGCGCGGCTCGCCTCGAAGGTCTGACGTGCGGGAAAACGCTTCGGCTCCGGTCCGCGGCGATATTCGCTGCGTCCGTACACGAAGAATTCGACGCCACGTGTGCCGTATTCCGAGCAAAAACGCGTGTGATTCGCCGCGCCTTCGTCGCCGAGTGCCGGTGTGCCGGGCAGCGCTTCATGCACCGCGAAACGATCCGCGTCGCTGAAAATCGCGCGCAAGGTGCGGCGCGTCGATTCGTGCTCGATCGCGCGATGCAGCTTACTGCACAGATTAGCCGGCGTGAAGTGCACGCGGCCGTCGTGCGTGTCGGCCGACGGACTCACCGTCGCCGCATTCGCGGTCCACATCGCCGAAGCCGAACTTGCTGCGGCCAGCAACTCGGGCGCGTCTTTAGCGACGCGTGCGATCACCGTCGCGTCATCGCCCGAAAAGCCGAGTTCGCGCAAGAGACGCATCGAAGGACGCTCCTGCGGCGGCAACACGCCTTGATGAAAGCCGAGGTCGGCCAATTGCTTCATCTTGCGCAGGCCCTGCTTGGCAGCGGCCTTCGGATTTGCGACCGACTTCTCGTTGTTCTGCGACGCAACGTTGCCGAACGAGAGCCCGGCGTAATTGTGGGTCGGGCCGACGAGACCGTCGAAATTGGCTTCAGTGGCTTGCATCGTCGATCCTTAGAATTGAAGGCCCGGCGAAACGCTCGCGGGCATTTGCAGTTGCGCGCTTTCGACGGACGCCATCGGATACGCGCAGTAGTCGGCAGCATAGAACGCGCTCGGGCGGTGATTGCCGGAACGTCCCGGACCACCGAACGGCGCGCCCGACGATGCACCATTAGTCGGCCGGTTCCAGTTGACGATGCCCGCGCGAATGGTGCGCTGGAAATGCGTCCACAGGGCTTCGTCGTCGGCGAGCAGACCGGCGGAGAGGCCGAACTCGGTATCGTTGGCTTTGTCGAGCGCCTCGTCGAACGTGCCGTAGCGGATGATCTGCGCCAGCGGTCCGAAATGCTCTTCGTCCGGCAGGTCCTTCACGGCGGTCACGTCGAGAATCGCGGGCGTGACGAAGCCGAGTTTCGGATCGCGCTGCTCCATCTTCAGCAGTGCTTTCGCGCCGTCGGCCAGCAGACGCTCTTGCGCCGCAACCAGACGCGAAGCCGCTCGCGCGGAAATGACAGCGCCCATGAACGGCTGCGGATCGGTGTTGTATTCGCCGACGCTGATGCGCGAAGTCACTTCGGTCAGGCGCTCTATAAAGCGGTCACCGAACGCATCATTTGGTACGAAGATACGGCGCGCGCACGTACAACGCTGCCCCGCCGACAGAAACGCCGACTGAATCGTGTGATGCACAGCGGCATCGACATCCGCCACCGGTCCAATCACGAGCGGATTGTTGCCGCCCATCTCCAGTGCGAGGACGATCTCCGGACGGCCGCCGAATTGCTTGTGCAGCAATGTTCCGGTATCCGAACTACCCGTGAAGAACAAGCCGTCGATCTGTCGATGATTGGCAAGTGCAATGCCCGTCTCTTTCTCGCCTTGCACAAGGTTCAGCACGCCGGCGGGCAAGCCCGCATCGCGCCAGATCTGCACCGTGAGGGCCGCCACGCCCGGCGCGAGTTCGGACGGCTTGAACACAACCGCGTTACCCGCGATCAGCGCCGGCACGATATGCCCGTTCGGCAAATGCCCCGGGAAGTTATACGGCCCGAACACCGCCACCACACCATGCGGACGATGCCGAAGCACGGCAGTGCCGTCGGCCATCGGTGAACGCTTTTCGCCGGTGCGCTCGTTGTACGACTGAATCGAAATCTCGACCTTCGCCGCCATCGAAGCGGCTTCAGTGCGGGCTTCCCACAGCGGTTTGCCGGTCTCGCGGCCGATCGCTTCGGTCAGTGCTTCCTTGCGTTCCGTCACGAGCGCGGCGAAGCGGCGCACCACGCCGCAACGCTCGTCAAGGCTCAAGGCCGACCACGCCGCAAACGCACGGCGCGCGCTGCGCACTGCACGATCGACGTCATCCGCCGAGGCGCTGTTGCCTTCCCACACCGTCGCGCCCGTACCCGGGTTGCGCGACGCGAATGCGGGTCCTGTGCCGGCGGCCCATTCGCCGTCGATGAAAAGCTCGCTCATGATCATCCTTGTTTGTGTTTCAGCGGCAGCACCCGAACCGGGTCGCCTGCCTTGACGTCGAGTGCGGCCGCCTCGGCGGCGCTCATGCGGAACACGCCGTCTTGCGGCACGCCCGCAGCCACGCCCACGCGAAAATCGCCCAGCGACGTATTCGATACCATCGAACGCGGTGCATCCTGCGGCGCGCCCGCCGGCACGTCGGCGATCTCGACCTGCACCACCACGCTTTCGCGCACCGTGCGCAAGTCGGCGATATGGCATTCGAGCACTGGGCCCGCATCGAAGATATCGACGTGATTCTCGTAGCGCAGCCCTTCCGATTCGAGCATGCGGCGCGCCGGAATCGTGTCGTTGTGCGTGAGGCCGACGCATTCCTGCGCTTCTTCCGGCAGCAGTTCGACATACACCGGATAACGCGGCATCAGTTCGGCGAGAAACGCCTTGCGGCCGTGCGAGCTCAGATAGTCCGCCGCATTGAAATCGATCTGGTAGAAATGCGAGCCGACCGCACGCCAGAATGGCGAAGTGCCTTCCGCATCGAAATGGCCGCGCAATTCCGCGCACAAACGCTGCGGAAAGCGCTCGCGAAACTGCGCGAGAAACATGAAGCGCGAACGCGACAGCAAACCGCCGACGCCGCTCGTGCGGTAACGCGGGCTCAGGAACAGCGAGCACACTTCGGCGTAACCCGTCAGGTCATGCGAAATGTTCAGCGCGCGCATGCGCGTCCAGATGCCGAGGTCCTGGCTCGCGTGCACCACCGTGCTCACGCGATAGTTGTAGAACGGTTGCTGCAGGCCGACTGACGTTTCGATGCCGCATACGCCGGCCACGTCGCCGGTGTCGGTGTCTTCCATCACGAAGAAGTAACCGGCTTCGTGCGGCTCGGCCTTGTCTTCCATCGTGCGGCGGGCACGCTCAACGCGCGCCGCCAATGCATCGCGATCCGGCTTGAAGGTGGTGAGACCGGGACCGGTCTCCTGCGCGAGCCGCATGAGCGCGTCCACATCGCCTCGTTGCACAACACGAACGACGATCATCGTGCGTCTCCCGTCAATTCTTCCTGATGCGGCTGATGCAGCGGCACGCAGCGTACCGCGTCGCCCTCCTGCACGCCAAGTGCGGCGCGCGCCGCATGCGACAACGATGCGCCGGTCGTCTTTTCGCCCGACAACGTATCGAGCACACAGCGGAACTCACCGTCCACACCGTTGTGCGCGATCAGATAGGTCGAGCCCTCGGCAGCCGCGCCGGCTTCGCGCACCACACGTGTTTCATTACGCGTCACGCAGGCGCTGCGATCCACCTGCGCGGTCAACACCGGGCCCGCGTCGAAAATGTCGATAAAGCGGTCCGTCTCGAAGCCTTCTTCGAGGTGAATGTCATACGCGAGCAGTGCCTTCGAATCCGGTTCGCCGAGCACGCGCTGCGCCGCTTCCGGCAGCAAGGGCACATAGATCGGATAGGTCGGCATCACTTCGGCGATAAAGGTGCGGCTGCGTCCGCCCGATTCGATTTCGATGTCGGCGAAATTGCGGCCGAAGAACTTGCGCCCCACCGCTTCCCAGAACGGCGACACACCTGAGTCGTCGGTCACGCCGAGCAGCAGCGAGAACACTTCAGGCGTGAAGCGCTTGCGATTGGCGGCGATATACATCATCCGCGCCCGCGACATCAGATGCGCGGCCGCATCGCCACGCAGCGACGGGTCGATGTAAAAGCCCGCCAGCCGGCTCTTGCCGGTCAATTCATGCGACATGGTCAGCGCGTGAATCTTGCGATTCACGTGCAACTCACGCGACGCATGAATCAGCGCGTCATTGCGAAACGCGTAGAACGGGTCAGAGTAACCGGCTGCGGCGACGATGCTCGCCGTGCCCATCAGCTTGCCGCTTTCCGCATCCTCGAGCACGAACAGATAGAACTCCTCGCCCGGAAAATCGACATCCGCGCGAAACGAGTCTTCCGACAACGCGACGCGCGCTTCGAGCGCGCCCCGGTCGTGCGGCAGCGAATGCAGCACCGGTTGCGCGGTGCGCGCCATATGTTCGAGCGCATCGAGATCGGCGAGGCGGCCGGGGCGTACGAAGAGCATCATCGTTCCTGTTGAATGTGACGCATGATTCAGTGCTTTAGCGCGGTGCCGTGGTTCACTTCGACGCGGCTTCAGTCTTTGCGCCGACGATCTCTTCGATCGCCTTCGCCAGACGCGCGAAGCCTTCATACATATCGTCGAGCGGCATGATCAGCGACGGCACGAAACGCAGCACGTCCGGACCCGCCATCAGCATAATCACGCCGTGCTCACCCGCAGCCGTGACGAAATCTTTAGCGCGGCCCTTGAACGCATCGGTCAATTCAGCACCGATCAACAGACCCTTGCCACGCACTTCCTTGAACAAACCGAAGCGTTCGTTGAGCTTCGCGAGTTGGCCCTTCAATGCTTCGCTGCGGGTACGCACGCCTTCGAGCACCTTCGGATCGCTGATCAGCTCGACCACCTTCTCCGCGATCGCCGCGCCCAGCGGATTGCCGCCGTAGGTCGTGCCATGCACGCCGACCTTGAAGTGCGCGGCCAGTTCGGTGGTGGTCAGCATCGCGCCGATCGGGAAACCGTTGCCGAGCGCCTTCGCGGTGGTCAGGATGTCCGGCGTCACGCCAGTGTCCTGATAGGCGTAGAAATGGCCGCTGCGGCCCACACCCGTTTGTACCTCGTCAAAAATCAGCAGTGCGCCGTGCTCATCGCAGGCTTCGCGCAGCGCCTTCAGGAATGCCGGATCGGCCGGGATCACACCGCCCTCGCCCTGGATCGGCTCGACGATCACCGCGCAAGTCTTCGCGCCGATTGCTTTCTTCGCCGCTTCGATATCGTTGTAAGGCAGATGGATGATGCCGGCCGGCACCGGGCCGAAGCCTTCCGAATACTTCGGCTGGCCACCGACGCTCACCGTGAAGAACGTACGGCCATGGAACGACTGCGTGAACGAGATGATTTCGACCTTATCGGCGCCATGACGCTCGAACGCGACGCGGCGCGCCAGCTTCAATGCCGCTTCGTTCGCTTCCGCGCCCGAGTTGGCGAAGAATGCGCGGTCGGCGAAAGTCAGGTCTTCGAGACGTTTGGCAAGACGCAGTACCGGCTCGTTGGTGTAGCCGTTACCGATGTGCCACAGCTTGCTGCCCTGCTCGTGCAGGACTTTCAGCAGTTCAGGATGCGCATGACCGAGCGCGGTGACGGCAATACCGCCGGCGAAGTCGATATAGTCGCGGCCTTGCGTATCCCAGACGCGTGAGCCGAGACCGCGATCCGGCACGAAGGCGGCGGGCGAAAACACCGGCACCATCACTTCGTCGAAGGTCTGGCGTGTCACAGTCAGGTCGTTCATGGCGAATCCTCGTTACAGGTGAGAGGTAATACACGTAGTGTAGGAAACCGCACGCGATACGTCTTGCGCATACGCGACGCTTTCTATGAGCTTCCGGGCGGATATGTCGCGTGCAGCTTGCAGACTGCGCGCTTTCCGGCCGCTTATTCCGCCTGGTCGGGCCGTTCGATCAACGCGGCCGGTCGCGGCTCACTGGCCGCGGCGCCGGTCGCACCGGTCTGCTTGTCGATCCAGTTACGACGATCCTCGCGTGGTGTGACACCAAAGCGTTCGCGATAAGCATTCGAAAAGTGCGCCGCCGACGAAAACCCGCAAGCAAGGCTGATCTGCACCACCGATTTGCTGGTGCGCTGCAATTGCGTGCGCGCTTTCGAAAGCCGCAGCCCCAGATAGTATTTGGACGGCATCGAGCCGAGGTACTGACGAAACAGGCGCTCCAACTGACGCCGCGAGACACCGACGAGACCGGCGATTTCGTCGGTGGTCAGCGGGTCTTCGATATTCGCTTCCATCAGCATGAGCGCATCGTTCAGACGCGGATGACGCTCGCCCGGCGCGGTCACGAACGGAATGCGCTGACGCTCCTCACCCGCGCGCAACACGCCGACGCCCAGCGTGTCCGCAATCCGGTCCGCCAATTCGGGCCCGTGATCGCGGCCGATCATCGCCAGCATGAAGTCGACGGTCGCCTGACCGCCCGCGCAGGTGGCGCGATCACGGTCGATTTCGAAAATTTGTTGAGTGACGATCGAGCGCTCGAACTGCTCGGAGAACTGCTGATAGGTTTCCCAGTTGACGCTCACGCGATAGCCGGACAACTGCCCCGCCATCGCCAGCCACCAGACGCCGTGATGAATGCCGGTGACGAGCGGCGTGCGCTGCCCGACGCGCGACAGACTTGCCAGAAACAGCCGGTAGTCCGCGAATTGCTGGAACCGTTCGCTGACGATGATCAGCCAGTCGCACGAAATGGCATCGCCGAAGGCGGCATCGGCCGGCCATTGCGCGCCGCCCGACAAGGGCACCGCGCGGCCGTCCCACGAACACACCTGCACGCGGTACAGCGCCCGGCCGTCGATTTCGTTGGCGAGATTGAGCGCGTCGACAATCGGCCCCACGCCCGACATCGACACCGGCGGCAAGGCGACGATGGCGACCTGCGTGGTGCGAGCCGGGTTGGACGTGCGAGCCATCACTTGTCAGTAAAACGCGGGATGCGCGAGCCGCGCGTTACTTCAGGCTGCCGGACAGGAACTGCTTGAGCCGTTCGCTGCGCGGCGTGGTCAGCACTTCAGCGGGCAAGCCCTCTTCTTCCGTGCGGCCCTGGTGCAGGAACATCACATGGTTCGACACGTTGCGCGCGAAACCCATTTCGTGCGTCACGACGATCATCGTGCGGCCTTCTTCGGCGAGCTTCTGCATCACCTTCAGCACTTCGCCGACCAGTTCGGGATCGAGCGCGGAAGTGGGTTCGTCGAACAGCATGACATCGGGGTTCATCGCCAGCGCACGCGCAATGGCGACCCGTTGCTGCTGACCGCCCGACAAATGCGACGGATACTGCTTTTCCAGACGCGGCGCGAGACCGACCTTCTCGAGATATTCGCGCGCCCGTTCTTCGGCTTCGCGACGTGACATGCCGAGCACATGAATCGGTGCTTCGACGATGTTCTCGATCACGTTCATGTGCGCCCACAAGTTGAAGTGCTGGAACACCATCGCCAGTTTCGTGCGGATGCGTTGCAGCTGCTTGTGATCGGCCACTTCCAGATTGCCGGCGCGGTCGGCTTTGGTCTTGACCATTTCGCCGTCGACGACGATCTGCCCCGCGTTCGGCCGCTCGAGAAAATTGATGCAGCGCAGGAAGGTGCTCTTGCCCGATCCGCTCGCGCCGATGATGCTGATCACGTCACCCTTGTTGGCGTTCAGCGACACGCCTTTGAGCACTTCATTGTCGCCGTAGCGCTTGTGGATGTCCTGGACGGCGAGCTTGCAAGCTTCGGTTTGAGTCGTGTGGAGCAAGATGCTCTCCCTTTGAAAATACGGATCAATCTACGTGACGGCGCGAACCCGCCGCGCCGCTCAATCGAAACATGCCTACTCAGTGCGTGCGCACCGCCAGGTAACCCAGCCAGTGACGCTCCGCGCGGCGGAACAAGGCCACCAGCCCAAACGACACCACCAGGTAAATCAGCGCCGCGAGGCCGAACGCATCGAACGACTGATACGTGGCGGAATTCGCATCACGCGCCACCTTCAGGATGTCCGGCACCGTGGCCGTAAACGCGACCGTGGTGGCGTGCAGCATCAGGATCACTTCGTTACTGTACAACGGCAGCGCCCGGCGCAGCGCGGACGGTATCACAATGCGGCGGTACATCGTGAACCAGCTCATCCCGTAAGCACGGGCCGCTTCCACTTCGCCGTGCGAAGTCGAACGGATCGCGCCGGCGAAAATCTCGGTGGTGTACGCGCAGGTGTTCAGGGCAAAAGCGAGAATCGCGCAGTGAAAGCCGCTGCGGAAAAACGCGTCGAGCAGTTGATGCGAGCGCACGAATTCAAGGCTGTACATGCCGGTGTAGATCAGCAGCAGTTGCACGTACAACGGCGTGCCGCGAAACACGTAAGTGTAGAGACGCACCGGCGTCGACAACCAGCGCTTCTTCGATACGCGCGCCACCGCGAGCGGAATCGCCATGAAAAAGCCGATCCCGATCGACGCCACCAGCAGCCACAGCGTGACCGCCAGACCGGACATACGTTGACCGTCCCAGTACAGGAACGCGCGCCAGAATTGATTGAGAATGTCGATCATGGTCTTAGAGCTCCGCGTGGCGCACGCCGATGGAATAGCGCTTTTCCAGCCAGATCAGCACGAGATTCGACGCGGTGGTGATCGCCAGATAGATCAGCGCGGCGACCAGAATGAAGAAAAACATGTTGAAGGTGCTCTTGCCGGCGTCCTGGGCGGCTTTGACGACATCGGCGAGACCGATGATCGACACCAGCGCCGTGGCCTTGACCAGCACTTGCCAGTTATTGCCGATGCCTGGCAGCGCGAAACGCATCATCTGCGGAAACAGGATGCGCCTGAACACCCGCGCGCCGCTCATGCCGTACGCACTGCCCGCTTCGAGCTGGCCGCGCGGCACGGCGAGAAACGCGCCGCGGAAGGTTTCGGTGAAGTACGCGCCGTAGATGAAGCCGAGCGTCAGCACGCCGGCCACGAACGGATCGATATCGAACTGCGGCAGATTGAGCGCATCGGTGAGATTGTTGACCGCGATCTGGATGCTGTAGAACAGCAGCAGCATCAGCACGAGGTCGGGCACCGAGCGGATCAGCGTCGTATAGCCGGTTGCGATCGCCCTGAGCGGGCGGTTGAAGGAGAGTTTCGCCGCCGCGCCCGCGAGGCCGAGCAGCACGGAGGCTGCCAGCGACAGGACGGACAGCTCGATCGTCTGGATCGTGCCGGCCAGCAACACCGGACCAAAGCCGTAAAGGAACACGCGTGTCTCCATCCAGGTTTTATTGAGGATGTCATGGATGGGGGCGGGTCATGCCTGCCCGACTCATCCGGCATGACGCGGAGTCTCGCAAGCGGAAATTAATTTCTCAAAGGGAGACGGAGGGGGTGCTGCGGTGCAGCAATCGGCCGTTTGCCACGGCTTGGTGCTGGCAGGGCTTGGTTTTGCGGGGGATATGGGTTTGTAAGGTGCGTGACACGCGGTGAGCGCTGCCGCGATTTAGCAAGTTTTGGGTCGCTTTTTCGATATAGATTGGGGCCTGCGGCGCGTCTTGTTTGTCTGTGTTCTTAGCGCTTTGGCCTTTCCTTGTTCTGGCTTTGGTGCCTTTCCTTGTTCTGGCTTTGGTGCCTTTCCTTGCATTGTTGGTGGTCTATTAGTGTTGCCCCTGTGCGGGGCGGCACCTACTTCTCTTTGCCGGCTGCAAAGAGAAGTAGGCAAGAGAAAGCAGCTTAAACCGCTAATGCTAAGTGGGCTCCGTGGTCTGCTACGGGTAGTGGTGCATCTGGAATCCGTGTTCTCGCACATTCCGCGTTAGTGACAAAGGACTCATCCGCTCCCACTCCGCACTACGTGCGTCGCGGACGGGTCTGCATGGGAAACCACCGGCTTCGGTTGAGGTTTGTGGGAGCCGTCGGCTTCGCCTCGGCGATGCGCTCTGCCCCCACCTGGGACCCCCCCACTTCAAATGATTTGTCGGTGCCCCGCAATCACGGTCACGGCTGCTGCTGCTGCGGCGGTGCAAGGACGAGCCACGATCTGATGGTGAGACGCGAGCGCCAAAACGTAGCGGGTGGTTTTATGAAGTACTCTTCGGCGCGCGCAGCGCCGCCGGAAGTATGACGCCCTTGTCACTAGCCTATGCAGGGGCACGAACACAGATTCCAGATGCACCACTACCCGTTGCAAACCACGGTACCCACTTAGCAGGAGTGGTTTGAGCTGCTTTCTCTTGCCTACTTCTCTTTGCAGCCGGTGTATAGACCGGAGACATAGCTGACAGACGTGCGGGGACATCATTGACACTTCCGGGTATTAAAACGCCCGGTCCCGACCATGCCCTGGAACGCAAGAGACACCATGAGCCTCCGACAGGAATTTGTTCATCTGGCCAGTCAGAACACGCTGACGATGACTGAGCTGTGCCAGCGCTTTAATATCAGCCGGCAGACCGGCTACAAATGGCTCAATCGCGGCGAGAACGCGCTGTCAGATCAATCCCGGCGCCCTGCCAGCAGTCCCTCGAAGACCCCCGCTGCCATGGAGCAGGAAGTGGTGCGGCTGC
>NZ_VOSW01000123.1 GCF_009690905.1 Paraburkholderia madseniana
TGACCTGCGCCTCTTGTAAAAGCGGGTCCAATATCAATCAGACTATGCCGATCAGGTTTCGTTCATCGCCCTTGAATTTGCATTCGTCACGTCCAAATCGAACATAGTTAACGATGCGGCATAGTTGCCGCTACGCCGCTAGCGGCGTAGCGCCAAGTCCCGACTCGTGCCTTTACATGCTTCGACCTGCAAGGTGCTTGCCGACTATATCGGACGGCGCGAACGACATTGGGCTGAACGGCCGGTCTCCTCCTTTTTGTTCGTTTCAAGCCGGGGCAACCGGCTGGACAACAGCGAGATTCATCGAACTTTTTATCGACTGTCCCGCCAGATTGGTCTGCGCGGCGAATCCGACAGTCACGGCCCACGCTTGCACGATATGAGGCATGTGTTTGCCACAAGAACGCTCGTACGC
Source organism: Paraburkholderia madseniana (assembly GCF_009690905.1). GTDB lineage: Bacteria > Pseudomonadota > Gammaproteobacteria > Burkholderiales > Burkholderiaceae > Paraburkholderia > Paraburkholderia madseniana. The sequence continues at coordinate 416 of NZ_VOSW01000123.1, forward strand.
TGGTATCAGTCTGGACAAGATCCCGAGCGTTGTCTGCCGATCCTGTCGGCCTACCTCGGCCACGTCCATGTCGCCGATACGCAGTGGTACCTAAGCGCCTCGCCGGAACTCATGTGCGAGTCGATGCGCCGACTCGAACGGCATTGGGAGAACCGGTCATGAACGCCTCCGCCAGCTTTGCTCCGCTTCTGGAGCGTTTCTTTATACAGCGTCTGATGCAGCAGCGCCAGGCGAGTCCTCACACCATCATCTCGTATCGCGACACGTTCCGTCAGTTTCTAAAGTTCGCCCAGCAACGCCTGCATAAGGCGCCGTCAAGCATGGACCTCGAGGAGATTGACACCCCGTTGGTCGTCGCGTTTCTGGACGACCTGGAGAAGCGCCAGGGTATCAGTATTCGCAGCCGCAATCTTCGACTCACGGCAATTCACTCGTTCTTCCGATATGCGGCACTCGAAGCCCCGGACCATTCCGCGCAGATCCAGCGTGTGCTTGCCATTCCCAGCAAGCGCTTCACTCGCACGCTCGTCAACTTCCTGACGCGTGCGGAGGTCGACGCACTCCTTGCTGCGCCAGATCAACGTACCTGGTCCGGCCGACGTGATCACGCCTTCCTGCTGGTGGCTGCGCAGACCGGCTTGCGTTTATCCGAGATGACTGGACTCAAACGCGAGGACCTCGTTCTCGGCGCCGGCGCTCATGTGCGCGTGATCGGAAAGGGCCGCAAGGAGCGCTGTACGCCGGTCACGCGGTCCACGCGCGCCGTGCTGAAATCCTGGTTGCGTGAGCCGCAACGGGGTGACGGCGACTTGCTGTTTCCGAGCGCCAGAGGGGAACGTCTCAGTGTCCACGGCGTTCAGTATCTGCTAAACAAACATCGAGAGGCGGCGTCGAGGGTGTGTCCCTCCTTGAACAGGAAGCGGGTCACTGTTCACTGCTTGAGGCATACGGTGGCCATGGACCTTCTTCAATCGGGCGTTCCTCGTTCAGTGATTGCGTTGTGGCTCGGCCACGAATCCGTAGAAACTACGCAGATCTATCTCGACGCAACGCTTGAAATGAAGGAGCAAGCCCTTGCAAAGATATCGCCATTACACGGCAAGGCGGGACACTTCCGCCCGACGGACCAGCTGCTCGCGTTTTTGAACAGTCTGTAGAGTCACGAGACTATGTTGGGTGACCCGGTCGGCACTTCTGCTCCGAAACCCCCATTCCCGGGGCCAGGATGAACTCTCGTCCATATCACCCAACATAATCCGGAAGGGAAGATAGTGCCGCAGCGTGTGCATGGACACGCGCTTGTCGAGGTTCGCAGCCTCGGCGGCGGCATGAATGGCACGGTTCAACTGTCGCGTGCTTAACTGATCGAGCGGATCGAGCCCGGGAAACAGCCACCCACCATCAAGCATCCTGCCCTGCGCACGGGCCACGCGCCACCACACACGCAGGCGCTCGAGCAGCACCGGCGAGAGCATGGCATAGCGGTCACGGCGACCCTTGCCCTGCTCGATGCGCAGTGTCATGCGTTCGCTGTCGACGTCGGTGACCTTCAGCGCTACCACTTCGCTGGCGCGTAGCCCCGCGCCGTACGCGACCGACAGCGCGGTCTGGTGCTTCAGGTTGCCGGCCGCCTCGATGAGTCGCCGCACTTCATCGGGACTGAGCACGACGGGCAATATGCGGGGCACGCGCACCGGTTGCATCCTGACCAACAGCTCGGGCCGGTTGAGCGTGACTGTGAAGAAGAACTTCAGGCCGGTGATCGCGTGGTTCAGCGACACGGCCGATGTGCCGTGGTCGACCAGATAGAGCTGGTAGCGGCGCAGGTCCTCGACGGTGGCCGTGTCAGGTGAGCGCCCAAGAAACCGGGCGAACTCACGCACGATGTGCAGATAAATGTCCTGCGTCTTGGGGGCAAGCTGGCGCATGCGCATGTCGTCGATCATGCGCTGGCGCAGTGGGCTGGCGTTTGCCGGTAAGGAGGTCATGATTCGGCTCCTGTTGAAGAACGAGGCGGATTGCCTCATTCGCCAACATAAAGCCGCGTGACCGGCCTCTCCCTGACCTCCAGCGTCCGACCGTAGCCCCTACCGCGCGAGCGGTTTAGTTCGTCGGCCATAAAGGGACACTCGATTACTCGACCTACATTGTCCACAATCGACCTTCATTTCGCTGGAAATACGGAGCTCGCGTCCCGGTTTGAGACGGACTCTTGGCGCTCGAAATTAAGACGCGCCTGTCCTATCAGAGCTGGTCGCCGGAATTGGTGTGCCTCACTCGACCCCGAAACATCGCCAGGATCCGCTTCATGCCGAATTGGGCGATCGCCGTGCTCATCGTTGACCCTCTGATTCTCGCTGCGGGCGCGATGCTGGTCTATCCAACGCCGCAAGGACGACATTGCGCGCGTGGAGCAGGACAGATTTGAGCTCGCCTGAGGAAACCTCTGCAAACCCGAGTCCTCGGAGCAGAAAAATACCTTCAACAGCCAGCAGTGCGTGACGTACTTCAGCAACCCCGCCATGTTCGGATCGAAGCGGATCGAGCAGTGCACGGTAAAGGTCTCGGACCGGCCCCAGCATGTCAGGGGCGTGCACCAGGGCGGTTACGAGAAAAGCTGCCATTTGCGTCGAGGCGTCGTCCTCGTCCAGTGCTTCCTCGATATGCGCGAGGACCAATTCGACCGGCCCAGTTGGCCCGCTGCCAAGTCGCCGACGCACTGCCTCCTGAAACCGAGCAACTTCTCGTTCTAGCGCAGCGTGTATCAATCCATCCTTAGTCGCAAAGGTATAGACGAGACCGCCCTTGCTGATCCCCGCACGCTCGGCCACGGCATCGAGTGTGAAATTTCGGCCGCCGGATTCGAGGATTACGGCCTCGGCAGCATCTAAAACCCTGTCTTTGTCGATTTCCTTTTTCCGCGTCACAACAACCCCTTGCTTTTCTGACTGGCCAGTCGGATAATATTTTCGACTGGCCAGTCAGATTAGCGCAGCGATGCTCGCGGCGCAAGATTGTTTCTCACCTAACTCCCAGGGGTACGTTATGAACGAACATGAAAAGGAAGATCTATTGCCTGCCCTGACCCTTGGTCACTTTGTTATGAAAGTGCAAGATGTCGAAGCAAGCTATAGCTTTTATATTGGTTTAGGTCTGCGCGCGTTCGGCACCTTTCCCGGAATGGCAGTCGTTGAAATGCGGGGTGGCACGCATCTACTGCTGTTCCAAGAGGGCGATGATCAGGCTGGCGCTTTGCGGAACAGTCTGAATGGCCAGAGGCCTGATTTCAGCAGCGAAAAAATAGACCTGATGATCGCGGGGCATACAAAAGCGGATCTGGAATCCTACAGGGTCGGCCTGATCGGTAAAGGATATTCACCGTCAGCTATCGCGGATGGCGAGCTATACGGCCACCACTATTTCTCGATGCAGGATCCCGATGGCAATGGCATCAGTTTCTATACCAGCCACAGCAGCGATAAGCCCGTTTGATATTGCAGTTGGTTAGTTGCGCAGCATCCGCCCATTTCTCTTTATCTAGCCCGATCTCGGCGTCTCGCCATATCAACGTAGAACGGCCGCCTCCTGAGGATCTGAACGGCCGTAAGGGGGTCGAGTGTCGCCGGTCACACGTCGGGCAGACTCCGGCTATGGGCGGCAGACTTGCGCCCAATGTGTGCAGTCAAGCCGGAGTGGGCCGCCCCGTGCAGTAACGCACATCAGAGCCCTGGGAGAGCGGATATCGTTGGGAGCCGAGGACAAGACTATCCATACATTCTGATAGGAATGAACCAGGCGATCGCAGGGAGTCGTGCAATGAGAAAAATATTATCGCTGAGATCGGACGGTTTCGTATGAGCGACCGTAAATCAAAACACACCTGGTGGTGCATTACCAAGATTGCCGCCGCAATAATATTTTCATATCCGCTGTGCGGAGTGGCCGCGGCAACCTGGATGTTGTTTCGCGATTTCCCATCGACAATTCGCCATCCATGGCAGTCGTTGCTGCATGCTTCTATGATAGCCATTTGGTATGGCGTCTCAGCTCCAGTGCATGGCGTGCTGCCGGAGGTTGACTCGGCTGGTCACTATCATTTTCCTGCATACCCTTTCGTCATACCCACAGCATTAGTGCTCGTATTTGTGTTGTTTCGCGGCTGGCGTTTACTTAAAGTGGGCCGCTACATGCACAGGTAGTCGCAATGTCCGTTGGATCCCGAATCAAGCGCGGACTAAATACATCGAAACCGGTGACAATCGACGTGCGCCAAATGCATTTGTCTGGCCGCTTTCGGCAAGAGTGAGTGCCCCTTGTGGGTCGATCAGCGACATTCGCGGACGGCCGCGTCCTCGCAAGGAGTGTCGGCCGCCCGGATTTTTCACGAACTGTGTCAATAGTTTTTCACTTACCTGGCGCAGATTTCACTTTGTGTGGCACCCGACACCTCGGAGCGTCGTCGTCTTCGACGACCTTGTCCCTTCAGTGTCTATCGCGCCACCAACGCGTCTCGAAAGAGCGAAACGGCGAGTAAGCTGGATGACGAAGTCATGTCCATTCTCGGCCAGTCCGACCTCCGCACAATAGTCAGGTCATCATGCTGAACAATACCGAAACTCCGAACGCACTTCATACAAATCTCGATCTTTATCCAGTGGACCGTCTGATCGATACCTTTGTTAAAGACCAGATCAATGCGGTGAAGGCCGTATGGGCCAGCCGTACCCAACTGACTGACGCGGTACGTGCGGCGGAACCTCGGATAACTGCTGGTGGCCGCCTGATCTACGTCGGCGCCGGCACCTCAGGGCGCCTCGGGCTGCTCGACTCGGTCGAGCTATACCCAACATTCTCCTGGCCAAGAGCGCGCGCGATTGCTTTGCTAGCAGGAGGTACCACCGCCGTCACCGAAGCGGTTGAGGGCGCCGAGGATAACGAGGAGCAAGGCGCGGCAGACCTGCTGGCAACGCAACCTTCTCCAGACGATGTGGTGCTGGCAATTGCGGCATCGGGGTGTACCCCATACGTGCTCGGTGCGCTGCGCGCCGCGCGGCGTGCCGGCGCGCTCACGATCGGCTTTGCAAATAACCCGCAATCTGCGGTCGTGGTTGAGGCGGAGATCGGCGTTACCCTGGATACGGGGCCGGAGATCATCTCTGGTAGTACGCGACTCAAGGCCGGCACCGCCCAGAAGATCGCGCTAAACAGTTTCTCCAGCGCGTTGATGGTGGGCCTCCACAAGGTATACGGTAACCTCATGGTCGACCTGCGGCCTACCAACGCCAAGCTGGTCCGTCGCTCGGTCAATTTGACCATGCGCGCGACGGGCGCTTCGAGTGACCTGGCGCGCCGGACGCTGGAGTCTTGCGGGTTCAAGGTCAAAGTGGCCATCGTCGCGTTAAAGCGCGGCATCTCGGTCGAAGATGCCGAGTCGCACTTGGCGGTTGTCAGCGGTAGCGTGCGCCGCGCCGTCGAAGATTGAACCAGCTTCACCCCGTCATGCAAGCCTTCAAGGTCCCGGTCGCGGGGGCTGGACGCGATCGAGGCCGAGGTCGTACGCACGGGGCTTGCCGACGTCGCGATCCCCGACATTCCAATCGAAATCGCCGAGCAGATGCCCGCGCTTTGGCAGGCCGCCGACGCCGGTTACCCGGTCGGCCGCGTTTGCGTGAGACCAGGCCCGCTGCGCCTGATTCATGGTATCGGATTACCAGCCGCTCGATCTGCCGCACCGTCAGGCCCAGTCGTTCGGCAGCACGTCCAGGTTTCAGAACCCTATCCACAACAGCCTGGATCACCTTCAGTCGGTCGAGTTCGCGCATGTTCAATGTCACCAGTGTCGCTGGATGCATGGCCGGCTCCGTAATCCCGCAGGGAACCGGCAAGCATACCGAGACCAGAACACGACATTTCTAAATGGCTGGAACACGACATTTCTATAAAGCTACTACACCTCTGATGTTGATAAATATAATTATGTAAAATATATAGGAATGCGAACTATATCGACAACTATTACTGATAGAGTCTCTTATGAATCAACTTCTTGCCACGGTCCCGGAAGACAAGCCCATTCCATTGGCGACCCGTGATCGACTCTATGAGCTAGCGTGGGGAGTCTACTATTCCGGGGAAACGGCAAAGGATCACGTAGCGCCGATTATCAGTTTCATGCGGAGGCACGTACAGAATGGCGCACCACCGTTCGGCATGATTCGCCTTCGTCTGAAGAGGATGTGTGAAGTACTGTCTAAGATCTATAGAGACGACGAGCGTGTGAAGAACGATTTTCCATACTGCGCCGACAGTACTCCCTTGGAATCGTATCCCGAAGGGGCATTCGCCGTCTCGCCGGCGAAAAGCCGGTGACACAAGTCCGATGGACCCTTGATCGCGTAGGATGTATGTTTTCGGCTTATTGTGGTGGACTCTTATGGATTGAGCTGAGCCGAAAAGCATCAGGCGATAGCCGGCCATGAACTGTTGGTCGGCACGCGAACGACTTGAGGTTTGGTTCCGCGACGATGGCAAAGGGCGACGCAGGTACCTCTGTGCTCGATGCAAGAATAGATAAATCCGTATCGCTTTTTCTTCACCGCTGACAGTCGGTAGCTATCAATCAAGACCGGCATGACCTTACATCGACCAGGAAGGTAGCGGCAGGTCTCCTTGCTGCATTGGGGTTTGGGCCTGCAACGAATGCAAGATCTTTCAAGTAATCTAACAATCTCTGTACAACGTAAAATAGCGTACCGGATAGTACGCTATTGTGCTAAGAATTCGTGAGGCAACTGACTAAATGTTTAAACCGGAGACCGTTATCAGCAACTCAAAATTACGAGTTCAGGATGGACGATTCAGCATGCATTGGAATGTTGCCAACTGAGTCACAGATCGTCCGGCGTTTTGTTTTGCTCGAACCATGCGGCGCTGCTCGCATACATTTTCAAAACGGCCGGGTCAGTTTCCGACGAAAGTTTCCGATGTATAAAGCTTAGGGTTTTTGCCTTGTCGGTCGAAAACTGATATGCAAGCCACATTGCCTCAAGCGCTTGGCCTTGGCGATTCTCTTTGGCTAGTGTGACTGCCAAGGGGGCCCATATGGTCGCTCGTCTGGCGTTGAGCGCCAATGCTGTAACCGCAGTATCTTCGGCCTTGATCTGTTCGCCATTTGCGGAGAAGGCGAAAGCGAGATTGCTGAGCGTTTCCTGATCACCGGGATCCGCCGCGGCGGCCAGTTTGAAGAATGTGACCGCAGCACTGGCGTCGCCAGCATTGAGCGCCGTAAGCCCGTTCTGATTAAATTTCCGGGCGTTAGCGCGATCCCCGCGTTGCGGCTTTGGCAGCGCGTCCATGGCGAGAGCTGCGTCCATCGCAGCGGCCAGATTCTGGTCTTTCGCGGCACGGAGCATTGCTTTGGCACAATCTGCAGGGTTTTGGCAGGCGGCGCTCTGTGTCGGCGGCGCCGGTTGCGGAGGCATGGTCGCCGGTGCGGCGGTCGTTGGTGCAGGGTCGATGGCGACTACTTTGGCTGGCACATTTGCGGCGGTGTCAATCTCGCCGGCATTCGTAATGGATATTTCCGTGTACGACGCGTCAGGAGCGCGAGTATACGTGCACGTGATGCCATCACGGCTTACTTGACCCCGAGGCAATGGGTCGAGTTGAACTACCCATGCCGACGGAGTCACTTTGCACGCGGCAGTGAGCGCCGCTCGCACGACAGCGGGGGCTACTTCCGGTCCGACACGCATCACAACATTGTTGAGCGCTCCGCGCGTCGACCAGTCTGCCGTCAAATAATTGACTGAAAGGCCGTAGAAAGAATTTTGCATATTGAGCGCACCCTGGTCGCGATAACGGTCATAGAGCGCTTTGTCCGGTGCCGAGGGATCAATGGCGGCCTCCAGCATGTTTTTGCTGGAAAATGGCATCGACGCGACGTTTGGTTTCGATACACCTTCGCCACCGCTATTTGCAATCGTGCCTTCCTGTTGATTGCTGACCCATCGAACCGGGACTGCCAGAATGCGTTGCCGCTCAGGGCCGGCCGCGAGGAATTCTCCATTTACCTGAGAGATTTCTTCTATACCTTGCAGGTCCACTGATGTGACCAAGGAGCAGTGGCTGGACCAATAAGACATGGTGGCCTTCGACTGCGGGCTGAGCCGGCCACTAAGATGGGAACTGTCGATGACGTTGCCGGCTGAATCTCGCGTCACCAGCTTGATCCAAAGTTTGGAGAAGTTGACGCTTGTGTGGTTTTCCACATCGAAATTGATCTTGCAATAGTCAGTGCTATTAGGTGCCTCTTTGCCAGACAGGACCGCACCGATCCACTCTTCGGGCGCGTTAGCGGCAGATATACCCGTTTGCACCTGCGGGGCGTTCGAGGCGTTGGCGCTCCGTTGCGACGAAGGAAGCACCGTAATCCCCTGATCGGATGTTTTTTGGCATGCCGTGAGAATGCCAAGCGCTGCGCTCAGCAGTCCAACTCGAAGTGCAATTGATTTCGTGTTCATGTTTGGTCTTGTCCAGCAGCTTTTTTATCTGGTATACCCGCGCGACCCCGAGCATCCGGGCGTGTGCTGCTTCGCTTGACAGCACCAAGCTCTCGCAACGCTAAGCAGTGGTTAAAGCGGTCGTTACCTCTTGTCCAACGGTTGGCTGCCGTTGCTTTTTATCATTCATTTCGGTGTCGCGGTCGCTGCTTTAGCTTGCTTGGCAAGAATCGCAAACGTTCGCGGTATAGAATGGGCGCGCGCGTACCCGGAAAAGAGACGCCCAAGCCAGAATTTTCGTCAAAACCTAAAGTAATCCGCCGAAATGCCGATAATGGCCGTAAAGTGGACCGCCGTCATTTTAGGCTAGCCTTAGAGTTCGGCGGAGCAATTTTGCGGCAATTACACAACGCGCGTCTAGATTTTGCATCACGTTTATGTGGTCGATCTTTGCGGTGATATGATTTGCGCCAAATTCGGCGCGGCGCCGTTTCGTGAACGTGCTCAGCATGATGGATTCGATTGCGCGGCCAAAAGAGTTCGTAGGAAACTGTGAATGAGCCCGCGGATGAGAGAAAAGATGAAAGAGAAGGATGAAGAGTGGGCGTTGCCCTCGGGCGTGTGGGCACTAACCAACGACGCGTTTTCATTGACAAAAACAGCTTGCGGACGCCCTGTTTCCGCGCACGCTTCCGGTGCGGACGTTGCTGCGGTATTGGGTTCGACCTTTGATGATCAGGCACCCCCGAAATTCTATCCTCCGGAATTCGAGTTTTCTCCGGCGACTGGCAAGCCACTCGGCAAGCCGTCGCCTATCCTAGGCGGTTGGGCACCACCCTTCGGCAATGCGTCTGTCGATTCAGGCGGCTATTCCGACGCGCGGGGCTTGCGCCGCACGCCGCATGCCCTTGTGCTGGGCGACCTGAAGTCTCGCAGCGCCGAAGGAAACTCCGATGACTCTATGGAAAATCCGCCGCCAGGCGAATATCAGTTTTTCTCGGTTCCGTTTGGGGCGTCTGGCGCTACGCTGATTGCATTAGATCCGCTCAAGGGTACGTTGTTTGCGAGGCTTCCAGCGTCGCGGACCTGGCGGCCGGTAGAGGGCGTGGGGCGTGCGACTGTTGCCGAATGCTCGCTTCCGCATCATGCCTGGCGCGCAGAAATTATTAAAGACGGTACCGGTCCAGGAGGCGCGTTGTTCGTCGCAACTCAAGTTGGCCTCACGCGTATTGCGATTGATGTTGCGTCGCTCACTTATGAGGTCTTTGACGTTGGCAGTGCTCCTGCCGTCGGCGCGCCGATCGCATTTGACAACCGTGTCTGGGTTCCATTGCAGGCGGGAAATGGTCCGATTCGCATTGTTGGCGTGGACCTGGAAGGCACGTTGGAGAGTGACTTGGAAGTCGCTCCGCCCGAAGGGGTGAACATCGATGTCTCGGAAATCGGTTTGCCAGTGTCATACGGCAGGGCGGTGGTATGGGTTTGCGAGAGCGGTCAGTTGCGCGTTCAAAAGCAGACTGATGGTGGCGCAATTGCAACCTTTTCGCCATGGCCCGCGAATGTCCAACCGTGTCTTGATTTCGGAAGTCCCTATCTCAGCAGCAGCGGGCAACTGTGGCAAGTCTGCTTTAACACTGCAACGGACCGATACGTATGGGTACGTATCGATATCCCTCAGGCAGAAGTTTCCACTGCGACCACATTGCGTCTCTGCTCGGGCATGGTTAATTTCCGGATTAAATCAAAAACGACGATGCCGCCGTGGGAAGAGCCAGAGCATACCGACGATACCGCGTCTAATGACTTCGTGATCCCGCTGCTTGAGTCGTCGGCGAGCGATGTGGTTATCGGCTTGCGTCTTTCGAGCGAGGCGGGTATCGCAAGAGCGTTTGAAACAAAAGAACGCATGCCGTATGCGTTGTGCTACGACGACAGCCACAACGAAGTCACTTTCTTCACGAGCACTGCCGCGGAGCCGTGGCGTATCCGCCTCTTCGTTCACGATCATAAGCTGTGGGCGTACCACTCGCGGGCAAAACGCATTGAAGGGTGGAATCTCGCATGAAGATATGGCTTCGTATTGCCGTCGCCGCTTTGGCGACGGGCGTATCCGACTGCGCATCAGCGGCTGGCATCCAACAAGCATTTCTCGTCCAGAATTCTGGGTGGATGGAGCCGTTTTACTCCGATCCTGCATCACAGTTCAAGCCACTGATAGCAGCCGTCGCGCAGTCTGCGGCATCAGCCGACGATCCGGTTTTCCTGATGGCGTTCAGCCAGAGTAGCGGCGCGAACGTCTCGCCGATACTCCTCGAATCTGGTAAAGGTGCCGCGGGCATCAGCGGGCCCTTACAGTCTTTAGCCATTGCGCATAAGGGTACGGGCAGCGCGCTCGCGGACACCGATTTCAAGGAAGCGATCGTAAAAACAATTTCGGGGCCATTTCACACGGCGCCAGGGATTGTGTGGATTTTCACAAACAACAAGAACAGTCCTGGCAACGATCAGGCAACGGCCGCGCGCAATCTCGATTTTTACAAGTTGCTGCATCTTGAGCCTTCCATCACCAAGACGCTGGTATTTCCTCTTCAAATGCCAGTCAAGGGAAAGCTGTACCAGGCCCAAGGGATGATGGTGTACGCCTTGGCGTATGGAGAGCCTGCTGCGCAGGCGCTTGATCAGATACTCAAGAACGGGCGGCTCTCCCGAGTGTTGACCCGGCCGCCTGCTCGGCTAAAGCCGCTTGATCTGGACGCAGTGCGGATTGTTCCAGAGTCGGTCGCGAATTCGCCGGATGTACATGCGAGCCTCGGGCGTGACCAGCGGACGTTGGTCCTTGACGTGAACGCTGGCAAAGTGGTGCCGACTGTTGTCATGCGCGCATCGCTGCAGAATCTGTTTTATCCGTATGTCATTCAGCATGCGTCTGTAACCGCGGCCGTGGCGCTACCGGGACGCACTGTCCCGGTCGACGTGTCGCCCGCTACGATTGACGGTCTTCAACCCGGCGAGCGCAAATCCGTTGAGGTACGCCTTGCGCTTCCAATGGAAAAAGTGCCTTCTGCCTGGTCTGCACAAGCGCTCGCCGCGATGGGCAAACAGGTTCTCGTGCCTATGACTGTCAGCCTTGCGCTCAGTGGGCAACAACTCGGCCTCTCTGACGACTTCAAGTCGCAACTGAGCGAGGAGTTCCCAGGGGACCCAATTTCTGACATCTTCTCTGCGCCTTCAAGTGTGCGGGGTTCGCAAGCGATCGTGCCCGTCGTGCTGCGTATTCAATACCCGCTATTGCCTCTTATCGTTGTGATCGGAGGTGTTCTCGCGTTGATTGCCGCGCTTATCGCGGTAGCGTTACTGTCCGGACGTAGCAAGCGCTACCCGCTCGTCGCGGATGGCGAGGCTCGGCATGTGGTGCTGAAACCCTTCGGCAGCCTTGATATCCGCGACACTAACGGAGTGACGATCGGGACGGTAAAGCGAGGTTTTGGCCGACCGAGTGTTACCAAGGTCGCCGAGGGCCACTCCTTGATTCTTCGATAGTCGAACGAATTTCAATTAAACAATCCATTGCAGGGAGCAAGCCAGATGGCCCAAGATCATAAAGACCAAAGCGGATTCGCACTTCCCGCACCTCAAACCAGCGATAGTAGCGTTGCAAGCTCCAGCTCTGTTGCCAGCAGCACCGTCACACAGACCGAAATTGTCACCTCGACCACTTCGAACGTCAACGTAGACACGTCGTCGCGCGATCTCCTGATTGGTGGCGCGATTCTTATCGTATTGTTCATTGGCTATTTCTTTGCGCGTGGTGCGTATGCAAATTCGCTTGTCGCGAAGAGGGTGCCGCCGAACAAGGCTAACGCCGCCGGCTGGTGGCTGTTCATATTTCTCGCCAGCCTTTCTGTCGGAGTCGTGCTGTCGGCAGTCAATCCGGCTCGGTTCCTTGCGCCTTTGATCATTGCCCCTCTTGCTGTTGTCGCAGTGGTCGCACTTGTCCTGATGATTATTTCGAGCCGCAAGTAAGCGTTGAGGCCTTTCATCCAACCGGAATAGTGCGCTCAACGCACAGATCACAACGTATTCAGGAACTGCGACATGTCAGACATCATCAATCAAACCATCGGCGCCGACTCGGCCAAGAAGCAGGAACAGACGATCGAACTACGTCCGACCCTCTTCATTGGCGTTGGTGGGACGGGGATGGAAGTCCTGATGCGGCTGCGGCGTCGCATCCTCAATACGTTGTGGGGTGGGACCAATCATCGTACTCGTGTTGAAAGTCTGGTCGACTTTCCCGTCGCGCAGTTTATTCAGTTCGACCTGGATACTGGCGCAATCGTTGAAACGAATCGGGCGCAGGCAGATGACCTGCAATTTCCCCTGGTCAAGTTCTCCGATGACGAGAAGATCGTCGAGACCTTCGACATGGACAAATACAGTCGAGATGACGATGCGCTCGAGAAGTATCCGCATGTCAAGGAGTGGCTCTCGCTGACGCCCAAGAAGATCCGGGAACTCGGCATCGATCCGGCCAAAGGCGCAGGACAAATCAGGGCTGTCTCGCGGCTTTACCTCTTTGACAAGTACACCAAGCTTCGCGACAAGATCCGGTTGAAGCTGCGTACGTTGAAGGCGAGTTTGTCGCATGAGCGCCAACTGTCTGAGCTTGGTTTGAGAATGGAAACCAGCAAGTTTCGTGTCGTGGTGGTGGCTTCGGTAGCCGGCGGGACAGGGTCGGGCGCATTCCTGGACATCGGCCTTATCTCGCGCTGGCTCGCAAAGAGCGAGGTGGCTCATGCTGACGTCGAATTGATGCTGTTTCTTCCGACCGGATACGCCGACAAAAACAAGGATCGTACCGCGGCCAACGGCTACGCGGCGCTTATGGAACTTGAGTCGGCGATGATGGGGAACAAGGGTTACGTAGGACGCTGGGACGCCTATGACCAACCTGAGCTGCACCGGGAACCGTATCAAGAGGTATACCTGATCGATTCGGGTAACCTTGCCCAACAAAACACGAAGGATATCAACGACATCTATCATATGGTCGCTGATACTTTGTTCGAAGATTTCGCCTCGGGTGATTTCGCGCGGCGCAAACGCTCGACTGCGGTCAATCAGGCGCAACACAAAAATTTCCTGCACGACGCACTCGTTCCCCGCAATCGCTTTCCAGATATGCGGCTTTCATATTCGAAGCGCTTTTCGGCATTCGGTCAAGCGGTTCTGGATACGCGCCAGGAGGCGCGCCGCGACGAGCTTGCGCACCGCTGGGCCAGTGCCATGCTACAAGCATTTTTTGGTGTAGGCAGTGGTGATTTGGGTGCGAATCGCGCAACTGACAAACAACGTGATGAGTTCATGGCTTCGTACGTCGGCTTGCGTCCTGCGACGTTTAGCGACTTTCCTGAATTCTCCGATAAAAACATAGAGCTGCAACGATCGAGCGGTGAATTCACGGACTACGCCGTTACGAATGACCTGCTGCAGGACAAGCAGGGATCGCTGCTTGCCGGCATCGAACAACGGGTGAATACGCAAATCGATGCGATCCGAACGGGTTTTCAGCGTGCTGAATGGCCAACGCATTTGCGCGACGCCATGAAGATGCTGGAACGCGACGCAGTGCGTGACCAGGATTCCACCGCTGATACAACTGAAGATCGTGTGACCAAACGCCGTCGGGAGGTGTTCGAGCGCATCAAGAAGACCGTACGCGACCAGCTCTACGCATATCTGGACAACAAGGAGTTCGGCGGCCTTGAATATGTCTTGTCGCTTGTGGAGCAGATCAAAGATCGTCTTGAAGTACAGGGCACCGGGCTTATCGCTGCGCTCGAAACCAACGCCGGGCGCTACCGCGAGATCAAGGAGGCCGTCCGCAGCCGCGAGTACGAACGGCTGCTAGACAATCTCGCACAGACGCGGTCCGGTATTTTTGGCCTGGCCGGTGGGGACAAGCAGGCGAACACGGTGCTGGACCATCTGCGCATCGAGATGGCTAACGCGTTGAAGTTTCATTTGCGTGCGAAAGCAGCGTCTGAGGCGGCATTGTTGATGGACGATGTGTCTGCCTGGCTTGGTCGCAAAACCGGCATCGATTCTCAGGGACGCGCGACCTGGAGCGGTCTTGTGGGGGAACTGCAAGCGGGTCGGGACGAGGTGCTCGGGATGCTCCGGGACCTGCAAAATGCGAATTCGATTTTGCAGTTGGACCTGACCAAGCAGCACAGCACACTGATTATCGTACCGGCGACAATTCGCGAGGTACCGATGCCCGCGGCACCGCAACTTAGGGAATGGGCCGACGAGGCTTTCAAGGATCTTGGTGGATCGCAGGTACTCTTTCCGATGCTTGCGGATGCCGAACAGCGCGGTGAGATTCTCATAAAGATCAAGCGGATGGCAGAGCGTCAGCTCACAACGCTGAGCGCTATCGATCCGATGGGAGATACGACCGATCCTTTGGTGGAAGCACTGGATCACATGGCGCCAGGGCAGCGGGGCGAGTATTTCCGCAAGTTGTTGGCGTGCGCTATGCCGTGGATTGATGCGAATCTGGGGGGCGACTTTGCCCTCAATGCGGATCAGTATAAGTGCTTCATCGGTGTGAACAATGCGGATGATTTCCGCCGCAAATTCGGTGCGGAGATCGATGCGAGCGTGCCCACACACGCCGGTATTACACCGGGTCAGATTTCGATTGTCGAAACCGGTATCCCAGGCCGTGCAGTCTGTTACTGCGAGCTGTCCGGAGTTCCGATGACTGTTTTGCGCGGGCTCGAAGGGTGGCGTACCAGCTATCGCAAGGAGTCGGAAAAGAGTCCGACGCACACGCACATCGATTCAACTCAGTTCAGCCATCCGATGGCACCTTCTACCGACGAAATTGGACGTCTTGCAGAAGACTTCAAGCAATATCTGCTTGCAGTCATGCTCGGGATATTGACGCGCGCCACGCAGCGCGTAATGCCACCGGGTCAATATCAGTTTGCGGTTGCGCGCGGCGACGTGCGTCGGATTGGCAACGAACGCGCAATCCGTCAAAACGGCTTGCCGATAACGTACCGCAGTCAGATTGTCAGTCGTGTGCAGGAAGCGCTGGCTGATCTCGACGCGCTACAAACAAGTGCATTAGCGGCGCTGTGTACTTACTACGAGACGGCCGTCTACACGCCGAAGTTGGTTTCCGATTCGACCGGTGCGGAGCAATCCCGCAAGGGTTTCGCGAGTTCGATCGCCGCGGAAGCGAGGCGTGAGTTGCGAGACAGCGCCCGCCGTAAAGGTGTAAGTGAAGCAGAGTTGGACCGCCACGAGCGACGTCTGCTTGACGACTTGACCCCATGGCTTGTAGTGATCGGGGACTCGGATGCCGACGCTTACGACTGGGAGGTCCGCGAACCGAATGAAGATCAGCTGCCCCGACTGAAATTCGCGATTCGCCCGGAGTACCTGGCTCCGCACGCTCTAGACAATCTGTTGAGCGCTAGCGCTGTTGGAACGACGTCAACTGCGTTTCAGGCCGGCCCGGGTGCTTCTGGACCAGGCATGCCTCCGCCACTGGCGCCAGCATCGGTCGCGCCGCCACCACTCGTTTTCGCACCGCCCGTTGCCCATCAGTATTTTCTGGCGGTCACAGGACAGCAATATGGTCCGTACAGCGGGCAACAAATTGCGCAATTTATGCAGGCTGGACAAATCGCAGTCGCCACAACAAAAGTGTGGCGTCAGGGCCTTGGGGACTGGGTAGATTTGGCTTATTTTGCAGAATTGACTGAAACATCGCAGGCAGCGCCGCCCCCGCTGCCTCCAGCGACTCCGCCGTCGCTAACGTAAGCACGATCCGGCTTCCCAAGCGAGTCGGACAGCCGGGATTCAGTAGGAAAATGACGTGAAAAATTGTATCCAATGCGATAGTCGGCTCTTCGGGACGGTCAGTTTCTGTCCGTTCTGTGGGCACGCTACCGGGTCAACGCCAGCGGCTACCACTGTGCCGAAGGTGGAAACTGACGCGGGCATGTCCGAAACGACGCCGCGGGCATCGGCGCCGCAGCCCCCGACACCGGTAACGCCGCGCGCGATAGATACTTCTGCCTCGTCATCGACGCGAAACACATCGGCGGCACCGACCCCGCAGGTCAAACCTCCAAAACGAACGCAGGCAGACGCAATCAGGAAGCCGGTGGTCGCATCAGATAGTAAAGCGCCGCAGACGAACCAGCCGAAGCCGACAGACAAGCCAAAGACAACACGCAAGCTTTTGCCCGGTGCAACCATTGCCGTCGTTGTTCTTATTGTGTTGATCGGGTTTATTGGGCATGGCAGAAACAAGCAGGAGATGGCATGCGACCAGCAGGCGGAAGCGGGGACAAAGCTCGTGCAAAGCGGTGACTTCGCTGGCGCTGCTGAGCAAAGCAGACTCGCGGCAGCTTCTTGTACGGGCAGTCGCAGTTCGAAAGCGACAGAGTTGCAAGCCACCTTGACGGCAGCTCAAGCTGCGAAAGCCGTGCATACCAAGTGCGCTCGTGCTTACGACATTGTTTCGTCACGTCTGAATGAGGGGCGTCTGAATGCCGCAATTAATGCGTTGAATCAGTTGCCGCCGTCGTGCTCAGACTCGACCGAAACGAAGCAGTTGAGGAACCAGATAGATCAGGCGAGTGCTGCCGCCGATGCGACGGAGCAGAATGTACGCACAGCAATCGCTGCGGGCGACGCTGTCGCTGCGTTGGCAGCCGTGCAAGACCTTGCGCGATTGGATCGTTTTCGGGCGACTTTACCTGCTCTTCGAACACAAATCGCTGGGATCCGTACCGCGAAGCCGGTTGAACAGGGGGTAGGGACGAACGGGTCCACCGCTTCGTTTGCGAATCAGCCAGCGATTGGTGCTGCCACGCAGCCGCCGGCAATCGCGAGACCGGCAATGCAGACCGCGCAACCTGCTGCACCCGCTTACAACAACCAGGCCGCACTCATCCAGCAATTTTTGAGCGACGCACAGACCGCGCTTGCACAAAGCCGTTTCGATGCGGCCAAGACGTATCTCGACAGCGCCCGACGGATGGACCCCAGTAATCCACAAATCGACGCGCTCGCGCGTGCTATCCAGAATCGCGAACACGAGGTTCTGCAGAATGAAACATCCATAAAATAACGAGATAGACCATGATTGAAAATACTAAAAAACTGATAGTCCCGATTGTCATCACTTGCGTGTTAGCAGGATGCGCAGCGCCTCAGCAGAACGGTGGCCTGTCGAATGGGAGCGGCACAGCTGCAAATGATCCATGTTCGGTAGGCACCACAGCAGTAGCAGGGGCCGCTGTAGGAGCGTTGATCGGTGCGTTGGCCGGCGGTGCGAAAGGAGCGGCAATTGGCGCGGCGGCCGGTGGCGTTCTGGGAGGAGCAGGCTGCTATGCGGTCAACGTTCACTCGCGGCAGGTCAGGACTGCTGCCCAGGTAGACCATGACTATGTTGAAAAGCGTGGCGCGCTACCTCCTCAGCCGCAATTGGTTTCTTATAACGTTCAGGTCAACAACCAGGCAATTCGCGGCAAGCCGTTTACCGTTAATACAGAAGTGGAACTGGTCAATGGGCGTTATCAACAGGTCCACGACGTCAAGGAGCAAATCGTCATTCTTGATCCGCAAGGCGAGCCATTCAAGAACGGCACGAAGCCCCTTGAGAGCAGCAATGCGACGGGCGGCCAATTCGTTAACTCCTTTGAACTGACTCTGCCTCCAGGCGTCTCTCAGGGCGTATATGCGATGAAGACTAATCTTTACGTCAATGGAACGTTGATAGCGTCGCGTGACTTGCACACTCAGATCGTGCTTGATCATGGTAAAGCGATTGTCGTTGCAGCACTTTAGGAGTGGCTGCTAAGTCACAGTTAATAGCAAAAGAGACGCCGCCGCTCCTGAAGGAAGGTCGTTGCTTTATGCAGAATGAGTGACGGGGTAGGCGGGAAAAGGGAGGCTCCAACTGGCTGTCAATGGATGCCTCTCTTGCGCAGTGCACAGGGATATAGTCGTCTTATTTGCGCGGACGCGAAGAGTGTTCAGAGCGTACAGGTCAAAGGTGCGTGCGGTTTTCAGTCAAACGGTCCACGAGGGTCCGCGCGAACATGTTTTCCGCAAAAATTCATTGAGAGGCTCATGATGAGCGTGTTTAACCGGATCAAGGCGCTTGTGTTCGTCGACGAAACTGCCGACGCCAAAAGCGGGGAGGCTGTAGAAGACAATTCTGCAAGATCCGAGTGGACATCTTCGTCGTCCGTGTCTGGCGATACGCCACCGGTCAACCCTGCAGATGGAGCTATCGGTTTCGATCTTGCCGCCATGGAAGCGCGAATTGACCAAGGGATTAGGAGCAACCCGGCTTTCGCTCAGTTTGGCGCATTTCTCGCATTAGCGGACAATATAAAACTTGCCGTACCGGAGGAGGCGCAACGATTCAAGGCGGCGCAAGCTGCCACGGGTACGCAGGTCGAAGTACTTCTGTCGGCGGCGAATTCCTATGCCGACGTGCTGCAGAATGAATCTAAGACGTTCGAGCAACGTTTTGTATCGGTAGCGCAATCTGAGATCGAAGCGCTTGGTCGAAAAGAAAAAGATCTCAGCGACCAAATAGCCGAGTTGGCGGCACAAATCGCTCAGTTCAGCGCCCAGAAGGATGAGGTCGCCAGGTTGGCGTTAGAAAAAACTGGCGAGTTGAGCAAAGCGAAGATCGACTTCGAGACAGTGACCGCCAGGCTCGAACGACAGTATCGCCAGCTTGCTCAGAAAACTCATCAGTACCTTCAACCCGCGCCGGACGGTTAAACGGACGTTTGAGTCAGCCGGTTATCAGAGAGAAAGAGGTTAGCCGCCGCAACTCGTGCATCGTTCACGAAGTAGAAACGGACACAAAACAGCAGCGGATGATGTGCGACCAATCTAGACGCCTTAAAATAAAATTGGGGGACGTATGAAATTACAGCCTGGATTCAAGAAGTTTATCTCGATGGTCGGAGTTGTTGTCATTGCCGGCGGTGCCGCATATGCCTATCGTTCCGGAACCTTGACGAGCAAACCCTCAGGCGCACAAGACACGGGGTCCACGCAACCGCAACCTTTGAGCGCATCTGGGCAAGCGCCCATGGCAGGCACTCAGACAGCGCAAGACCCAAGCGGTACGTATAACTTCAAGCCAAATCCAGATTCGTTGCAGTCCATCCTTCAAAATCGCATAGTTCGAATCTCAGTTGAAAACCCGTCTGAGCCGATCTACGGCGAAACTAACGGTGTTCCGCACGGCTTCAATTACGAATTTGCCATGCTGCTTTTCGCTCAACCCGAATTCAACAAAGGCGGTTCGATAAGAATCGACACGCATCACGAAGTCGATACTTACAAGGATGTCCCCCGACAACTGCTCGTTTCGGCAAATGGCGGTTCGGTGGTCGATATCGCCATGGACGGCTTGACGTTCTCCGATAACTCACCCAGCGGTGTTGAGTACACGAATCCGTATCTGGATGACTTTGGATACGCATTGATCGTCCAACGCGGCTCTTCGTTGAAAACGACGACAGAGCTTGCGGGAAAAACAATCGGTATCCTGCAGGGCGACCCTGACGTGCGGGCGTATGTTACGCAAAAATTCCCCGATAGCAAGGTCGTCGAGGTAAGCGACTCGGATCCGCAATTTATCAGCAAGAGTCTCGATAATCATACCGTTGACTGTTTCGTGTATGACTACCCCTTTGCTGTGGAATCGATCAAGGGCACTGATCTCAAATTCGCCATCACGAAGCTTGATGGCTCGAATATTTCGTACAAGATTGGTGTGCGAGCGGCCGATCAGAGTCTTTTGATTTATCTTAATAGCGCGATCGGCCGAGTGAAGCAGACTCCCGCATATCTCGATCTTCTGCGCAGATACTTCATCAGCTCTCAGGTTGCGACGACCGCTGCAGTTCAGGGCGAACGAAGCTACACCGTGCGCCAAGGTGATACCCTTAACGCCATTGCTCTTTCTCAATTGGGTAGCGGAGCACGTTATCGTGAAATCCAGCAGCGCAACAATCTGCCGAATCCTAATTTGATCCTGGCGGGACAGCAACTTATAATTCCCGGTCGATAACGCGTGCGAAGAAAAGCCGGGGCGGCGTTGCAGTGGTAACTTTCGGTGTCGTGCAAGCGTGATCGTCGGATCTGAAATCAGGTCGCCGCATCCGGTATCTAACGGAGATACCGGATGCGACTTTTATCAATCTGGGAAACGGCAGTCCTGCTGTAAGCGTCATGGCTGTATCGTCTAGACAGGTACTGCGAGATAGCCAATCTGGTTCCCATCAAAATCTGATGGGAACCAGATTGGCAACTTTGCAGCTCTCTGTGAAGAGGGTACTGCCGTGACGCAAGCGCTGGACCGGCCATTTCAAATGCTTGACCTAACGTCGCAGCGCTGACAACGCGAGGCATCGCGATTTAGGCCGAGCAGATCAGCGTGACAGACTGCTATGGAAGATGGGAGTGGATTCGATTGGCTTATTTTTTCATCGGCGATAACAGATAGCGTCACAATGCTCCTTGCCGGGTAGCTTTTTGCTATCTAATGTGAACCGATGGATCAGCGCGTCGAGCGTTTCAAGGGGCTTCGCTTCGTTCAGCCAGCAAGACACCTCGAGCTCCATGTCGAGGACGACAGCAGCTGTTCCCATATCGAGCCATAGGTTGTTGTCGTTGGCGTGTCGCAGTTTTGGTCAAGAGCTTGCAACGCCGGATGATTGCGTAGCACCAGCACGGGATCGAGCTGGCGCGTTGACTGTAGTTGTGCACGTCATGGGTTGCGGTTTGCGGAGTTTGACAGACAGTTGCAGTTATCGTTACAACGTCTCGCTATTGGCCGCCGGGCTCCTTTTTGCATCGCACACAGTCAATGCCCAGACTAGGTGCGCTTTGCGTCGAGAAGCGGTCGAGTGCAGTCAGCTACCGGAAGCAAAGCCTGTCGGGAATAATTCTCGCGGCATTACGCCGCGAGACGACTGCGATTCGCTTCAGACGCACAAGCTAGCGACAAAACACACAATCCAGACAATGAAGTAAGCGAGATTTTGCTTCATCGCTTTGGCGCGCTGGAAGAGATATACAGGCACCAACCACACCCAACCCTTGAACTTATCGGTATTATGACCAGCTGCTTTGAGTTTTCGCTCATCACAATAAGACAATGCGATATTCAGGAGCACGGTGACAAACCAATATTTGCTGTTTGCAATAGCGATTTCCGCAGAAAATTCATTTTCACTTAAAAGGCCTGCAACAATTCCTTCCAGAAAAAGCCCGATTAAAGGTGCAAACGCGAGAATCCAGACAAAGGTGTTGTTGACGTGCTTCCCAGAGAGCGGTGGCGGAGCGACCTGCAGCAGATGCTGTCTTAAATCGGTATTTTCGATAGCCAGCCAGTCGGGGTAATCCTTGCGCCAGACGGCCGTCCCATAGGTCACCGTTCCGGATTTAATCAATTTCATGATTTCAGTTTGAGACACAGGACCTTTCCGCTGGCCGTTTTCCTCGTGAAACCATACAGGGGATGTAGAAATATCATTTTCCATGTCTGCTTCCAATTGCTGTCTTTTCCTAGCGAACACGATGTTTGTATCGCGGCAAAGCTCGGTTATTTTGCTAGCCGCGTGGATTGCAGGTCGGAAGATTGGCGCATTTGTCCGCGCCACGCCGCTCGACCATCGGCTTGACTGGTTGCCTACTTAAATGGCGTTAACAACACTCTGGGGCGCGGCCATGCCCAACTTCAGACGGGCGAGATCGTTTGCTCCGGGAGAATCCGCGAGAACATAGCCCTTCTCAACCAGCATTCGTGTCATGTATTGCTTGTTGTAAAGGAACGAGACGACCACTTGCCAGATTCCGAACGTAAAGCAGCTAAAGAGGAGATGCAGGGCGGCCACACCGAGTTCGCCGCGGATCAACGGAACCCACCAGCCAAAGAACAAATAGGTCCAGCTGTATCCGTAATAACCGCTCTTCAGCATGCCGGTTCCAGGGTGCTTCAGAATAATTTTTGTTGCCATTTTTGTTGCCCTCGGTGTCTGGGTTTTATGGAATGCGATCGGCTATCAACGGTTTTATGATGCCATCGACAGACACGCTTACGGCATCTCCATAGAAAACTTAAGTGTTTTCTGCATAAGCGATGTCTTGTCGAGACATGCTGTATTCTGAGAATCGACACTGCGGTGCAACGCAAACGTTTTCGGCGTACTAACGCTTGAGCTTAAGGGGCACTGTCACGTTGCAGAGATGGTCAAGAAAGATCGGGGGATGAAGAATGCAAAATCGCTTTACCACGGTCATCGCTTTCCAGCGGCGGTCATCAGTTGCGCGGTACGCTGGTATTTCAGGTTTCAGCTCAACCTGCGTGATATCGAAGAACCGCTGTTCGAGCGCGGGGTTACGCGATTTTCATTGTCGAAGGCCATCTTACTCGCCAGCTTCTGACTCACGAATGCCGGCATGTCTACCAGTACGAAAGAGCCGGATCGATTCCTGAGTTTTTGCCGGAGTACCTCCGGCAAATCGTAAGCGCGCGATTTCGCACACCTAGCTTCCGTTATTGATACGTAAGCACCCGGGGAAGGCATCTTGACGGGGGCAATCGCTGAAACGATCAAGCAGCGGTCCGCGTCCAGCGATGAGGAAGCAGTTGCGCGATGTCGGCGGCACGGTGTGTCGGCAATCGCGTCAAC
>NZ_VOSW01000124.1 GCF_009690905.1 Paraburkholderia madseniana
TTGGGGGGGTGTGGGTGTAGTGGTGCGTGGAGGTGTGGGGGTGGGTGTGGGCGTTGGTGTGGTTGTGGGTGTGGGTGTGGGTGTTGGTGTTGGTGTTGGTGTTGGTGTTGGGGTTGGTGTAGGCGTTGGTGTTGGTGTTGGTGTTGGTGTTGGCGTTGGCGTCGGAGTTGGTGTTGGTGTTGGAGTCGGTGTTGGCGTCGGTGTCGGTGTCGGTGTCGGTGTCGGTGTCGGAGTTGGTGTTGGCGTAGGTGTCGGCGCAGGTGCAGGTGTCTTCGGAATCCAGCAGAACTTCGAAACTCCATACGCCGGGTCGGTACCAAAAGCCGTATTGCTGCAAGTCACACCGTTGGTGAAAACTTTGCTTACGTTATTGGCAGTCGTGCTCGCGCCATAGAGCACGGTCATCTTGCCGCTGAACGAACAGCGCGCGTTCTCGACAGCGCATTGCGTCCACGCACCAGAGGGACTCGGAGTCGGAGCAGGGGTGGGGGTGGGCGTTGGAGTCGGAGTAGGAGTAGGCGTCGGCGTGGGCGCCGAAGTGCTTTTGTACCAGCAACTCTTCCCATACCCAAACGCGGGATCCGTACTCGACACCGCGCCCGTCGAGCACTGCACGCCGCCCGTGAACGGGCCATTGATATCGTATTGAAGCGTAGGCGACGTGGTGCCGTAAACGACGTTCGCCGTGCCGGTGAACGAACAGAATTGTCCCTCGGCCGCACAGTACGTGTACGTTGTTCCGCTGATCGTCAATGAGCTTTGCGCGTGGGCCGCGCCAACCAGCATCCCGCCGACCGGCGCAAGCATCAGAAGCGCGCGTTTCATTTCGGACTCCGCGAATAGATGTCGTCGGCGATGCCCGCGCGTCAATTGAATGCGTCGAGGCAGTCCGAGGCGTGATCACTGCTGGGGAGCGAAGACAACGAGCTTTAGTTAAGTCGATTTGACTATCCGGTAACGGACAACAGGAAGCTCTTTCCAGCAAAATCGACTTGCACCCACGTTTTAAACGTAGATTTTGCTCGATTAAGCATCATTCGTATGAATAAAGCCGGTAGGGTAGGCGTGCTTTTCAGGAGCAGAAGCGGCCGCGCAAGTAGCTCTTACTTCCAGAAAGCGTTCGTTTTGACACTGCTTCAAACTTCTCCCGTCCAGCTTGACACTGCTTGACTGTCCCTTTTTGGCATCGTCCCGATAATTGCCCCCGG
The DNA here is from genome assembly GCF_009690905.1 of Paraburkholderia madseniana. Taxonomy (GTDB): domain Bacteria; phylum Pseudomonadota; class Gammaproteobacteria; order Burkholderiales; family Burkholderiaceae; genus Paraburkholderia; species Paraburkholderia madseniana. The sequence continues at coordinate 1,209 of NZ_VOSW01000124.1, forward strand.
CGCGGTCGGTTTGAGCGCAACGCCATTGCTGAACCCGCCACACACACGGTCTTTCAATACGACGCATTACTCATCAATGGGGATAACCATGAAATTCACGCGCTCAGGCGTTCTCGCTACGGCGGCAATTGCTGCAGCAGCCGCCATGCCGGCCGTTTCGCAGGCAGCCGACGGCACCATCACATTCACCGGCCAGATCACCAGCCAGACCTGCACAATCAGCGGTAACGGCGGCGGCAAGAACTTCACCGTCACGCTGCCGACCGTCTCGACCTCGGCGCTCGCCACTGCGGGCACGACCGCGGGCCGCACGCCGTTCAACATCGCACTGTCGAACTGCACGCCGAACTCGGGCAACGTGTCGACTTATTTCGAACCGGGCGCCACGGTCGATACGACCACGGGGCAACTGATCAACGCCTCGGGCACGGCGACCAATGTCGAAATCGGCCTGCTCAACGGAGACAGCAGCGTGATCACGCTGGGTGCGGCTCAGGCGTCGCAGAACTCGAAGGCCGTTGCGCTGGCGAGCGGTGCCGCCACGCTCAAGTACTTCGCGCAATACGTGGCAACCAATGGCGCGTCGACGGCGGGTACCGTCAATACGACCGTCATGTACTCGATCGTCTACCAGTAAAAGCAGGACGCTACGGGGCGGTGGCCGGCGCCCGCAAGAGGCGCCGGCTGTCGAGGAGATCAGAGCGAACCACGAGTTCGCCACGCAATCAGGATAACGAAATGGCAATGCGAAAGAAATTATCAAGGGCGATGACGGTTTTCGCATTGTCATGGTTGGTGAGCAGCGCGCATGCGGGTGTTGTGATCAGCGGCACGCGCGTGATCTATCAGGCAAAAGAGCGTGAAGTAACCGTCAAGCTCAGTAACGAAGGTGACGCACCGGCGCTGGTTCAGGTGTGGCTCGACACGGGCAATCCGAACGCGATGCCGGACGAATCGAAGGTGCCGTTCACCCTGTCGCCGCCGCTTTTTCGCCTCGATCCGAAGAAAGGGCAGAGCCTGCGCCTGATCTATACGCAGGAGCCCTTGCCGCAAGACAAGGAGTCCCTGTTCTGGCTCAACGTGCTTGAAGTGCCGCCGCGCGCAGCCGCCAGCACCACAGCGGACGATCCGAATTCGCTGCAACTCGCGTTCCGTTCGCGCATCAAGTTGTTTTTCCGTCCTGCGGGGCTGCCGGGAAATGCGGACGAAGCGGCCGCGAAAGTCAGTTGGAAATTTGTGCGCAAGGACTACGGCGCCTACGCGCTCGAGGCGACCAACCCGACGCCCTATCACGTGACGTTCAGCAAGATCGTCGCCAATGAGGGCACGACGAACTGGACCAGTGACAAGGGCGGCATGGTCGACCCGGGCGCGAGCGCGGACTTCGACATTGGCAACGTTGCACCGCTCGCCGACGTGCCGGCGCAAGTCGACTACACATTTATCAACGACTACGGCGCCGGCGTCACCGGCAAAACGCTGCGTGACGGGACCCGCAAGTAATCATGCGCACCCGGGAATATTCTTCGCGGCCGCGAGCCGGAAACTGGTTCGCGCTCAGGCGCAGCCATGCCATGATGCTCGGCGCGCTGGCCGCATGGGGCGCGACGCCCGCGTTCGCCGACTCCACGATGCTTGCCGACGTGCAGTTCAACAGCGAATTTCTGATGAAACCGAAAAGCCAAAGCGTCGACGTGTCGCGTTTCGAGCGTGGCAATCCGGTGCAGCCCGGCGAGTACACGGTCGATCTCTACGTGAACGGAAACTGGGTCGGCCACGACACGTTGCGTTTCGTGGCTCGGGAAGGCGCGGGGAACGCCGTGCCGTGTTTCAGCAAGGCGCTGATCGAGCGCCTCGGCCTGGATTTTTCGGCACTGTCGGATAAGGGCCGCGGCGAACTCGCAAAAGCCCAGGCGGGCGAGTGCGCGAACGTCGCCGATCTCGTCGACGGTGCGTCGCAATCCTTCGACCTGTCCGATCTGCGGCTCGACCTGAGCATCCCGCAGGCAGCGCTGCTGCGCAATCCGCAAGGCTATGTGAGCCCCGAGTTCTGGGACGAAGGCGTGACCTCGGCCACCTTGGGCTACAACCTGAATTCGTTTCGCGTGACGGGTTCGGGCTCCGCGGGGTTGTCAAATACGCAGACCTATCTCGGCCTGAATAGCGGCGTCAACGTCGGCAGTTGGCACTTTCGCCAGAATTCCGCGCTGACGTGGCAATCGAACGGACCGCGCACGTATCAGAACATCGCGACCTACGTGCAGCACGATCTGCCGTCGATCCGCAGCCAGTTGACGCTCGGTGACGCCTTTACCGATGGCGCCGTGTTCGACAGCATCGGCATTCGCGGCGTCGAACTCGCGAGCGACGACCGCATGTTGCCCGACTCGCTGCGCGGCTATGCACCGCTGATTCGCGGCGTGGCGATGACCAATGCGCGCGTGAGCGTCACGCAGAACGGCAACAAGCTGTACGAGACAACCGTCGCACCGGGCGCATTCGAAATCAACGATCTGTACGCCACCGGTTACGGCGGCAACCTGCTCGTCACGGTCACGGAAGCCGACGGCAGTCAGCATAGTTTCTCCGTGCCCTATGCGTCGGTCGCGCAATTGCTGCGTCCGGGCATCACCCGTTTCAATGTCGCCGCGGGCCAGCTTCGCGATGCGCAGGTCAATCAGCACGACAACCTCCTTCAGGGGACGGTGCAGCACGGTTTCAACAACGTCATCACCGGCTACGCGGGGACGATCGTTGCGGACGGCTATCTCGCCGGGCTGCTCGGCGCGGCGGTCAACACGCCGTTGGGTGCGGTCGCACTAGACGTAACCGAGGCCCGCGCCAACATTCGCGGCGTGACCAATACCACCGGCCAGAGCGTGCGAATTAGCTACAGCAAGCTGGTGCCGGCCACCAACACGAACTTCACCGTCGCCGCTTATCGCTATTCGTCGAGCGGTTTCTGGGCGTTGCGCGACGCCATGCTGGCGCGCAGCGCGGTTGCCGCGGGGCAGGACCCGAGTTCGGTGGATCGCCAACGCAATCAGGTCCAACTGACGATGAACCAGAGCTTCGGCAACGGCTGGGGCAATGCCTACGTGGTCGGCTCGACGCTCGACTACTGGAATCGCAGCGGCACCACCACGCAATTCCAGATCGGTTACAACAACGTGCTGCGCGCGCTCGGCACCAACTTCAGCTACAACGTGTCGCTGTCGAGACAACGCGACGGCCTGACCGGCCAGATGAACAACCAGATCTTCGCAAGCGTCTCGATTCCGCTCGGCACGGGCCAGCATGCGCCGACCCTGTCGACCAGCTTCACGCACAACAGTCAGAGCGGGTCGTCCGAGCAGGCGATGCTGAACGGCTCCGCCGGCGTGGACAACGAATTTACCTATGGCGTGACGGCGAACCATGCACCGGGCTCGAGTGCAGGCGGCGTGAACGGCCAGTACCGCAGCCCGTACGCGACGCTGGCGGCGAGCGCAAGCGGCGGCTCCGGCTTCTCGCAAGTGTCGGCCGGCGTGACCGGCGCGATCGTTGCGCATCCGGGCGGCGTGACCTTCGCGAACGACCTGGGCGACACGATCGGTGTGGTCGAGGCGAAAGACGCGAAGGGTGCCCGCATCACCAATTCGTCCGGCGTGCGCATCGACAACTTCGGTTATGCAGTGATTCCGTATCTGACGCCGTACAGCCTGAACACGGTCGAAATCGATCCGAAGGGAATCCCGCTCGACGTCGAATTCAAGTCGACCAGCCAGCAGGTGGCGCCGCGTGCCAACTCGGTGGTGATGATTCACTTCGGCACGGTGACCGGCAGAGCGGCGGTGATCTCGGCTCGCTTACCGAACGGCGCACCGTTGCCATTCGGCGCGACGGTGTACGACGCGAAGGGGCAGGGTGTTGGCGCGATCGGCCAGAACAGCCGCATCTTCGTGCGCGGCGTGGCCGATGAGGGTGCGCTCACCGTGAAGTGGGGCGATGCGGCCGATGAGCAGTGTGCCTTCGGTTATCACTTGCCGCCGAAGGGCGAAGATCGCGGCGCGTATGCGCATATCGATGCCGTGTGTGGTGCGGCGGGCGGCATGACGAACCAGGCAGCGGCGGGCTCGTCTGCTGGAGGAAATACGCAATGAAGAAGTCTCTCCCATTCAGAGCCGCACGGAAATGCTTCGGCATCCTGATGCTAGTCGCTGCGGGTTGTGCCGGCCTGATCGCCAGCGTACCCGCTCACGCAGCGCTGCAATGCACGATTACCGGCTCGGCGGCGATCAGCTTCGGCACGCTCACCGTGCCGCGCGACACGCCGGTCGGCACGGCAATTGGGCCGGTGCAGTCGTCGACCGTTTCTGTTAACTGCCCATCGAATCCCGGTACGGTGCCGCCGTACAACAACGGCTGGTATATCCAGTACTATCCGCAACTGACGAGCAGCGCGGTAACGGGCGTGTGGAACACCGGTATCGCGGGCATCGGCATCAAGGTCGTGGACGTGACCTACGGCAACACGACTTTGTCCTCACTGGCAGTCGGCAAGTGGGGCGATTTCGGCGCACCGATCACGACGACGGCGGCGTTCCAGGGCAGCTTTACGTTCACCTACCAACTGGTCAAAACGGCTGCACAAGTGACGACGGGTGGCGCGGTGAACATCCCGCAGGTGCTCACGCTGGTCAGCCACAATATTCCCGTGAATATAACGTCGCCGGCTCTCGTGACGATCTCGGTCAACAACACCTCGATCGTCGCGACGACGTGCACGGTGACCACGCCTTCGGTGAGTGTCACGCTGCCTACCGTCAATGCCAGCGCATTGAGCCCCGTCGGAACGACAGTCGGCAACACGAACCTCAGCATCGGACTATCGTGTCAGGCCGGCGCGAATGTCTATGTGACGTTGACCGACGCGACCACTCCGGGCAATACGACCAGCAATCTGACGCTGGCGAGCGGGTCGACCGCGACGGGTGTCGCGTTACGCGTGCTTAATAGCGGTGGAACGGCAGTCAGCTACGGGCCGGATTCGGCGGTGGCGGGCAATCGGAACCAATGGCTGGTCGGTGCATCGTCGAGCACGACTCGCGTTCCGTTGACCGCGCAGTACATCTCCACCGGCACGGTAGGGCCGGGTACGGTGAAGGGGCTTGCCACCTTCACGATGAGCTATCAGTGAGGCTTGAAGGTGCGGCGCGTTAACTCGCCAACAACGTGCGGAAACTTTCTAGCCGCGCATACCCAGGTCCGCAAAACCGACGGTTCTCGCCTCGCATGCTTGCGTAAAAGCCGTGTCGTAGCTCGAGAAAAAGACCGTGCGGGTTTCGGCCAGCGTTTTAAACAGATCGACCAGAACCCCGCGCGCCGAGGCGTCGAGTCCGCCGACCGGTTCATCCGCGATCACGACTTTGGTCTCGCCGATTACGGCCCCGGTCAGGAAGAATTTCTTGCGCGTGCCAAACGACATTTGCTCGAAGCGCTTGTCGAGATGCGGATCGAGTCCGAAGCGATGGGCCAGATCGAGCGTGTGACTGTCGACCGTTGTCTTTCTCTCCGACGCCACACGCGCCAGATACTCACGACCGGTCTGCTCCGGATACGTCATGCAGTCTTCGGGCACGTACGTGAGTACGGATTTGGCCTCGCGCGGCGCGGTGCGCAGCGAATGGCCGCCGAGCCACACTTCGCCGGCGTCGGGCTCGATCGTGCCGGCGAGGATGCCCAGCAACGTCGACTTGCCGCTGCCGGATTCATCGTTGAGCGCCACGCATCCTGCAGCCGTGTCGCAATGCAGCCCCTGAAAGATGATGCGTTCGCTATAGCGTTTGCTGAGGTTTTCGAATCGAAGCATGACGTGCGGAGTGTGTCAGCCGAAGAATGTGCCTGACGACGGCAGCGAGGATTCTTCGGGAAGTTAGCGGTTCGCAAGTGTAGCAGTGCGGTCAGATGCTTTCGCTGCATCCGACAATGACACCACCCGCTGACGAGGTAAGCGAAGGGACATCTGCGCGCGCAGTGTAAAGTTGCGTCTTTTTGCGCCGTTAAAAAAGGCTTCACCGCCATTCGGTCCACCTCCTGAACACCTCGACGCTTCCCCCGTCGACCGCAATCCATGCAAACTGCTGCCCGCAAAGCGGCCCAACCGTCCCGCGCCGAACTCAGGCGTATCGTCACGGCAATTGTTATCGGCAACGGCTTCGTGGCGTACGACTTCACCGTCTACAGCTTTTCCGCAGTCATCATCGGTAACCTGTTCTTTCCATCGAGCAATCCCGCGTCGTCGCTGCTGCTCTCGCTCGCCACCTTCGGCGCGGGCTTCGTGATGCGCCCGCTCGGCGCGATCATGATCGGCCACATTGCCGATAGCCGTGGCCGCAAAGCCGGCCTCACGGTATCGCTCACGCTGATGACCCTTGGCACGTGGCTGATCGCGTGCCTGCCGGGCTATGCGTCGATCGGTCCGGCCGCGGCGGTATTGATGGTGCTCGCGCGCCTGCTGCAGGGGCTCGCCGCTGGAGGTGAGATCGGGCCGGCGTCGGCTTCGCTGATGGAATCGGTCGCCTACCGGCACCGGTGTTTCATGGTGAGCTGGCGCGGCGCGAGCCAGGGCGCGGCCGCCTTCGCCGCCGCGCTGGTCGGGGCGTGCACGACGGCGCTGCTGTCGCCTCCCGCCATGCATGACTGGGGATGGCGCATTCCGTTCGTGCTGGGCGGGCTGATCGGACCGGTCGGCTGGTACCTGCGTCGCCGCATGCCGGTAGCCGCGCCGCTGCCGCGTACGCGGCTCAGTCCGAGGCGCATGGTCACGGAATATCCGCGTCCCTTCGTCTGCGGCCTTCTGATGATGGCGGCGCCGTCGGTGGGCATCTACCTCACCGTTTTCTATATGCCGGCCTACCTGGTTCGTACGCTGCATCGGCCGGCGGCAATCAGCCTCTTGACCGCCTGCCTGTCGGGCCTCGTGATCCTGGTGGTGACGCCGCTCGTGGCGCGCGCGGCCGACCGTTTCGTGAGCCGCAAGACGTTGCAGTACGCGGCACTCGTAGCGTCGCTGGCGGCCGCGTGGCCGGCATTCTGGGCGCTGACCCACGGCGTGGGCGACGTCGCCGCGCTCGTCATCATCACGGGGTACGTCGCGCTTGCGGTCAACAATGCCGGCCCGAGTTCCGTGCTGATGATGGAGGCGTTTCCCGCGCATCGGCGCGCGGCGGGAGTTGCGATGATTTACAGCTTCGGCGTCGTCCTGTTCGGCGGATTTTCGCCGTTCCTCGTGACGTGGCTGATCAGCCGGACTGGCGATCCGATGGTTCCAGCGTGGTATCTGATGGCCGCGACCCTGCTTACGCTTGCAGCGTTAAGGGCATTTCCCGAGGCAGAGGCGCCGGAGGCGTGCCTTGCCGGTGCTTCGCAGCCGCCGGCTTAAACGCTCCCCCAGCGCTCCTTTGCGCCGCGGTGCTGCAGGTCCAAGGCGCGCGCCCGCATGTCCTGCGGGCTCATGTCGAAGGCACGGCGAAACGCGCGAGTGAAATCGGACGCGCTCTGAAAGCCGAGTCCATACGCGATTTCCGTCACCTGAAGATGGGGGAAACGAACCAGTTCGTCCGCCGCTTCCCGCAAGCGGCGATTGCGGATGTAGGCGCCGAGCCCGCCGTCGTGCTCGAACCAGCGATAGATGGTGGCGCGTTTCAGTTGTAACGCCTGAACCACGCTGGTCGGTGTGAGGTCGCCCTGGTGCAGGTTGGCTTCGACGTAGCGCCGCACCTGTCCCATCACGGCTGCCTGCATCGCCGCCCGGCTCGCGCCGGTCAGTCGCGTCTCCTTGCGGAAGGCGGCGATCAGCAGTTGGGCGCCGGCATGTAATGCCTCCGCCGCGCTGGCCGGGTCGAGCGTAGGGATTTCCCGGGCGACTGCCGTCAGATGGTCCAGCGCGAGACCGGTCAGCGGCGCACCCTGCTGGACGACGCGGCCGTGAATCGCTGTGGCGTCGCGCAGTTCCTCATCCACGATCGCAGCGGGTACGAACAGGCTCAGAAGCCGGCATTCGGGCCGCTCGGCCCGAAACGGCTGATTCAGGTCGAACGCGACGATACCCTGCACCGAGCCCTGCTCGCTGCGTTTCTTGCGCATGCCCGTCACGTGGCCGACCTCGCCTTCCACGAACAGTTGAAAGGCGTAATCGCGCCGCGAGTCCGTGGAGACCCGCGCGACCGATCGTTCCAGCAACATCGCGTCCGTGCTGCAGTCCGTAAACACCATACCGCCGACCGCATAAAGATCGATCTCGCCGCGAAATCCGCCGGCAACCTGTTCCTTCGACGGTGGCACGTCGACCACGTGCCCCACGCGCTGGCGCCAGGCCAGAAATTGTTCGTTGGCTGTGAGCGCGTGCGTGCTGAAGCTGCTCGTAGAAATGGCGGAGCGCGATTCGGCTGCGGCGGCAGCAGCCAGGTGCGGCGGTAAGGTGCGCTGGTTCATGGATCGGTTGCTGCGAACGAGGCGTGTGGTTCTGGCGAGTAGCCGCGGTAACCAGATATTTAACACGCCGTCGTCGAATATTGAGACGGATGGTAAAGCCTAACAAAAAACCTGCGGTATCGTCGGATGATTAGATGCAGATCGGTTTCATCGACGGCGCCGCCAATCCGTTTATAACAGGCCCCGCGCTGGAAAACGCAAAGCACGCAGAAAGCGCGCCGATTGGCATTTGCGGCGCAATGGGTGCGAGGCCCAGGCTTTGCAGGCGGCCAATTTACGGGGTATCGAAAGATGAGCGGCACGAACAGGCAACCGACCGCCCAGCGCGGCGGGCGGCGTCCGTCCAGTCTGGTGGATAGCCAACTGGAGCATCTTGAGAACATGGTTCAGTACGTCACACGCGGCGACGCGGTTGGCGTGCTGGTCCCGCTAGACCATGAGTACTGGGAAAAGCGCATTCGCGCGCTGGAAGAGACTCACGAGTTGATTGCCAGCCAGCGCAAACGTGTCATCAAGCTTCTCGACCGTCTCGGGAGTGAAGCGCAGACGAAGCTGAGGCGGCGCACCGCTGCCTGAGTCCGGATTTGCAGAAGGGAAAGGTTGCGAGGATCGGGGGTAGTTGCAGGAGAGAAGATCGGTGCCACAAGGTACCGGCAATAAAAAAGAAGGACCTGAGAGTGCGGTAATGAGGCGGACGGGCCCACAGAGGTTCGCCGCTCAGTTGTGAAACCGTTGGGTGTCTTGCCCATCGGACGTTTGGGGGTGTTTTAACAGAGACCTCCGGACTTGGCCGAGCAACCGGCTGGGGATCGCCACGAAAGTGTCGTCCTCGCCGGGCGCTCGCTCGGCTCACCCCTGTGTCAAACCCAACACCTGCCTATATAGCCGCCAGCCTGTCTGGATGGGCACCTTTAATATTCCGCGATTTACTGCGACATTGACCGCTTTTTAATAGGGCGCGGTTACTTTCAGGTATGCAGAATACGCAGTGAATATAGCGCTGATAAACTGTGCGCCGGAACAACAGGTCGTCGCTTTCAAGGCGCGATCGCTCCCCCAAATTCGACGATACGAATCGCCGGACTACCCACCGATACCACCTGTATTTGACCCGTATTGGGGCCCCCTTTGGCCCGTTTTTGGAAGTGACTCATGAAGCCGGGAAAGAACTCGTTTGGGAAAAGACGCGCACGCAAGATCGCCATTGGGGTCAGTGCTGTATTCATCGCGGCATTGCTCGCACTGAGCGGCTGGCTTTACCAGCAGCGCGACGCGCAGACAACCCCGGCGCTTACCGGCATCGCGAATCAGATGCGTCACGATCCCTCGGTATGGACGCATGAAGAGAAAGACGCATCGCAAATGCTGCGTGATATTCACGACGTCAACGTGGCCGCGATCGGCGTGAGCCCCAACGCGATTCTCGTGTCGAAGCGCGACGGCGCGAAATACTTCGTCACCGACCATAACGCGACGTTTTCGCACGCACTGCTGCTCGGCGAACCCAAAGCTGACCGGGCCGCATCCTATCAGCTCGTCTGGCTGCCCGACGCCGACATTCGCATCGGCGCGTCGCGCTGGGTGCCGGTGTTCAATCAGGTGCGCGACGCAATCAGCTTGCTGTTGCCGCTGTTGCTGATCGGCGGCATGGTGTGGTTCATGCGCCGCGAGATGAGAGGCGGCGCGTCGCTTCTCAGCAGGGCGCCTACGCTGCGTTTCGACGACGTGATCGGCGCGGGTGAAGCGAAGGCGGCGCTCGCGGATATCCGCGGCTATCTGTCCGATCCGAAGCAGTTCACGTCGATGGGCGTGCGCGCACCTTGCGGCATTCTGATGGTCGGCGGCCCTGGCGTCGGCAAGACGCGGCTCGCCCAGGCGCTCGCCGGTGAATGCGGCGCGAACTTCATTTCGATCACTGGCAGCTACTTCAGTGCGAAGTACTACGGTGTCGGTATCCAGAAGGTCAAACACCTGTTCGAACTCGCGCGCAAGAATGCCCCCACGGTCATCTTCATCGACGAAGCCGACGGCCTCGCGAAGCGCACGGATACCGGCGGCGGTCCCGTCGAAGCCGAGAGCAATCGCATCATCAACCAGTTGCTGGCGGAAATGGATGGCTTCGCTTCGAATGAAGGCGTCATCATCGTCGCGGCCACGAACCATCCCGACAATCTGGACGAGGCGTTGCGCCGGCCGGGCCGTTTCGATCGCACGGTGCAGGTCCGTTTGCCCGATCGCGAAGACCGCGCGAAAATTTTCCGTTTCTATGCGGAGAAACTGAAGTCGAAGGCTGCAGACATCGACTACGACCAACTCGCTCGCCTGACCACCGGCCTCTCTCCGGCAACGGTCGCGATGGTCGTGAATCAGGCGGGACTGGTCGCGCGCAAGACCGGCGAGACGGAAATCGCCGCGAAGCATTTCATGGAAGCGATCAAGATTGCGCGCATCGGCGACGTGAGTGGGGCAGAGCGGGCACTGAGCGAAGACGAGCGTACGCGTATCGCGGTGCACGAAGCGGGACACGGTCTCGTCGCCGCGCTGCTCGGCACCGGTGTGCTGGAAGAGGTCACGATCTTGCCGCGTGGCGGCGCATTGGGTGTGGCGCTCATCACCAAGGCGCAAGACAGGCACCTGTACCGCGAGACCGAGATCCGCAACGAGATTCAGGTCCTGCTCGGCGGTCGCAACGCCGAAATTCTCACGTTCTCCGAAGCGTCGAGCGGCGCCGCGTCGGATCTGCAGGAAGCGTCGCGCATCAGCCTCGACATGGTGTCGAAGTTCGGCTTCAACCGCGATGGCGATCTGTTCAGTCTCGCGGCGCTGCCGTCGCAGTACGCGGGCCTGCAAATGAAGAGCGCCATCGAGCACGCCAACGTGCTGCTCAAGGAGTTGAACGAGTTGTGCTATGGGCTGCTGCACGCTTATGAGCCCGTTCTGCGAGCCATTGCCGACGAACTGCTCGAGCGGGAGACGGTTCCGGGCGAAGCGGTTTACCGGCTGATCAAGGAGCACAAGAGCGCGCTGAAGATCGTCCACGAGCCGGCTGCCGCTTGATCCGCGCTTGTTCCGTTTTGCCGCCACGAGAGCGGGAACGTCATTTCTTAGGTGGTGGCGTGTCGCCCTTTTGCGGCAGAGGCTGATCGAGACCCGGTTCGACCGGGGTAGGGATGGCGTCGCCAATAGGCTTGGAGACCTCGGTAGGCGGGCTGCCGGGGTCTTCATCCGGCTTGTTTTCGTGCTCGTTCGGGGGATTGGGCATGTTGGCCACGATGGCTCTCCGGTGGATTGCTATGAGCAATGAGTAGCAATGCGCGTTCCACGGCTGGCCCGCACAGCCCACACCCCTACAAAACCCCGGATTTCCAGACCATTTGCGCAGCGGCTGCCAGAACGAACACCAGAACCAGAACGCGAAACGCCCCCGGCGGCAATCTGTCTCTAAGCGGCCGTACCAACAGTATTCCCGCGATCACCGGCACACTCGCGCACACCGAAATGACCAGATCGCTCCAGCTGGCATGCGCACCGCCGCTAAACGTGGCAACCAGCGTGATGATCGACACCACCAGAATAATTGCGATCTGCTTGGTAAAGACTTTTCCCGTCGCGCCCGTGGCGATCAGATACATCGCCAGCAAAGGCCCGGGCACCGAAGCGATGCTCTCCATCACCGCCGCCCCGAATCCCAGTACGAAGCCCGCCGGTTTCGCCCATCTCGGCGACAGCGTGAGCCGCGGCGAAAGCAACAGGAGCAGCGCAGCAACGATCAGTAATACGCCAGCAGCAGCCTGCGCGCGATGGGGCGCAAGCGAAATCAGTACGCTCACGCCGACGATGTTGCCGATCACCGTACCGATCAAGGGCGCGGCAATGCGCCGGACCGTCGGCAGCATGTCGCCGCCTTCCAGTGCCTGTGGAATATTGCCGAGAATGATCGGCATCGACAGTAGTAGAACGGCCTCCTTGATCGGCATGAACTGGCTGAGAATCGGCATCGCTACCAGCGGCACGCCGATACTCGCGAGCCACCCCGAAGTTGAAGCTGTGTGGGCATGTCGCTAATGCCATGATTTAAATGAGTTTTTTATGGATATTGACGCGTCCATCCTTCTGCGTCTTTTCTTGGTCTATCGTCGGGTCCCAATGTCCATACTTGGCCACACTTTGGCAGCGTCATGCAGGTCAGGGAAGAGTCCCTTGACGCAACCAATCAGGGTGCTCGAGACAACTGCGAGTCTGGCGGTCCAATCTTTTGCGAAGAGCGATTTTCAACGAATGTTTCGCTCAGCGAGCAAAACGACATGCCGTCAAGCAGCATCCCTCACAAGACCCCATCGAAGGCCAACTCGTAGCCCTCTGACCGGAACTCGTCCTTGGTGATTCTCAAGGCCCGGTTGAGAACCAATCGAACGCTGGGCCTTGCCTGTGAGGATTTATTTTTTTTGGGTCTTTAAGGTCTGTGGGTTTGGAACAGAAATGCGAGGCTCGAATGGTACGGCGCCTGCAACCTGAAAGGTTGCGTCGTCAAGCTACAGTGTCGGATTCTCTGAACACAGTCGAAATGCCGATTTGACGCAGTGGACCAGTTCTGGTCGCGCGGTCGTCACGCCAGTCTCGTTCTCAACACACCGAATGGCGTCCGGAACGTTCGCCAAGGAAACGCTGGTTGCGATGCCGGTCAACGCGAGTTCCGCTGGTGTAGCCGGGGTCTTTATCCGGCTCGGATTTGCCAGCAACGATTCGACGCGTTTCCTTGTGTTTGACGCCTCTGCCCCTACGTAGGCGGTCCCCATGAGTTCGAGCACAGTGTTTACCTGCTCGATAGCCACGCCGCGCGCGACGAGTCAACTCTGCAATGGCGGGGCGACAGATTTGGTTGCAGCTAAATACAGTATCTAAAACTATTGCGCTACAGGCTGGCTGAAATCCGCGCTCGTTTCTTCACCATCCCATTACCTTGACGCCAGTGAACTCGCCGACCTTCTCGGCCTCTCGCTGCGCACAATCATCCTGCGAGCAAAACACCGTCCTTGGCTGCTGCCACCACGCGCCGCCGTCTACGACCGTGAACTATTCCGTTGGCGACAGGATGTCGTTGAATCATGGCTCGCCGAGAACTCGAGCGAGTCGGTCAAATTTTAGATGATGCGCGCCGAGCTTTTTTGACGGGCCGCTTTTGAGCCACGACAGGCTCGTCTTCTCCCTCAATTTTTGCCAGCAACTCAGCTGCGTCCACGTTAAGGGCGCCGGCTAGCTGCCCAATGTTGTCTAGGGAGATATTCGTAATCATCCGCTCAACTTGGCTAACGTAGGTGCGATGCAATCCCGCTAGGTCGGCCAACGCCTCCTGCGAGATTTTTTGCGTGGCCCGTAGTCGCTTTAGATTTTTCGAAAGCCGGCTCCGTAGTTGGGCCTGCATAGGCTTCAGCTCTTCTTTCATATGGCTGAAGCATCGCCCAACGCATCGAATGTATCTACAGCCTAAGCATCGACACAGTTTAAGTCTACAGAGTTTACATCTACATTGTTTGCATCTACACTTGGCCTTGAAACGATGTTCTTCACAGGCTTCCGCGGGACGCCGCTTCCAAATTTGAGCTGACGCCGCTCGGGTACCCGAAGTCTCTTTGCCAAACGGTAGGAGAAGTGAGTTGGAAATAGTCCATGTGCACTACGTGCCCGCAACTACGCGCGCGGCCCTCACACGCATCGGTGCGCCCGTCACCGTGGAGCTCGAAGGTGAAAAAATTGACCTACCGGCCCAAGTGCTTCCCGGCGAAGTGGAGTGGCGTGCTGATTTGCTCAAATGGCTTGTTCGCAAGTGCGTGAGCGACTACGCCGAAACTCACATTCAGCAGTGGGACGACCTTGACGAGAAGATGGAGCTGCAACTGATAGTGCATACAGGTCTGCATCCGCTTGAAGCGCGAACCGTTGTGCAGGAGGCACAGGCGCTACTCAACGGACTTGCAGCCGACGAGTATGCGAGCTTGACCAACGGGAGTCCGTTTTTTAAGGGGCAGGTTCTAGCAGAGTGGGACGGACTCAAAGCGCGGTATGCCCACATTCTTCGCAGCAGTGCCGAGTCATCACGCAATGGCGCAGCGACCTAACAGCGCCCGGGCGTCCGCACATGGAGACCGACGATGAAGCGGACCCGCAAGAAGCCTCTACGTGTAGGCACCGAGACCGACCGAACGCTTGATTTTGCGCTCGCGGATGTTTCCAAGGATTTTCGGCGTCGGTTCCTAAGACACTGCAAGCAATATCGACGTGAGTTCAGTCAGCAAGGTACCAACCACTTCAAACAACGCATCAAAAAGCTGTTCTGCAAAACCTTCCTGGACACGTTACTGCATGCACCTACCGGGAAGTCAGCGAAGCAGCGCGATGCATTGGTTTTCATCCTCGCTGCGGCATCGGCGCCGCGCGAGTTGCGGCTTTCGGGCGTACCTGCCGAGCTAGCCCAGCCAAGACGGCGAAAGAGAACGAGATGAGCGAGCAGAACGCCAGCCGTCCGCGGCTTGACCACAGTGCGCTGTATCTGCGGGACGCGCACGACTCTGGATTGTCAGCACATTCGCGATTCAGATGCGTCTTTGAGTCCGTCTATCTCTGCTGTTGCGAGCTTGCCGAGTCGCATGGAATCTGCCTGGATGGACTGACGCATCCGAGTGCTGATGTGGTCGACGCTGGCTTGACCGCATTAAATGCGTCGTCGTTGGAGCGCGAGGTTGTAGAGCAGTTGAGCGAGTGGGCCAACAGCACATCGCCTTTTGTGCCATCGGTATCCATGGATGATGCTTGTCGTCTTGCGGAGCAAATTAACACAGCGACGATTTCGTTCTTCTCTCGTCGCGGACCAGCAGCTCCAGTTGAAGTTTGAGGAGGAAACCTCGCGTCATGAAGGTAGCCGAATTGATGGATTTCCTGCGCAATGCCGACCCAAGCGCCACGGTTCTGTTTGTGGCGCCTGGCGATAAGGAGCCGGACGCCCAGGAGGTCAAATTTATCTCGTCGAACGGCGCCAGTTGGACTCGAGAGCAAGGTGTCGATAAAGGACGTCCATACGAATTTTTGTACATGGGCGAGCCACATCGCGAGCTTCGCACTGACTGCGAGAACGTCACCTACGAAAGAGTCCTAGTCGTGCTGCTCGCAGCAGACGAAGCAACTCCGCTCTAGATGCGAGTATGAAGAGCGTTGCCAACGCTAGGTGCGGTGGCCGGTCAGCGATACGCGCTGGGAAAAGTTCGCCATGAAACTGGAAGACCGCGTGCTGCGCTCAATTGCTAGGCGGCACAGCGTTGTGATTCTCCGTTCGGAGCTTGCGGCCCTTGGCAGTCCCGCGCAACTAAGTCGCGTTCTATCCAGCCTAGTTAAGACCAAAAGGCTGGTGCGAATCGGAGTGGGAATTTACGCCAAAACGCGGCTCAATAAATTTACGCGTGAGCTTGCGCCGGCCGCTACGTTCGAGGAAATAGCGGCGGAAGTGTTTCGCAAGTTAAAAATTGACGTCGCTCATGGCAAGCTGGCCCGCGAGTACAACGCAGACAAAACCACCCAGGTACCAATGCTTGCAATAGTGGATACGGGGCGCCGTCGTATTAAGCGGCGAATTTCGTTGGGTACCAGGATTATCACTTACGAGCGCAGCGGCACGCGCCAGCGTGAGGAGAGGCAACCTTGAACGTACGAGAGATGCCCCTGTTTTGTCTTCTGGAGTAGCACATGGTTGAAAGCAGTTGGGACATTGCGATGCGACGCATCGACGCTGAGTTCGATGTCCCCCAATTCGTCGCATCATCGCTTGTGCGCAAAATCGCAGCTAGTGAATTCCGACTACCGGCGACAGACCGCGTTAAGTTTCAGCGGCTGCCTGACCACGTGATTGAGCGCATAGAGCAAATTGTTCGCGACGCCTACCTCGAGGCTAGCGAAGACGTCGGGCGCGAAATCTTGCGAGAGCGTTTTTGGCAGCAAGCCTTAACTGCGCGGCGGGATTTGGTTGCAGACGGTGAACTGATTTCGGAAGCCGATTTCCGCCAACGCCTCGGCTTAACTCAGCGGCGTGTGGGCAAAATGCTAGCGGACGGAAGGGTCTTCTCGATGGCGGTCGACAACGTGACGTACTACCCCGCATTGCTCGCAGACCCAGCACTTGACCGCAAGCGATTGCAGGAGATTTGCCGGATTATCGCACCTGCGCCGCCGGAGTCGCGTCTCGATTTTCTCTCTGCGCCGCGGGGGAGCTTAGGCAATCGAAGTCCGCTGCAAATGCTTGGCGACGACGTTGATTTCAAGCGTCTACGGCAAGCGGCCGTAGCGTGGGCGGCGGAATGGTCACGCACTGTGGTCAGGATGTATGTGGGAGAACACGAAGAAGAACCAACGGACGCGGAACCACTCTATACGGCGGCAGCCGAGGCGGACCCTAGGAGTCCATTGTGGCAGCGCGCCTCGGAAGCGCTGCACGCCGATGGGAATGAATGGCCGTTAGGTCCAAATCCAGACATCCGAAAATTTACCCTTTTTGTTGCGAGGCAAGTGGCAGGCGCTTCCATGTTGACACCAGAGGCTTGCGTGCAAATCATTGTCGATGGCGAGCTGATTCAAATCCGAATTGTCGCCGCACCAGGAACTGCGCTGCACTCGGAAACGTTCGCTCGCGAAAAGCGCGAGAGCCTCGTCGAAATCGCTAAGCGCGTCGTTAGCAATCTCTGCAAGCGCTTTTCGTCGACTATGAGCGGTGGTGACGAATGACAAATCCCAACGACCTAATAGCAATCTCAGTCACCGCAAATGAGGACAATTTCAGACTCTTTCTAAAAGATGGCCGCGAATTTCGAATCCCTTGGCGATGGCTTCCTCGAGTACTAGCAGCGACGCCCGAGCAACGAAGTGAAGTTCGAGTTTCTGCATTTGGCACGCAGTTGCGCTGGGACCAGTTGAACGAGGATGTCTGCGTCAGCGCGCTCATGTACGACGCCGAGCAACTTCTACTTGAGGAAAAGCTGAGCGAGCAGATACCCGACGACTTTCCGCGAGACACGACGCCCGCATCGCTGTCCGGGTCACAGTCAAAACTCGCCGCGCGGAGGATTGCCGGAAGGATTGTCGTCGGACTGACGGCGCCGGAACGATATGAGCGATGGGACCTTTGCGAAGACTTGGCGCGGCAACTTGTTCCCAAGACCCTCAAAGACGCAGCAAAGTATCCCGAGAATACACGCGATGTGACGCTCCGACGCATGCGACGAGCAATTGAAGGCAAGGGATGGACGAGTGTTGTGGAGACGGATTGGCTTATACAACGGCTGCGGGTCTTGCTCGGCTGGTAACGTGCAACTGGACGAAAACTTACTTGTCCATCGCCTTGGTGCACGTGTGGCGCGAGAGCTGACCGCGGTTAGCGTTGCCTCGCCGTCGCGCATCTCAGGAAGCGCCGTATTTGAGGTCGGGTATGACGGTAGACGAGGTAGCACGCTTCATATTCGTCAGTCGAGCACATGTGCTCCTGCTCCATCAACGCGGCGAACTGCGGGGAAGTGTTGGTAAAGACGGCGAGACCGTCATCGACGAGGATTCGGCCCGCACCTATAAGGCGGAACGGGATGCAGCGAGGACGCAGTACTTTCGCACTCAGACTGAAGACGACCTGCTCAGGGAGTGAAAACAAACGTTCACTTCCATGCGAGCTGCTCTCGGACTTCAACGCGGTTTCTAATCATGTAGCCCTAGCTCCGTGCTTATCCACGTTCATTAGAAGGCTGCATTGCTCATTAAAGAACGCCGCGTTGAGCGGGGCTTGAAGTCGTAGGTTAGCCTTGGAAGTGTCGGCTGCGTGGGTCGTCTGCAGGCAGCTCCTCACGCGTAAGGAAGGTCTGGCCACGAGTGCCCCAGTACTCGTAGCGCGTCCAGCTGTCATCCCACCAATCCGGTGCGCCATCCTCAGTCACCACCCCTTCAAGCAGCGACATCAAGTCTGCGTCGATGTATTCAATAAGGTAGCCCGTCTGCGTAGTCATCTGGGAACCCCAGTCGGTCAAGCGACGTCCATCGTCCCAGGCGAGCACCTGGCAGCCGAGGGCCTCGTTGTAGTTCGTGCTGTTGCTAGCCATCACCTCGCAGCATTGCTCGACCGTGGGCTTGAGTTGGGACCAAATAGATGAGGACATCAGCGTGAGGGGATTGTTGCGCGACGCTGAGCGCCGTCATCTTGAGGAGCGGTTGAATGCACAGGTATCGGATTGCCGTTCAATCTCGTTGTCGCAGTACTCGGAGGAACGACTCCGTACCTAATGACGTGGCTCCAGGCACGTCACCAAGAACAGTTTTTCCTCATCTATGTCTGCGTTGGTTCCGCAGTGAGCCTGGTTACATACCTTGTGATGGCTGAGACCAATGGCAAGCGAATCGAATCTAGCACGGTGAAATCATGATGGAGTCGGACTTCCAGCGGCTTTCGCGATTCGCGAAGCAGATGACGGACAGCGCAGGCAGCATCAGCTATCTCGACCTTGGCAGCGGTAACCCCATTGTCTTTGTCCACGGTGGTCATGGCGGCTGGTATCACTGGATGGCCAATATCGAGTCTCTCGCAATGCATCGGCGAGTCATCGCACCGGACCTTCCGGGCTTCGGTGCTTCGGCAAGTCCCAGCGACGGTTTCTCACTTGAGGTAGTTGGAGGCCGTGTCTTTGATTTGCTGGATTCGTTGAAGGTTGCGCTGTTTGACCTCGTTGCCTTTTCCTTCGGGAGCTGCATCTCAAGCTATATGGCGGCGACGAGACCTGAGCGAGTAAGGACGCTTACGCTGGTCAACCCTGCTGGCATGGGACCCGTTGCACAACGCCTGAGCGACGCCCAGGCAGAGGCGTCTGAAGTCGCCCGTACGCGGGGCATGGAGCAGGGCGTAGAGGTCTCGCTGAAGAAAATCATGCTGTCTGACCACGCACTGGTCACGCCTGAACTCACCGCGCTGGCGGCGCACCACGTCAAGGCGACAAGGGTGCTCACTCGCCCCATCGCACGGACGAATCCCACTAGAAAGAATGTGGAGTTGGTGCAGGCGCCAGTCTGGCTCGTCCTGGGCTCGAAAGACCCTCATCAGACTCATGAACTAGCTGCGCGCGAAAAATGGATTAAGGACCTCTCACCGACGAATCGCGCATCGGTAGAGCCTGCTGCTCACTGGCTCCAATACGAGCGCGCCAGTTGGTTCAACAAGCACGTGCTTGAGTTCATATCGTCGCGGCACGCTCATCGTCAACACGCGTAGCTAGATAGCTAGGCTCCGCGAAGTCGACTTCCTTTGCTACGACTTGATTGAGACCAACCGAAGAGCCGACGCGATGGAAGGCCACCGTGCCTCTGCCAGACTTCTGATAACGCGCTGGCCCACTTCGCGTAGATGGCGCGGCGAACGTGCTGCCAGCACCGGTTATGTCTATAGCTATTCAAGTTCCACAGGCGACTGTTCGGCGCTCGCGAAACGTGAGGCGCCTAGGGCGCGGGACCGTCAAGCCTCCAGTGCGAATGAGCGCGCCTAACACGCACGCTCGCTGCGCTGCAGGCGCGGCCGTTCCGTTGCCCCCGGAGATGGGAAGCGGCAGCGAAATTCGCCGTCGCCTACCCGTAAGGTCACTTTTCCGGCGCTGCCACTTCCTGGCCGGCACCGAGGTCGGCACCTGTCGTTGGGTTCGAAGTCGTGTCCGAAGCTGTCCGTGCAGCCATCGCTGACAGCACTTTTACATCCGCGCCGGAAACGTTCACCGTGGCCAATCCGTCGCCACCGTCGACCGCCGGCTCGGGCGCGTCTACATATTCCCAACCCGGGCCTTCGTTCCAGGGACCTCGCGGCGATTCATCGCCCTGTGACATGTTGTAGTAGACATTTGTAAATTGCGGCACCCCAGGACGTTTGCCTTGCGGGAAGTTGGGCTGAATCGAATGCAGCGCTTTCTCAAACGACTTCTGGTGAGCAATCTCCCGGGTCATCAGAAATCCAAGCGCCTCAGAGATACCGGGGTCATCGGTCACATTCATCAGGCGTTCATAGACAATCTTGGCCCGCGCCTCTGCGGCGATGTTTGAGCGCAGGTCCGCCGTTGGCTCGCCGATTGTGTCGATATATGCTGCGCTCCAGGGAACGCCGGCTGAATTGGTGAGGGCCGGGCCGCCTCCGTATAGGAGGGCAGTCGTGTGGGAGTCGTTGCCCCCTCCCGTCAGCGACCGGTAGAGTTCGGCCTCCGCATCCACCCCTTCTGCTAACTGCCCCTTCGCTCCTTTGTTTAGCATTGCCACGATAGAGCCGATGATTTCGAGGTGGCTCAATTCTTCGGTGGCGATGTCAAACAATAAATCCTTGCGGCCCGGGTCGTCTTCGCCGACTGCTTGTGTGAAATACCTGCAAGCGGCAGCCAGTTCTCCTTGCGGACCGCCGAATTGTTCCAGCAACAGATTGGCGAGGCCGGGATTCGGCGCTGCCACACGGACGGTATATTGAAGCCGTTTGTTGTGCACGAACATTTCACTTCTCCGTTGAAAGCCCGACGCCACGGACTGCCCTGTCAGGAAGTACCGTCAATAACATCAGGAGCGTAATCGGGCTGGTTGTAAAGCCCGGACAGCGGCGTGTTGCTTGCTCAGGCCGCACCCTTGCGGGCGTCCGGGTCTCGGAGCAATTTGCTCCGGCGAATGTGCAGCTTGGGCCACACTATGAAAAGCGCTGCGCTGCTGAGTGCGCATGAGGCGTACCCGGGTGGGGGGCTGGCTTGTGGCCTTAACTTAAGTGCGGCTTTCACCGGTTCATGATTCCTGGAAAACTTCGGCGTCGATTTCTGCGGCGCGAAAACGGCGCGCTGACACCATTCCACTCCGAATCCGGGCACGGCCGGCGCGGGAGACTCGCTCTCTTAGTAACCCGTCCAAGACTGGCGCGGAGCCGGCCGGGGACAGCAAGTGCAAGAGGTTTCAAAAGCGGGCTCCCGTCGCCC
>NZ_VOSW01000125.1 GCF_009690905.1 Paraburkholderia madseniana
TGGCGGCTACGATGACGGGGGAGTACGCGTCGGGGGGCGACCAGTTTCGCAAAGGTGCGGAACAGGCGGTGAAAGACATCAATGCGGCAGGTGGTTTGCTCGGGCAGCAACTCGACCTGGTCGTCGGCGATGACGTTTGCGATCCCAAGCAGGCGGTTTCCGTCGCCAACAGTTTCGTCAACAAGAAGGTGGCGTTCGTCGATGGCCACTGGTGCTCCAGTTCCACGTTGCCCGCGTCAGATGTCTACAACGACGCGCAGATTCCGCAGGTGACTGTGTCGACCAACCCCAAAATTACGGAGCGCGGCATTAAGGGAATTTTCCGTATCACGGGCAGGGACGACCAGCAAGGACAGGTCGCGGCCGATTATATCGCCGCGAACTTCAAGGGCAAGAAGATCGCCGTCATTGACGACAAGACGGCGTATGGCGGCGGTCTGGCGGACGAGATTGCAAAAGATCTGGCGACGAAGCAGACACCCGTGGCGTTGCGCCAGTCGATCACGGCCGGTGAGAAGGACTACTCCGGCCTGATCAGCAAGCTGAAGGCGAACGGCATTCAGATCCTTGCGTACGGCGGCTACTACCAGGAAGTGGCGCTCATCCTTCGCCAGGCGGCGCAGGCCGGGCTGGTTCTGACGGTCCTCGGCGGCGACACACTGACGAACAATGAACTGGTTACCGCGGCTGGACCGGAGATCAACAAGGTTCTGTTTACCTTCCCGCCCGACCCGCGTAAGAGTGCGGCAGCTGCAAAGGTGGTGGCGGCGTTTCGCGCGCGGAAGATCGAGCCCGAGGGTTACATGCTGTACTCGTACGCCGCCATGCAGGTTTTTGCGGAGGCTGCGAAGAAAGCCAACTCCACGGACTATGCGGCGATCGTGAAGCAGATTCACAACGCATCGTTCAGTACGGTAGTCGGCCAGGTGGACTTCGACGCGAAAGGCGATCTGAAGAGCCCCGGATATGTGGTCTACCGGTGGAAGGGCAACAACTACGACTATGTGAAGTGACACGTCCTGTCCAGTCTATGTAGTGAGGAAAGAGGCGGCACGTCGTTCTACTGCGCCGCCTCTGCAGCAGATTCATCGGAGAGGACATGAGCCAGGCACTGCAACAACTAATTAATGGGCTGACCTTGGGCGCTGTCTATGGCCTGATCGCGATCGGCTACACGATGGTCTACGGCATTATCGGCATGATCAATTTCGCTCATGGCGATATTTACATGGTGAGCGCGTTCATCGCCGTGACCTGCTTCACGCTGCTTTCTGGCAGCGGGGTCTCGTCGGTCGTGGCGAGCATTGCAATTACGTTGATCGTATCGATCGCACTGACGTCCGTATTCGGATGGACCGTCGAACGTGTCGGATATCGGCCGCTTCGCGGGTCGAATCGTCTCGCGCCGTTGATCTCGTCGATCGGGATTTCCATCTTCCTGCAGAATATGGTTCAGCTTACTCAAGGCGCGCGAGTCAAGTCTATCCAGCCGCTCGTGACGGGAGGCGTGAACCTTTTCTCCGGTCAACAATTTCACGGGCCGTACGTCTCGTATGTGCAAATCCTCATTGTTTCGGTGACGATTCTGCTGATGTGCGCCTTCACGCTATTCATCAATAAAACCCCTTTCGGCAGACAGCAGCGAGCTTGTGAACAGGATCAGCGGATGATGCAGTTCCTCGGCTACAACGTCGATCGGATCATCGCGCTGACGTTCATGATCGGCGCCGCACTGGCGGCCGTCGCAGGTGTCATGGTGACGCTGTACTACGGTGTGGTCGATTTCTCGATCGGATTCGAGGCGGGTATCAAGGCGTTTACCGCAGCCGTGCTTGGTGGAATTGGCTCGATTCCCGGAGCAATGCTGGGTGGTGTGATCATCGGTTTGATAGAAGCATTCTGGGCCGCCTACCTCTCGCCCGAATACAAGGATGTGGCCACGTTCGTCATCCTGATTGTGGTCTTGATGTTTCGTCCATCCGGGCTTCTCGGCCGACCCGAAGTGGAGAAGGTGTGATGAGTTCGACAGTCATGCAAGAAACAAATCTACATTTTCGCGTCAAGGATGCACTTGGCGCGGCGCTGGTCGCGGGCCTCGTCGGCTTGCCCATGCTGGGTTTGACGACGCGAGATGGCAGCAATGGTCTCGAGGTTCAGACGCGATGGGCGCTGCTGGCGGCTTTCATCTCGATCGCATTTGCCGGGCGCATCGTCATGCAGCTTTTGCTGCAGCGTTTTAGTCTTTTTTCAAAGCGCCGGTCGCGTACCAGACCCGCTCCTCAAGTCACGGGTAACGGCTCGCTTGTCTGGGCCGGGGCCGGATGCGTGGCGTTCGCCGTGCTGTTACCTGCGTTGTTCGCTGGAAACCGGTACGTCGTCGATACAGCGACGACCGTACTGATTTACGTCATGCTTGGCTGGGGCTTGAATGTCGTCGTCGGTCTGGCGGGCCTGCTGGACCTCGGTTATGTCGCGTTCTATGCGGTAGGCGCGTACACATACGGTTTGTTGTCGACGCACTTCGGCTTTGGTTTCTGGCAGTGTTTGCCGATCGCCGGCGGCCTCGCTGCGGCGTTCGGCATGTTGCTTGGCTACCCGACCCTGCGGCTGAGAGGTGATTATCTGGCCATCGTCACGCTCGGATTCGGGGAAATCATACGGTTGATGCTCGTGAATTGGGGCGACGTGACAGGCGGACCCAACGGCGTCTCGTCCATTCCGAAGCCGACCTTTTTCGGGCTCCCCATGCAGGCGTCTGGCGATGGTCCCACGTTCGCGACCGTGTTTGGCCTTGATTACTCGCCTGGCCAGCGAGTCGTCTTTCTGTACTACCTGATCCTCGCACTCGCGCTGCTGACGAACCTTCTCGTCTCGCGACTCAGAAGGCTGCCCGTTGGACGTGCGTGGGAAGCGGTGCGCGAAGACGAGATCGCCTGCAAAGCAATGGGGATCAATGTGACGAATGTGAAACTGTCCGCCTTTGCAACCGGCGCAATGCTGGCGGGATTCGCCGGCGTGTTCTTCGCCGCACGGCAGGGGTTCATTTCGCCAGAGAGCTTCACCTTTTCGGAGTCGGCCACGATTCTCGCGATCGTGGTGCTCGGCGGTATGGGAAGCCAGCTCGGCGTCATTCTTGCGGCGGCCTTGCTGGTGATTTTGCCCGAGTTAGGGCGTGATTTCTCCGAGTACAGAATGCTGCTTTTCGGTGTTGCAATGGTGTTTATCATGGTCGTGCGGCCAGGCGGTCTGATCAGCCATCGCCGTGCGACGGTCAGCGCGCCCGGCGTGGAGGCAAAACGATGAACGCCTCCACTTCACTGCTCAACGTAGAGAATCTGACGATGCAGTTTGGCGGGCTTCGCGCGATCGAAGACCTGTCCATGACGGCGCGCGCAGGAGAGGTGACGTCGGTGATCGGGCCGAACGGAGCCGGAAAGACGACGTTTTTTAACTGCCTGACGGGTTTCTACAAGCCGACCAAAGGCGCCATCACGTTGGGGCATCCCCGTCATGGGAAACTTCGTCTGGACGCGATGAAGAATGTGGACGTGGCGCGGATTGGCCAGGTCGTCAGAACGTTCCAGAACATACGACTGTTCCCGCGCATGACCGTGCTCGAAAACCTGATGATCGCCCAGCACAATGTGTTGCAGGACGCGTCTAGGTTCTCGCTTGCTGGCGCACTCAACGCGCGGTCGTTTCGACGCGCGAACGACAAGGCGATAAACAACGCTTTGACGTGGCTCGAGCGCTTAAGCGTTCGGGATATCGCTAACAAACCTGCTGGCGACATGCCATATGGGGTGCAGCGTCGCGTCGAGATCGCGCGCGCGATGTGCGCGGACCCCATTCTGCTGTGTCTGGATGAGCCGGCTGCCGGTCTCAATCCGCGCGAGTCGGCAGAACTCACCGCGCTGTTGACCTCGCTCGCGAGAGAGCGGGGTATCGGCATATTGTTGATCGAGCACGATATGAGCGTCGTCATGAAGGTTTCGGACCATATTGTCGTGCTCAATCACGGGAAGAAAATTGCAGAAGGCTTGCCTTCCGACATCAAGGTGAATCCTGAGGTGATCAGCGCATACCTCGGCGAGGACGACGAGACGTCGTCACACGATGAAGCATCGCAGGAGAAATCAGCTCATGCTTAAGATTGCCGAACTCAGTGCCCACTATGGCAGCGTCCAGGCACTACGCGGGGTCAGTCTGAGTGTGAAGACCGGTGAGATCGTCACGTTGATCGGCGCGAACGGCGCAGGCAAGTCGACACTGATGAATACCATTTTCGGCTATCCACGGGCCAGTGGCGGCACGGTCGAATTCGACGGACATAATATTTCGAAACTGCCTTCGCATGCGATCGGCAAACTCGATATTGCGGTTGTGCCCGAAGGGCGCCGTATCTTTCAGCGGATGACCGTGCTCGAGAATCTCCTGATGGGCGATACGTCGGGCAACCGCAGGACCGCGGATGATCTCGAGCGCATGTACGAGATGTTCCCGATCCTGAGAAGCAGAGCCTCGCAGCGTGCCGGCACGCTGTCGGGAGGGGAGCAGCAGATGCTCGCGATAGGACGCGCATTGATGTCACAGCCGAGATTGCTCCTGCTCGATGAGCCCTCGCTCGGTCTCGCGCCGATCTTCATCAAGAAGATTTTTTCGGTTATCAAAGAGTTGAACGAGCAGATCGGGATGACGATTCTGCTTGTCGAACAGAACGCTCATCACGCGCTGTGTGTGGCGCATCGAGGGTATGTTCTCCGGCACGGGCAGATTGCCCTCGAGGGGAGCGGTGCTGAGTTGCTGGCGAACCCTGCTGTGCGGGCGGCGTATCTGGAGGGCGACTCCGCTCAATTGGATGCGGCCTGAACGGTGATCTGGAGGGCGCGGGGTGCTCGCCCCCGCTTTTCGAGGTTAGAGGCAGGAGAATTGCGGCAATTCTCCGCAGAGCGATGGTGCCCTATAGGTGAGTTGAGCACCATTGCGGAAAACGGTTATCCGGCCTGCGTAGGGGCGCCTGCCCTCAAGAAATGTGCAGAATTCCGCGAAAACTAGCCGAGCCCTCTCAAGACCGGAATTCCGCAAAGATCCAGAATGCTGTAAACCGAACCGATCGCTGCCACGGGGATTGCGTTCCAGAATGGGATGCGATCCCTGAGCCTGCCTGCTGGGATTCCACGGGATGATGGCGGCATATACGGAACGAATTCAAGCGTAGGCCACCAGCGCGGCACGCTCAATAAACTGGTTTTTATGGAGTTTTCGCATGAAAGTGCTCATCGTTTTCGCTCACCCCGAACCCAAGTCGTTCAACGGTGCGCTGAAAGACACGGCTGTCTCGACCCTGAAAGCGCAGGGGCACGAGGTTAAGGTAACCGACCTGTATCAACTGAAGTGGCGGCCCGAGCTCGGCGTCGAAGACTTCGTGGGTGAGCGTCTCAATCCTGACTTCCTCGATCTTTCGGCGGAACAGGAACATATGTTCGGGACGTCCACGAAACCGACGCCTGACGTCTACGCCGAGCAGCAGAAGGTGCTCTGGTCCGATCTGATCATCTTCCAGTATCCGATGTGGTGGTTTGGGATGCCGGCGATTCTGAAGGGCTGGGTGGATCGCGTGATGACCCGCGGATTCGCCTATGCGACCGGGCGAAAATACGAGACCGGTATGTTCAAGGGCCGCAAGGCGATGGTCTCGACCACGACGGGAACGGCCGCGAGCCTTTACGAGCCGGACGGTGTCGACGGTGATATCAATCACATTCTCTGGCCGATCCACAACGGGATCTTCAATTACCTTGGCTTCGATGTGCTGCCGCCGCATGTGTCGTGGATGCCTGGCCGTGTGAGCGCCGAGGAGCGGCAAGCGTACCTCGACTCCTACGCAGAGCGGTTGCGTGCGCTCGAGAGCACGGAGCCCTTGTTCTTCCATCCCTTTGCGGACTTCGGTCCTGACCAACGTCTGAAGCCAGGTGTCGTGGCCCGTTCCGGCTTCCAATGGAACCCGGCCCTCGGCCAGTCGCATGACGATGCGGCAGAAATGTACACGCCGAAGAAGATTGCGAAGGCGGGATGATCCGGTGTGACGTCGGGCCGCAGCCGCTGTCGAAAGCTTCTGTGGCCCAGCATCGAAACTGACCAGGAGTGAAACGCATGATGGAAAAGCTGCCCATGTTTCAGAAGCTGCACCACGTCTGCATCGTGGTTCGTGACATTGAGAAGGCCGTGAAGTATTACGAGTCGATGGGAGTCGGTCCGTGGACAGATTTCCCGCCGATGGATGCGTACGAACTGGACGGCTACGATCGTCCAGCCTTTCTGAAGATGCGTTATAAGTTCGCGAACATCGACAACGCCCAGTTGCAGCTCTGCCAGCCGGGAGACGGAGATACACCGCAACGACGTTTCCTGGAGTCGCGCGGCGAGGGTGTTTTTCATCTCGGCTTCTCTGTCGAGAGCTGTGACAAGGCGGAGGAACAGGCAGCGAGCGCCGGACTGGATGTCCTGGCACGCGGGCGTCTCGATGATCGAAGCGGCTTCACGTACTTCAAGACGGTCAACGAAGGCGCTGGGGTCACGTTGGAGGTCCGGGCGCCGAGTACCAAGGCAACTCAAGGCATCAAGTCCTGATACGCTTGCAAAGCGCTTCCCAGAATTCTTCTTCGCACCCGACAAGACAGTTCTAACAGCGCCGGGCAATCATTGCCCGGCGAGCAGTTCCTGTGATTCACCATCGAGGTGATCCCCCGGAAGCCACTCGGCGGTCGGGGGCAATGCCGCGGCCGTGAACGCGAAGCGTTGTGCAAGGCAACGCGTGATCCTTTCGTTATCCCAGTCGCCCTAACCCTGACCGAACTCAGAACTGCCCCGCGGCATACCGCGGGGCATCGTCATTTTTATCTCATGACGAACGGGTTTGCAGTCTTGACCCCCGTATTGATCCAGACGCTCTTCGTTTGCAGATACTCGCGGATCGCGTCGATACCGTTCTCGCGGCCAAGTCCCGAATCCTTGTAGCCGCCGAACGGCGACATGTAGCTGACCGCGCGATAGCTATTCACCCAGACCATGCCGGCCTGCAGCTTTTCGGCGACACGAATGGACCGCCCGATATCCTTCGTCCAGACACCTGAGCCCAGACCGAAGCGCACGTCATTGGCCAGTGCAAGCGCCTCGTCTTCGTCTTTAAACTTGATGATCGACAGGATGGGACCAAAGACTTCTTCCTGGGCGATCCGCATCCTATTGTTGACGTCACCGAAAATGGTTGGCTCGACGAACCACCCATTACCGCATTCCGGTGCACTGCCAGGCTGCCCACCGAGCAGCAACGTTGCGCCTTCCTGCTTCGCGGTTTCAATGTAAGACAGGACTTTCTGGTATTGAGGACGCGTCGTTACCGGCCCGACCTGTGTATCCATACTTGACGGGTCGCCCATTTTTGCGGTCCGTGCCAGCGTCAGGAGTTTGTCGACGAACGTGTCGTAGATGCTTTCTTGCAACAACAGCCGGGAACCGGCAATACAAGTCTGGCCGGTCGCGGCGAAGATGCCTGAAACCGCGCCATTCACTGCGTCTTCCAGATCGGCATCCTCAAACACGATGTTGGGTGACTTTCCACCGAGTTCGAGACTAACGTGTTTGAACTGACGCGCTGCTGCCTCGTTGATCGCGCGCCCTGTGGAGTCTGCGCCGGTGAACGTGATCTTCTTGACTAGTGGGTGTTCCACCAGAGGCGAGCCGACGTCCGCACCGAACCCGGTCACGACGTTCACGACTCCCGGCGGAAAGCCGGCCTCGGTGAAGAGCTTCGCAAACTCAATGGTGGACGCCGAAGTGAACTCGGACGGTTTGATCACAACCGTGCAACCTGCGGCCAACGCGGGCGCAATCTTCCATGTGGCTAGCAAAAGCGGAGAATTCCACGGCGTGATGGCGGCTACGACACCCAGCGGTTCATTGCGCGTGAAGTTGAAGTATCCCTTCTTGTCGAGCGGAATGACGGCGCCCTGAATCTTGTCCGCCAGACCGCCAAAATAGTAATACCACTGGGGCAAATACTGGCACTGCCCGAGCATCTCCGCCATGAGCTTGCCGTTGTCCCGAACTTCGAGCTCGGCAAGCCGCCTGGCGTCCCGCGCGATCAGGTCGCCGACCCGATGAAGCAGCAGGCCTCGCTGGCTCGGAGACATCTGTGACCATGGTCCTGTGCTGAATGCGGCATGCGCCGCTTGCACCGCCCGATCGACGTCGGTCCCGTTGCCTTTTGCAATCTGCGCCCAGGTTTCTCCCGTGAACGGATTTTCCGTATCGAACCATTCGCCCGAAGCTGGTTGGCATGATTCGCCGTTGATATACATCTGAAATCGTTGCATGACTCTCGTCTCCAATTGATCTTGAATCAGGCGCCAACGGGCAGACGTCGCTGGGACTCAGCCAGGATTTCCTGCGCCTTCAAAATGACCGGCCTGTCTACCATGCGACCGTCCACAGCAACGGCCGCGCCGTGGGATGCAGCTGCGCCTTCGACAACCCGGTGCGCCCATTCGACATCTTTCTCGCTGGGGATGAAGGCGGCATTGACTGCGGCCACCTGCCTGGGATGAATACAAAGCTTGGCGCCGAAGCCGAGCCGCCTTGCACGGATCGTGTCGCGGGTGATCTGTTCGGGATCGTCGAGTGTGGTGCTGACCCCGTCCACCGGCGGCAGCAGGTTGCCGATGCGAGAGGCGAAGACGATCTGTGAGCGGAAGTACAGAAGCTGCTCATCGTCGCCGTCAATTCCGAGGTCGAGCTGGAAATCCACATTGCCGAATACGAGTCGGGTGGTCAGCCGGTGTTGGGCGATAGCGACCACATTCCGAAAACCCTGAGCGGTCTCGATCATCGGCAGGATGTCGGTCGGCTTGCCCGCGAACTCGCACAGGAAGATATCGTCGATGCGTTCCGTCTTGGGCAGCATGACGGCGGCGACGGATGGCGCACGACATACGGCGATGTCGTCACGAAACCACTCGCTGTTCACATCATTTACCCGCACTGCCACCGGCGTACTGTTCGTCGAAAGCCACTCGGCGAGGGCCGCCCGCGCGATCTTCTTCTCAGTAGGAGGCACTGCATCTTCCAGATCGATAACGACCACATCGACACCCGACGCAGCCGCCTTGGCGAACCTGTCCGGTCGGTTGCCGGGAACGAAGAGATAGGAGCGGGGTGCAAGGTCAGCCATGTTGGGCCTCCAGTTTCGATTCGGGGAGCAGTTTGGGTGCGACTGTTGCATCGGTAATCGTCCATACCGATGTGATTGAGCGCTTGAGTTCGTCTTCGGTGGCCGCATTGCCATACAAACCCAGCGTCATCGTTTTGTGCTCGAGTTCAGCGCGCGTGAGCGTGTTGCCCGGATCGCCCTTGGGATCATCCACGCGGCCCTCGAAGGTGTGGCCATCCTTCGTCTGAACGATGACCTTCCCAATCCAACGTGACGGATAGGCCGTATCGACTTCAGGGTCGAGCACCATCGAGACTTTCTTGCAGAAGTGCGCGATCCTGCTTTCCTTGTAATGGCCGTCGAACTCACGCACACCCGCGTGGCCGAATTCCGCTACCAGAGCGAGCACGGTGCCCATGGAGAACTTTGCCTGATGGACCGTCTGAGGATCGGTTACCGGTCCAAGGACATCAATGGCAGCCTGATGAACATGGGTCACCACCGTCTCGATGTCATCCGGCACGAGCTTCTCGCGCTGAATAACCTGCAGCAGAGCATCGGCCGCCGGATGAGTGTGCCGGCAGGAAGCGTGATACTTGAAAGACGTTTCGATCAGCGCCCATCGCTTGCCGAGCGCTTCGGCGAGTTTGTCCGGATGCGTTTGCGTGGACATGCCGGCTCCCATGCCTTTCGCGCCCTCGAAGATGTCCTTCGCACCGGTGAAGCCATCGGCTGCCAGGTAGGCAGCGAGAAGACCGTTCGCTGCCGCCTTGGCCGTGTGGAGTTGCTTGGAGTCTGCGGCGTCTTTCAAAAATTCCCAGAGTCCGGCTGCCTGGGTGCCGGCGGAGCCAAACGCATTCACCATCTGCTCGTCGCTCAATCGCAAAAGATTACCGACTGCTGCTGCAGCCGCGATCGTCCCGACCGTACCGGTGGTATGAAAAATCTTGTAGTGCGACCGGCCGAGGAATTCACCAACACGGATGCCCACTTCATAGCCTGCGACTGATGCAGCGATAAACTCTTTGCCACTTCTGCCAAGCGCTTGCGCGGCGGCCCATGCTGCGGGGAAGACGACTGTTGCGGGGTGCAGGACCGAACTGTTGTGGAGGTCGTCCTGTTCAGCGAAGTGCGATGCGGCGGCGTTGATCATTGCCGCAAAGAGCGCGCTGGTGGTTCGGCGGGAGATCAGTACTTCGCAGGGGCCGCACTGTGGTCCGAATTCGAATGCGTACTTCTGGATCGTCTCGACGGGGCGTGCTTCGCGGCCAGCCAGTGCTGATCCGAACCAGTCAAGGAAGAGGTCTTCCGTGCGTGCCACCACGTCTTTGGGGATCTGTTCAAACTTGAGATTGGCCGCAAACGAAGCAAGAATCTGGGTATTGCTCATAACAGGCTTACCTTAACTGGGGGAGTTAGATCACGGCCGCTTCACGAAGCTCGCGGATGGCATCGGTCGAAAAACCCAATTCATTCAAAAGGGCTTCGGTGTGTTGGCCTAACGCGGGCACGGGTTCCAGTCGAACATCGGATGCTGTACTGACGCCTGGCGGCAGCAAGGCGGGAATGGCGCCTGCAGGAGAGTCGATGCTCACCCAGCGATTGCGTTCTTTAAGCTGCGGATGCGACCACACGTCGGGCATATCATTCATTCGCGCGTTGGCGATCTGCGCGCTATCCAGCCGACTGAGGACCTCTTCCGAAGTCAGTTTGCTGAATGCGGCGACGATGATTTCGCGCAGTTCCTCGCGTGCGGCTACCCGCTTCGAGTTGGAACTGAAACGACGATCGATGGCGAGCTCGGGTTCCAGCAGAACCTGTGAGCAGAAGACACCCCATTCACGCTCGTTCTGCAATCCCAGCATGACGGTCTTTGCGTCGCCGGCGGGGAAGGGGCCATAGGGGTAGATGGTCGCGTGAGCGGCACCGGCACGAGGTGGCGGGGATGCGCCATCGAACGCGTAGTAAAGGGGATACGTCATCCACTCCACCATGCTCTCGAGCATGGAGACGTCGATTTCCCGTCCCAAGCCGGTCTTTGATCGTTGCAGAAGCGCGGAGAGGATGTTCGTATAGGCGTACATCCCTGCAGCGATGTCAGCAATTGAGCAGCCAGCTTTGGCCGGTGAGTCCGGACCGCCGGTAATCGACAGGAACCCGGACTCACTCTGGATCAGCAGGTCGTATGCTTTCTTGTCCCGATAGGGACCATCGGATCCGTAACCGGAGATGTTGCAGACAATCAGGCGGGGATACCTGTCACGCAACGCTTCATACGACAGCCCCAGTCGCGCCGCGGCGCCGGGTGCTAGGTTCTGCACCAGCACGTCGGTGTCCTCAAGCAGGCGCGCGAAAATATCCTGCGCCTGCGGGGCCTTGACGTCGAGCGTGAGGCTCTCCTTCGATCGGTTGCACCATACAAAGTGCGAGGCCATGCCGTGCACGCGCTCATCGTAGGCACGCGCGAAGTCGCCGACACCTGGCCGTTCGATCTTGATCACGCGTGCGCCAAGATCCGCAAGTTGACGGGTGCAAAACGGTGCTGCAATCGCGTGTTCGAGGGTGATGACCTTCACGCCGTCCAGCGGTTTCATGTCCTTCCCCTTAGAAAGAACGTGGCAGTCCGAGCAGATGCTCGGCTACGTACGAGAGAATGAGATTGGTCGAGATCGGCGCGACCTGATAGAGCCGTGTCTCGCGGAATTTGCGTTCGACGTCGTATTCGTTCGCAAAACCGAAACCGCCGTGGAACTGCAGGCACGCGTTGGCCGCCTCCCAGGAGGCGTCCGCGGCGAGCAGCTTGGCCATGTTGGCTTGCGCGCCGGCGGGCTGCCTCGCGTCGAAAAGCTCGCAGGCCTTGTAGCGCATCAAGCTCGCCGCTTCGACGTTGACGTGCGCGCGGGCGATCGGAAACTGCACGCCCTGGTTCTGTCCGATCGGGCGGCCGAAGACGACGCGTTCCTTGACGTACTTACAGACCTTGTCGAGGAACCAGTAGCCGTCGCCGATACATTCAGCGGCGATCAGCGTGCGCTCGGCATTCAGGCCATCAAGGATGTACTTGAAGCCCTTGCCTTCCTCGCCGATGAGGTTTTCGGCGGGGATCTCGAGGTTGTCGAAAAATAGCTCGTTAGTCTCGTGATTCACCATGTTCGGAATGGGGCGAACCGTCATGCCCTTGCGGATCGCCTGATGCAAGTCGACCAGAAAGATCGACATGCCTTCGGATTTCTTCGCGACCTGATCAATCGGCGTGGTACGCGCGAGCAGAATCATCAGGTCGGAGTGTTGAACCCGCGAGATCCAGACCTTCTGGCCATTGACAACATAACGGTCACCCTTGCGAACCGCAGTCGTCTTGAGTTTCGTGGTGTCGGTACCGGTCGTCGGCTCGGTCACGCCCATCGACTGAAGCCGCAATTTTCCGCTGGCGATTTCCGGAAGGTATTTAGCCTTTTGCTCTGCCGAACCGTGCCTGAGCAGTGTCCCCATGTTGTACATCTGCCCGTGACACGCGCCGGAATTGCCGCCGCTGCGATTGATCTCTTCCATGATCACCGAGGCTTCGGTCAGACCGAGCCCGGAGCCGCCATATTCCTGCGGAATGAGGGCCGCAAGCCAACCGGCGTCGGTTAGAGCTTGCACAAAGGTTTCAGGGTAGGCGCGTTCCTCGTCGATCTTGCGGAAATACTCGGCGGGGAAGTTGGAACACAGATCGCGAACCGCTTCGCGAATGTCCTGATAGGGGTCAACGTTAGCCAGCACTTGTCTCTACTCCTCAGAGTTAATTTTTGAAAAACTTACGCGAGTGCCGTTAGCGTCGCCTCGGCATCGACGCACAACACGCCATCGGAATTGGCTGCCCAGAGCTTCACTTCGGTCGATCCGGGGGTACGGGCTGCGTTGATAAAAAAGGGGGCGCAGTCAAAGAGCGGGTTGACCGCCTTGAATGAGAAAGATGCAATCGATTCGCCAGGAAGGCTGCGCCGCAGGAGATCGATCAGCAATGTTGCCGTCAGTGGCCCGTGAACGACCAGCGCCGGATAGCCTTCCTGTTCCTGGGCGTAGGTGCGGTCATAGTGAATGCGGTGGCCGTTGAAGGTATCGGCGGAGTAGCGAAAGAGAAGGACCGGGTCGGGCACGATCTCCCGTTTCCAGGTGAACTCTGCCGGCGCGCTCGGGCCGGTTGCCGCGGTGTACGCCGTCGTCGCGGACTCGCGGTACACAACGTCCTGTTCTTCGGAGATCAGCGGACCTTCGAGGTCTTCCAGTTCGTGACGCAGACGCACAAACACGAGTTTTCCGGTACGCCCTTCCTTGGCGGCGACGTCGAGAATCTGCGACGTCCTGGTGACTTCGCTGCCGACCACGAGCGGACGTTCGAACCGGATGCGGCTGCCCGCCCACATCCGTCTGGGCAGCGGCACTGGCGGCAGGAATCCACCGCGTGTCGGGTGTCCGTCCACACCGACCTGCGACTGCGAAACAATGTGAGGAAAAAACGCCCAGTGCCACAGCGGAGGCAACGGAGAGCCTGCAATCGGGACGTCCTCGTAGTCCAGTGTAGCGGCGAGTTGTTGCGCAAGACGTGGCGAGATGAATTCGCGTTCGGCCTGTGTGCGGCCGATCCACGTGCGCAGGTAGTCGAGTTCAGCAGTCATGGGGATGTCGGGTAGCGTCGTTCACGCTAGATTGACGCACCCGCCTGCTGACTACAATTTGTGTCTGGAGAAGAGGGCTTTAAACGCAGACTAACTGCTGATATTCAGGCCAGCAGTGACTCACGCTCGGTTTTGCACTTCTGCGTGAGGAGGTCGACCAGTTCCCGCGCGAAAGACGGCAAGAGGTCAAGATTGCGCACGCAGATCAGCAGATTGCGCATCGCCCAGTCGTTCTCGATTTCAACGAGCCGGATGTTCATGGTTTTCACGTAGCGTACTGCTGACGAGCAAGGCAGCACGCCGATCCCGACGTTAGCCTCGATCATTCGGCACAGTGCCTCGAAGTTACCCACTTCAATGCGCACCTGAAGTTTCTTGTGCATGTCGCTTGCTACGCGGTTCAGAAAGGTATGAATCGCGCTAGCTTCGGGCATTCCGACGAAGTCAAACCCGCTTGCCTCTTCAAATGGAATGGACGTCTTTCCGGCGAGGGGGTGCGAATTCGAGACCGCCAATATAAGCCGGTCTGAGCGGTATGGCAGGACTTGTAGCGATTCGGGCCTGACATTGCCGGCGACTATCCCGACGTCCGCCGTGCCTTCACTGACCGCGCGCACCACGTCATGGCTCAACCGTTCGCGAAGCTCGACGTTCACGTCAGGATGTTCCGCGAGAAAGTCACGCAGGTCGTTAGGTAGGAATTCAGTTGTAGCGGTAGTGTTCGCAAAGATCCGCACATGACCTTTGATGCCGCGCGCGTACTCCTGCATGTCGCCGCGCAACTGCTCGAGCTGCGACAGGACTAAGCGGGCATGGTGAAGGAATGCCTGACCCGGCGGCGTGAGCGTAACGCCCTGGCTGGTCCGATACAGCAGCTTGGTCCCCATGCTTTCTTCCAGATTTTTGATCCGGGTGCTTGCTGCGGGTACTGACATATGAAACCGCTCGGCACCACGCGTCAAGCTATCCGTCTCTGCGATACATGTGATGAGACGAAGATCAACCAGATCGAAATGCATGGCCATGATACGTGCTCCGAATGAAGAGATGCCCCGTTTATCCAGTGTAGCAAATAGCAGAAAACCGCAAATCAGTATTTACGATGTTCAGCGTAGAATTTTATTGAGTCTCAATAGTAGAGGGCTATTGAAGATGATTCGTAGCCTCCGTATTTCTATAATTGTGCAAAACTCCGCAAAACTAAAGGCGGCTAGATCAAGACCGGAACATTTTCGTGCCGGACAATCGGTTCACGGTTGCTCGCCGCGCTCGTCAAGGTGGCAGTGCAGCTCAAACCATTCAATCTGGAGAAAGCGATGTTGATTGCACCGTTCAAGAACGAGCCGTTCGATCTGTTCGACACCGAGGATGCCAAAGCAGACATGCAGCAGGCGCTGAAAAAGGTGCGTGCCGAGTTTGGCAAGACCTATCCGCTGGTGATCAATGACGAGCGCGTGCAGACCGAAGCGACACTCGTCTCGACGAATCCGTCGAATCCGGGCGAGATCGTCGGCTATACCGCCAAGGCGACGACGCGGCACGCGGACGCGGCGCTGGATGCCGCCTGGGCGGCCTTCGAATCGTGGAAGCGTTGGAGCCAGGAAGATCGGTCGCGCGTCATGTTCAAGGCCGCGGCAATCATGCGCCGGCGCAAGCGCGAACTCGAGGCATGGCTGGTCTATGAAATCGGCAAGAACTATGTCGAAGCGAGCGCCGAAGTCGCGGAAATGATTGACTTCACCGAGTACTACGCACGTCAGGCGATCAAGCACGTCGGCGGCCTCGGCTCGCTGATTGATTATTCCGGTGAAGAGAACGAGAGCTTCTACATTCCGTTGGGCGTGGGTGTGACGATTTCGCCGTGGAATTTCCCGATGGCGTTGATGACCGGCATGACGGTCGGCGCGATCGTGGTGGGTAACACGGTTGTTTGCAAGCCTGCGGAAGATACGGTGGTGTCCCTCGCCAAGATCTTCGACATCTTCGCCGAAGCAGGTCTGCCGCCTGGCGTGGTGAATTATCTGCCGGGTACCGGACGCGAAATTGGGTCGTATCTGGTCGCCCATCCGAAGACGCGCTTCATCAACTTCACGGGCTCGCTCGCAACCGGCGCCCAGATCAACGAGTCCGCCGCAAAGCTTGCCGAAGGCCAGAAATGGTTCAAGCGGGTTTTCCTCGAACTGGGTGGCAAGGATGCCATTCTGGTCGATGAAACGGCCAATCTCGATGACGCAGCGACTGCAGTGATCCAGGCGGCGTTCGGCTATTCCGGCCAGAAGTGTTCGGCCTGCTCGCGTCTGATCGTGGTGGATTCGGTCTATGACGCCTTGCTCGAGAAGGTCGTTGCGAAGACGAAGGAACTCGTTGTCAGCGAGGCGAAGGACAATCCGAATTTCGGTCCGGTGTGCAATGAGCTGCAGTACAAGAAGGTGCTGTCGTATATCGACATCGGTCACACCGAGGGCAAGCTGCTGACCGGCGGCAAGGCCGTGGAAAATGCAGCGGGCTATCTGATCGAGCCGACCATCTTCGGCGACGTGTCGCCCCGCGCGCGCATTGCACAAGAGGAAGTGTTCGGACCGTTCGTCGCCGCGATCCGCGTCAAGGATTTCGAGGAAGGTCTCGCCGTGGTCAATGACACGGTCTACGGGCTGACCGGTGCGCTCTTCTCGAACGACCGCAGCCGCATTGAACGAGCCCGCCGCGATTTCCACGTCGGCAATCTGTACTTCAACCGCAAGTGTACGGGCGCGCTGGTCGGTGTTCAGCCGTTCGGCGGCTTCAACCTCACGGGTACCGATACCAAGACGGGTGGTCCCGACTACCTTCTGCAGTTCCTGCAAATGAAGGCAGTGGCTGAACGTCTGTAAGCGTGCGTGTTCCGGGGCGCCACCGACAGGCGACCCCGGTTCACACGGTAGGCTTTTAAAACAAACGGGATGAACACAATGGGCTTCATTGCAGACCGCATTGGCCAGATCGCCCCTGCGCAGACGATGGCAATGGCAGCAAAAGCGGCAGAACTGCGCCGTGCCGGGAAGAACGTCATTTCCCTGTCGCAAGGCGACCCAGACTTTCACACGCCCGAGAATATCCAGGCGGCGGCGGTTCGTGCGATGCGCGAAGGCAAGACACGCTACACGGAGGCCGCGGGTATTCGGGAGTTGCGCGAGGCGATCGTCGCGAAACTGAAGCACGACAATGGAGTCGACTACCCGGTGGATGGAGTCAGCGTGTCCGTCGGTGCGAAGCAGGCGATTTTCGCGGCCTTTTTCGCGACTCTTAACCCGGGCGATGAAGTGATCGTGCCCGCGCCGTGCTGGGTCTCCTATCCGGAGATCGTCAAAATGGCGACCGGCACGCCAATCGTCGTGGCGTGCGACGAAGCGGCAGGCTTCAAACTGACTGCTGCGCAGCTGGAAGCGTCGATCACGCCGCGCACCAAGTGGCTGATGCTGAATTCGCCATCGAATCCGACCGGGGCGGTTTACTCGGCTGAGGAACTCCGCAGCATCGCTGAAGTACTGCGTCGACATCCCCATGTCTGGGTGCTGTCGGACGACATCTACGAAAAACTCATCTATACCGGAAGCCCGTTCATCAATATCCTGAACGTGGTGCCGGAGTTGCAGGAGCGGACGCTCATCATCAACGGCGTCTCCAAGGTGTACTCGATGACAGGCTGGCGGATTGGCTATTCCGCCGGACCGGCTGCGCTCATCCGCGCCATGAATCTCGTGCAAGGGCAGATCGTCACCAGTGCGTCATCGGTGTCGCAATACGCCGCGATTGAAGCACTCAATGGCGATCAGTCATTCGTCGAGAGATCGCGATTGGCTTTCGACGAACGCCGGAAGCTTGTAGTCAAAACGCTGGGCGACATTCCGGGACTTCACAGTAACGAGCCCGAAGGCGCGTTTTATGCGTTTGTCGGTTGCCATGGTGTCATTGGAAGCCGTACGCCGGGCGGCAGGCTTCTGGAGAACGACCAGGACTTTGTCATGTACCTGTTGGAAGAGGCGAACGTGGCCGTAGTTTCAGGCTCCGGGTTTCTGCTCTCGCCGTACTTCAGACTCTCTTATGCCGCATCACTCGACGACCTGAACGAAGCGCTTGCCCGGATTCGCGCCGCGTGTCAAAGCCTCGAAACTGTAGCGCTCCGATAGTCCGTTATTCACACACTGCTCGGCTCTCAGGAGCCCAACGAGCCTTCGAAGGTAAATCATGAGCGAAAGGATTGTCATCACGGGTGGTGGTGCAATTGGTTGTTCAATCGCGTATTTCCTGAGCCTCCAGAAGACGCCCGGACGTGAGATCTGGGTGATCGAAAAAGATCCGACCTACCAGATCGCGTCATCGTCGCTTTCGGCCAGTTCGATCCGGCAGCAGTTTTCAACGCCCATTTGCATTCAGCTATCGCAATTCGGTTATGAATTCTTCTCCTCCTGCGAGCGGGAGAAGGCGTGGTACGGTGCCGGTGTCGATCTGGTGGATTGTGGCTATCTGTTCGTGGGCAATGCGCAGCAGGAGAGCGTGCTACGTCGGCGGAGCGCACTGGCCAGATCGTTAGGTGTCGAGCTGCGGGAGCATTCCGCAGAAGCGTTGTTGCAGCGCTACCCGTGGATGAACGTCAGCGATCTGACTTATGCCGTTGAAGGCCTTGCAGGCGAAGGCTGGTTTGATGGCTACAGCGTGATGCAATGGTTCAGAAACCGTGCGAGAGAGGCGGGCGTTCATTTCGCCACGGGTGAAGCGGCGGGCTACCGCACACGCGGAGACCGGATTACCCACGTCGAACTGGCCGATGGGCGGGAAATCTCCGGGGATACGTTCGTGAATGCAAGCGGCGCGTGGTGCGCGTCTCTTGCAAAAAGCGTGGGCGTTGATCTGCCGGTTCGGCCAAGACGGCGTTCGGCGTTCGTCGTTTCATGTCCAACGCCGGTTCCGGATATGCCGATTCTGATCGATACGTCTGGCGTATACCTGCGCAGGGAGCAGAACCATTTCCTGTGCATCGTCTCGCCTTCGGCGGAGATGGATCTGGATAACCTGCCGCTCGACGTGCAGTTTTCCGAGTTTGACGAGATCATCTGGCCGACGCTGGCAGAGCGGATCCCTGCGTTTGAGGCTTTACGCGTGGAACACGCATGGGCCGGCTATTACGAATACAACATCCTCGACCAGAACGGCCTTGTCGGTCAGTCGGGTCCGGAAAACTCGTTCGTGGCGGCCGGTTTCAGCGGCCACGGCATGATGCACAGTCCGGGCGTCGGTCGTGCAATGGCTGAATTGCTGACCTTCGGCGAGTTCCGAACGTTGGACCTCTCGCCGCTTTCGCCGGCGCGGCTCACGTCGGGCCAACTTGTGATCGAAGAGGGTGTTTACTAACGCCCGGTAGGCGGTTGATCAGTGTGGATGCAGGCCACGCCCTCGCGCGTTCCGATACTGTCGGGGCGTGAGGTGCGTGGCGGACTTGAATTGCCGCGCAAAAGCGCTGTGGTCCGCGTAGCCGCAGTCCGTCGCGATATCCGTAATGCTGTTGTCAGTCGTTTCGAGCAGCTTGCACGCGTGGTCGATCCGCAATTTCATCAGCAGTTGCTTGGGTGTCAGATGAAACACTTCGCGGGTCAGACGTTCCAGCGTGTCGACAGAGATGGAGGCGCGTTCCGCCGCCTCAGTGACCAGGATGTTCTGTCCGAGGTTCTGTTCCAGATAATCCAGATATTCCAGTAAGCGGCGGTAGCCGTGGTGCCGTTCGTCCGGGCGAGGCAGATCGCGCGAGATGCCGATTAGTCCGATCGCTTGCCCCTCTTCGTTGAGTACCGGGAACTTGGAGCTCAGGCACCAGTATCGATGTCCCGATCCGGACGAGTAGAGGCGCAGGCGATCGACAATCGGAGACTGGGTTTCGATAACGTTCAGATCTTGCGCGTTGGTGCTTGCACCGGTCACGGGGAATAGCTGGTCGGCCGTCTGGCCAATCACATCTTCGCGCGTCATTCCGCTTCGATTGATGAGCGTTTGATTGACGGAAAGATAGCGCGCCTGGGCATCCTTGACGTAGTAGAGCACGTCCGGAAAGCAATCGAAGACGCGCTCGAGCATCTCGGGCTGCCGGTCCAGCTGTCGAAAGACCTCCACCAACATATCGGAATAGGCCTTGGCGGGCATAAGGGGATCAGCGCGAAGTCACAGTGATCCCGATTGTACAGGGGGCGCAAAGTGGGGCGGGAGCGAAGAAAGCGGTGGGGCGGCAGTTAGCCGCTCCACCGCTTTCCTGCAGGAGTCCGCGCCTTGGCGCTTATTGACTTGCGTGGGCCTTGGCGCCAAGCAGTGCTTCGCGGAAACGGCTTCGCAGGTACGGACCGTCCCGGGGCGGAAGGGCGGTGGGCTCGGGATCGGTTCCGACCTTTACCGTGGCGAGCACGGGACCCTTGGCCTTGAGAATGACGTCGACATACTCTTCGAGCTCGCCCTCGGTGTAGATCGTCGTCGCCTTTTCGAACCCGGCCGCGCGCGCGATTGCCGTGATGTCGACACCGCGCCCCGCATGAGCCAGTTGCATACCCGTCTCCGCGTAGTGTTCGTTGTCGATCACGACGATCGAGAGATTGGCCGGCCGATCGACGCCCACAGTCGCGAGCGATCCGAGGCCCATCATCATTTCACCGTCGCCAACGAACACGATCACGCGCTTCTCAGGTTGTGCAAGCGCAATGCCGAGTCCAAAGGAAACAGCTCCGCCCATCGCACCCCAAAGATAGAAGTTCTGAGGCGTATCGCCTGCGGCGGCCACATCGAAGGTCGGATTGCCAAGGCTGGTTACTGCCAGAACGTCCTGCTGCCGATCGCGGAGAATCCGCTTCACCGTCAGTCGACGGTTCAGGGGCGTCGTCTGCTGAGTCATGTTCGTGCTCACTTGTTAAAGTTTTTGGTGCCGATAACGCGCTGTCCGATCAGGACAGCGACCATCCGCGAGGTGTTGTAGCCAAAATTCAGTGCGGCGCGTACGGTCTCGGGGACGTCGGCGGGATCATCCGCGCGGTAGACATAAACGCCGGCCGATTCGAGGGCTTCCTGGGTGGATTTGCCCATTGCCACTTGCCAGGGATTGAATTCGCCCCACTCTCCGCGCATGGTGACCAGCATCACGATGGGCATGCGGCATTCGTGTTGCAGCGAGAGCATGTTGATGCAGTTGCCCACGCCGCTCGACTGCAGCAGCAGTACGCCGCGCTGGCCGCCGACCCATGCGCCGCCCATCATGGCCACCCCTTCTTCTTCGGTGGTCAGCGAAACCGCATGGATTTCGGCGTCCGCTTCACAGAGTTCGATAAGACGTTTGTGCCCCGCATCAGGAACGTATGCTACTTGCCGCACATCGGCGGTTTTGAAGTGCTCGAAGATTGTTTCCGGCCAATTGACTGACATGATGACGAGTTTTGGTAGGTTGATGAAAACGGATAGCCGTCGCGATCAGCAGGGGCAATCGATTACCTTGCTTTGATGAGTGATAGCGTGCATCAGCAAAAGTCGTCGCTCAATTACTGATTGCGGAAGGCGCGATTAGGCTGGGGTTAACGGGGTTCGTCGCTGCGAATTCGCGCGCAGATCCTTCCCGTTCTAGCTTGCGCGCGTGTTCGAGCGTCTGGAATGCGGCGTTCCAGAATGCCGAATTCCAACCCTTGGTTTGAGTACGCACACTAGCGTTCAAACGATTGGAGAGGGAACCATGAAGATTGTTGTGCCGGTTAAGAGAGTGGTCGATTACAACGTGAAGGTCCGTGTGAAGTCCGACGGCAGTGGCGTTGATCTCACGAACGTGAAGATGTCGATGAATCCGTTCGACGAAATCGCGGTTGAAGAAGCGGTACGTCTGCGCGAAGCGGGCGTGGCGACCGAAGTGATCGCCGTGTCGGCCGGTGTCACGCAAGCGCAGGAAACGCTGCGCACGGCGCTGGCAATCGGCGCGGACCGCGCGATCCTGATCGAGTCGGGCGAGGAACTGCAGCCGCTGGCGGTCGCCAAGCTGCTCAAGGCGCTGGTCGACAAGGAACAGCCGCAACTGGTCATCCTCGGCAAGCAGGCCATCGACGACGATTCGAACCAGACTGGCCAGATGCTGGCGGCACTGGCGAACCTGCCGCAAGCTACGTTTGCCTCGAAGATTGTCGTCGCTGACGGCAAGGCTACGGTGTCGCGCGAAGTGGACGGCGGTGCGGAAACGCTGTCGCTGAGCCTGCCGGCCGTGATCACCACCGACCTGCGCCTGAACGAGCCGCGCTACGTCACATTGCCGAACATCATGAAGGCGAAGAAGAAGCCGCTGGAAGTCATCAAGCCGGAAG
>NZ_VOSW01000126.1 GCF_009690905.1 Paraburkholderia madseniana
GCAGGCGGACCTGTGCGTAAATGCCTTCACGAGCCAGCAACATCGCCGACGTGCCAGCCGAACGCGCCATTTGCGCGCCCTTGCCCCGGCAGCATTTCGATGCAGTGGATCGTCGTACCGACCGGAATGTTGCGGATCGGCAGCGTATTGCCTGCCCGGATCGGAGCTTCCGAACCCGACATCAGTTGCTGGCCAACCGTCACACCCTTCGGAGCGATGATGTACTTGCGCTCGCCGTCTGCGTACAGAACCAGCGCGATGTTCGCGCTACGGTTCGGATCGTACTCAAGACGTTCGACCTTTGCCGGAATGCCGTCCTTGTTGCGACGGAAATCGACGACACGGTAGTGATG
The DNA here is from genome assembly GCF_009690905.1 of Paraburkholderia madseniana. Classification (GTDB taxonomy): domain Bacteria; phylum Pseudomonadota; class Gammaproteobacteria; order Burkholderiales; family Burkholderiaceae; genus Paraburkholderia; species Paraburkholderia madseniana. The sequence continues at coordinate 354 of NZ_VOSW01000126.1, forward strand.
CTTGTGACCACCACCCTTGTGACGCGTGGTGATGTGACCGTTGTTGTTACGGCCGGCGGTCGTGGATTGCGAGTCGAGCAGCGGTGCGAACGGCTTGCCCTTATGCAGATCCTTGTTGACCACCTTGACCATCGCACGGCGACCCGGCGAAGTCGGCTTAACTTTAACGATTGCCATGATTACTTGGCCTCCGCTTCAAAGTTGATTTCCTGGCCGGGCTTCAGGCAGACGTACGCCTTCTTCACGTCCTTGCGCTTGCCCATGAAGCGGCCAAAGCGCTTGGCTTTGCCCTTCGAGACCAGCACGTTGACGGAATTGACTTCCACCTTGAACAGCAGCTCGACTGCAGCTTTCACTTCCTGCTTCGTGGCATCGGGCGCGACTTCGAACACAACTTGCTCGTTCTTGTCGGCCACCAGCGTCGCCTTTTCGGAGATCACCGGCGCGAGCAGGACCTGCATCAAACGATGATCGTTCTTGCGAATCTCGCTCATGACAGCAACTCCTCGATCTGGGCGACCGCAGCCTTCGTGATCAGGATCTTCTTGAAGTAGATCAGCGACAGCGGGTCGGCGTAACGCGGCTCGACAACTGCCACATGGGCGAGGTTGCGCGACGCGAGGTACAGGTTTTCGTCAACCGTGTCGGTAATCACCAGCACGGAGTCGAGACCCATCGCCTTGAATTTTTCGGCCAGCAGCTTCGTCTTCGGCGCTTCGAGCGTCAGCTCGTCGACCACCGAGATGCGGCCTTCGCGGGCCAGCTGCGAGAAGATCGAGCAGAGACCTGCGCGATGCATCTTCTTGTTGACCTTGTGCGAAAAGTTTTCCTCGGGCGAATTCGGGAAAATCCGGCCACCGCCGCGCCACAACGGGCTCGACGACATACCGGCACGGGCGCGGCCCGTACCCTTCTGGCGCCACGGCTTCTTGGTCGTGTGCTTGACTTGCTCACGGTCTTTCTGCGCGCGGTTGCCGCTACGGGCATTCGCTTGATACGCCACCACAACCTGGTGAATCAGGGCTTCGTTGTAATCGCGGCCGAACACTACGTCCGACGCGCTAACGCCTGCACCTTCCTGACCATTGGCATTCAGGAGCTTAAGTTCCATTATTTCGCTCCTTTCACGGCACGCGTCTTCACGGCCGGCGTAACGAATACCTTGCCACCCTTCGCACCCGGAACGGCGCCCTTGACCAGCAACAGCTTGCGGTCAGCGTCGATACGAGCGATTTCGAGGTTTTGCACGGTTACCGTATCGTCACCCATGTGACCGGTCATGCGCTTACCCGGGAAAACACGACCCGGATCCTGCGCCATACCGATCGAACCCGGCACGTTGTGCGAGCGCGAGTTACCGTGCGATGCACGGCCGGATGCGAAGTTGTAACGCTTGATGGTACCGGCGTAGCCCTTACCGATCGACACGCCTTGCACGTCGACCTTCTGGCCTACTTCGAACAGGTCGGGACCGACCACGGTGCCGTTCGACAACTCGGCAGCCTTGGCAGCATCGATCTGGAATTCTTTGAGGATTTCACCGGCTTGAACACCGGCTTTGGCGAGATGACCGGCCAACGGCTTCGTCACGCGCGATGCACGGCGCGTACCGAATGCAACCTGCACGGCGGTGTAGCCGTCGGTTTCAACAGTCTTGATCTGCGTCACGCGGTTGTCGGACACGTCCAGCACGGTAACGGGAATCGAATCCCCTTCTGCCGTGAAGATACGGGTCATGCCAACCTTGCGACCTACGAGTCCAAGGCTCATCGTTTTCTCCATTCCCGACTGCGATTGGTCGGGGCTAATTTACAAAATGCCGGTGCCGTTTCGGGCGTGAAATCACGCTGCAGCACACCGACTTTTTTGCGCAAATGCGCGAAAAGCCTTGCATTATAGCGAGGCTTTTCGTTTTCCGCAAGCAATCAATGACTTAGCGTTGCCCGGCACGCCAGGCAACCTCTGGAAGCCTTATTGCAGCTTGATTTCCACGTCCACGCCAGCCGGCAGGTCCAGCTTCATCAGTGCGTCAACGGTCTTGTCCGTCGGATCGACGATGTCCATCAGACGTTGGTGCGTACGGATTTCGAGCTGATCGCGCGACGTCTTGTTGACGTGCGGCGAACGCAGGATGTCGAAACGTTGAATGCGGGTCGGCAGGGGCACCGGACCACGAACGATTGCGCCAGTCCGCTTTGCCGTGTCGACGATTTCGGCTGCCGATTGATCGATCAGGCGATAGTCGAAAGCCTTCAGGCGAATGCGGATTTTCTGGTTCTGCATGACAATTCCTTGGAAAGAGCGAGGCGGTATTGCGCCGCCAGATAGTAAAAGAACGTAGAGCCGGGCTGGGATAGGAGTAAGCGCTGAAGCGCCAACTCCTATCGACACGCCATGGTGCTGGCGCCCGGCTCCGGGCACCACTTACTGCAACTTCAACCCTCGATTTTACTCGAGAATCTTAGCGACCACACCTGCGCCGACCGTACGGCCACCTTCGCGGATTGCGAAGCGCAGACCTTCTTCCATCGCGATCGGGTTGATCAGCTTCACCGTGATCGACACGTTGTCGCCCGGCATGACCATTTCCTTGTCCTTCGGCAACTCGATCGAGCCCGTCACGTCCGTTGTACGGAAGTAGAACTGCGGACGATAGTTGTTGAAGAACGGCGTGTGGCGGCCGCCTTCGTCCTTGCTCAGCACGTACACTTCAGCCGTGAAGTGCGTGTGCGGGTTGATTGAACCCGGCTTCGCCAGAACCTGGCCACGCTCCACGTCTTCACGCTTCGTGCCGCGCAGCAGGATACCCACGTTGTCGCCTGCCTGACCCTGGTCGAGCAGCTTGCGGAACATTTCCACGCCCGTGCAGGTCGTCTTCACCGTCGGCTTGATACCGACGATTTCGATTTCCTCGCCAACCTTCACGACGCCGCGCTCAACGCGACCCGTCACCACCGTGCCGCGACCCGAGATCGAGAACACGTCTTCCACCGGCATCAGGAACGCACCGTCAACTGCGCGCTCCGGCGTCGGGATGTACGTGTCCAGCGCGTCGGCCAGATTCATGATCGCCACTTCGCCCAGCTCGCCCGTGTCGCCTTCCAGCGCCAGCTTGGCCGAACCCTTGATGATCGGCGTGTCGTCGCCCGGGAAGTCGTACTTCGACAGAAGTTCGCGAACTTCCATCTCGACGAGTTCCAGCAGCTCAGCGTCGTCCACCATGTCGCACTTGTTCAGGAACACGATGATGTACGGAACGCCAACCTGACGCGCCAGCAGGATGTGCTCACGCGTTTGCGGCATCGGGCCGTCTGCAGCCGAGCACACCAGGATCGCGCCGTCCATCTGCGCTGCGCCCGTGATCATGTTCTTCACATAGTCAGCGTGGCCCGGGCAGTCGACGTGGGCGTAGTGGCGGTTAGCCGTTTCGTACTCGACGTGTGCCGTGTTGATCGTGATACCACGTGCCTTTTCTTCCGGCGCCGCGTCGATCTGGTCGTATGCCTTTGCTTCGCCGCCAAACTTCTTGGTCAGCACCGTCGTGATCGCTGCCGTCAGCGTGGTCTTGCCGTGGTCAACGTGACCGATCGTGCCGACGTTCACGTGCGGCTTGGTCCGTTCGAATTTACCTTTAGCCATGTTTCTCTTCTTTCAAAAAGTTAATCGTTGAATGACTTGCCGCGCGATTACTTCGACTTGGCGTTGATGATCGCTTCCGACACGTTACGCGGTGCTTCGGAGTAGTGCTTGAACTCCATCGTGTACGTTGCACGACCTTGGGTCAGCGAACGCAGCGAGGTCGAGTAGCCGAACATTTCCGACAGCGGGACTTCGGCGCGAACGATCTTGCCGCCGCCAACCATGTCGTCCATGCCCTGAACGATGCCGCGACGACCCGACAGATCGCCCATCACGTTGCCCATGTAATCTTCAGGCGTTTCGACTTCCACAGCCATCATCGGTTCGAGGATGACCGGTTGAGCCTTGCGCATTGCTTCCTTGAACGCCATCGAACCGGCCATGCGGAACGCATTTTCGTTCGAGTCGACGTCGTGGTACGAACCGAACGTCAGGTGAACCTTCACGTCAACGACCGGGAAGCCTGCCAGCACGCCAGCCTTCAGCGTTTCCTGGATACCCTTGTCGACTGCCGGGATGTATTCACGCGGAATCACACCGCCCTTGATCTCGTCCAGGAACTCGTAGCCCTTGCCCTGCTCATTCGGCTCGAGCGTAATGACCGCGTGACCGTACTGGCCGCGACCACCCGACTGCTTGACGAACTTACCGTCAACGTCTTCCGCCTTGCCGCGGATCGTTTCACGATACGCCACTTGCGGCTTGCCAACGGTTGCTTCGACGCCGAATTCACGCTTCATCCGGTCGACCAGAATTTCCAGGTGGAGCTCGCCCATGCCCGAAATAATGGTTTGACCCGATTCTTCGTCCGTTTGAACGCGGAACGACGGATCTTCCTGAGCCAGACGGTTCAGGGCCAGACCCATCTTTTCCTGGTCCGGCTTCGTCTTCGGCTCAACAGCCTGCGAAATCACCGGCTCCGGGAAAATCATGCGTTCGAGCACGATCGGGTGCAGCGGATCGCACAGCGTGTCGCCCGTGGTTGCGTCTTTCAGGCCGACAGCCGCAGCGATGTCGCCTGCGTGCACTTCCTTGATTTCTTCACGCTGGTTTGCGTGCATCAGCAGAATACGACCGAGACGTTCCTTCTTGTCCTTGGTCGCGTTCAGCAGCGTGTCGCCCGACTTCGTCGTGCCGGAGTACACACGGAAGAAGATCAGCTGGCCGACAAACGGGTCGGTCATGATCTTGAATGCGAGGGACGAGAACTTCTCGTCGTCAGCCGCGCGACGTTCAGCCTTTTCACCGTTTTCGAGTTCGCCCGTAACCGGCGGAATGTCGATCGGCGACGGCAGGAAGTCGAGCACGGCGTCCAGCATGCGTTGCACGCCCTTGTTCTTGAACGCGGTACCGCACAGCATCGGCTGGATTTCGCAAGCGATCGTACGGTCGCGCAGACCCTTGACGATTTCTGCTTCCGTCAACTCACCTTCTTCGAGGTACTTGTTCATCAGGTCTTCGCTCGATTCAGCCGCAGCTTCGACCATCTTCTCGCGCCATTCATTGCACGTGTCGACGAGTTCTGCCGGGATTTCTTCGTACGAGAACTTCGTGCCTTGGGACGCTTCGTCCCAAATGATCGCTTTCATCTTCAGCAGATCGACCACGCCCGTGAACGATTCTTCAGCGCCGATAGGCACCACGACCGGAACCGGGTTCGCCTTCAGACGCAGCTTGAGCTGGTCGTAGACCTTGAAGAAGTTCGCGCCGGTGCGGTCCATCTTGTTGATGAACGCGAGACGGGGAACCTTGTACTTGTTAGCCTGACGCCACACGGTTTCCGACTGGGGCTGCACGCCGCCCACTGCGCAATACACCATGCATGCGCCGTCGAGCACGCGCATCGAGCGCTCAACTTCAATCGTGAAGTCAACGTGGCCCGGGGTGTCGATGATGTTGATGCGGTGCTCAGCGCGGTCGCCGGCCATGCCTTTCCAGAATGCCGTGGTAGCAGCGGACGTGATCGTGATGCCGCGTTCCTGCTCCTGCTCCATCCAGTCCATGGTGGCAGCGCCGTCGTGAACTTCACCAATCTTGTGGTTCACGCCGGTGTAGAACAGGATGCGCTCGGTCGTCGTCGTTTTGCCGGCGTCGATGTGAGCGCTAATACCGATGTTACGGTAGCGCTCGATAGGTGTCTTGCGAGCCACTTTGATCCTCTATTGGGATGACGCGATGCGAGAAAATACGCATCGCGCTGTAACACAAACGGGCGAGGCGCTTTGTAAGCGCACCCGCCCGGAATTTCTTTCCGCTTTTTCTGCTAAACCCGGGTTCGGGAAGCTTAGAAACGGAAGTGCGAGAACGCCTTGTTGGCTTCTGCCATCCGGTGAACTTCGTCGCGCTTCTTCATCGCGCCGCCACGGCCTTCGGCCGCTTCGGAGAGTTCACCTGCCAGACGCAGGGCCATCGACTTCTCGCTGCGCTTCTTCGCGGCTTCACGCAACCAACGCATCGCCAATGCCATACGACGCGACGGACGCACTTCGACCGGAACCTGATAGTTCGCACCACCAACGCGGCGGCTCTTAACTTCCACCACCGGCTTGACGTTGTTGAGCGCTACCGTGAACACTTCCAGCGGGTCCTTGCCACCCTTGGTCTGGATCTGTTCGAAAGCGCCGTACACGATGCGCTCAGCAACCGACTTCTTGCCGGAGAGCATCAGCACGTTCATGAACTTAGCTACATCTACGTTACCGAACTTCGGATCCGGCAACACTTCCCGCTTGGGGACTTCGCGACGACGCGGCATGTTTCTTCCTTTAACTTTTCAGTTGGAGCTATTTTCTAGCCCCGCGGCCACCAACTAACCCGATTCATCTCTAACGACTTACCAGCCTGGTCGGGTGACCACTTACTCGACAGCACCGGCGATTCCGGCACCACCGCTATTACCGCCTTTACAGGCGACCTGAAACTACACTGACCGGCTAATTACTTGCCAGCCTTGGCGCGCTTCGCACCGTACTTCGAGCGAGCCTGCTTACGATCCTTGACGCCCTGGGTATCCAGCGAGCCACGAACCATGTGGTAACGCACACCCGGCAAGTCCTTAACACGGCCGCCGCGAATCAGCACGACCGAGTGTTCCTGCAGGTTGTGGCCTTCACCACCGATATACGAAATAACTTCGAAGCCGTTCGTCAGACGAACCTTGGCAACCTTACGCAGTGCCGAGTTAGGCTTCTTCGGCGTCGTGGTGTACACACGGGTGCACACGCCGCGACGCTGGGGGCAGTCCTGCAAAGCCGGGCTCTTGCTCTTCGTCGTTTCCGACGCGCGGCCTTTGCGAACCAGTTGATTGATGGTTGGCATTGTTTATTCCTGAAATTGAACAAAATCGACGCATCTGTTTCCGGGCAAAGCAGAAACGATTGCGCATCGAACTTCCGGACCGAGGGATCGGCGCACGAATTGACTTCGCACACAGGCACTCTAAGAACCGGAACCTAGCATAATATTCCGAAAATGCTAAGGGAGTCAACAGGTTGCGATGTTTCGCACGCCTGCCGACCTCAAACTGCGCTCGCCGGCGCTTAGTCGGCGCCGACGACTTCCAGCAATTCGTCGCCGAAACGGTCCAGTTTGCGGGCGCCCATGCCCGGAATGCCACGCAAATCCTCAATGGAATCAGGGCCGTTGCGGGCAATTTCGGCCAACGTGGCGTCGTGGAAGATGACGTAGGCCGGCACGCCGTCGCTTTTCGCAGTCTCCGTGCGCCAGGCGCGCAGGCGCTCCCAGCGGGCGCGCTCGCGCGGGCCCATGCCGATTGTGGGGTCGGCGCGCTCGCTGGTACGGCTGGATGACTGGCGGGTACGCGTCGGCTTCACGTAACGGCGCATTGTTACGTTCTGCTCGCTCTTCAGCACTGCTTTGGCGGCTTCGGTCAGCACCAACGAGCCGAAGCCTTCGTGGTCGACGGCGAGGTAGCCAAATGCGACGAGCTGGCGAAAAATGGCGCGCCACTCCGGCTCGCCGAGCGCCGCCCCGATGCCAAAGGTGGTGAGCTTCTCGTGGCCGCGTTGCAGGATTTTCTCGCTGCGGTTGCCACGCAGAATATCGATCAGATGTCCGGCGCCGAAGTGAAAGCCACTTGCCCGCTGCGCGCGGAACACACATGACAGCGCCATCTGTGCTTCGCGCGTCGCGTCCCAGGTGTCGGGCGGTTCGATGCAGTTATCGCAGTTGCCGCACGGCTTGCTCGACTCGCCGAAGTACGCAAGCAGCCGCACCCGGCGGCAGGTCGCCGCTTCGCACAGCCCGAGCAACGCGTCGAGTTTGCCGGTCTGCACGCGTTTATGCGCGTCGTCGGCGTCGGACTCGTCAATCATCTTGCGCTGCTGCACGACGTCGCCCAGACCGTACGCCATCCAGGCGTTCGCCGGCATGCCGTCGCGACCGGCACGCCCGGTTTCCTGGTAGTAACCTTCGACACTCTTCGGCAAATCAAGGTGAGCTACAAAGCGCACGTCCGGCTTGTCGATCCCCATGCCGAATGCGATCGTCGCGCACATCACGATGCCCTCCTCGCGCTGGAACATCTCCTGATGCTTCTGGCGAATTTCGAACTCCATGCCGGCGTGGTACGGCAACGCGCGCATCCCCTTCTCTTTCAGCCATTCAGCCGTTTCTTCGACCTTGCGACGCGACAGGCAATAGACAACGCCGGCGTCTGTCGTACCGTCTGGTTTCGAGTGTTCAGCGCGAATGAAGTCGAGCAATTGCGTGCGCGCATTGTCCTTCTCGACGATGCGATAGCGGATGTTCGGGCGATCGAAGCTTGATACAAAGATGCGCGCGTCATCCAGCGCGAGACGGTGGATGATTTCGTCGCGCGTGATCGCGTCGGCGGTCGCGGTGAGCGCGATGCGCGGCACGTTCGGAAAGCGCTCGTGCAGCACCGACAGCTGAATATACTCAGGACGGAAATCGTGACCCCATTGCGACACGCAATGCGCTTCGTCGATGGCGAACAGCCCGATGCGCGTACGCTCGAGCAATTCCTGGAAACGGGGCGTCATCAACCGTTCCGGCGCCACGTACAGCAAATCGATTTCGCCTTCGCGCAGCGCGCGCTCAGTGGCCATCGCTTCGGCGCTCGACAGCGTCGAATTCAGATACGCGGCCCTAACGCCCACTTCCTTCAGCGCGGCGACCTGGTCTTGCATCAATGCGATCAGTGGGGACACGACGATCCCCGCTCCGCAGCCTGCCTCCCGCCGCACCAGCGACGGGATCTGATAGCACAACGATTTGCCGCCGCCCGTTGGCATCAGCACGAGACAATCGCCGCCGCCAGCGACGTGTTCGACAATTTCGCCTTGCTGTCCTCGGAATGCGGGGTAGCCAAAAACTTCGTTGAGGATTTCGAGCGAACGGGACATGAATTGGAGAGAAGCAGCGTGATGCCGGTGACACGAATTTTACCAACGCATTCGTGCTGCGCCCGCGCTTTGCGACAACGTTAGCCGTTCGGCCGACGAATCCACAAAAAACGCACAAAAATGAGGCGCCCGCGGTGCATGGGACAGGAGTAAGTGCTAAAGCACTAACTCCTGTCGACAAAAAAAAGCCGCTCAGTCGAAACTGAGCGGCTTCGCTGGCTTGTCAGCCCAAGCGGCTTGCGCCGCCCGGACTTACTCGCCTGAGTGCTGCTGTTCGGCAGCCGGGGTTTCCGGCGTACCGAATTCGAACGACTCTTCTGCTGCGATCTGATCGAAACGCTCGCGGTCGGACAGTTCCTTGCTCTTGCGTGCCTTGTGGAACGCGAGACCCGTACCAGCCGGAATCAGACGACCAACGATCACGTTTTCCTTCAGCCCGCGCAAATCGTCGCGCTTGCCCATGATCGCCGCTTCGGTCAGCACGCGGGTCGTTTCCTGGAACGACGCCGCGGAGATGAACGAATCGGTCGACAGCGATGCCTTCGTAATACCGAGCAGCACGTTGTCGTAGGTTGCCGGGATCTTGCCTTCCGCAGCCATCCGGTCGTTCTCGTCGAGCATATCCGAGCGCTCGACTTGTTCGCCCATGATGAAGCGCGTGTCACCGTTGTCGACGATCTGCACGCGGCGCAGCATCTGACGGACGATCACTTCAATGTGCTTGTCATTGATCTTCACGCCCTGCAGACGGTACACGTCCTGCACTTCGTCAACGATGTAGCGCGCCAGCGCTTCGACGCCCTGCAAACGCAGAATGTCGTGCGGATCAGCCGGACCATCGACAATCATTTCGCCCTTGTTGACGACCTGACCATCGTGCACCAGAACCTGCTTTTCCTTCGCGATCAGGAACTCGTGCTGATTGCCTTCGAGGTCCGTGATAACGAGACGCTGCTTGCCCTTCGTGTCCTTACCGAACGACGTCGTGCCCGTGACTTCCGCCAGAATGCCGGCGTCCTTCGGCGAGCGCGCTTCGAACAGTTCGGCCACACGCGGCAGACCACCGGTAATGTCGCGAGTCTTTTGCGATTCAACCGGGATACGTGCCAGCACTTCACCGACCTGCACTTGCTGACCGTCCTTCACGGTGATCAGAGCGCCAACTTGGAAGCCGATCTGCACCGAGTGCTCGGTGTTCGGGATCTTGACTTCTTCGCCGTTCGCGTCGAGCAGCTTGACCTGCGGGCGCACCGTCTTCGACGCTTGCGAACCGCGGCGCTTCACGTCGATCACGACCAGCGTCGAGAGACCCGTCACATCGTCGATCTGCTTGGCAACCGTCACGCCTTCTTCGACGTTTTCGAACTTCACCGTACCACCGTACTCGGTGATGATCGGACGCGTCATCGGATCCCACGTCGCCAGTTGCGTGCCGGCCTTGATCTGCGCGCCGTCCAGTTGCAACAGCGTCGCGCCGTACGGCACCTTGTGACGCTCACGCTCGCGGCCATGGTCGTCGGTGATCATCGCTTCGCCCGAACGCGAGATGACGATCTGCTCGCCCTTCGCGTTGGTGACGTAACGCATGGTCGCCGTGAAACGCACCGTACCGTTCGACTTGGCTTCAACCGACGAAGCCACTGCTGCACGCGATGCCGCACCACCGATGTGGAACGTACGCATCGTGAGCTGCGTGCCCGGTTCACCGATCGACTGAGCAGCGATCACGCCAACTGCTTCACCAACGTTGACCGACGAGCCACGACCCAGGTCGCGGCCATAGCAGGCTGCGCACAGACCGTAACGCGTTTCGCAAGTCAGCGGCGTACGCACGCGCACTTCGTCGATGCCGAGGCGTTCGATTTCTTCGACCGCGTCTTCGTCGAGCAACGTGCCCGTTTCGTACAGCGTTTCCTGCGTTTCCGGATTGACGACGTCAGCCACCGTCACGCGACCCAGGATACGGTCACGCAGCGCTTCGACGACTTCACCGCCTTCGACCAACGCCTTCATGGCGACGCCGTTGGACGTACCGCAATCGTCCTCGACCACCACCAGATCCTGCGTCACGTCGACCAGACGACGCGTCAGGTAACCCGAGTTTGCCGTCTTCAGTGCCGTATCAGCCAGACCCTTACGTGCACCGTGGGTCGAGATGAAGTACTGCAACACGTTCAGGCCTTCACGGAAGTTCGCCGTAATCGGCGTTTCGATGATCGAGCCGTCCGGCTTCGCCATCAGGCCACGCATACCGGCTAGCTGACGAATCTGAACCGCGGAACCACGAGCACCCGAGTCAGCCATCATGTAGATGGAGTTGAACGATTCCTGACGCGTTTCGTTGCCGTCGCGATCGACCACCGGTTCCGTCGACAGCTGTTCCATCATCGCCTTGCCGACCGCTTCCGACGTTGCCGACCAGATGTCGACCACGTTGTTGTAACGTTCTTGCGACGTGACGAGACCCGACATGTACTGACGGTCGTATTCCTTCACCTTCTTCGCGGCGTCGCCGACGATCTGTTCTTTCTGCGGCGGCACGAGCATGTCGTCGACGCAAATCGAAATACCGGCGCGCGTTGCCAGACGGAAACCCGACTGCATCAACTGGTCGGCGAAAATCACCGTTTCACGCAGACCGCACTTGCGGAATGCGGTGTTGATGAGGCGCGAGATTTCCTTCTTCTTCAACGGCTTGTTCAGCACCGAGAACGGCAGGCCCGGCGGAAGGATTTCCGACAGGATTGCACGGCCGACGGTCGTCGCGTACAGCGAGATCTTCGGCACGAACGCCGGCGCGCCTTCCGACTTGTCTTCGTTGTGGACCATTTCCGTGATCCGCACGTTGACGCGCGAGGCCAGCTCGACTTCCTTGTTCTCGTAAGCACGCAGTGCTTCCGACACGCCGGTGAACGTCAGGCCTTCGCCCTTGGCGTTCACTGCTTCACGCGTCGCGTAGTACAGGCCGAGCACGATATCCTGCGACGGCACGATCGACGGATCGCCGTTGGCCGGGAACAGGATGTTGTTCGACGCCAGCATCAGCGTACGCGCTTCCATCTGCGCTTCGAGCGACAGCGGCACGTGCACAGCCATCTGGTCACCGTCGAAGTCGGCGTTGAACGCCGCGCAAACGAGCGGGTGCAGCTGGATAGCCTTACCTTCGATCAGCACCGGCTCGAAAGCCTGAATGCCAAGACGGTGAAGCGTCGGCGCACGGTTCAGCATGACCGGATGCTCGCGGATCACCTCTTCGAGGATGTCCCACACCACCGGAGTCTGGTTCTCGACTTCCTTCTTCGCAGCCTTGATGGTGGTAGCGACACCCATCACTTCGAGCTTGTTGAAGATGAACGGCTTGAACAGTTCGAGCGCCATCAGCTTCGGCAGACCGCACTGATGCAGCTTGAGCGTCGGGCCGACCACGATCACCGAACGGCCCGAGTAGTCGACGCGCTTACCGAGCAAGTTCTGACGGAAACGACCGCCCTTACCCTTGATCATGTCAGCGAGCGACTTCAGCGGACGCTTGTTCGCGCCGGTCATTGCCTTACCGCGACGACCGTTGTCGAGCAGCGAATCGACGGCTTCCTGCAGCATCCGCTTTTCATTGCGGACGATGATTTCAGGCGCCTTCAGTTCGAGCAGACGCTTCAACCGGTTGTTACGGTTGATCACGCGGCGATACAGGTCGTTCAGGTCCGACGTCGCAAAGCGGCCGCCATCCAGCGGCACCAGCGGACGCAGTTCCGGCGGCAGCACCGGCAACACTTCGAGCACCATCCAGTCAGGCTTGATGCCCGAACGCTGGAAGGCCTCGAGCACCTTCAGGCGCTTCGCGTACTTCTTGATCTTCGCTTCCGAACCCGTGTTCTTGAGTTCAGTGCGCAGCATCTCGACCTGTTCGTCGATGTTGATCGCGCGCAGCAGTTCGCGAACGCCTTCCGCGCCCATCTCGGCACGGAATTCGTCACCGTACTCTTCGACCTTGTTGTAGTAATCCTCTTCCGTCATGATCTGCCGCGCTTTCAGCGGCGTCATGCCCGGATCGATCACCACGTATGCTTCGAAGTACAGCACGCGTTCGATGTCGCGCAGCGTCATGTCGAGCACCATGCCCAGACGCGACGGCAGCGACTTCAGGAACCAGATGTGAGCGACCGGCGAGGCCAGCTCAATGTGGCCCATCCGTTCGCGACGCACCTTCGCGAGCGTCACTTCGACGCCGCACTTTTCACAGATCACGCCACGATGCTTCAGGCGCTTGTACTTGCCGCAAAGGCATTCGTAGTCTTTGATCGGCCCGAAAATCTTCGCGCAGAACAGACCATCGCGTTCCGGCTTGAACGTCCGGTAGTTGATGGTTTCCGGCTTCTTGACTTCACCGAACGACCACGAACGGATCTTGTCTGGCGAGGCCAGACCGATCTTGATCGCGTCAAAAACTTCAGGCTGTTGGACTTGCTTGAATAGATCGAGCAGAGCTTTCATTGCTTTCTCTCCGTAGTCCGATTAGTTGCGGTCGAGGTCGATATCGATACCGAGCGAGCGGATTTCCTTCACGAGCACGTTGAAGGATTCCGGCATGCCGGCGTCGATCACGTGATCGCCCTTGACCAGGTTCTCATACACCTTGGTCCGGCCCGCCACGTCGTCCGACTTCACCGTCAGCATTTCTTGCAACACGTACGATGCGCCGTACGCTTCGAGCGCCCACACTTCCATTTCACCGAAACGCTGGCCACCGAACTGCGCCTTACCGCCCAACGGCTGCTGCGTCACGAGCGAGTACGGGCCCGTGGAACGCGCGTGCATCTTGTCGTCGACCAAGTGGTGCAGCTTCAGGTAGTGCATGTAGCCGACAGTCACCGTACGTTCGAACATCTCGCCCGTGCGGCCGTCATACAGACGCACCTGGTTCTTCGACGGCGTCATGCCGAGGTTCTTCGCGATGTCGTCCGGGAATGCCAGATCCAGCGCGCGCGACATTTCTTCTTCCGTCGCACCGTCGAACACCGGCGTGGCAAACGGAACGCCTTCGCGCAGGTTCTTCGCCAGTTCGACGATTTCGTCGTCCGTGAAGCTGTCCAGCTCTTCAGCGCGGCCCGACTCGTTGTAGATCTTGGTCAGGAATTCGCGCAGTTCAGCGATCTTCGCCTGACGTTGCAGCATTTCTGCAATACGCCAGCCGAGGCCCTTCGCGGCCCAACCCAGATGCACTTCGAGAACCTGACCCACGTTCATCCGCGACGGCACGCCGAGCGGGTTCAGAACGACGTCAGCCGGACGGCCGTCGGCCATGTACGGCATGTCTTCGATCGGAACGATCTTCGACACCACACCCTTATTACCGTGACGGCCGGCCATCTTGTCGCCAGGCTGCAGACGACGCTTAACAGCCAGATACACCTTGACCATCTTCAGCACGCCCGGCGGCAATTCGTCGCCTTGCGTGAGCTTCTTGCGCTTTTCTTCAAACGCCAGATCGAACTGGTGACGCTTCTGTTCGATCGAGTCCTTGATAGCCTCGAGCTGTGCCGCTGCTTCTTCGTCCGCGAGGCGGATGTCGAACCAATGGTAATGGTCGAGATCTTCCAGGTAAGCCTGTTCGATCTTCGTGCCCTTCGCGAGCTTCTTCGGACCACCGTTTGCGACCTTGCCGGTCAGCATACGTGCGAGACGCTGGAATGCATCGCCTTCCACGATACGCAGCTGGTCGTTCAGGTCGAGGCGATAACGCTTCAGTTCATCGTCGATGATCTGTTGCGCACGCTTGTCGCGCTGAATGCCTTCACGCGTGAACACTTGCACGTCGATGACCGTGCCGCTCATGCCCGACGGCACGCGCAGCGACGTATCCTTCACGTCCGAAGCCTTTTCACCGAAGATCGCGCGCAGCAGCTTTTCTTCCGGCGTCAGTTGGGTTTCGCCCTTCGGCGTGACCTTACCGACCAGCACGTCGCCTGCTTCGACTTCAGCGCCGATGTAGACGATGCCCGACTCGTCGAGACGGCCGAGTTGCACTTCAGCCAGGTTCGAGATGTCGCGCGTGATTTCTTCCGGTCCGAGCTTCGTATCGCGAGCTACGACGTTCAGTTCTTCGATGTGGATCGACGTGTAACGGTCGTCAGCAACCACCTTCTCCGAGATCAAGATCGAATCTTCGAAGTTGTAGCCGTTCCACGGCATGAACGCGACCAGCATGTTCTGGCCGAGAGCCAGTTCGCCGAGGTCGGTCGATGCACCGTCAGCCAGCACGTCGCCACGCGACACGATATCGCCGACCTTTACGATCGGGCGCTGGTTGATGTTCGTGTTCTGATTCGAACGCGTGTACTTGATCAGGTTGTAGATGTCCACGCCGACGTCGCCAGCAACGGCTTCATCGTCGTTCACGCGGATCACCATACGGCCTGCGTCGACGTAATCGACCACACCACCGCGGAATGCCTGAACCGTCGTACCCGAGTCGACTGCCACCGTGCGTTCGATACCCGTACCGACCACGGCCTTTTCAGGACGCAGACACGGCACAGCCTGACGCTGCATGTTCGAACCCATCAATGCGCGGTTCGCGTCATCGTGCTCGAGGAACGGAATCAGCGATGCTGCCACCGAGACGATCTGCGACGGCGCCACGTCCATGTACTGGATGCGGTCCGGCGTCACCATCAGCGTTTCGCCTGCTTCACGCGACGACACCAGTTCGTCGGTCAGCGAGCCATCAGCAGCAACCGCCGCGTTCGCCTGAGCGATCACGTAACGGCCTTCTTCGATCGCCGACAGGTAATCGATCTGATCCGTCACCTTGCTGTCCACAACCTTGCGATACGGCGTTTCGAGGAAGCCGTATTCGTTCAGGTGCGCGTACAGTGCGAGCGAGTTGATCAGGCCGATGTTCGGACCTTCCGGCGTTTCAATCGGGCACACACGGCCGTAGTGGGTCGGGTGCACGTCGCGGACTTCAAAGCCAGCGCGCTCACGCGTCAAACCGCCCGGGCCAAGTGCCGATACACGGCGCTTGTGGGTGATTTCCGACAGCGGGTTGGTCTGGTCCATAAACTGCGACAGCTGCGACGAACCGAAGAACTCGCGAATCGCCGACGAAATCGGCTTCGAGTTGATCAGGTCGTGCGGCATCAGGTTTTCGCTTTCGGCCTGGCCGAGGCGTTCCTTCACAGCACGTTCGACACGCACGAGACCTGCGCGGAACTGGTTTTCCGCCAGTTCGCCGACGCAACGCACACGACGATTGCCCAAGTGGTCGATGTCGTCCACTTCGCCCTTGCCGTTACGCAGTTCGACCAGGATCTTGATCGTTGCGAGGATGTCGTCGTCTTGCAGCGTCATCGGGCCGACGATTTCGTCGCGACCGACACGGCGGTTGAACTTCATACGACCCACCTTGGACAGGTCGTATGCGTCTTCGCTGTAGAACAGACGGTTGAACAGCGCCTCGACCGCTTCTTCGGTCGGCGGTTCGCCCGGACGCATCATGCGGTAGATCGCAATGCGTGCAGCCATCTTGTCCGCGGTTTCGTCGATACGCAGCGTCGACGAGATGTACGGACCTTGATCCAGATCGTTCGTGTAGAGCGTCTGGATGTCTTTGATCTTCGATTCGCGGAGCTTTTCGAGGACGGTTTCGGTGATTTCGTCGTTCGCGTTAGCGATGACTTCACCCGTGTCGCCGTCGACAACGTTCTTCGCGAGCACGCGGCCGAGCAGATAGTCTTCCGGCACCGAGATGAACTTCGTCTTCGCGTTGTCGAGATCGCGAATGTGCTTGGCGTTGATCCGCTTGTCCTTCTGGACGATCACGTTGCCATCACGGTCCGTAATGTCGAAACGTGCGACTTCACCACGCAGACGCTCCGGCACGAATTCCATCTGCGCGCCTTCCGGCATCAGCGTGAAATTGTCGAACACGAAGAAGTTTGCGAGGATCTGTTCCGGCGTCAGGCCAATAGCCTTCAGCAGGATCGTGACCGGCATCTTGCGACGGCGGTCAACGCGGAAGTACAGCACGTCCTTCGGATCGAATTCGAAGTCGAGCCACGAGCCGCGGTAAGGAATGATACGGGCCGAGAACAGGAGCTTGCCCGAGCTGTGCGTCTTGCCCTTGTCGTGTTCGAAGAACACGCCAGGCGAGCGATGCAACTGCGAAACGATCACGCGTTCCGTGCCGTTGATGACGAACGAACCCGTCGGCGTCATGAGCGGAATTTCGCCCATGTACACTTCCTGTTCCTTCACTTCCTTGACGACCGGCTTGCTCGGCGATTCCTTGTCGAGCAGCACCAGGCGCACTTTCGCGCGCAGTGCTGAGCAGTACGTCAAACCGCGCTGCTGACATTCCTTGATGTTGAATGCCGGCGGCGACAGCATGTAGCTGACGAACTCTAGACGAGCGAACCCGTTATGCGAAACAATCGGAAAAACGGACGTGAACGCAGCTTGCAGGCCTTCCGGCTTGCGCTGCGTGGATGACGTGTCTGCTTGCAGAAACGTGCTGAATGATTCAAGCTGGGTAGCCAGCAGGAAAGGTACTTGGTGAACGATGGGGCGCTTCGCAAAACTCTTGCGAATGCGCTTCTTCTCGGTGAAGGAATATTGCATACGATCTCCGAATCACGGCGGGCATTGTTGTCGAGGCAGGATACCTTGATGAGACAACCCGAGTGTTCACCGACTGAGACCCGATGGCCGTCCGATGGCTTGAACGAGCCTAGAAGCTTGGTGGTTGGCCGCTACCAACCGCTGGCTGACGGCAGCGGATGCCTATGTTGCCCGCTACCCGACCAAACTTGCCTTCTGCAGTCGCTTCAGAAGACAAAGAGAAGCGCCGGTCAATATTGCCGATAGGCGATTTTCTTTGGCTTCTGGGACCCCTGTTCTTGCCGAAACCGGCTGACAAAAACATGGTTCCCACAAAGCACAAAAAGGCCGGCGGTGGAAAACCGCCAGCCTTCGCACAACGCGCCGAAACTTACTTGATTTCAGCCTTCGCGCCGGCTTCTTCCAACTTCTTCTTGGCTTCTTCAGCAGCAGCCTTCGGTACCGATTCCTTAACAGGCTTCGGTGCACCGTCGACCAGGTCCTTCGCTTCCTTCAGGCCGAGACCCGTCAGTTCACGAACAGCCTTAATGACCGAAACCTTGTTCGCGCCGACTTCCGTCAGGTTGACCGTGAATTCGGTTTGCTCTTCAGCAGCAGCAGCAGCGCCGCCGCCTGCCGGGCCTGCCACTGCAACAGCAGCTGCCGACACGCCAAACTTTTCTTCGAACGCCTTGACCAGCTCGTTCAGTTCCAGAACCGACATCGAGCTTACTGCCTCGAGGATGTCATCTTTTGCGATTGCCATTTGAAATACTCCTAAATTGAATTCGGATACAGCCAGCGATCAATCACGCTCGACTGAAGTGCGTTACGCAGCAGCTTCTTCGCCTTGTTTCTTTTCTGCCAGCGCGGCCAGAGCGCGCGCAAAGCCGGAAACAGGTGCTTGCATAACGTACAACAGCTTGGAGAGCAGTTCTTCGCGGCTCGGGATGTTTGCCAGCGCTTGCACGCCAGCCTTGTCCATCACCTTGCCTTCGTAGGAACCAGCCTTGATGATCAACTTGTCATTGCTCTTGCCGAAGTCGTTGACGACCTTAGCAGCGGCAATGGCATCTTCCGAGATGCCGTAGATCAGGGGACCGGTCATCTGCTCTGCCAAAGAAGCAAACGGGGTACCTTCAACAGCGCGACGCGCCAGCGTGTTTTTCAACACGCGAAGGTAAACCTGTTGCTCACGCGCTTTCGCGCGCAGCTTGGTCAGATCGCCAACCGTGATCCCACGATACTCAGCCAGAACCACGGTCTGGGCTTTCGCGACTTGCGCGGCAACCTCAGCAACGACGGCCTGCTTGCTTTCTTTATTGAGTGGCACGGTTAACCTCCAGATTCGATACACGCAGCGTGCGCCTTGTGTACCGCGTTCAATAACGGCGTCCGACCAGTCAGGAGTATTTCGACCGCTCGATGCCCACATTGCTGCGGACATCCAACGGTTTCATCACTACAAAACCTTTTCGGGTTCGCCATCTGCGTTGGCTTTGCATTAAGGGTTCGCCTACCTGCTGCGTTCCCGCCAACGGTCTTTGACAACCGGTCGCTCGATGCAAACTGCCATCTTGCGACCGCCCAAAGCCCATAAAACCACCTCGACTCACATCGAGGCGATGAAATTTATTACTGTGCTGCGAGCGATGCCTGGTCGACGCGAACGCCAACGCCCATCGTGCTCGACAGTGCAACCTTACGCAGGTACACACCCTTGCTCGTTGCCGGCTTCGCCTTTTGCAGCGCGTCGACGAGAGCGTTCAGGTTGCTACGCAGAGCCGTCGGCTCGAACGAAGCACGGCCGATCGTGGCGTGGATGATACCGGCCTTGTCGACACGGAATTGCACCTGACCAGCCTTGGCGTTCTTGACTGCAGTCGCGACGTCCGGCGTAACCGTGCCAACCTTCGGGTTCGGCATCAGGCCGCGCGGGCCGAGGATCTGACCGAGCGTACCGACAACGCGCATCGTGTCCGGCGAAGCGATCACGATGTCGAAGTCGAGCTTGCCAGCCTTGACTTGTTCAGCCAGGTCTTCCATACCGACGACTTCCGCGCCGGCTGCACGAGCTTGCTCAGCCTTTTCGCCTTGTGCGAACACAGCCACGCGAACCGACTTACCGGTGCCAGCCGGCAGCACGACCGAGCCACGAACCACTTGGTCCGACTTCTTCGCGTCGATGCCGAGTTGCACTGCAACGTCGATCGACTCGTCGAACTTCGCGCTTGCGCATTCCTTCACGAGCGACAGAGCTTCGTCGATCGCGTACAGCTTTTGACGATCAACCTTGGCTGCAAATGCTTGCAGACGTTTTGAAAGCTTAGCCATTTACACGCCCTCCACGGTGATGCCCATCGAGCGGGCGCTACCAGCGATCGTACGAACCGCTGCGTCCAGATCAGCTGCCGTCAGATCGGGCATCTTGGTCTTGGCGATGTCTTCAGCTTGAGCGCGGGTGATCTTGCCGACCTTGTCGGTATGCGGCTTGGCCGAACCCTTGTCGATCTTCGCTGCCTTCTTGATCAGAACCGTAGCCGGCGGCGTCTTCAGAACGAACGTGAAGCTCTTGTCCGCGAACGCGGTGATCACGACCGGAATCGGCAGACCCGGTTCCATAGCTTGAGTCTGCGCGTTGAACGCCTTGCAGAACTCCATGATGTTCAGGCCGCGCTGGCCCAGTGCCGGACCGACCGGCGGCGACGGGTTGGCTTTACCTGCAGGAATCTGCAGCTTGATAAAGCCGATGATTTTCTTTGCCATTTTGAAAACCTCTTAGGAACGCCGCCCTAGTACAAGCGGACATTCAGTGAGTAGTAGCGCGCGTTCGCCAAAAAACAGACTACTTACGCTCCTCAACGGCCATTACGCGGACCGTAAGCGCGAAATACGGAACGCACCGACCGGTGCGCCCCGTAGAATTCTGGATTACAACTTTTCGACCTGGCCGAATTCCAGCTCGACCGGCGTTGCGCGGCCGAAGATTGTAACGGAAACACGGACGCGCGACTTTTCGTAGTTCACTTCTTCGACGCTGCCGTTGAAATCCGTGAACGGACCGTCCTTCACCCGCACCATCTCGCCCACTTCGAACAGGGTCTTCGGACGCGGCTTTTCCACGCCTTCCTGCATTTGCGACATGATCTTCTCGACTTCCCGCGGGGAAATCGGGCTCGGACGATTACGCGCACCGCCTACGAAACCCGTCACCTTGGCCGTGTTCTTCACGAGGTGCCACGTTTCGTCTGTCATTTCCATTTCCACAAGCACATAGCCCGGGAAGAAACGACGCTCGGTCACCGATTTGTGACCGCCTTTCACCTCGACCACTTCTTCAGTCGGAACGAGGATTTGACCAAACTGGTCTTGCATGCCGGCACGTTCGATGCGCTCTTGAAGCGCACGTTGCACGCTCTTCTCCATGCCGGAGTAGGCGTGCACCACGTACCAACGTTTGCCGCTCGGGGATGCCGGAGTATCGCTCATATCATTTCCAACCCAGAATCACCGAGAAAATCGCCCATTCGATGGATTTGTCGCTAATCCAAAGAAAGATCGCCATAACGAACACAAAGCCGAACACTACGAGCGTCGTCTGGGTGGCCTCTTTACGAGTCGGCCAGACAACCTTGCGAACTTCTTTGTACGAGTCTTTGGCGAAAGCGATGAAACCCTTGCCAGGCGCGGAGAGAAGACCGACTGCAACACCCGCGATAGCGCCAACAGCCAAGGCGGCTCCGCGGACGTACCATTCCTGGCCGCTGAGCCAGAAGAACCCCACGAACCCGGCCAAGACCAACAATACGCCCGCGACGAGCATCAGCTTGTCGCCGGATGTATTTACAGTTTCGACGGAAGGATTCGCCATAACACCTTAACGAAGCGCCATATACGGCGCGAGAGTTGGCAGGGGCAGAGGGAATCGAACCCCCAACCTTCGGTTTTGGAGACCGACGCTCTGCCAGTTGAGCTATACCCCTAAACCATTTTGGGGTTGACGACACCGCCAACCCCGAAACTACCGATCAACGAGAACTTTCTGGCGTTACTCGAGGATCTTAGCGACCACACCTGCGCCGACCGTACGGCCACCTTCGCGGATTGCGAAGCGCAGACCTTCTTCCATCGCGATCGGGTTGATCAGCTTCACCGTGATCGACACGTTGTCGCCCGGCATGACCA
>NZ_VOSW01000127.1 GCF_009690905.1 Paraburkholderia madseniana
GGCCGGCAGGCGTGGGTCGGTTTGTCCGATGCGCGGTTCGGTACGGTGACACTCGGTCGTCAGTACGATTCGGTGGTCGATTACTTCCAAGGCGTCACGATGGCGGGAACCTGGGGCGGCCTTGCATGGCACGCGAGTGACATCGACAACTCGGCCAACTCGTTCCGCGTGAACAATTCGATTAAGTACGCAAGCCCGGATATTTACGGCATCACGTTCGGCGGCGTGCTGGGACTCAGCAACTCGAACGCCGAAGGTACCAGCAAGATCGGCATGTATAGCGCGGGGGTGGCTTACCAGACAGGTGGCCTGAACCTCGCCGCGGCGTACTTCTATGCAAAACAACCGGCCACCCTCTTTCCCGACGGGGACTATTTGGCCAATACCACAGGTGCTGCGGTGGGCGCGTCCGGGCCGTGGAGCTTCGTGGGCAATCCGGCTAAGCAGCAGATCATCGGCGTGGGCGGGACCTATACGATCGGCAGCGCGCACATCGGTCTCGACTACTCGAACGTGAAGTTCGGTGATGCCAACGGCACGACGTCGACAGTCAAGTTCGATAACTACGAGGCGTGGGGATCGTATGCATTTACCGACGCTGCAACCTTGGTGGGCGGATACACGTACTCCAACGTCAATCTCGGCTATTCGGCTGAGCGACCCAAATACCACCAATTCAACCTGCTCGCGGACTACAAGCTGAGCAAGCGTACCGAGGCCTATGTGTCAGCCGCCTACCAGCTCGCGGCAGGCGGATCGCAACCCGCGTCGATTTTCGACGGCGTGATCGGCAATGCGTCCTCGACGGACAAACAGGTCGCCGTGCGCGTTGGCATCGTTCACAAGTTTTGATGGTCGCCAGGCCTCAATCGGGCGGCCTGACTGCATCGCTCAAACCAATATCCATGCACATCCGTTAAGTCTGGAGCAATCATGAAAGCCTCGTCGATAATCAGCAGCAACCCGCTCAAGCGTTGCACCGTCATCGCGGCACTTGCGTTCGCGACACTCTCCATGCAAAGCACCGCTCACGCGGAAGTGGATGCGGGCAACACGTGGCAAAAGGTCCGTCAGGGAGGCGTACTGCGTTGCGGCGCCGGCATTACTCCGCCGTATGTGATTCGTGACGCGAAAACTCAACAGTACAGCGGCGTATTCACTGAAATCTGCCGGGGTTTCGCTCAAAACGTGCTGAAGGTGAAGGCAGAATTCATCGATACGAGCTGGCCCAACATGATTGCCGGTGTGCAATCCGGCAAGTGGGACATGGCCATGTCGCTCAGCTATACGGAAGAGCGCGCGAAAGCGATCAGGTTCTCCACGCCGGTGACCAATTCGAGCGTCACGTTTGTGTACAACAAGAACAACCCGAAGCTGAAAGCCGCGCCGAAAGCGATGGCGGACCTGGATAACGCCGACCTGACGATAGCCGTGATGTCCGGCTCGATCGCCGACAAGGCGACCACTGCCGAATTGAAAAAGGCGACCATCATGCGCCTTCCGGGTTCGGACGAAACCCGGCTCGCGTTGCTGTCGAAACGGGCTGACCTGATGGCCGACGATATCGCCACCAACATGATCGTGACCGCAGCGCATCCGGACACGCTTGTCGGTTTTCAGCCCGCCCCTGCGCTCGTACCCCAGCCGGCCTGCTTCGGTCTGAACAAGGAGATATCCGATGCCGACGTCGCTGTGCTCAACAAGTACATCGAAGAACAGCGTAGCTCGGGCGCGCTCGACAAGCTGACGAAGCAGGCGGTCGACGCCACGGTAGCGTCGGAGAAATAAGCGGCCGGCGTTTGCGTTGACCGTTTAAAGCCCGGCGTTGCACGCTTACACGTGCCGCCGGCGCAATAGGGCGACCCCCGGTCGTCTGATCATGTCATGCCGTTGGCGCCTGCTAGCCGGTAAATCTTTGAATAGTGCAGCGCTAACGCAACACGCGGCACCACGCTGAACCAATGTGGGAGATGTCATTCATGAATGCCCAAATAGCGCTCGACATACGAGCGGCGAATGCGGTCGACGATCGTCCCGTCTCGCGGAACTTCGTCGAGTTTAAAAACGTCTACAAATCGTACGGCGAAAATCTGGTCGTGATGAATGGCATGACGCTCGACATGCGTGCGGACGACCGTCTGGTGATCATTGGTCCGAGCGGCAGCGGCAAAAGCTCGCTGCTTCGCTGCATGATGGGCCTGGAAGGCATTCAGGGTGGCGAGATCGGCTTTCAGGGGAAGCGTTATATCCATAGTGCGGCACGCGGCCAGCCTAGCCGGATCGATCGCAAGATGCAGCGGCAGATCGGCATGGTGTTCCAGCACTACACGTTATTTCCGCATCTATCGGTATTGGGCAATCTGGTTCTGGCGCCGGTCAAGGTTGGCGGTCTTTCAAAAGCCGAGGCGACGGAGCGGGCCAGAATGTATCTCGCTCGACTCGGACTCGAGAGCAAGCTGAATGCGTATCCGAGTCAATTGTCGGGCGGTCAGAAGCAGCGTGTCGCGATTGCGCGCGCCTTGATGCTCGAACCCAAGCTGATGCTATTTGACGAAGTGACGTCGGCGCTCGATCCGGAAATGGTGGTCGAAGTCCAGAATGTGATGCTGCAACTGGCCGAGCAGAAGATGGCGATGATCATCGTCACGCACGACATGCACTTTGCTCGCGACATTGCAACCCGGGTCGTTTTCTGTGCGAATGGTTCGATCGTCGAAGAAGGTCCGCCGATTCAATTGTTCAAGCAGCCTAAGGAAGCGCGGACGCGCGAGTTCCTCGAAAAGGTTCTACACCTCGACTGAGGCCATACGATGAGCTACCACTTCGACTTCAGTTTTCTTCACGGGAACGTGGACGCGTTATTGAGCGGCATCAAGATCACGCTCGAACTCACCGTTGCGTCGAACCTGCTGGGACTGACGCTTGGATTTCTGCTGTGCCTCACGACGATGAGCCGCCGGAGTTTTTTGCGCTGGCCGGCGCAGATGTTCATCGAGTTCTTTCGATGTACGCCTGCGTTATTGCAGATCGTCTGGTTCTTCTATTGCATCCCAATGATGTTCGACTTCTTCATCGCGCCGGTTCCGCTCGGCATCATCGCGCTGGGTCTGAACCTCACGGCATTTAACGCCGAGGCTTATCGTGCGGGTATTCAGGCGGTGCCGAAAGAGCATCTGGATGCATGCGTCGCGCTCGGCCTTCGTCCGTGGCAGCGTACTTTGTACGTCGTGCTGCCGCAGGCGTTGCGAACGGCTACCCCGAGCCTGATGACCAACGGGATTGGTGCGCTTCAGCAAAGCGCTCTGGTGGCTGTCGTTGCGGTCGGCGACCTGATGTACGTGAGCACCCAACTCGCGACCGAGGCGTACCGGCCGCTCGAGACTTATACGCTGGTGGCGCTGATCTATTTCGCGCTGTCCATTCCGATCTCACAGATGGTGCGTCTGGTCGAACGCCGTCACGATCTTGCCATGCAGCGCTGAGGAAAAATATCATGTCTCATCTTTCCGTCGTTCTCCCTTACATAGGTGTGCTGCTTCGCGGACTCGGCCTGACGATCGCGTTCACGCTGGGATGCGCGATTGCAGGAAGCCTCGGCGGGTTTGTGCTGAGCCTGCTAAGAATGTCGCCGAACAAGGTGGTCAAAGGCGCGACGGGGTTGTACGTCGAGTTCTTTCGCGGCACGCCTTTGTTGATCCAGTTGTTCTGGGTGTACTTCTGCCTGCCTGTGTTGTTCCGAGTATCAATTCCGCCAGCCATGTCGGTGCTGCTTTCTCTCACGCTGTACATGATTGCGATCACCAGTGAGACATTTCGCGGCGCGTTGAGGTCTATCGCAAGGGAACAGCACGACGCATCGACCGCACTCGGTCTTACTCCGATGGTCAAGGTTCTGTATGTGATATTTCCGCAGACCCTGTTGCGGGCGACGCCGCCATTGCTGTCGAACGTCGTCAGTCTGTTCAAGGAAAGCGCGTTGATCTCGAGCGTCGGCGTCGCGGATCTGATGTTCGTCGGGCAGAACATCTCGAACAACACCGCGCGTCCTCTGGAGTTCCTGACGGCTGTCGGTGTGATTTACTTTCTCGTGGCCTTTCCGCTCACGCGTCTGGTCGGTGTCGTCGAGACCAGGATGCTGCGGCGCTACGCGTATTGACGCTGCACGCGCACGGAGGTGCTGAAACGCGCCTTAATTTTCGAACTTGATTGTTCAACTCCAGAGAAGAAATAAATTGACTAACCTGGCAAGTCGGACCGTAAGAATTGGCGACCCTCTGCAACACAGTATCTGGTACAAGACTGCGCCCGCCGCACCGGAAACGGGGTCGCTGAATTCGGCGGTTAGCGCCGATGTCTGCATCATCGGCGCGGGCTTTACCGGGCTGTCTGCAGGCATTCATCTTGCCGAGCGGGGCAGAAGGGTTGTCGTAGTCGAAGCAGAGGAGGCCGGCTTTGGCGCATCAGGCCGCAATTCCGGGCACTGCACGCCGACCTTTCACTCGTTTGAACTGGAGCAGTTCCGGCGCATGATCGGTGAGCCATTCGGCTCCCGAATGGTCCGCGCGCAGTGCGATTCCACTAATTTCCTGTTTGAACTGATTCGCAAGTACGGCATTGAGTGTGATGCGATACAGAGTGGCTACGTCGAAGCCGCGCACAGCAGGGCCGCTTTTCAGGCGCAACAGAAGAAGGTGGCTGACTACAACGCACTGGGCAAGCAGACCCGTCTGCTGACTGCGCACCAGGTCGAAGAGTTGACGGGGTCGCCGCGATACTTCGGCGGATGGTTTCATCCCGAAGGAGGAAATATCAATCCGCTCGCATACTGCCGCGGCTTGGCGCGCACGCTGATCGAACTCGGCGGGGACATCTATACGGCAACGCCTGCTCTGAAAATCGCGCCTGCGGGGTCGGCATGGCGGGTCGACACGCCGAATGGACAGATCGTGGCAGACAAAGTCATCTATGCAGGTGGTGCTTATCTTGCACCTTCCTGTTGGCAAGGCATGGAGAAAACCTACGCGTTGCTGCCGATTATCGGACTGGCCAGCCAGCCGCTTCCGATCGAGGTGCAGAACCAAATCCTGCCGCGCCGCAATACGGTTCTCGAAACCCGCCATGATCCGGCGAGTTATCGACTGGACCGTGACGGCCGGCTGATCACTTCGATCATGCTGGAAGGGCGCCGGGGCGGCGACGAAGACTATACGAAGGAACTCCTCACCACGCGCTTTCGCTGGTTATTGCCGCAGTTGTTGGAGTTGCGCTGGGAGAATTACTGGCATGGGCGCCTCGACATGCAACCGAGGCTATTCCCAAGATTGTTCGGGCTAGCACCGGGAGTGGCCGCCATGAACGGGTATTCCGGGCGCGGCGTAGCCACCGGCACGGTGGTGGGCAAAGTGCTGGCCGACTGGGCGACGGGCACGCCGCCTGAAGCGCTCACGCTGCCACTCGAATCTCGTGGGAACGCGCCACAACTGATGAAAGCGGCAATGCGGATCATGCTGCCGTATCTGCGATTTGCAGATCAACGGGCCGCGAGGCGCGATGGCTTGAGACCGCCGCCTTATTGATTCGCGGCGAGCCGCCACGTCGCGCTGCGTGATCTGTATCGAACTGGCCGCAGTGCCGATGTGAGCACCCGGAACGCAAAACGAACCAATAAAAGGCCACGCGTTTTCAGTCAGCTTCACGATGCGCTGGCAGACTTTGCCGATCGAAAGATAGGGAGTCGCCTGCTTGCGGAGCACTAACGGTCAACCGGTGAATTCTGTTCACCGCATTGAAGCATTAAAATAGCGCGCACAATGATATACGCCGGGCCTGACCAGTGCGTCACTGAGGCGCTTCGGTTCGCATGGGTACACGACCGACCGGTTCGCTGGCCCTGTCCAGCCGACACGACATTCCAACCTTCCTTCAGAAGGACGACTCTTTCGAGAGTGCGCGATGACACTACAGCAACTCCATTATTTTCTCGCGGCGATCGAGCATGGCACGCTCTCGAAGGCGGCTGAACAACTCAACGTCGCGCAGCCGACGCTCTCCGATCAGATCATCCGGCTGGAGGAGTCGGTCGGTACGACACTCTTCATCCGCACCAATCGCAAGCTGATGCTGACTGAGGCCGGCCGCGGCTTGCAGCCTTTCGCTCTGGCTGCAACGACCGCTTCGAGACAAGGCTACGAAGCGGTCCAGTCGGTGCGGGACCTGAAGGGCGGTGTTGCGAGCTTCGGCACCTTCGGCACGGCGCATCACTACTTTCTGGCGGATCTGATCGAGGAATTTCGTTCGCGGCATCCCGACATGAAGTTGAAGATTACCGGCAACAACTCGTCCGAAGTGGCGGACGCCGTCAGCCACGGTGAGCTTGAGGCGGGTCTGGTCATGATTCCGCTCACCCAGCGTAATCTCGCTGTTAGCGAGCCTGTGTGGTCGGCACGAGTGGGCTATATCAGCGCTGACCCGGCTCGCTTGCAGGGACCGAAGACGATTGAAGACCTCGCGGCAGCGCCGCTTATTCTTACCGAAGCGAAGTGGAGTTCATCGGACTCGATCAGATCGACGCTGAACGCTCGCGCGCAAAAGGCGGGCGTGATTCTGAACCCGATCATCGAGGTCGATCATCAGTCGACCGGGTTTGAACTGGCTGCGCGAGGCCTGGGCGATGTGATCGCTTCGCGACCTATACTCCACCGTCTTGGCTATGAGAAGAAATTGGGTTGGACACCCATCGATCCGCCGCTTTTCGAAGTGTTCGCGTTCATTCATCGTTACGATGCACCGCTGTCGGCGGCCACGCGCGTTCTCCTGCAATTGATGCGGGAACATCTCGCACGAGTGCAGCGTGCGTATGGGCATCTCGACTCTGAGCATCAGGCGGAGCCGCCACCAGATTAGTTCGATGTTGGCGGAAAAAAGCTTATACGTGATAGCAGGGTTCCTGTTTCATCGCGACGGCCCCCCGGATTTTTCATCGTTAACAGCCACCAGTTGACCCACTATCGCGTGAAGCCATATCGGACAGCGTGCTCTACGGGATCATTAGTATCCTCCGACTTCGTTGTTCGGTGAGGGCGCCAGATTAAACGGGATGTCCCATCACTAGATGTGCCGTTACTTTGGCCGAAGTATTACCTGTGGGCAGTTGTAGCTGGACCGCTTCACCCAGTTATCGGACGTTGGCGCTATCAAGGCGTGACCGGCCGCAACGGGTCGCGTGCTGCCGATCGCGACGATGCGAGATTCCAAGCAGTCCATGCGATTTGCATGAGGCAGCGATCGGCCACGAGTTGACACTCGCCAGCCGCCGTAACGAGACGTCTGGATGGCCGGTACATCCACGTAGGAGTCGCCCGAAGATCGGGTGCACCACGCCCTGATAATGCGATTATCAATGGTGCGGTTTCTGGTGACGGGGCACCGCGCTTTTTCACCTGTGAAAGGGCCACCGGACATTGCCCGGTCCTTGCGGCCGTTGCCCTCGTTGAGCCCGGCGCGGTGCGATCCTTTCAACGTCGACGCGTTTCGCCGTTGCACTTCAACCCTTCAAATCGATCGCAGGAAGGCTGCGGACACGCCCGGTTGGAGGTCGGATGAGAGGTTCCGCGAACGCGCTATCTCCTTAGTGAACTGCATGACTGTGCGGCAAGCGAGCGTCATTTCGCCGTGGGGAGACATAGCAAGCGCAATGAAGCGAGGCACTGGAGGGTCGACCACCATCGACGACTGCAACCGACATTCCTTTTCAAGATTGGCAATCGCGTAAGGTCCAAGCAACGCATAGATTCCGCCATCTGCCACGATATGCGCCTGTAGACTCAAAGAGTCGGCTTCTGCCGCGAAGTTAAGGGAGACCCGTTGTTCACCAGCAATTTGTTCGAGCCGGTCGCGCCAGCTGTTGGGGCGGCAGAAAGAGACCAATGGAATCCCGTCGAGCTTTGAAAAAGCAATTGCGGATTGCTTTGTCAAAGGATCGCCTTCTGCGCTGACCAGGTAGGTCGCCGCCTCAACCAGATACTCGTCACCATTTCTCGGCGTCGGGCTGTTTCGAAAAAGGATTGCGAGATCAACATTACCGTGTTCCAGCCACGTTTCCAGCAACGCACCTTGACCTTCGCGCACCTGTAGTTGCACTAGGGGATAACGCTCTCGAAGGCGGTGGTAAAGCGTGCTGACAAGCGGATGGGCAGTTGAGGGCAGGATTCCAATTCTGACAACGCCGATCGGCTCTCCCGCAGTACTGCGGATGTCGTTTGACAATTGCTCCGTACTCGCAAGCCACGTCCTTACGCGCGGGGCGATACGCGCCCCCAGCTCGGTCAATACCACCCCTCGCCCGGTCCGCTGAAACAAACGGCCACCGCAGTATTGCTCGAGCTCAACAATCTGGCGGCTGATGTGAGGCTGACTTGTCCCATAAGCAACGGCAGCCTTGCTCAAACTCCCGAGTTCCGCGGCATCGATGAATAACTTCCAGGCAGCGTAGTCCACCGCAAGGCCCCCCAACGAGATATGTCAGATCAGTATATCTGAAATGTACCGTTTCGCAGTTCCCGCATGAGTCGTCCCTCCCTACACTGCAACGCATGCACCGTTGTTCCAGCTTGATGCGAAACGAGCAGCGGGCTCTCCTCTCGGAAAGAGGAGCGGAAAAGCTCACATTTGGAGACGTCATGAAAACGATCGATCTACGCGGTTTGGTCCCGGCACCCATAACCCCCTTCACCCGCGAGGGAGCGGTGGACCACGCAGCAATTCAACGGCTGGGTTCCTGGCTCGGCAGCATCGAGGGCGTTAAAGGTCTGACGGTTCTCGGCCACGCTGGCGAAGGCACGTTCCTCACGCAGAAAGAACAGGCTCAAGTCATCCAGAGCTTCGTGAAGTCCGTTGACGGCAAGATCCCGGTCATCGCCGGTATCACGCTCGAAGGCACGGAAGTGGCGGTGGAAGAGGCGAAGCGCGCGGTCGAGGCCGGCGCGTCGGCAGGTCTGGTGTATCCGTCTCACGGCTGGCTGCGCTTCGGTTACCAGAAGGGCGCACCGCAAGACCGCTACCGCGCTATCTACGAAGGCAGCGGCCTGCCGCTCATCCTGTTCCAGTACCCGGATGCCACCAAGGCGACCTACAACCTCGAAACGCAGTTGGAAATCGCCGCACAACCGGGCGTCTTTGCCATGAAAAACGGCGTGCGCAACATGCGTCGCTGGGACGTTGAGATTCCCATCATCCGTCGCGAGCGTCCGGAACTGCAAATCCTGACCTGCCACGACGAGTATCTGCTCCATACGATGTTTGACGTCGACGGCGCGCTCGTCGGCTACGGCAGCCTCGCTCCCGAGCCACTCATCGAACTGATCAAAGCGGGCAAGGCGAAAGACTACCAGGCCGCTCGCGCGATCCATGATCGCCTGCTGCCCGTGACGCGCAATGTGTACCACCGTGGCTCGCACATGGAAGGCACCGTTGCACTCAAGCATGGCCTCGTGGCCCGCGGGATCCTCGAGCACGCCACGGTGCGCTCGCCGTTGCTGCCGCTCGCGGAAGGCGCGGACGTCGAGATCGCAGACGCGCTTCGTTCGGCGGGCCTCGTCGACTGACGCGGGAGCGGCGAACCAAAAGCCGTTACGACGATAGCGAAGCGCCGCCCCGCTTCGCTGTCAGCGTTGAGCAGTAACGGCGGCCCGCGAAACCTCGCGCCGCGCGTCGCCCATAACGGGATCGGGAAACGACCGAAAAAGCTTCGACGGCGCGACACAATAAGAAAGAAAAGCGATTCGATGCTTCAAAACAAGAAGAAAACCGAGGGCCCATAAAATGCAGCTTTTCAGGAGACAGCATGAACACCCTTTCCACCGCCTACGGCGTCGACCTTGGTCAATCCCCGAGCGAAGCGCGCCCCGTGAGCGAGCAATTGCGTGCGGCGAACCTGCTGTTCCGCATCGAGAACGTGCCGTTCTGCAAGTGGCACACCAAGGCACGTATCGTCATGGGCAGCGCGACCCTCTTTGACGCATTCGACGCACTTTCACTTGCTTTTGTACTGCCTGTACTAGTGGGTCTCTGGCATCTTTCTCCCGCGAAGATCGGTGTGCTGATCGCCGCTGGCTATCTTGGTCAAGTCGTAGGCGCGTTGGTTTTCGGTTGGTTGGCCGAGCGCCTTGGGCGGGTGCCGAGCGCCACAATAACTGTCGGTGTCATGTCGGCAATGAGCGTTGTATGCGCCTTCACCGGCAGCTTGCATATGCTGTTTTTGATGCGCTTCCTGCAAGGCATCGGCGTAGGGGGAGAAGTGCCTGTGGCGGCCACGTACATCAACGAGCTGTCTCAAGCGCATGGCCGAGGACGTTTCTTTATCCTGTACGAACTCATTTTCCCACTGGGTCTCCTCGCGGCCGCGCAGCTCGGCGCTTTCATCGTCCCCCGCTTCGGTTGGGAATATATGTTTCTGATCGGCGGCATTCCCGGCATCGCCGTAACGATCCTGATCGCGCGCCTTCCAGAATCGCCGCGCTGGCTCATTTCACGTGGGCGTTTCGATAAAGCTGAACGCATCATCGAGCGGCTGGAGGCAAGCACGACGAAGCGCACCCTTGATGCCCAGACGCAAAAGGCCGAGGTCGACGAGCGCGTGGTTGGCCTTCTGAGCGGACTCCAGTCGAAGCAGAAGGGAACGTGGAAGGAGCTTTTCTCACCGTTCTACAGAGGTCGCACCGTTGTCGTGTGGTTGCTTTGGGCGAGCTCTTATTTCATCGCCAATGGCATCAACAACTGGCTGCCGAGTCTCTACAGGACGGTCTACCATCTGCCTCTGCAAGAGTCGCTTCACATGGCGTCCATCTCGAACGTCCTGAGTACGTGCGGCGTGCTGGCTTGCGCGTTGCTGATTGATCGAGTCGGGCGCCGCCGCTGGGCAATGGCTTGCTTCGTCATCAGTGGAGTCCTGCTCGCAGTTTTGGGCATTAATGGCGCTGGCAGCGCATGGTCTGTGATGTTCCTGGGATCGTCGGCCTATGCTGTGATGGCAACCGCAACGGTCCTTCTGTACCTTTACACCCCTGAAATCTATCCGACCCGGATGCGCGCCATCGGTACTGGTCTCGCGACTTCCTGGTTGCGAGCGGCGTCTGCTGCTGCGCCAGCGATCGTCGGCGTCGTATTAACAGCAAAAGGCATCGCTGCGGTATTCATCATGTTTGCTGTGGTTAGCGCAGTGGGCTTCTTCGTCGCTGCGCGCATGGTGGAGACGACCAATCGCGCGCTCGAAGAGATCTCCCCGTAGCCACTCGCCTCCCTATCGGCTCCTTCTCCTGATATGACTCAGGAGAAGGGGCTTCCTCGCTCGTCGCACCGTTAGCTTCAGCGACATGTCCGCAACAAGCGCCAACGCTCCACGGTATCCAATCAGTAGTACTTAGTGGATGGCGCGGAAAAGGTCGCTCACAAAAATATGAATGGAGACAACCGAAATGAAAAAGGCACAACGGATAATGGTCTGCCCTCCTTTGCGGAAAGTCGTCGGCACGCTTGGAGTCCCGACAATTCTCTGCTCCGTCCTAGCCTTGACTTCTGCCGGCGCACACGCAGATAGCGCCTCCCAGGTTCAACTTTATGGGATCGTCGGCACCTATGTCGGGAGTGTCAAACGTAGCGACACGCCGCAATCCACGGTGCTAATGGGGAGCGGTGGGCTCACCACTTCGTTCTGGGGAATTGGCGGCAAGGAAGATCTTGGCGGCGGCGTCAGCGCCATCTTCGCTCTTGAGAGCTTCTTCCAACCCCAAAACGGCGCGCTGGGTCGCAGTGCAACGGACCCATTCTGGTCACGCAATGCGTACGTGGGCTTCGCAGGCGACTACGGCCAATTGACCCTCGGGCGGCATAGAAATCCGACCTATACGGCAGAATCTCTCGTCAATCCATTAGGATCATCTGTCGTCTTCTCTCCGCTCGTCGTCCAGACATTCGTGGCCAACTATGGGGGCACGATCATTGGAGATACGGTGTGGAATAACACCGCCAAGTACACGACTCCGAACTTCAAGGGTTTCGGTGCAACCGTAATCTACGGGCTTGGTGGCGTTGCGGGTTCGCCTGGCATCGCTAATCTCGGCTTTCACTTCAATTACCAAGCTCACGGTCTCACGGCAGTGCTGTCCGGCCAGCGCGTGCGGTACACCGCAGCAGGGCCCGTAGGCGCGCAGTACGCCTACCTCGCGGGCGCAGCATACGACTTCAAGGTCGTAACGCTCTACGGGGCGTGGGCGATGACAAGTGACGTCAGTACCCCTACGGGCAGCCACACCTACGAGGCGGGTTTGTCGATCCCCTTCTCACCTGCCGACTTCTTGCTCGCAGAGTGGGCGCGTACGCAACGGTCCGGACCTACGCATACGACCAACAGCCTTCGCAACACTGCCGCTCTCGGTTACGACCATCTGCTGTCCAAGCGGACGGACATTTACGCAATTTACTCTATCGACAAGCTGAGCGGCCATCCCATCGGCAACACATTTGCCGTCGGCATTCGGCACACGTTCTAGGAAGCGTTCGCCCTTTTGTCGTCGATTCCTGTCTCTGAAAAGCTCGGCGACGCAGACCGGTTACGGGCCGGTCATATAGCTGTCGAGCCACCGATTTCGATACCCATTATTGACGACTCCTAGCGGGAGGCCACCGTCGATAGCCCCCGTTATCAAGGACGCAGCTCCTTAGGCATTGGTAGCCTCAAAGAAGGCGGGTTGATCAACTGTACCATCGCCGAGTCGTCGCGATCCGTCCTTGCTTTCAGCGACCGTTGTACCTCGCAAGCAGCCGCAGACCGTCGTCCCGATCGTACGACCGAGATGGATCGACAAGAGGCGGTGGTACCTGCTCGGCCGCGGCCATTCACCGAGGTTGCGCTGGGCGAGGGACGCACGGTCTCAGTTACAAATGATCGCGACAATCGTACAGCTTTCGCTTCCCGACGATCGCGGTTAATGTGATCTGAATTCAGAGAGAAGGAGTGTCCGGTGCGTGTAGGTCGCCCGATCAAGGCAGTACCCCAGCCCTTGTGCGATTACTGCGGCGCTCACGCCGCGTTCGTGAAATACGGTGAAGCGTCGTATCCCTACCGCAACGACCACGGCGCGCTCTGGGTCTGCACAGCGTGTCAGGCGTGGATCGGCATCCACTCGCGCAGCACACGGAACGTGCCGCTGGGACGTCTCGCCGACGGCGCGTTGCGCGACGCGAAGAGCCGCCTGCACGACGCGCTCGAGCCACTGGTCTCGGGCAAGGTCAGGCGTGATCACGTCAATCCGTTCGAGGCCCGGGCGAAAGCGATCCGCTGGGTCGCATCTGAACTCGGCTTCGATCCGGTGCCGGCGTCCATCCACAACCTGTCACTCGACCAGTGCGAACAGGCGATCCGGCATGTCGAAGCATTCATCGCACATCGCGGGGCCGCTTCGTCAGAAGGCAACGTTTAAGCAACTTCCGCCCGTGGCCGCTATCCCCGTTCAAGAGATCACCAATGAACCCTGATGCGCAAAACTCTCCGATTCGTTCGCAACCCCGACTCGGCACGAGCAAGACGTGCCAAAACGATGCTGTTGCCGAGGCCGCGCGCTACCGCCGACGAGCTCGCGCTGCGGGTACACCTTGCGCTCGCAACGATGCGGGGCCGGTGTCGGCAGCGTGCGTAACGCACAGACCCTTCTCCAGACCATGATCCTGACGGGCTTTATCGCCGAGGCAGGCTACGGCGCGGCCACGGTACGAGCAACTCGTCGTCGCGGAAGCCGCCATTTCGACCGCGGCCGGGACACGGGCGAATGGCGACCGGATGAGGGCACATCAACCGTAGCCGGGGATCAGGCAGAAATCGGGTCGAACTCGGCCCTTGATTGTCGTCGCGGCCGTATCTCTGATATGGCTTCGCTATAATCAATCGCTTCCCGGCGTCGCAATGTCGAAAAAATGTCTTCCAGGCGAAACAGGTCCCCCAGCCGAGCCCGCAGGCCGCTGACGAAAGCACTTCTATTGCCGATGGATCGCGCCTCCGCCAGTGAACGGTCGCTGTCCTGTCATCTTGCGCTGGTCGCATGCCGCGACGGACATGGCAACAGCCATCTGGTCAATGAACTTATGCGCGCGGTGTACCTGAGCTGGTATCTGCAGCGTGCTGGTTGTGGCAACCTCCTGGTGGAGCGGTTCAAGATCGCCGAATATGCCGTTGAGAACACCCTGGCGCGCGCTCATGAGACGGGAGAGTGGCGGCTCGCGTCTGAGCTAATCAGCGGCTTTGAAGCGCTGCTGGCGCTGTATGACGCCCAAGTCGCAAGGGCTCCTCTTCACGAAGTATTCGAAGTGGAGCGGCAGTTGAGGGTTTTTCTGACGGGAACGGACCATTCCCCGATCCCGTAATCGACGTATCGGCAAGCCTTGGCAGATTGTGATTCAGGTGGAGCACTTGCCGAAGAGGTCGTTGCATTATTGATTTCGTCTGCCGATAAATTTCGGATTCCTGCATTTTACATAAAAGAAGTTAGCAACATTTGAGCTGTAGGCCCCAAGTAGTAATGTCGTATCTGGGGGTGCGGCGGAACGTCTGGGCCTCAGCCGGCGGCAGATCGAGCGGCTGGCCAACCGGTATCGGGCCGAAGGCGCACGCGGACTGGTTTCCCGCCGGCGCGAGCACGCCAGCAATCACCAGTTGCCGACCGGCATGGCCGACCGTGCGCTGGGCATCATCCGCGAGCGCTACGCGGATTTTGGGCCGACGCTGGCCTGCGAGAAGCTGGCCGAATGCCACGGGCTGAAGTTTGCTGCTGAGACCGTGCGGCGGCTGATGACGGATGCCGGGCTGTGGATTCCACGCCGGCAGCGTCCGCCAAAGGTCTACCAGCCGAGAAGCCGCCGGTCGTGTCTGGGCGAACTGGTGCAGATCGATGGCAGCGATCACCACTGGTTCGAGGAACGGGCGCCGGCCTGCACACTGCGGGTGTACGTCGACGATGCGACCAGCCGGCTGATGCATCTGCACTTCACGGCGAGTGAATCGACGTTCAGTTACTTTGAGGCGACGCGTGCGTACATCGAATGCCACGGCAAGCCTGGCGCGTTCTACAGCGACAAGGCGAGCGTGTTTCGCAGTGGCAAAGCCCATGAAACGGGAAGCCGCGTGACGCATTTCGGCCGGGCGATGTTCGAGCTGAACATCGACACGTTCTGTGCGAACAGCAGCTCAGCCAAGGGTCGCGTCGAGCGCGCGCACCTGACGCTGCAGGATCGTCTGGTCAAGGAGCTGAGGCTGCGTGGCATCAGTACGGTGGCGCAGGGCAATGCGTATGCGCCCTCCTTCATCGCAGCCTATAAGAGGCCTGACCGGGATTCGTTAAAAATCCGCCGCATCTCAGACTAAGCTGCTGATTTAAATGCGAAATCGATGGTCGAATCTAGCGGTGGAACGGGGCGCTGGAGATCCAGCAGATAGTCCCCGAACCGGTTGATGTGCTCCCGCCGGTACGGCGACAGCACCTTGAGCACCTCGGCGTCGACCGGATGCCCCTTCTCCTGCAGTTCCTTTAGCTTGCGCGACATCCACTGCACGTTGTACAGGATCACCATGTTCGCGACGAGGTGGTTGTACTTGATTACCTTGCGCTGCTCGTGCCGGACGTTTTCGGCGATGACGCCTTCGCCGCCGAACATTAGCCACTGCGCGAAGTCGTTGAACTGCTCGCTCTTGTTGGTCGCAGCGTGAATCGTGCGACGCAGCTGCGGGTCATCCAGATATTTCAGCAGGAACAGCGTGCGGATCACGCGCCCCAGCTCCCGGAACGCGAAGTAGAGCTTGTTTTTCGTGCTCTCCGAGCCGAGGCGGCGCAGGATCGTCGACGGCGTCATCCTACCTGCCTTGATCGACACCGCAACGCGCATCATGTCGAGATAGTGCCGTTCGATCAGTGCCCAGTCAATTGACTGGCGGCACAAGCTGTCGATGTGCTTGTACTTGCGACGCCGGTCCGCCTTGTACAGCACGAGGTCCTTGATGTTGCGTATGCGCGGCATCAGGTTGATGCCCACCACGTACGACAAACCGAAGACCGGACCGCTTTGTGCCTGCGTATCGCCATGGATCGTGTCGGGCTTGACGTCGGCACCGTTCAGAATCAGCCCATCGAGAATGTAGACGGCTTCGTGGACGCCACACGGGATGAAGTGACTGAACAGCGCGATGTACATGTCGGACACGTGATAGTAGCCGATCCCGCCGTATCCCCCATAGCGAACGTGATACTCGGACAGCAGGTTCTGCTCGTACAGGCTCCACTTAGTGCCGTCGGCCGACGCGCGCTTGCCGCTGCCCCAGTATCTCGGCAGCGCGAACTGGTTGTACGCGTTGATCACCTTCACATTCGCCTTGTCGAGCCGCTCCTCCGTGATGTGTTTCAAGTTCAGCCAGGCGACCTGTTTGCGGCTGAGCCCTTTCACCGAGCGCGCCGTTTGGCTGGGGCCCAGGTTGCAGCCGTAGCAGAACAGCGTCGTGATGAAACGCTTGCGCGGATCGTCGATCTTCGCGTCGAACCCGGACAGCGGTCCAAACAGTTTATGCAGGTCCAGCCACTGCTCGGTTTCAGTGAGTAGATCCAGGATGCTGATCTGCGGCATCGACGCCGTGATGGCCTGGTCGATCAGCGTGCGGTTCGGCGGTTCGGGCTCCTTGCCCGGCTTGTGAATGACGAGTTCCTGATCGACGAACTCGATGCTGTCGTTTGCCGGGAAATTCGCATCTGTCTCGTCGAGCGCCGCGTTAAGCTTGTCTCGCAGATCCTTCGCGAAGGTCTTGCCGTCCGTGGGCAAGCCCACGATCTCGCAGTAGCGCGGCAGCTCACACCGGAATTCCTCATCAGAGACCTGATGCACCCGATAATCGTCGAAGCGATCACTACCCTCGACGTAAAGATCGCCGGCATTTAGCTCCCGCATGATCTGGCTGAAGACCCCCAGCTCGAAGAACCGGCGGTGCAGCATCCGGCTATCTCGGCCGTGCGGGAACACCGCGCGCTCCCATTTTTCCGGAAGCCAGTCCAGCGGCAGGTTCGCGAGGTCGTTCTCCGTCAGCAGCAGGTATTCGCGGTGCGCGTTCCGAAAGCCTTGTAGCCACGCGAGTGCGACCAGTACCGCACGGTCCTGCGAACTCGATCGCAGCGGCAGCCCGTCCAGGCACTGAAACAGCAGCGCGCGCTGGTTGCGGTACGGCACGAGCATGAATGGCAGGTCGAACTGTCCGGCATAGGCGATGTGCTCGTTACACTGCGCGAGCGCCTCGGTCGGGTCGCCGAGCGTCTCGCGGATTTTCGGCAACCGTTCGCGTTCCGATACCTCTTCGTCCTGAAGGATCTGCAGGACGTCTCGAAACTGGCCGACCAGTCCCTCCAGTACGTCAGTGTGTTCGAGCTGATATTTTTGCAGCCGGACCTTCGCGTAGGACTCCAACTTGCGCACAACCTTGATGAAGATTTCGGCAATATCATCAAGCGCCTTCTGCAACTGCGCCTGGATGAACAGGACAGCGAGCGCATGACGCTTCGCGGTCTTGAGTGAGCGCAGTTCCGCGACGTCGAGTGCCCGCGCTTCGGTGACCAGTTGGGCCCGCTTGCCGACAGACAGGATCGTAGGCGGCGCCGGCAAACCTTCCGCCAGTTTCCTGATCCCGTTGATATGTTTGAGGAAGCTGGCAATCGCCTGCGCGGCTGGTCGCTTCGGCTCCTGTTTCAGATCGTCCCAACCAGACTTGCCGGCCTTGACGACGAGAAGCGTATCGATCCGTTCGATGAGTGTTGCATCGAGTGCGCCGGCGATGGCCCGATAGATCGCTTCGTTGAAATCGTTGCGCGCCTGCGTGGCGATGCGCTGCAGCGTCGCCAGCGGCGGCAGCTCATACCGGCGTCGGACCAATTCCTCGATCAGCACGTTGATGAGATCGGGTAGTTCGATCTTTGTCCGAACTTCCGTCGACGCGAGTTCAGTAAGCCACGCTGTCTCGCTCGCATCGAACGCCCGGATGTCGAGCCAGCGGCGCAGCAGCTTCTGGTGACGGATGCGGGTGCCGGACACGTCGTACCGCGCGATCGCCGCTCGGGACAGCGCGCGGGCCCGCATCGCACTTCGGATGTGATCGATAATGACGGGCGGCACATCCACGAGCATCGGAAAGTAACCGAGACGCTGCAGCAGCTTCAACTGCACCATGATCAGGACCGCGCTGGCTTCCTGCCGGGATTGCCGGCGCACGAAGCGGATTTCCGCGGCACTTGGGGTGAACGCTGCTTTCAGCTCCGCCGCGCCGGGTTCTGCAGGCAGCACCGGATAGATGGTCTCGTGGACAGTGCTCATGCCGGCGGCTATCGTCGCGTAAAAATCCGCTCGATCTGCCGGGTACGCTGGACTTCGTCGTCGTCCAGGTAGATCGAGGTGGTCGTGATTGACGCGTGACGCAGGTTGTCGCGCACGGTCGTTAGTGTCGCACCGTTGGCCAGTGCGTGTGTCGCGTGCGTATGCCGCAACCAGTGTGGCGTCGCTCGCTGCAGCTTGTCGGCGAGCGCGGGATGGTCGGCCTGGATGGCGTCGGCAGCGGTCCGGAAGAACCGGCGCAGCACCTCCCTCAGGCGCGGTGTGGTGATGCCGCCGGGTTCATCGAGATGGCCAAGCAGCGGCGTATCCGGTGCCCAGCGTGCGGGACTCACAGGCAGACCGCGCTGCATCAGGTACTGGTCCAACGCAAAGCGCGCGAGCGGCGGTAATACCACCTTGCCGGCCTTCGCACCCTTACCAGTGAGGTGAAGCCACTGCTCGCCGTGCGTGCCGTTTATGATGCCGCCGAGCACCACGCCGACCAGCTCGCCTGCGCGCAGGCCGGTCGCGTAACCGAAGTCGAGCAGGAAGCGCAGGCGCTGCGCGGCAGGCACCGTCCAGCCATGCGACCACTCCAGCCCGTCGGCAAGCGTCCGGATAAGTTCCCATTCGCCGGCGGTGAAGGCGCGCGAGATGTCCAGTTGACCAGTGCGCTGCGCGCCGCGTACCTTGAGGCCCGCGAACGGATTCGTCAGTACGTAGCGTTGTTCGATCAGCCAGCGGAACATCGCGCCGAGCACCGACAGCGCGTAGGCGATGGAATCTGGCGACAGCGCTCCCGTGAAGGGACGCCATTCCGGCAACGATCGCGGCCGAGACGGGGCGATCCAGCGGACTTTCGGTGTGGGGTGACGTAGGAAAGCACGATAAGCGGTCGCATCCTCGCTGGTCAGCGAAGACAGCGCCTTGCCGCGCTCAACGATCGCCCAGAGCAGCAGGCGCTCGGCTTCACGACGATAGGCGCGCTGCGTTTCGACGGCCTCGTGTCGTTCGAGCCAAGCGCTGATCGCCTGATAGTCGTTATCGGCTTCGAGTGCACACATCGGCTTCGGTGCGCGGAAGGCGCCGCGCGAACCGTCAACTTCGTGCGGCACGCGAATGCTTTCCCACGGCACCACGAACTCCGGCGTCGTCATCGCGATCAGCGCGCGGGCGCTTTCGGTTAGCGCCGGGTGGGCTGCAAAGAAGGTTTCAATATGATGTGCGTTGCGCACACCGAGTCCGGGAATCGTGCGCCACCAGCGCCGGCGTCGGGGGATGCGCACCGTCAAATCGGCTAGCGTTCGGATGCCATACTGATGCAGCACGGGGACAACGCGAGGCGACAGCCAGGCACCGATCGGATCGCTCACCTGCGGTTGCGGGACCGCAAGCGCCGGCAGGATGTCCAGCGTACGGGTCGCGGCCTTGCGGTAACGGGTCCGTTCGCTCACCGCGCACTGAAACAGCCGGGCCAGATCGGCGCGATGCCGGCTGAGGGCGAAACTGGCGAGCTGCCGACGAATCCGGCCGATCACGCCGCGCGCCGACTGGCCGCCTTCGAGCGCCTGCGGGCAATAGCGCTCGAGCGCCTCGCGCGAGCCAACGCCCGCGTACCACGCGCGTAGCGCGGACAAGGACGCGGTATCGGGAAAGGATAGCGAAGTCGGACGATCAGGCATGCGAAGATTATAGGCGGCAAGATGACAGCGGCGTGACGGTCGGGTGTGACGCGTTTCGCAATATGGCAGTTTTTCTAAAAAATGAGTCCCTATCGATAATAAGAGTTAGCGATAGGGGTGCATCTTGATGCACGTCGGATTTTCAATCTCGTGCGTGCGTCATGGGGTGCGCCCTCAGGATCCGGATTTTTTCGTACGCCAAGCGTCCAGAGCGGGTATCTCAA
The DNA here is from genome assembly GCF_009690905.1 of Paraburkholderia madseniana. Taxonomy (GTDB): domain Bacteria; phylum Pseudomonadota; class Gammaproteobacteria; order Burkholderiales; family Burkholderiaceae; genus Paraburkholderia; species Paraburkholderia madseniana. Next base: position 20,291 of record NZ_VOSW01000127.1, read on the forward strand.
ATGACTCTGAGCGGGTCCTGAGCAGCCCTTTATGAAATCAGGTCGAACGGCTGCCTGAAGTCAGTGAGCGGACGCTCTCAGCCAAGCAGAGGACACTTAACATTGCGCGGCTTCCTTCCTCTGGATCGGTAAACAGCTGGATTTGTTTTCGCACAGTCGAAAGTCGGGAACCGCCTCAGCCCTTCCCGGAACCGAAGAGGCCCTCTTTTTGTATCGAGCAATGCGTGGCCCCCGCCGCGGCCCTTTGCGATAGTGTTTGTTTTGATCGTTGCGTGGCGTCCCTTGCGATGCGGATAGCATTGTCAAAGCTGGTATCCGTAGCAACGTGCCTGTTATCGACGCTCACGAGCCAACGGTCGCCACTGCAGCACCACCGAATTCTCCTCTCTTCAAGGAGCGGAGCAAACCACCGCCAAATGGAGGCATCCTCGGCGTTAGCGGCCAAGGCTGCCTCCGCTCGGACATGTCCCATCTCACTCAGATTGCTCACCGGTCCCCTCTTCACACGTTGACCTGTCTTCGCACTACACTCAGGACAATGCCGCCTCGAACTCCGGCACGACCGTGAACAGATCGCCCACCAGACCGTAATCGGCGACGCTGAAAATCGGCGCTTCCGGGTCTTTGTTGATGGCGACGATGACCTTCGAGTCTTTCATACCGGCCAGATGCTGGATCGCACCCGAGATGCCGACCGCCATATACAGTTGCGGTGCGACGATCTTGCCGGTCTGGCCGACCTGATAGTCGTTCGGCACGAAGCCCGCATCGACGGCTGCGCGCGATGCGCCCAGCGCTGCGTTCAGCTTGTCCGCCAGAGGCTCCAGAACCTTCGTGTAGTTCTCGCCGTTGCCCAGACCACGGCCACCCGAGACGATGATCTTCGCCGAGGTCAGTTCCGGACGATCCAGCTTCGTCACTTCACGGCTCACGAATTGCGAGAGACCCGTGTCGGCTGCCGCTTCGATCTTCTCGACCGTTGCGCTGCCGCCTTCTGCTGCCACCGGGTCGAAACCGGTCATGCGGACCGTGATGACCTTGATCGGATCTTGAGATTGAACCGTGGCGATAGCGTTACCCGCGTAGATGGGACGCTCGAACGTATCGGCGCTGTCCACTGCGGTAATGTCGCTGATCTGCGCGACGTCGAGCTTCGCGGCGATGCGCGGCGCGATGTTCTTGCCGTAGGCGGTCGCCGGCGTGAGGATGTGCGTATAGTCCTTCGCGATGTTCATCACGGTTGCCTGGACGTTTTCCGCCAGACCCGCTTCGAGTTGCGCCGCGTCGGCCAGCAGTACCTTCGAAACACCTGCAATCTTCGCTGCCGCATCTGCCGCAGCCTGCGCGTTGTGACCCGCCACCAGCACGTGGATATCGCCACCAATCTTCTGCGCGGCTGCAATCGTGTTCAGCGTCGCGGCCTTGATCGACGCGTTGTCGTGTTCAGCAATTACCAGATTCGTCATTTCGTCCGTCTCCTCACAGCACCTTGGCTTCGGTCTTCAGCTTCTCGACCAGCGTCTTCACATCCGGCACCTTCACACCGGCGGAGCGCTTCGGCGGC
>NZ_VOSW01000128.1 GCF_009690905.1 Paraburkholderia madseniana
TGCTTCGGGGAGGAGAAAGCTTTGTGTACGATTGTCACCTTGAACGAACCGCTTCATCTTGCTCATCCTCCGCTATCGGATGAACAATTCTAGCGTTTCAAAAAGGCGTTTTGACACACTCTGGGCCGGTTGCTGCCTTTGCAGCCGGCCATCGAAACGTTTCATGGCGGGTTCGCCTCCGCCCCCAGAATGCTCATTAGCGTCCGCGCGTTGCGCTGCCCCTGGTCCTCGAAGCAGTTGTTGAAGATGACGTGGGTGCGGCCCGCCCGGGTCGCGATTGCGCGGATCGAGGGGGCCAGTCCGGTCAGCTCGTCGTCGCTGTAATCGTAGTCGAAGCGATCGGCCGCGCTCGCCGCACCCGTTGCGCTCCATGCCTGCGTATTGCGGCCGTGCAGACGCACCATCGCGAGTTGAGGATGGGTTGCTTCCCAGATGGTGTGCACGCGGTTCGTCACATCCGGCGGTGCGTCGACGATCACGTGAACGAGGCTGCGCTCGCGCAGAAAGTCGAACGTCCATGGCGCGTGCTGATCGTCGAACCAGGACTGATTGCGAAACTCGGCGGCCATCATGTAGCCCGCCATGCGCGCCCGGCATTCTTCCACGAGCGCGAGACCGTCCGGCGCCCGCGTGATCCACGGCGCGAACTGGAACAGCACCGCGCCGAGCCGGCCGGTCACGCGCAACGGCTCCAGTGCTTCCAGATAGCGCCGCCACAGTTCGTCGAGGATCTCGGCGGGTATGTCACGGTAATAAACGTTTTTCTTGCGCGGACCCGTGATGCCTTCCGGCAGCGCCATTGCAATGTCTCTCGGCAGGACGTCGGGCGAAGTCTGATGCCCGGTAAAAAGCCGAAACGCCTTGAAGTTGAACGTGAAGCCTTCCGGCGTGCGTTCGGTCCACAACTGCGCGTTGCTTGCCGACGGCATCGCGTAGTAGGCCGAATCGACTTCGACCAGTGGAAACTGCGATGCGTAAAAGCGCAGCCGGGCTTCAGCGCTGCTGCTGCCGGGCGGGTAAAACCGCTTGCAGGCGATCAGCGTTTTGTCGGTCCAGCCAGCGGTGCCGCAGCGGATGTCCATTGGCGGAGTCGTGTTGGTTGCCGGGTGTAGGCGAGCCTAGGAAGCCGCCTCCGTGTGATCGAGCCACTCCGCGAGTTCACGCCGCAACTGCGAGATATCGAGCGGCTTGCCGAGCTGCCGTGCGCCCGGGATGGTGTCGCCGATCTCGGCGTTCTCTCCATAACCTGACACCAGCAACACGCGGATGTCAGGCTGCCGGCTCAGCACCGCGCGCGCCAGGTTGTCGCCGGACATGCCGGGCAAGGTCAGGTCCGTGAATAGGACGTCGAAACGTTGCGCGGGCACGAGCGGCAGCGCTTCTTCGGCGCTCCCGACCGCGGTGCAGTCGAGACCCAGCGCACCGAGCAGATCGCAGAGGGCGTCGCGCGAATCGGCGTCGTCTTCGACCAGCAGCACGCGGGCCGGCGTGCCGGGCGGGTGCGACGACGGACTTGCCAGGCAATCCGCCAGCGAATTCGCCGGGGCGTGCGCGAGCGATTTTTCACCCGAAGGGGCCGGCGCGTGCAGGCTTTCGCGCGGGTTGGACGCTTCGGCTGCACTGGCCGGATCGTAGACCGTGCGCGGTACGCAGGGGGAAATCTGCCCGTCACTCACGCTGGCGACGCCGGCGCCGCGCAGCACGCTGCGCACCTTGCGCGCGAGGTCGTCGCGCCGGTAAGGCTTGGACAGCAGCGTGATGCCGGCGTCGAGCTTGCCGTGATGGACGATCTCGTCGCGCGTATAGCCCGAGGTGAAGAGCGTCGGCACCGTGGGCGAGCGTGCCGCCGCACGCTGCGCCAGTTCCACGCTTTTCACCTGGCCGGGCATCACGACATCGGTAAACAGCAGATCGATTGGCACGTCGCTGTCGATGAATTCGAGCGCCGCGTCGCCACTCGATGCAGTGAGGACTTTATAGCCGAGTTGCGCGAGCATTTCGACGGCGGTCAGACGCACATCCGCATCGTCTTCGACCACCAGAATCGTTTCGCCGCCGCCCACCGGCGCCGAGGTCTGATCGACGGTTTCGACGGTTTCCGGCTCGCAGCAGCGCGGGAAAAACAGCGAGACGGTCGTGCCGTGCCCCACTTTACTGTCGATCACCGTATGGCCGCCGCTTTGCCTGACGAAGCCGAACACCATGCTTAAGCCCAGGCCGGTGCCGTGGCCGTCGGGCTTGGTCGTGAAGAACGGTTCGAACACGCGCTCCAGGATTTCGGGCTTCATGCCGGTGCCCGTGTCGTTTACTGAGAACACTACGTACTCGCCTGGCGAGAGTTCCGGCTTGCCGCGGCAAAACGCATGGTCCAGCACGCGGTTTGTCGCGCGAACGGTGAGCGTGCCGTCGGCTTGCATCGCGTCGCGTGCATTGATCGCGAGATTGAGCAGGGCGTTTTCGAGTTGATTGCGATCGGCCTGCACATTCCACAGGTCGTCGCTCAACACCGTTTCGATCTTCACGGTCTCGCCGAGCGCTCGGTGCAGCATCTCGCTCATGCCGGCGAGCAGGCGGCACGGATTCAGCACGGTAGGCGAGAGCGGCTGACGGCGCGCGAAGGCGAGCAGATGCGCGGCCAGTTTTGCGCCGCGTTTGACGGCATCCGTTGCGGCGGACAAACGCCGCAGCGTGGTCGGACTCTCGCCGGCGTCGGCCGCGAGCATCTGCAGATTGCCGTTGATCACTTGCAGCACATTGTTGAAGTCGTGCGCGACCCCGCCTGTGAGGCTGCCGATCGCTTCCATCTTCTGGGCCTGGCGCAACTGTTCTTCGGCGAGCGCCCGTGCGGCGACTTCATCGGCGACGCGTTGTTCGAGCGTTTCGGTCAACTGGCGCAGCGATTGTTCGGCGATCTTGCGTTCGTGGATGTCGATCAGCACGCCGGGAAAGCGCGTCGGCTCCCCCTGTTCGTCGAACTCGCACTGGCCGTTTGCCTGCACCCACATGTAATCGCCATCGGGGCGGCGAATCCGGTATTCGGCGCGAAACGGCTGGCCGGTGCGCATCGCTTCGACCGTCAGGCGGTCGTTGAGCGGCTGGTCGTCAGGATGGATCACTTGTGTCGCGGCATTGCGTTCAAGCCCTTTCGCGGCCTCTTCCAACGGAAACGAAAAGGTGCGCGCGAAACGTTCGTCACCGGTGAGGGTGCCGGTGCGCGCATCGAGCACCCATGTACCGAGCACCGCGCCGGTATTGAGCGCGAGTTGCAGCCGTTCGTTGGTTTCGCGCAGTTCAGCCTCGGCATGTTGCCGCCAGCGTTCGGTCAGGACGCGCGTGGTGGTTTCGACGACCATCGCGAGGACGCCCGCGGGTGCGCCGCTGTCGTCGGCGACCGGGCTGTAGTAGAGGTCCATCCAGACGTCTTCGGGCTTGCCGTCGCGCAGCAGGACCAGTTCCTTGTCGCGATACGACAGGGTGCCGCCGGCAAGACATGTCGTCATCACATGACGGTTGAAATCGGCGACCTCCGGCCAGCCGTGTTCGACTGGACAGCCGAGCAGATACGGATGCCGTCCGCCCGCGAATATCGCGTAGGCGTCGTTGTAGATCATGTAGCCGGGTTTGCCCCATAGAAGTACCAGGGGCACGGGTGAGGCGAGCAGCATCTGGACGGTGGCGGTCAGACTGCGCTGCCAGTTTTCTATCGCGCCGAGGTCGGTGGCGGCCCAGTCGAATTCGCTGATGCGTCGCGCCATTTCCCCGTTCCAGCCGGGGCAGCCATGGTCTTGTGCCGGAAATGGCATAGCTGCGCTCCACAGAGGTCACGTCAATGAGTGTGTCCCCACTCTGCCGGCGCGCCTGGGGCGCGTGAATGTTCAGCAGGAGGCGGGATGAATCTTCTGCCGTGCACAGCGGGCGCGAAGCGGCCACGCGGCAGGAATAATTGTAGGTCACAACGGTTGGGTGGGGACCCTCTCTAGAGGGCTTTGCGGGTTTAGCCGAACCGATGTATGCGGAGGGGTTGGGAACTTTTACCTGGCTTGTGCAGGCGGGGTGTTGAAGAGCGGAAAGAAGGGCGGCTTTTTGTCTGTCTTTTGGTTTGTGTTTTTTTAATGGGGGGCCTGTTCTTGAGCTGGTTGCCTGCGCGGCGCTTGTTGTCTGTGTGCCTGGGGTGTTGGCCTTTCCTTGAATTGTTAGTGGTCTATTAGCGTTGCCCCTGTGCGGGGCGGCACTGTAGTGGTTCAATGACTGTGGACACCTCTAAAGGGGATAATTCTCCAACTGAGGTGAGCAATGAGCAGACGGAACATTCCTGAAGAATTCAAGGCGGAAGCGGTACAACTGGTGGTCAGCAGGGGCTATTCGTTTACCCAGGCCTGTGAGGCAATGGGCGTGGGCGATACCGCACTGCGTCGCTGGGTAGCGCAGTGGCGTGCCGAGCAGGCAAAGCCGCCGCGCACGACGCTGGAGATCGAGGCGGACGCGCGTCGCATCCGCGAACTGGAAGCGCGAGTGGCCGATCTCGAGAGAGAGAGCGGGATATTCTAAAAGTCTACGGCCTTCTTCGTCAAGGAAATGGATCGCTTCCCGAAGTGATCCGGTCACTGAAGAAGGCCTGGCCGGTGAGCGTGATGTGCGAAGTGACAGGCGTTTCACGTAGCAGCTATTACGCACGTGCCAGGCGGCCAGCAGCGCGCCGTTCGCCGGCAGCGCTGCTGATGGCCGCACGGGAGATTCATCGGGAAACACGCGGCAGCTATGGCAGCCGCCGGATGTCGCAGGCGTTGCGGCAGCGCGGCCATGCGGTGGGCCGTCACCGGGCCCGTTCGCTGATGAGCGAAGCGCAGCTGAAGGTAAGCCGACCGCGTACGCATCGCTACAGCAAGGCCAATGGAGAGGCGCTGGTCGCACCCAACCTGCTGGATCGCAACTTTGAGCCGGACAGACCCAATCAGGTATGGGCAGGTGACATTACGTACGTGAGCACCCGTCAGGGCTGGTCCTATCTGGCCATCGTGATGGATCTGCATTCGCGCTGCATCGTCGGCTGGGCATTTGCGTTGCAGGCCGACACGGAACTGGTGATCCGGGCCATGGAGCAGGCTCGCGCCAGACGGCGCCCGCCACCTGGACTGATGTTCCATTCCGATCAGGGTTGTCAGTACACCAGCGCGTACTTTGTGGGCGAACTGAAGGCCAACGACATGGTTCAGAGCATGAGCAGAAAGGGGAACTGCTGGGACAACGCGGTCGTGGAGCGCTTCTTTAGAAGCCTGAAAAGTGAATGGCTGAACCCAAAGGGGTACCTCGATCACGCAGAAGCCGAACGCGACATCAAGGCCTATATCGACGACTTTTATAACTGCCGGCGGATCCATTCGGCAACGAACGGAGTGCCGCCGGTGCGGCACGAGGCTTCATTTTTTTAACAATTTCCTTTGTCGGTGTCCAAGATTACTTGACCACTACAGTGCCGCCCCGCACAGGGGCAACGCTAATAGACCACTAACAATGCAAGGAAAGGCCAACACCATAAGAACACTGACAAAAGCGCTACGCAGGCAAAAACCCTAGTTCGACAACGACAAATAAGGCGAACTGACCGGCGTAGGCGGAAACGGCTGCAACCCCGTCTGCTTGCTAAAGCTATACCGCACATAAACGGCTGCGAGCCACTCACGATACTCATAAGCATTGCCGAGCGACGCAGTCGCCCCAAACGCCAACTGCGGAGCCAGTTGATACTCCCCCACAGCGCTAAGCGAATAAGAAACCCCCGTCTTACTCTGCCCAGGATAAACCGCATTGCTATCCACGCCCGTGCCGATGAAATTCGCTTGCTTCGCCGCATTACTCTGGAGCTGAGGATCGATCGGGAAGTAATTCGACTGATCCTGCCGATAATGCTGCACGCCGATCGACCCCTTCATGTCATAAGTAAACAGACCATTGCGCCCAGTCCACTCCACCGGCAAATTCAGGATCATGTACTGCTGCGGACTGAAGTACCCGCCCTGACCATACGTGAAGTACGACAGGTTCCTGTTATAGGTCATCAGCGTCGTGTTCACACCGATAGTCAGCGTCTGATCGGCATCCTTCAACAGACGCGTGTAGATACCGCCGCCGCCTTTGTATGCGTTATTGCTTGCGACGTGATAGCCCATGTAGTGCTGGTACGCGGCGTTCACATACAGGCCGCTGGTGCCGTCATCCCATGCAAGGCTGGCGAGGCCGCCGTTGGAGGTGACGCCGCCCCACTCGAGGCCGGAGCCCGAATCGCGCGCACCAGCATACGACAGCAGGCTGTCCGTCACCGCGCGGCGCGCGACCGCCAGCGAATACGACACTTTGTCCGTAATGGCGCCGTTGTATTGCGCGCCCCCCACAATAGTCTTCTCGGGGAAACCGAGCGGCGTCACGCCAACATCGCCGCTGATGCTGCGGCCTTCGTAACCGAGTGACAAGCCCACGCCACTGGCGGTCTGGCTGCCATAGGTGTTGGTGCCCGCAATCGCCGCGTTCGCAGACGTGCTATTGGACAGTCCCGCGCCGAATCGCGCGAGCGTCGACAGATTGCCCGCGGCAGTGCCGGCATCGAGCGTAACCGGCGTCGCCGTCACAACGATGTGGCCGTTGCCGGCCTTGATGCGCCCCTGAATCGGCGCTTCAATATCCGTCAGCGTCGACAGACCGTCCTCGCCCGTGCGGTTGCGGAACACGATCCCGCCCGACACGGTGCTCGCCTGCTCGCGATTGACCTGCGCCAGCTCTTCGGCCACCCCGAGCGTCTGCGTGTTGGCGACATTCGGTTGCGTGTAGTTGCCGCCGTTACCGTTCGCGCCGGGTTGTTGAGGGTAATACGCCTGCGCGTAACCGGTCGGCGGTTGCGGAATATACGGCTGCTGTTGTTGCGCGTAATAACCCGAGCCCTGATTCGGGTACGGCTGATAGGGCTGCTGACCGTAGGCCTGTTGCGGCGGCACCGGCTGGTAAGGCTGCTGCGCGTAACCTTGCTGTGCGTAACCCTGCTGCTGCGGATAAGGCTGCTGGCCGTAATAGGGCTGTTGCTGCTGGGGATAAGCTTGTTGCTGCCCATACGGCGCCTGCGCATAGGCTTGCGCGTTGTGGTTGCTCTTCGACGCGCTTTGCTTCTTGCTGGTCGTGCGTTTCGTGCTCGTGGCCGAGCCTGAGTAACGCGGCTGTTGCATCGAACCGGCATTGGCCTGCGCTTCGCGTGCCGCAGGCGACATCGGCCACGGCGTGGTCGCATAGCCGTCCGGCTGCTGCGGATAGGGCGCCTGCTGCTGATATTGCGCCTGTTGAGGATATCCACCTTGTTGCGGATAGCCGGCTTGCTGCGGATAAGGCGCCTGCTGCGGATACGCCGGGTTGTACTGCTGTTGCGGAGCTTGCTGCATCGGCTGCATCTGCGCCTGGCCTTGACCCGGGTATGGCTGCAACGGCGCGCCCGACTGGCTCGACCCGTTGGTCTCCTGGCCGTAGCCATCCGCGTTGGTGCCGGGACGTGGCGCGTTATAGGGAACGGCGGTGGGCGCGGCGTTGGGCACATACGGCTGTGCAGGCGCCGTATAAGGCGCGACGTACGGCGTGGGCTGCGAGGGCGGCGGATAGTTCGGCACGGTCTGGGACGGCAAGGAGGACTGCGAGTACGGGAGCGATGCACGCGCGGCATTGAAGCCGCCACCTGCGAGCGCGGCGTTGTCGGCGTCGGTCGGCGAGATCGTTGCGGTTTTACCTTCGAAGGGATTGACGCCCGGCAACGGCGTCGCGCCGATCCGCCGCATCGCGACTTCCCAGCCACGCGGCACGTTGCTCGGCGCGTTCGCGCGTGCCGCGTTGGCCATGAGCGGTGTATTGGCCGCGATCAGCGAGCGTTGCAGATAAGTCGACGCGAGCGACAGCTTGCCTTCGGCGCGATACATTCGGCCGACCGTCGCCAGCACGCCGGGGTCGCTCGGCGCCGCTGCAAGAGCCTGGTTGGCGAGCGATTCGGCGTAGCTGAACTGCCTCGCGCCGGCCGCCGCAGAGATCGTCGCTTGCAGCAGGTTCAGGTCGTCGGGCTTGCGTTGCAACGCGACGCGGTAACTGGCGAGCGCATTGCGATCGTCGCCGGCGCTCGAATAGAGGCGGCCGAGGGCGGCTTGCAGATCGGGATTGTCGGGCATCGCCGCCAGCCACGGCGCGATCACGTCGTAGGCGCTGGCGAGATCGCCGCGCTGACGCACCGCGTCGCATTGCTTGATGACGATCCCCAGATTCAGATTGCCAAAATCCGTGCGCTGCTGCGGCGTCAGTTGCATCGATGCGAGCCGCCGCATCACCATACCGAGTTCGGCTTCCTGTTGCGTGGCGGAGAGAATGCCCGCGTATTGCAGCAGCAAATCGGTGTTGCCAGGCGCCGCGTTCATCGCGCTGCGCACGAGGCCCAACGCGCGATTCGGGTCGCCGGCCTGTTGATACGCGGCAGCGATCACGCCGATCAGTTCGGGGTTGTTGCCGGCGACCGGTTCGGCGGTGTGCAACGTCGCCAGCGCTTGTTGCGACTGGCCGTTGCGCGCCATCCGCGTCGCGAGATCGGCCTGCTGATGCACCCACAAGCGATGCTGCAAAGTGGTCATTGCGTCGGTGCGTTGCGCGGCCGGAATCCGTTCGAGTTGCGCGAGACCGGCCGTCCAGTCCTGCGTTTCCGCCGACAGCAACGCGCTCGCGTAGAGCGCGTCGGTCATGTCGGGATGCGCGGCGAGGAGACCGTCCATCATGCTGCGGGCATTCGCAACCGCGCCCTGGCGCACGTAAATACGCGCGAGGTCGAGGCGCAACCAGGGATCGTCAGGATCGTTCAACAGGGCGTCTTCGAACAGGCTGCGCGCGCTGCCGAGATCGCCGCGCGCTTCGGCCGCGCGTGCCTGCGCGGCCTGCGCTTCGCCACGCAGCCGGTTGATGCCGCCGGCCTTCGATTGTTGTTCGCTGTTCAGTTGATTGGCGAATTGCAGCGCTTCGTCGCCACGGCCTTGCGCGGCGAGCGAACCGACGAGGCCGCGAATCGCATCGGGATTGTCGGCCTGGCGGCGCAGTGCCATCCGGTAGGCCTGTTCCGCGCCGACCGGGTCGCCGTTCGAAAGCAGCATCTCGCCGAGCAGCACCTGCGCGGTGACGTCGGACGGATTCAGCGCGATCGCGCGTTCGAACAGCGACTTCGCCTTCGCCAATTCGCCGTTGCTGCGCGCGCCGATGGCGTCGCTGGTATAGGTCCAGTAGGTCGCGCTATCGAGCGCGGTTTTCCAGCGCGCCGGATTGCCGCTGCGCGACGCGCGTTCCAGATAGTTGCGGGCTTCGGCGAATTTTTCCTGCTTCAACGTGGCGATACCCATGCCGCCGAGTGCGTCGGTATCGTTCGGACTATTTGCCAGTACTGACGAAAACTTCGCGCGCGCCGTGCCGAGGTCGCCCCGATCGAGCGCGGCGAAACCGTCGGCGATGGTGCGGCCACGGGCGTCGACGGCGGCATTTTCCTGGGCACGATCGCGGGCCACCTTGTCCTGCTGAACCATCGACTCGAAGCGCGCCTTGACCGCGGCGTCGTCGGTTGCACCTTGCAGATACGCTTCGTACAGTGCGGCGTCCGAGGGCCGTGCGTCGAGCCACAACAGCGCCTGCCGCCAGCTCTTTTTCGCCGACGCGCCGACGGTGCTGTCGCCGGCAAGCTTCTGCAGCCGCGCGATACCGTCGCGGCGCGTCGTATCGCGATACGTCAGATGCTGTGCGTAGGCGAGGGCGTAGCGCGGGTCGTCGGGGTTGTCGCGTGCGAGTTGTTCGAGGCCGCGGCGCGCCTGGTCCCAGCCTTGCGGCGTGGCCGACAGCGCCTGGTAATACTCGAGTTGCAGTGCGGGCGTGGCCGGCTTGCCGTTCAACGCGCGCTGATACTCCTCTACCGCGCTCGCGCTTTGACCGCTTTGCGCGAGCCGCCGCGCGTCGTTGACAGTCTGGTCACGCAGACTCGATTCGCCGAGGCGCCGACCCAGTTCGTCCAGGTTCGGATAGTTCGGCGCGACCGCTTTCAGACGTGCCAGATATTGCTGCGCACCCGCGCCGTCCTTGCGGTCGGCGAGCACCATGCCCATGCCGTAGAGCGCATCGGGTTGCTTCGGGTCGATGCGCAACACTTTCTGCCACGCCTGCTCGGCCAAGTCACCACGATGATGCGATTGCCAGTACTTGCCCTGATCGATCAGTACGTTCAAGGGATCTTTCGACGTCTGCGCCAATGCGTCAGGCGAAGCCGTCGCTACGCAGCAGACGGCCGTGAGGCTCAGCGCGAACCGCAATGAAAACGCGAGGGCGCTCAATCGCATGCATTTCTCCAACTCGGCACGAGACGGCCGGCTTCGTCGAAACGATAGCGGCCGTCGATGAATCCGGTGCCGAACAAGCCCAGCACACGATCGTAATAAACCGGTTCGCGGCCCGGCACATTGGTGTCGAGCACGGCGAGATGGGTGCGCGCGAGACCGAGGCCGCGCTCGTCGTCGAGCGCCTTGAAGTACGGCGCGAGCGCGCCCCAGTAGCTCAACGGTCCTTCGCCGCTCGCCGTACCCGTGGTCGACGAAACCTTCTCGGGCGGAATGCCGCTTTGCGCAACCTTCGCGCGCATGCCGCCGAGGGCCGCGAGCCAGGGTTTGGCGAGCGGATCGGCGGGCGAGGTGAGTCCGGCCCACAGATAGACACGGATCGCGTCATAGCTGCCGGTGTCGCCTTCTTTCGGATCGACCACGAACTGGCCGTTCTGCCACGCGGCCCAGTCGGGCGCGAAGCCTTGCGGCGCCGTGGTCTTGATCAGCTTGTAGGTGCTGTCGGCGAGCTTGGCCCACGGGCCGTTCGGCATGTCTTTGGCGAGCGCGCGCAGCACCGGCAAGGGCAGGTAGCTCGGATTCAGACGCGTCACGCCACCATTTTTGAAGCCCTGCGGACCGGGCAGCAGCATCGGGCCGACGCCCGGCAGCGTGGTCATTTCCTGGCGCGCGATCTGCGCGGCGAGCGCCTGGCCGAGTTGCGTATAACTCGCCTCATGCCACAGGCGGCCGGCTTGCAGCAGATCGTAGGCGATCCACAGATCGGAGTCGGATGCGGAATTCTGATCGAGCACGCCGAACGAGCCATCCGGTTTCCTGCCCCAGAGCCACGACGGCAGCCGCACGTTTTGCGGATCGAACTGATTGCCCGCGAGATTGGTGCGAGTCCAGTTCAGGAGCCGGTCGAAGGTCGCGCGGTCGTTCGCGACCAGCGCGAAGAACAGGCCGTACGACTGGCCCTCGGAGGTGGTCTTCAGTTGCGGCGAGGAGTAGTCGATCACGCGGCCATCGGCCTGCACGAAGTGTTCGACGAAGATGCGGTACGCCGGCCAGTCGGTGTTACACGGGCCCGTCTGGCCGGGCGTCGAAGTAGTCTGGGCCACCTTCGTGATACTGGCAAAACACGTGGCCGCCGCAAGGACAAGGCCGAAGCCAAGCCCGAGCGTCAGCGCCACGCGTGTCTTATTGTTTCGAACCCGCATACCAGTCCTATCAGTCCTTTAGGCGGCGCGCGGCGATCGAGCGCAGCGTCCGGTAGAAGAGACCCGCGATGATCAGCGCGGCGAGCACGCCACCCAGCATCAGCAACAGCGGATGCGACGACAGCGCCCAGCGCAGATACTCCTGCGGCGACAAATGGCCGACATAGTACGCTTCGCCGTTCGACGTGATGGTGACGGTGCGGCCATGGATCACGGCCATCGCGCCTTGAATCTCCTGCAGCACGTCGGCGTCGAGCAGGGCGGCGGACAGATCGGCGTCCGACTGGCCGGCCGCGCTCACCAGCGCGACGGCGCTGCGGTTCTTCTGCAGCGGCGATTCGAAACCGGTCAGGAGCGCATCGCCGTTCGAACTCACGAGCGTCAGGTCGGCGCGTGCCGGCGAGCGTTCGACACCGCGTTCGCCATGCCACCAGTCCTCGAGTTTGAAGGCCACGTCCGACAGCGAGAAGGTGCGCGAATCGCCGTCGCTGGAGAACGGCATCGACTTGGCCCAACGCTGCAGCAGCGGTTGCTTGCCCGGCGCGCCGAAAATCAGCAGGTCCTTGCTGGCGTACTTGTCGACGTCGTCGGCCGTGCCGACTGTGACGCCGTTCACCGGATAACCCGTCGATGCCCCCATGCGGCCCATGGTCAGCAGAAACAGGCTGTAGTCGCTCGAATCGGCCTCGTTCGGCAGGACCACGGCGGTCTCGGAGAGATCGGCCATCCGCGTGAACGGGAAGCCGCTATTGGCAAAGGCCGCGAGGTCGGGCAGCGCCATGTAATGCGGGAACGACGAGAGGTCGATGGTCGAGTTCGGATCGATGGCGCCGACCACGTTTTCCAGCAGACGGCCGTGGCATTCGCCGGTGTTCGGAATGTCGTAGAAGAAATGCAGACGCACCTGGGCGCGCGGCGTCAGCAGCAGCGGCGGAATATGCACGGTGCGACGGGCTTCGGCGGTCTTGTCCGGCAACACGCGCTCGAAGTAATGGCCCAACTCGAACACCGAGGCCGACTCGGCCGGAATCGGCAGGGCCTGCACGAAGCCGTCATTGACGCTGACGTTCAGCGACGAACGGTCGCGCAGCGGACGCACCGTATAGCGGTAGCGCAGATCGATCGGTGCGCCCAGGGTGTGCCACATGAACAGATCGGGCGGCACGCGCAGATTGACGCGCACGGCGTCGGCGTCGTAACCGGACACCGTCAGGTCGCGCGGGTCGGCGAGTTCGCCGAAACGCACCGGACGGTTAGTCGGCAGCCAGTTTGGCGCGTCGTACGGCGCACGCGCCATGAGTTCGTTCAATTGCGTAATCGTCGCGCTCGGACCGGTGAGCGTGTTCTGGCCGATGCCGAGCGCTTTGGCGGCGGTTTTCAGTTCGGCCTCGGTGCGGCCGAGCACGAGCAGCAGCTTGCCGCGCGCCGGCGCTTCGCGATCGACCACCGCGATCGTCGGGCCGGAAATCGCCGGAATCGTCACGCCGGCCGGGCGTTGGTCGTCGGTCGCGAACACGACGGCGTTACCCGACAGCGGTGCGTTATCCAGTTGCGCCGGAAACACCGCGCCGCGATAGCCGGCGAGCGCGCCGAACCAGGATGCGACGATGCCGCCCGCTTCGAGCGTCGCGGCGCCGGGTTTTTGCGGGAACACGAACGGCAGCTCGAGACGGCGCACGTCGCGGCGGTCGAAGAACGGTTGTGGCAGGGCGGCGAGATCCGGCTTGCTGGCGAGCGACGCGTAGGTCAGATCGAGCGAACTCGCATTGCTGACGGTGGCCCACAGCGACGAATTCGCCGGGTCCTCGCAACTGGTCGTGTAGTGACCGATCAACTGCACGTTCAGGTGGTTGAATTCGGTGATGAAACGCGGATCGATCGAGACGTCGCGCGCCACCAGCATGCCGGCCTGTTCGTGCGGCACCGGCAGCGTCGCGGCGACTTCGCCGTTCACCAGCACTTTTAGCTGGGAAATATTCGCGAGCAGCGCGGGCGAGTAGCTGTAGACCAGATGCAGGATCGCGCCGGTCACCACTTCGTCGCCGCGCACGGAGAACGCGACGCCGTTCTGGCCGTCGGTGCCGCGCAGTTGCAGCGGATCGTGCGCGCCGAGGTCGGCGAACGTGAGCGTTTGACGGCGGCCGCCCGGCACCAGCGTGCCCGGTTCGGCGGTAGTCGGCGTTTTGATCCCCAAGGCCTTCACCGACGACGCGGCGAGCGCCGGTGTGGGCGTGGCCAGTTGCGCTTGCGCGATCGTGTTGGGATCGTAGAGGACGGCCGCGCTCGGCGCGGGCACACTGCCCACGCCGGTGGCGACGCGCGCAGCCGGCGCGCCAGGGGCGCCGGCCGCCGGCGACGCTTGCGCGGCGCTCGCCCTGCTCATGGCCGCCGCGGCCACTTCAGCCGCCGAAGCCAGCGGCGCCGCCAACGCGGTTTGCAACGCGAGCCAGCAGGCAAGCCCGCGCATCAGTCGTTGCGAGCGGGGGCGTCCAGACAGACGCGCCTCCGTTTCCATTCCATTGCGCTCGTGATTCGAGCGTTCGACGTGTCCCTTCGCCATCCTGTTGCCCATAGATCAGTCTTTGGTTTTTAGCTTCTTGACGTCCACCGGACGGCTTTTCATCGAGCTTCGAAGGTCGGCATAAAGATGCTCGAAGAGCCCCACGATGCCGCGTGCGCCGACCGTGAGCACATGCGACAGACCGCGCAACGGCGTGTCCTGCTGACGCCCTTCGGCCCAGCCGGTCCACGCGTCGGCGCGCGCGAACGTGGTCTTGACGAACTCGTATTCCTGTTCGCGCGTCATCGCCGAGAAGCGCAGGCCCACGCGGCCCGGCTCCGTGAAACCGACGGTGGCGGGGAAGGCGTATTCCTCGTCGCCGCGAAACAGCGACACGGTCACGCGTTCGTGCATCGGCACTTCGATCTTGGCGGGCAGCGCCACGCCGACGCCGCCTTCCGAGTAGTCGATGGTCTCGCAGGCGAGCGTGCGGCCGGTCGAGAACTTCAGCATCACCGGCATCGTCATCGCCACGCGGTGCACCGCGCGAATCTGCCGGCGCTCGCTGGCCGCGGCCACGCTCGCGCCGAGAATCAGCATGTTGTAGGTGGTCCAGCCGAGATTCAGGATGGTCGTCTGCACCACGCTGCGAATGTGCCAGTTCAGATAGATATGCACGATGCCGACCACGAAGCCGATCAGATTCAGCAACAGCAGGAACAGGTACGGCCGCGAGATCGCCCAGTCGAAGTAGTTCTTTTCGATCTGACCGCCCTTGGCCGTCACGTTGAACTTGCCGAGCTTCGGGTTGATCAGCGCGAGCAACGTCGGGGCGGTAATGTACGACGCCAGCACCGATTCGTAAACTTCGGCCCAGAACGAATGGCGGAACGAGCGCTGCATCCGCGAGTTGGTGATGCTCGCATGCATCATGTGCGGCAGTGCGTAGATCGCGATCGTGCTGGCGGCGGCTTCGATCACGTGCGCGCCGAAGAACAGATACGACAGCGGCGCCGTGAGAAACACCAGACGCGGGATGCCGTAGAAGAAGTGCATCATCGCGTTCAGATAACAAAGCCGCTGGCCGATTTTCAGGCCCTTGCCGGTGAGTGGATTGTCGATCCGGAAAATCTGCGTCATGCCGCGCGCCCAGCGAATCCGCTGGCCGATGTGGCCGGAGAGGCTTTCGGTAGCAAGACCCGCCGCCTGCGGGATCGCCAGATAGGCCGTGGTGTAGCCGAGGCGGTGCAGCTTCAACGCGGTGTGCGCGTCTTCGGTCACCGTTTCTACGGCGATGCCGCCGATCTCTTCGACCATGGTCCGGCGCAGCAACGCGCACGAGCCGCAGAAGAAGGTCGCGTTCCACAGATCGTTGCCGTCCTGCACGAGGCCGTAAAACAGTTCGCCTTCGTTCGGCACCTTGCGGAAGGTGCCGAGATTGCGTTCGAACGGATCGGCGGAGAAGAAGTGGTGCGGCGTCTGCAGCATCGACAGCAGCTTGTCGCGCAGGAACCAGCCGAGGCCGATCTGCAGGAACGAGCGGGTCGGAATGTGATCGCAGTCGAAGATCGCGAGGTACTCGCCCTGGGTGATCTTCAGGGCTTCATTGATGTTGCCGGCCTTCGCGTGGCGGTTGTGCGTGCGGATCGTCCAGTTGACGCCGACTTCCTCGCAGAACGCCTTGAACTCGGGACGGCGGCCGTCGTCGAGCACGTGGATCGCGATCTTGTCGGCCGGATAGTCGAGCGCGAGCGCGGCGTAGATGGTCGGCTTCACCACCGAGAGCGGCTCGTTGTAGGTCGGGATGAACACGTCGACGGTCGGCCACAGGTCGCGCGAGGCGGGCAGCGGCATCGGCGTGCGCTTGAGCGGCCAGGCAGTCTGGAAGTAGCCGAGCAACAGCACGATGGTCGAATAGACTTCGGCCGACACCAGCAGCAGACCCCACGCGGCGTCGAGCGGATGTTCCCAGTAAGTCGTCGAAGTGAGCCGCCAGTACATATAGCGGCCCGACGTGACCACCGAGAGCATGATCATCACCATCGTCGCGTAACGGCCGTGCAGGCGGCGGAACAGCAACGCGGTGACGAAGCAGCAGGTCGCGAACGTCAGTTGCTCGTAGAACGCGAGCGGCACCGTGAAGACGAAGTACAGCATCACCAGCGCGAACAGCGTGACCAGACCCGTCACGATCCGGCTGTTCCAGAAGCGCGCGTCGACGATGCGTTCGAGCCGCGACGGTTCGCCGGCCTCGATGTCCTGCGACTGGGGCGTACTCATGCGACGTTCCTCGGCGAGACGGCGGCCGCTTCGACCGCCGCCATCAGCCAGTTGCCGCACGAGCGAAAATCGGCGGCCGCCTGGCTGAGTGGATCGTAGTGAATCAGCGTGGTGTCGCAGGCGAGCGCTTCGCTCACCCCTTCGTCAAGATGAATCACACCCGGGAAGAGCTTGTCGCCGAGCATCTGGCGCAAGACCTTGAGGACGTCTTTGGTCAACTGGCGCGACTGGTCGATCTGGTTGACCACGTAACCTTCGCCCCCGAACTCGGGGCGCGGCGCCGCGTACGCTTCAATCAGCCGTTCCATTAAGGGAATGGCTGCGTAGGAAGCGGCGTCGGCGAGCACCACGTTCAGCGTGAAGGTGGCCGCGCACAACGCAGCGCGTACATACACGGACGAACCCGGCGGTGTATCGATGATGACGATGTCGGACGCGTCGAGCC
Organism: Paraburkholderia madseniana; assembly: GCF_009690905.1. Taxonomy (GTDB): domain Bacteria; phylum Pseudomonadota; class Gammaproteobacteria; order Burkholderiales; family Burkholderiaceae; genus Paraburkholderia; species Paraburkholderia madseniana. The sequence goes on from NZ_VOSW01000128.1 coordinate 16,801, forward strand.
GCAGCGTTTGCAGCGCGTGCGCGAGCCACCTCGGGTCCTGGTCGATATACGCTTCGAAACGGCGGCGATCGTCTTCGAGCACGGCGCCATAGGGCAGCACGGTCACCCCGTCTACGCCGTCGAACATGACCGATTGCCACGGATCGCCCGTCAACGTCGCGCGCGACAAACCGTCGATGCTGTCGAGCGGCACGCCGAAATGCAGCCGCAGCGCGTTTTGCGGATCGAGATCGAGGGCGATCACGCGGCGGCCGCTGGCGGCCAGCACGGAAGCGAGATTGGCGGCGAGGGTGGTTTTACCGACCCCGCCTTTGGCGGACACGACCGCAATGACTTTCATGAGCGACGAGGGCCGTTGACCAGCCACGAGTTGGAGGCGGCGGGTGCGGCGGCGCTAGCAGCGCGGGCCGGCGCGGGGGCCGTTTGTGTTTGTGCGGGTGTGCCGCGCAGCCGGTCGAAGACCGATTGCAGCGGTGCGGATTCGCCGGTGGGCGCGGCGGGTTGCGGCGGCGTCGGTTCGAATGCCGGGGCGAACAGTTTGCCGAGGATCGACGCGGGCGGCTTCGGCGCTGCGGGCGCAGTCGTGTAGGTCGGTGCGAGCGCCTGTGCCCATGTTGGGGTGTGCGCCTGGGTGTGCGTCTGGGCGGGTGCTTGGGCCCATGCGGGGACCGGAGCCGGCGCTTGCGCCCACGTCGGCGTGGATGCGGAGACCGGTGCCGGTGCAGTGGCGCGCGGTGCGAGGGCAGGGATCTCGGCGCGTGCCATTACGGCGGCTGACGACATGCTCGCGGTGGGTTGCGATACCGGCGTGTCCGGCGTACGGAACTGGGCCACCGGCGGAATACTTACAGCCGGCATGACAGGGGGAACCGGTGCAGTGGCAACTGGTTTCCCCTGTGCCGGGGCGACGGCAACTGCAGCCTGCGTGGCCACATCGACCCGCGCCGCGGCCGGCGTGCTTTGTGCGGCTGGCTCCGTGGCGTCACCCTTCGTTTCGAACGCGCCGAAACGCGAAGCGCCGCGCGGCGCGCCAGGCTGGGCGGGCAAGGCGACGGCGACCGGCGGAATGTCCCGGCGATGCGAGCGGGTGAACAGCGGCGCCTTCGCGCGCGTCACCGAGGCGGCGTCTTTCGGCGTCGTGTCCTGACGATCGACTTCCGGCGCCGCTTCTTGCGCCGATGCCTCGCCAGCAATCTCCCGGCGTTGCCCGATCGCGGGAATCGCCGGCTGTGTCAGATCCAGCGTCACCAGCAGCGGCCAACGCGTGCGCGCCGAACGTGCTTCGTTTTCGCGGCCAATTTCCTGGTACGCGCTGGCGTCGCCGCCAAAATGGTCGAATAGTTTTTCGATGTCGCTGGATGAACTCATAGTGCCGCCGACTTTTTAATGACTTGCGTTGCCCCGATCGGTCCGCTTAGCGGGTCCGCTTACTTGGTCCGCTATCCGGCTCGCTCAACCAGGATGCCGCCCCAGCCGAAACTCGATTGAGGTGTCCGTGCCGTACGCGCTCGTTTGCGCCACCGACAGGCCCTGCGCGCCCAACGCGCTCAACCACGTCTGATAGACGCCTTCGAGAAACGCCGGGGTCCACGCGAGCGCCGCGTTGCCGAATGCCTGCAGCGGCGCGCAGTAATGAACGATGCGCAGCGCGTCTGCTTCGTCGGACAGTTCGACGTAGCCCCAATCCATGTCATGCCAGTACAGATTCAGCGCCTGAGCGAGCTCAGCCGTCGACCCGCACGCGGGCAATTGATGCGCCGCCGCAAACCGGCAACCGACGCGGTACATCAGTTGGCGCAGTTCGTCGCGACCGATCTGCGCTTCGAACTCCGTCGCGAGTGCAGTCAGCATGCCGCGCCATTGTGGCGAGATTTGGCGTTCCAGCAGGTAATCGAGAATTGGGACCATGTTTTCCGGGAAATAGCCGCTGCCTCAATCCGTGTACAAAACGGGTGCCGACGGCCGAATAACTGAAAGTGTTACGGGAAGGCGCGCGTTGCACGCGTCTTAGGTTACTTTTACCGAGTTTGTCTGCTCTATCCGCCACACTTCGGAGGAGTCTACTTAAGACATTAACTTTTAGCCACTTTACATTCGTCTGCTTTATACGCGCAAACGATTGCTGCAGGTGCGTGTGACCTACGTAATTTTTGCTGCCGGAATTGCCTTGCTCGCTTCTCCACGATGGATGTCCGCCGGGAAGGTGTTTTCGATAATTTTATTAACGGTAGATTGCGCCAATGTTTTAGCTTTCTGGATTCGTGGTAAATGCAACGGTTTGAGTCGGGTTGGGCGGAATGCGCGAGGCACTGGCCGCCGCCGGGGCCTCCGGACGCGGTCGCGCGATGGCGGCGTAGCCCTGCCGGAGTGGGGTGCATTTCTATTTGCGGGCAGGGCATAAATATTTGTCAGACGGTTGCCGTTATACATCGGTGGAGTAACCGGAGCCAGCCTGATATCTATCAATATGCTTTCCACCTCAACGAAGCAACTGTCCGATTCCGGTTTGCGCGATCGCTTTCATCGACGATCGCTGGAACATCAACGTCCCCTTTCGACGGTGACGATGGCGTTTACGGTTGTCGCGTTCCTGTGTTTAGTGGGGGCGCGCAACATGGTCAACGGCCCGGCAACGCCGCTCGCCTACCGGCTCACCTGCGCGTTGGTGCTCGCCCTGCTGGTGATGGCGATTCCACGCACCGGCTCGACCTGGACCTTCGGTGCAATCGGTGTCGCTTACTCGCTCGTGCTGGTGGCTGGTCTCGCGCTGAACGTCTCCGGCGTCGAGCAACCGTTGTTGTGGGTCCTGCCGGCCATGGTGGTGATCCCGGTCTGCGCCGCGCCGCTGTGGCTCACGCCGCTGCATTTCTTCATCGGCAGCGCGCTCTTCTATGGAGCGGCATTTGCCTTGCTGTTCGGCGGGCCGCGCACGCATGACGTCGACATCGTCGTGTGGATGTGGATCGTGGCGATCGGCGTGCCGACTTCCGTTGTGTTTCACTTCGGCTTCTACCGGTTCCGACGTAACCACTTTCTGCTCGAGAGCCAACTGGCGCAGCTCGCCGCGACCGATCCGCTGACCGGGCTGCAAAACCGCCGCGCGTTCGTGAAGCAGGGCGAGCGCCGCCTCGAAACGATGGCGCCCGGGGCGCCGGTCAGCGCGATTTTTCTCGACATCGACAGCTTCAAATCGCTGAACGACCGCTTTGGCCACGCACTCGGCGACCATGCGTTGTACAAGGTCGCCCAGGTGTTGATGGAAGAGACCTCCGCGGACGACAGCGTGAGCCGGATCGGCGGCGAGGAGTTCGCCGTGCTGCTGCGTGACGGCCTGGCCGGCGCGCTGGCCCTGGCCGAGCGCCTGCGCGCTGCGATTGCCGCGATCGAGCGCCCTGACGGCTATCTGACCGCGAGCTTCGGCGTGGCTGAACACCGGAGCGGCGAAAACATCATGGTGTTGCTCGATCGTGCCGACGAAGCCTTGCTGCGCGCCAAGCAGTCGGGCAGAAACCGCGTGTGCGCCGAACGCGCGTTGCCGATCGAGCCGCTGCACATGCTCGCCGGCGATGTGTTCGCGGAGGACGGGGCGCTGGTGCCGCGGCATCGCTGGGAGGAGTATTTCCTGACCTCGCACTTCCAGCCGCTCTATAGTTTGTCGCATCAGAAGCAGGTGGGATTCGAGGCCTTGCTGCGAGGCGAGCAGGACGACGGCACGCTGGTGCCGCCCGTCGTGCTGTTCGCGCCGAGGCCGTCCAGCGACGAAGGCGCGCTCGATCGCGCGAGCCATGCCGTGCATCTGGCCAACGCGCGCAAGTCGCTGCCCGACGATGCGTGGCTGTTCCTGAACATTCTGCCCGCCACGTTTATCGCCGAGGGCTATGCGGATCAGCTCGCCATGATCGTGCGGGCGGTCGGGCTCGAACCCGAGCGGGTGATTCTCGAGATTCTCGAATCGCATGGCGGCAGCGTCGACGACATGTCGCGGGCGGCGGCTTTGTATCGCGAGCATGGCTTTCTGATCGCCGTCGATGATTTCGGTGCGGGTCAGTCGAATCTCGACCGGTTGCTGCGGATTCGCCCTGATCTCGTGAAACTCGATGGCGAGCTGATTCGTGCGACCGGTCATGGCACCGAGCAGCCGATCTTGCCGAAGCTCGTTTCTTTGTTACATCTGGCGGGGATGCTGGTTGTTGTTGAAGGCGTGGAAACCACTGAGGAATTGATTCTTGCTGTGGAGTCGAATGTGGATTTTGCGCAGGGTTTTCTGCTCGGGCGGCCGGCGGCCGAGATTGTGCCGCCAGACTCGGTGCATCGGCGGATCGATGATGCTTTCGATGTGATTGCCCAGGGGAGGGCGCATCAGCATGCGTTGTTTGAGTCGGAGGTTGAGCCTTATCGGGTTGCCTTGAGGCGGGCTGCCGATGCTTTGCTGACCGGTGTTTCCATGGGGGAGGCGTTTGCTTTTCTGGCTACGTTTGATCGGTGTATCAGTTGTTTTATTCTTGATGATTCGGGGCGGCAGATCGGGTTTGAGGTGCGCGGGCCCGCGTGGAGTGGTGATGGGGCTTCGCTGCAGCCTGTGGCTAATCCGCGGGACGCTCGTTGGGATCATCGGCCTTATTTTCGTAACGCTGTTTTGTTGCCTGGGGTGGCCGTGGCTAGTAATCCTTATCTTTCTTTGGCTAGTGGGCGGCCTTGTGTTGCGGTTACTTTGGCTGTGCAGGTTGCTGCTGAGAGGTCTGTTATTGGGGTGGAGTTGGATTGGTCGGTGGTGGGGTTGCCTTGGCCCGCTGGTGAGTGATTTTTTTTTGCCTTTGGCGGCGGCATTGGCAGTGGTCTTGGGGCTTTGGCCTTTCCTTGAATTGGTAGTGGTCTATTAGTGTTGCCCCTGTGCGGGGCAATGCTCTCAACTTAAGCCCGAAAGGGCTTGTATACGGGGCGTTCGACCTGTAAACTTCATCGCATAACTGATTGATAAATCGACGATATGAACTCAAATACCAGCGTCCTCCCAACTCCTGGCT
>NZ_VOSW01000129.1 GCF_009690905.1 Paraburkholderia madseniana
GAGGCGTTCTGCACGATCCGCTCCTACCTTGCCAGTCTGCGCAAACAGAACCGTTCGCTGATCGACGCGCTGGCTTTGGGCTTCGCCGGGTTCGTCGTTTCGCCGCTTCCGGCTGCTGAATAGTTACCATGCCGCAAAGAAAAGTAGGCAAAAGAAAGCGGCTCAAACCGCTACTACTAAGCGGGTACCGTGGTCTGCTACGGGTAGTGGTGCATCTGGAATCCGTGTTCTCGCACATTCCGCGTTAGTGACAAAGGACTCATCAGCTCCCACTCCGCACTGCGTGCGTCGCGGACGGGTCTGCATGGGAAACCACCGGCTTCGGTTCCGCGCCGTGGGGGCCGTCGGCTTCGCCTCGGCGACGCGCCTCTGCACTCTCCGGGGAAGCCCGCCTCAAACGATATGTCGGTGCGCTGCAATCACAGTCCCGATCACGATCACAGTCCCGGTTGCGGTTCCAATCACAATCCCGGTGGTGGGGGTGCAATCACGGGCCACCATCCCGTGGCGAGGCGTGAACGCCAAAACGTAGCGATCGGTTTTATGAACTGCTCTTCGGCGCGCGCGGCGCCGCCGGAAGTATGACGCCCTTGTCACTGGCGTATGCACGGGCACGAACACAGATTCCAGATGCACCACTACCCGTTGCAAACCACGGGACCCGCTTAGCAGGAGTGGTTTGAGCTGCTTTCTCTTGCCTACTTCTCTTTGCAGCCGGCAAAGAGAAGTAGGTGCCGCCCCGCACAGGGGCAACGCTAATAGACCACTAACAATTCAAGGAAAGGCACCAAAGCCAGATCAAGGAAAGGCCAACGCCTTAAGAACACGGCCAATGCCGCCGCAAAAGGCAAAAAACGAAACCTTATTCCCCCGGCCGCAACTTCTTAACCTCCGCATCCGAAGGCTGCACACTCGCACCATCGATGTAACGATACGAAGTCATCACACCCTTACCGTCCTTAAGACCGGTAACCCCCACAAACGCCCCCATCGTCGACTGATTATCCTGCCCCCGATAAGTAATCGGCCCGAAGGGCGTCTCCACCCCTAGCCCCTTGAACGCAGCAGCCAACTTATCCGGATCGGTAGAACCAGCCTTCTTGATCCCCGCCGCAATCGACATCAACGCCGAATACCCCACGACCGACCCCAGTCGCGGATAATCGTGATACTTCGCCTGATACGCATCGACAAACTTCTTGTTCGCCGCCGTATCAATCGAATACCACGGGTACCCCGTCACGATCCACCCCGTCGGCGCCTCCGCACCCAACGGGTCGAGATAGTCCGGCTCGCCCGTCAACAACGACACCACGCTGCGATCCTTGAACAACCCGCGCGTATTGCCCTCGCGCACAAACTTGCCGAGATCGGCACCAAACAGCACGTTGAAAATCGCATCCGGCTTCGCGTCGGCGATCGCCTGCGACACCGCGCCCGCATCGACATTGCCCAGCGGCGTCGCCTGCTCGGCGACAAACTCCACGTCCGGCTGCGCCGCCGTCATCAGCTTCTTGAACGTCGCCACCGCCGATTGCCCGTACTCGTAGTTCGGATACACAAGCGCCCAACGCTTCTTCTTCAGCTTGACCGCCTCCGGCACCAGCATCGCCACCTGCATATACGTCGAAGGACGCAGACGGTATGTGTATTTATTGCCGTCGGCCCAAACGATCTTGTCAGTCAATGGCTCGGCCGCGAGGAAGAAAATCTTCTTCTGCTTCGCAAAGTCGGTCAACGCGAGACCCGTGTTCGACAGGAATCCGCCGAACAGCAATTGCACCTGCTCGCGTGCAATCAACTCCTGCGCGACGCGAATGGTGTCGCCCGGATTGCCGTTGTCGTCGCGCGACACCACTTCAAGCGGTTTGCCGAGTACGCCACCCGCCGCGTTCACCTGCTCGAGCGCGAGATTCCAGCCGTTCTTGTAAGGGCCGAGAAAGGCGGGCTGCGCCTTGTAGCTGTTGATTTCACCGATCTTGACGGTCTGCTGTGCACTCGCGCCAACGGCCGCGAGCGATAGAACCGTTGAAACCGTGAAGCGAGAGATCCATCCTGCGCGCGTGGTCATGCTTTTCTCCGTTATCAAAAGGATTGCGGGAATGCGTTCGTTTTTATCAAGCGTTGAAGCGTTCGGCGATTCGTTCGGCAAACCGTGTTGCGAATTGTGCTGCCAGTGGTGCTGCAATGCGTTTGGCGACTTCACTCTGCCCGCGCCATCGCGCGAATTCTCGCGACGCTCGCCGTGACGTCCTGCCATGCCGGCTTGCCGCCGGCGAATTGCTGACGCAGGTAGCTCACGAGTTCGGCGACCTGGGCGTCGTTGAAACTGTCGCGGTAAGCCGGCATCGTACCGAGTTCGGGCCGTGCCGGCGAGCCGATACCATCGAGAATCACGCGAATCAGATTATCAGGCGTCGTGCTATGCAGATTCGTGTTAAGCGCCAGCGACGGATGCGCACCGAACAATTGCGGTCCACTGCCAGTGTGATGACAGGCTGCACACGCGCCGTCGAAGAGACGTGCACCAAGCCCTGTTGCCGTGCCCGTAATCGTGCTGGCCTGCTCGTATTGACGCGCCATCGCCACAGGATCCGCATTGGGCTCCAGCGGACTCAAAGACGCCAGATACGTGGCCATCGCGCGAATATCGCTGTCGGGTAGCGCCGCCAGATCGTTGACGACCGGCGCCATCGGCCCGGCCGCGACGCCATGCAGCGGCGCATGACCGTAGCGCAGATAGCTGAACAGTTCGTCTTCGCTCCAGGGTACGGGCGCGTTGGAAAGCGTCGACAGCGCGGGCGCTTCCCACCCTTCCGCCACGCCGCCGCCCATGAAGGCGGCGCCGGTTTTCTCGGCGCCGAATGCATTGCGCGGCGTATGGCATGCGCTGCAATGGCCGAGGCCGTTCACGAGATACGCCCCGCGATTCCATTGCGCACTTTGCGTCGCACTGGCGGTAAACGTATTGTGTCCGAGGAAGAGCCCGTTCCATGCAGCCATCAAGTGACGCACGCTGAATGGAAAGGCCAGCTTCGTTTCCGGCGGCCTGGAGCGCACCGGCGTTTGCGCCATCAGGTACGCGTAGAGCGCTTTCAGATCGTCGTCGGACGTGTTCCTGAACGACGTGTACGGGAACGCGGGATACAAATGATGGCCGTCGCGGCTGATACCTTGCCGCATCGCCCGCACGAATGCGTCGAGCGACCATGTGCCGATCCCCGTCTGTCCATCAGGCGTGATGTTGGTGCTGTAGATCGTGCCGAATGGCGTATCGAGTGGTTTGCCGCCGGCATTCGGCACGCCGTTGTGCGCGGTATGGCAAACCGCGCAATTGCCCAGCGCCGCAAGCAGTTTGCCGCGTGCCACCAGTTCGGGTGCAAATGCGCTCGCGAGCGGCGGCGTAATCGGCGCAATGGCTTGTGGCGTCAAGGCCAATGCACCTAGCCAGCCGGCAGCGCCCGCAGCAATTGCGCCGAGAAAACCCAGCCGCCAGCGCTTCTTTTTGCGCGCCGCCGCTTCTTCCGCTTGTGCATCGGCTAGTGCGGCGCGAATCGTCTCCGGTGTGAACGGTGGTCTGCGAAAACGCACACCTGTCGCGTCGTACAGCGCGTTGGCGATCGCCGCGGCGCCAGGCAGCGACGCCGATTCGCCTGTGCCCATCGGTGGCTCGCCGTGGCGCGGCATCATCACGACGTCGATCACCGGCACTTCGCGAAACGTCAGAATCGGATACGCGCCCCATTCCTGGCTCGTGACCGCGTTGTCGCCGAACGTCACGCGTTCTTTCAGCGCACGGCTGGTCGCCTGAATCACGTTGCCGTGTATCTGATGACGAACGCCGTCAGGATTCACCATGGTGCCGGTGTCCTGGCCCACCACCACGCGCGTCACGGCGAGCTCGCCGCTCTTGCGATTGACTTCGATGTCAGCGACCCACGCAGACCATGCCGCGCCGAAACCGGGAAATTTGCTGTGCACGTAGCGGGCGTAGGCAAAGCCTCGACCGCGCGCAATGTCGCCCTCTTCCTGATCATCCTTCAAGGCGACGTTACGAGGCTCCCAGCCAGCTTTCTCGGCCACAGCCATCACGAGATCGATCGCGCGCGGATCGGTCAGATGCTTCAAACGAAACTCGACTGGATCTACGCCCGCCTCAGCAGCGAGTTCGTCGATAAAAGATTCATGCGCAAAGGTGTTCGGCAACGCCGACACGCCCCGCAGCCAGGACGCGCGCACGATCGGCGGCGTGTCGTCGCAGACAATGCGCATGGTCTGGTAGTCGTATGGCGGCACGGACGTGCGGTCGCCCATTTCGAAGACCTGCGGCTGTGCGGAGATGGTTCCAGTGAGCAGCAACGCCAACGTGGGGGCGTCGTTCGATGGATAGCGCGTCGCGAAGTCGTACGCCGCGAGCTCGCCTTCGGCATCCAAAGCGCCGCGCACATCCATCAATTGCGCTGCGCCTTTGGGCTCCCATGCATGCTCGTCTTCGCGCGATAGTTGTACACGCACCGGACTGCCGGTTGCGCGCGATAGCAGCGCGGCGTCGGCGGCGACATCGTCCGCACAATTGCGGCCGTAGCAACCTGCCGCGTCCATGCGCACGATTTCGATGTGCGCTTCATCCTGTGCCATCAGCAAGGCGAGATCGGCACGTAACGAATGAGGGTTCTGCGTGCCCGACCAGACTTTCAGCTTCGCATCCCGGTAATCGGCCACCGCGCACGACGGTCCAATCGACGCATGCATCTGAAACGGCCATACGTAGGTGCGTTCCAGCGTTCGGGCAGGGTCTTGCGCGAGTGCTGCGTCGACATCGCCTTCGATCACCAGATCGCGCCGAATGGCCGGATTCGCTCTTAGCGCAGCTTCCACTTCCTCGCTGGTTTCGAGCGCAGGCAAACCCTCTACCGCTTTCCACTGCACATGCAAGCGCTTCACCGCCTGCTGCGCGACCTCTTCACGCTCAGCCACGATGCCGACGAAATCGCGGATCACCACGACCTTGACGATTCCGGGCAAATCGCTGACCGACGCTTCATCGACATGCAACAGACTGTTGCCCATGAAGTCGCCCTGCGCGACACCGGCATAGGGTGGACGGACAACGCGCCCGTGCAGCATGCCAGGCACACGCACGTCATGCACAAAACTCAACTCACCGGTCGCCTTCGCCGGAATATCGACACGCGGTGTGCTCTTACCGACGATCTTGAATGCGTCCGGCGATTTCAAAGGCGCATCGGCGGCAAGGTCCAATTCGATGCGCCGACCGGTGATCAATTCGCCGTAGCCAATGCTCTTTTCCGTGCCACCGTCGCGCGTGAAAATCACACCGTCTCGCACGTCGAGTTGCTCAGTGCTGACGTTCAAGCGCGCGGCTGCTTCCGCCAGAAGGAACTGACGCGCTTGTGCCGCTGCATGCCTGAGTGGCACCGCCGATATCTGGATCGTCGCGCTTGCAATCGTCGGCCCCTGATTCGGCGCCTCGCTGGTGTGGCCGAGTACGACCGACACGCGCGTCAACGGCACGTCCAGTTCTTCCGCAACGATCTGCGCGAGCGCGGTGCCAATGCCGGTACCAAGATCGACGTGACCGTTGAACGCCACGACGCTGCCGTCGTCGCGCACCACGAGAAACATGTCCGCCTCGGTCGGCACGAACGACGAGCGCGACCCCGGCTGACCGATCGCAGGCTTCACCGGCGCCTGCGGCGGCCGCGTGATGATGAGCACGCTCTGCGCGTCATAGAGCTGTCGTCGTGACAGCGGCGCGGAACGTCGATCGACGCTGAAATCCGGCCCTGTCATGCGCGCACTCCTTCACGCGCGGAGGTTTGCGCAGCGAGCAGTTCGGCCGCGCGCTGCACCGCGCGCACGATCTCGACATGCGTGCCGCACCGGCAGAGGTTGCGCGACAGTTCCCGCCGGATCGTCTCGACGCTCGGATGCGGATCGCGATCGAGTAACGCTTTGGCGGTCATGATCATGCCGTTCAGGCAATAGCCGCACTGCGCGGCCTGTTCTTCGATAAACGCCTGCTGCACCGGATGCAGTGCGACACGCGTGCCCAGTCCTTCGAGCGTGGTGATCTCACGCCCCAAGGCAACCTTCGCGGTCGTTACGCACGAACGCGTCGGCATGCCGTCGAGCAGGACCGTACACGCACCACATTCGCCAAGTCCGCAGCCGAACTTCGGACCGTTTAGCGCGAGGTCGTTACGCAGCAGGTAAAGCAGGGGCGTGTCCACGCTGGCGTTGACAAGATGCGTCACGCCGTTGACATTCAGCGTAAGCGGCGCCGAGCCGTTCATGACAATGCCGGCCACGCCGTGCGGTGCGCGTTCAAAGCACCACCGGCACTTCGGTCGCCGGTGGCGTATTGCGGCTGCGCCGGCAGCGGATCAAGCCGTCGATCATCACCATGCCGACACCAGGGATATCGCCGAGTTGCACGCTCTCAAGCAGCGTATCGGCGGCCGTGTGCTGCGCGCGGTCCATGAAGACGAGGTCGGCGGGACGGCCCACTTCGATCAGCCCTTGCCGCAGATTGCGTTGCCGGGCGGTATTGCCTGTCGCGAAGCAGAAGGCGATTTCCGCGGGGACGTCGGCGAGACTGGAGATCAGCGCGATCATCCGCAGAATACCGAGTGGCTGCACGCCGGAACCCGCCGGACTATCGGTGCCGAGAATGATCCGATGCGGACACTTCAATTCGATCGCATGACGTGCGGTGAGCAGCGCAATCCGTTCGTTGCCGTTGTGAACGATCTCCAGCGCGCGGCTCGATTGCTCGCACAGATCGCATACGTGCCGATAGGACAGCGACGTATGGCCGCCATTGATGTGGCCGATCACGTCCGCATCGGCGGCGAGCACCACGTCTCGATCGATCAGGCCAGAGCCCGGAATCGACGGGCCACCGGTGTGAATCGTGCTTTGAATGCCGTATTTGCGAGCCCAGGCGACCATCTGCGCCGCTTCCTCGCCGCCCTTCACGCTGCCAAGGCCCACTTCGCCGAGCAGCTTCACACCCGCTTCCGAGAGCTCCTTGAAGTCCTCCTCGACCATGCCTTTCTCGATCACCGGCGCACCCGCCATGACTTTCACGCCGCCACCAACACCCGCGCCACGCATCCCTTCGAACGAGCGTTGAGCGGTAATGGCAAGCGCCTTTACGCCAACCACGTCTTTCGGACGGCCAGGTAAATGCACTTCGCCGGCGGAAATCATCGTCGTCACGCCGCCGTTCAGATTCGATTCGATCCAGCCCATCTGATTCTGGCGCGGTGTCCAGTCGCCGAACACCGGGTGCACGTGCGAATCGATCAGGCCTGGGGCGACCGTGGTGCCTTTACAATCGACGGTGGTCCGCGCACCTTCGAGGTCGCAATCTTTCTCGCGGCCGATCGCGACGATCACGCCGTCGTCGATCACCAGCGTGTTCGCGTCGAGAATCGGCTGGTCGATATCGCCGGATAGCAGCAGACCAATGTTCGTTATCGCGACCTTTCCCGACAAGCCTGTCAACGTCTCTGCTGCCATCTGCTTCTCCTTTCGCACCGACTGCCCGGCGCCGCATGCGTGCACAACCTGCACGCATGCGGCGCCAATGGAATCACACGCTCAGATAAGCGCGCCTGACCGTTTCGTTCTTTGCGAGTTCGCCGATCGTGCCGCTGAAGCGGATCTGCCCTTTTTCAAGGACGTACGCACGGTCGCTGACCAGCTCGGCGAAGTGTAGATTCTGTTCCGACAATAGAATCGACAGCCCTTCGCGCTTGAGTTCGAGAATCATGTTGGCCATCTGCTCGACGATCACGGGCGCCACGCCCTCGGACGGTTCGTCGAGCAGCACCAGATACGGATTGCCCATCAGCGTGCGGGAGACAGTGAGCATCTGCTGCTCGCCGCCGCTCATCTGTCCGCCGGGACGTTTTGGCATTTCACCGAGATTGGGGAAAAGGCGGAACAGCTTTTCCGGCGTCCACTCGGGCGCGCCTTCGCGTGGCGGCTGACGGCCTGTATCGAGGTTCTCCATCACGGTCAGATCGGAGAACACGCGGCGATCTTCAGGGACGAAACCCATGCCCATGCGGGCGATCCGATACGGCGGCAACGCCGCGATGTTTTGCCCGCGAAAACGGACCTCTCCCTGACGGCGTGGCAGCAGACCCATCACGGCTTTCATCGTCGTCGATTTGCCGGCGCCGTTGCGGCCCATCAGCGCGACCACTTCGCCGCGGCCGACTTCGAGGCCAACGTCGAACAGAATGTGCGCGCGGCCATAGAACGCGTTGAGGCCGGCGACTTTCAGCATCGGCTCGCTCATTGCAGCGCTCCTTGTCCTTGATGGCCGCCTGCCGCTTCATGCAGCGGCGCGCGTGGCTGGAAGGTCTTGCCAGTGCCGAAATAGACTTCCTGCACGCGTGCGTCGTTGCGGATCGTTTCGGCGTCGCCCTCGGCGATCAACTTGCCGCGCGCGAGCACGATCATGCGATCGGCGTACGCGAATACAACGTCCATGCTGTGCTCGGTAAACAGCACGCCGATTTTGTGCTCGGTGACGAGTCGCTTGGTGAGCGCCATCAGTTCGTTGCGCTCCTTTGGCGCCATGCCGGCAGTGGGCTCGTCCATCAGTAGTAGCTTCGGGCGGTTTGCCAATGCGATAGCGAGTTCAACGCGTTTGACGTCGCCGTATGCGAGCACGCCGCAGGCGCGGTTCGCATCGGCGCCCATGCCGACCTGTTCGAGCAGCGTCATGGCTTCATCGGCATAGCGCGAGCCCGCGGGTTTCCAGAGGCCGAAAGTCTTTCGTTCACGCGAGACCAGCGCCATCTGCACGTTTTCGAGCACGGTCATCGAATTGAAAGTCGCGGCAATCTGGAACGTGCGGCCGACGCCCAACCGCCAGATATCGCGCGGCCGCATGCCGACCAGTTCATGATCGTCGAGACGAATCGAACCAGACGACGGCTGCAGTTGCCCGTTGACCATGTTGAAGCAGGTCGACTTGCCCGCGCCGTTCGGACCCAGCAGCGCCAATAGTTGGCCGGCTTCGAGATCGAAGGAAACATCGTCGACCGCTTTCAGGCCGCCGAACGATTTGGAGAGACCGGAGACGCGCAGCAAGCTCATAGCCCCTCCTTGATCGCCGTGCCCTGCGATTGCGATTGCGATGGAACACGCTCTTCCGCCTTATCCACCGTATCGTCACCAAAACGCTCGCGAATGAAACCGACGATACCCTGCGGAAACGCGATCACCAGCAGCAGAATGGCGAAGCCCAGCAACGCCTGCCAATAATCGGTTTGCCGCGCGACGGTGTCCTGCAGCCACGTGAACACGGCCGCGCCGACGATCGGGCCAGTCAACGTCTGCAAGCCGCCGAGCAACACCATCACGAGGCCATCTACTGAACGGCTGACGCTGATCACCTCCGGCGAAATCGTCCCTTTGGAGAAGGCATATAACGACCCGGCAAGCCCGCAAAACAACGACGCGACGACGAAGGCCGCCCACTGCACGCGTTTCACATCGATGCCGATCGCCTCGGCGCGCAACACCGAATCACGCGACGCCCGCATCGCATAGCCAAGCGGCGAGAACAGCATCTTGCGCAACAGCCACACACCGATCACAGCGCAGACGAGCGTCAGATAATAAAAAGCCACCGGCGACGCCAACCAGTTCGACGGCCACAAGCCGAGAATGCCGTTACTGCCGCCCGTCACGTCGTCCCACTGGAACACGACCGACCAGACGATCTGTGCGAATGCGAGCGTCAGCATCGCGAGGTAGACGCCTGAGAGACGCACGCAAAACCAGCCGAACACGAGCGCGCCTGCCACGGCGAGCAAGGGGCCGAGCAGCAACGCGGCTTCCATCGGCAGATTCAAAACTTTGAGAAACAGCGCGGCGCCATATGCGCCCAGCCCGAAATACGCGGCGTGGCCGAAAGAATGCATGCCGCCAGGGCCCATGATGAAATGCAGACTCGTCGCGAACAACACGGCGATCAGAATTTCAACCAGCAGCACAGGCATATAGGGAAACGCATTGGCCGCAAGCGGTGCGAGTACCAGCACCAACAAAGCGATTGCGGCCAACCACTTCAGGCGCTTGCCTGCTGGCCTTAATGGCGCTTCAGGCGCGGCCATGCCACGCACCGCAGCGCTCGCCTTCCCTAACAAGCCCCAAGGCCGCACCACCAGCACCACCGCCATCACGACAAATTCTGCAACCAGCGTAAAGCGGCTCAACGACAGATCGATACCGAACACCGACACATGGCCGATGCCGATGCACAGCGCCTTGATCTCCGCGATCAGCAACGCCGCGACGAACGCGCCCGGAATCGACCCCATGCCGCCGACCACGACGACAACAAACGCATTGCCGATGGTCTCCAGATCGAGCGACAGATTCGCTGACATGCGCGGCCCTTGCAGCGCGCCGCCCAGGCCGGCGAGAAACGCGCCGACGAAAAACACGCCGGTGAACAGCCACGCCTGATTAATACCGAGTGCGCCGAGCATCTCGCGATCCTGTGTCGCGGCGCGCACCAGCGTGCCCCACCGTGTACGCGTCAACGCATACCAGAGCAGCAGCAACACCACCGGCCCGATCACGATCAGCGCGATATCGTAGGTCGGCAGCGGATGGCCGAGAAAACTAACTGCGCCAGCCAGATGTGGCGCACGCGGTCCGAACAGATCTTCCGGACCCCACAGCCATAGCGCGGCATCGCGAAAGATCAGCACCAGCGCGAATGTCGCCAGTAGATGAAACAACTCCGGGGCCTGGTAGATGCGCCGTAACACGATCATTTCAACCAGCGCGCCAAGCACCGCGACAACCAGCGCGGCAGCCAGTACCGACAGCCAGAACCCGCCCGCCGTGTGGCCAAAGCGGCTCGCGATGCTATACGCGACATAGATGCCGAACATATAGAACGAGCCATGCGCGAAGTTGACGATGCGCGTCACGCCGAAGATCAACGACAAACCGGCGGCGACGAGAAACAGCGTCGACGCGTCGGCGAGTCCGTTGACTAGCTGTACCAGCAAATTCGAAAGCATCGCGACCCTTAAAGTAACTCAGCGCAAACCGTCTTCGCCTTTGATCTCACTCACCTGCAAGCCGCCGATACGCGGTAACGGCCGGCCCGAGGCCGTCACCGCGACCGCCACGACAATTTCGTTGGCGCGCGGCGCGTCCGACACGCGCGCTTCGATTGCATCGAAATGGCTGCGCACGAAGGCGGCGTCCTTGTGACCCAGCGGGACATCGATCGCGGTGCCAAGCGTACCCATTTTTTTCGCCGACGGCACCAGCGCCGCGCCCTTCTCGACTGCTACCCGCAGCGGCGCACCCAGCTTGGGGTGCAGAATCGCCGCCGCATGCTCGAGTTCACCTGCTTCGCCGACAATCGCCGCCTTGCCGTAGCTTTGCGCGTCGCCCGGTTTGATACCCAAGGCTTCGACGCACTTGTTGCCGAGCAAGGCTCCAAGCTCCTCACCGGCTTCGATCAGCGCGTCCAGCTTCGCCTCATAGCGGCCCGCGTAGGGATTATCGATCACCGCAATCGCGACTGCACGGCGTGTCGGCGGCTCGATGGCCTGCCCCATTTCAATGCGTGTTTCATCGACCTGCACGACCAGCTTGCGAAGCTTGATTGCCATTTCGATCTCCGGGTTTCGATGCGTGTTCTGCTTAGTGTTTTACTTACTCGCCGCAACGCATTGCTTCAGCTCCGCGCTTCGACTCATTGTTTCATTGCAATGCTTCAGCGCATTGCGTGACTCAGGCGCCGCTCAGCGCAAGCCGTCCTTGCCCACAATCGCCTCTTTCGCCAAGCCGCCGACGCGCGCATGCACGCGCTGCCCCGTGCTCATCACGAGGATATACACCAGCTCATCCGCAGCGGGCGCGCCGGGCACACGCACTTCGATCGCGTCGAAATGGCTGCGCACGTAGCTCGCGTTGACATGCGTCAGTGGCACATCGAGCGCGGTGGAAGGCGCGCCGACTTTCTTCGTCGACGGCACGATCGCGTTGGTCGGCACGCCGTTTTTTTCCAGCAGTTCGCGCATCGCATAGCCGCCGGGGACGTGCCACAACGCGCCATGCTCGAGCTCGCCGCGCGAGCCGACGATTGCACCCTTGCCGTAGCTTTCGATCGCCGCGTGCGGCACGGCCATCGCCGCCAGCAGCTGTTGCGCCATGTCGAAACCGATCGGCTTGAGCGCTTCCATGGCGTGTTCGATTCTGGCTTCGTAGCGGCCGGCGAACGGATTCGTCATCACTGCGGCGATCGCACCGCGCCTGAGCGGCTGCGCGGGCGCGGGACCGAACTCGTGGAAAATGTCTTCGACGTGCGTCAGCACGCGGCGTATTTCGAACACGGAGCCTCCGTTGTTATCCGGGCGCGCTGTATAAATAACGCGCCATTCTGATAGGTACCACCGGTCACACGTGCCCGCCCTTGCAGGAACAGTGCGGCGCCTTCGATCAAACCTTGTTCGTGCAAGCGCTGCGCGGCGTCGACACCGCGTGCCAGCGCGAAATCGATCAGCGCTTGCGGCAAGGACGGCACGTCGACGGTCACGAGCAGGTCACCGAGATCGCTATCGTCCTTCAACGAGGAAGCCGGGCTGCGCACGATGCCGGCATGCTCCAGATTGACGGCGTTGGCGATCATCGTGGCGGCGGCATCGGCGGTGGCGGCGTTGCGGGCGAGCACGGTCACGCTGTCGGCGATCCCCAGGCTGAAGCTGCGGCCGCGCCAGCCGCTCGTCGCGACGCCGCGAATCGGCATGGCGGCGTCGAGCGTCAGGTTAGCGTCCAAAGCCAGATCGCCTGAAGCCTTCTCACCGGAGAACGCCGCCAGATCGGCGAACACGCCCACGCGGTACTGCTGTCCTTCGGTCAAATGGAGTGCAATGTCGCCACCGTTGTTGATGAAGGCGCGCGAGATGCCTTCGCGTGCAAACGCCGTGATCAATTCGTCCGCGACGCTGCCCGCAACGGCCGCCATCGGCGTGATATAGCGAGCGCGGTGGGGATAACATGCGCTCCACATGCGCCGGGCCACGGCGCCCTTCAACGTGCAATCGCTATGCGCCGCGTCGCCCTGCACAGGCTGCCGAAGCAGCGTCAACTCGCCGACCAACTCGGGCAATACTTCCACAAAGCGCGCCCAGCACGCCACGTATGCAGCCTGCACTGCCGAGGGCTCGCCGTCCGCGCTGAGGATCAGATCGATCGGGCCATACTGCCAATGCCAGCGGGCCGCGTCGAGCCGGGTTCGGGTTGGGTTCATCGTGTGCGTCGCGTTCGTCGTGTCGATTGTGCCGGTGGTGGCGCCGCCGTTAGCCTGGCATTGGCGGCATAGCCGGCGGCCACGGATTGTCGGGATGACGCGCGATAGTCCTGCGCGCGAGCGGTGCCCCTTCCGTATGCTCCGGTCCATTCGCCAGCACGCTTTCCAGTGAACGCACCGCGTCGAGATGGCCGCCGAGATCGCGATACGCGTCATACGTCATGGTGAATTCGATCGGCGCGACGATCGCGGGCGTAGGTACAGTGCCAAACGATCGATCGGGCATGCGCGAGACATCCACCATCACGGTGATGCCGCCACCCGGCCACACATAGGTTGGCGCGCCACCACATGTTACGTTCACCAGCCTCTGTTTGATCGCGCGCGTGAGCAGGACCGGATTCTCCGTGGCCCCCGCTCGCAGGCTGCCGCCCGCGCCGCCGAGAAACAGCACCGTAGCAAGCGACGGCTCGCAATTCTCGCCAATTCGTTCGACCGTGCCGCGCACAGCGTCCGGCATCGCTGCGATGCGCGGCACGAGGTCCCGATCGAGTTCATACCACTGTGCGTGTTCGCCGGTGGTCGACACCATCAGCAAGCGCATGCCCGGTTTCGCCACCGCGGGATCGAAGCTTTCGACAATCGCCAGCGGGTCCTGAATGTCGGTGCCGCCCCAACCGGTGCCGGGGTTCGCCACCTGGAAATAACGGCCAGGCGTCGATTTGCGTCCGCGAATCTTCAGACCTGAGGGCGTCATGCCGAGGCAACGGCCCGCCTGGTGCTCGGTGAGTACGCCGGTGATGTGATCGTCGACCACCACCACTTCGTCCGCGTGACCGAACCATTGTTTCGCAAAGATGCCGATGGTGGCCGACCCACAACCCACCCGCATACGCTGTTCTTCGACGCCGTCGACAATCGGCGCCGCGCCCGCACGAATCACCAGACTCGCGCCGCCGTCGATGGTCAACTCCACCGCTTCCTTGTTGCCGAGCGCGAGCATCATGTCGCACGTCACGCGGCCTTCTTTCTTGCTGCCGCCAGTCAGGTGGTGAACACCGCCGAGGCTCAGCATCTGCGAGCCGTACTCCGCCGTGGTCACATGGCCGACGATCTCACCATGGCAGCGCACGTTCGATTGCTCCGGCCCGAGAAAGCGGTCGGTATCGATTTTCACCTTGAAGCTGCAATAGCTGAAAATGCCCTCGGTGACGACGGTGACCATGTCGACGTCGTCCAACTTCGAGGAAACGATGAAAGGCGCGGGCTTGTAGTCGGGATACGTAGACGATGCGCCAACGCCGGTAACGAACAGCGCCTGTTCCGCGGCAGGATCGTGCACCCCGGACGATGCACCAAATTCGACCGTGGTACCCACATTGCTAGTGATCGCTTCAGACGAACCCGCGGCGCGTGAAAGAAACACCACAGGGTCCACGCGAATCAACCGCCCGTCCGCATTCGCATAACGATCGCACGCGCCGGTGCGGCCTTCCGAAATCTGGCACAACACCGGGCACGCATTGCATTCGATCTTGTTCGACGCCATCCGCTCGCTGCGCGGCGCCGCTTTCTCGAGCACGGTCGGACCCGGCGTCGAGGCGGTTTCGCCGTCGACGCGCTCCGCACCGAAATCGACCTTCGTATGTTCTGTCATGGTGGGGTTCCATACGACGACATTACAATCGGTCCTGCCCGGCTGACAAATAATCCCTGTTTTAAGGGACTTTTGCGTGACCCGTATTTTTCCATGTTGCGGTCACTCACCGTTCGTGTAGCATCCACTACACCAAACTTGCTTGAAATCTACTCGATCAAAATAGACTGCGCAACGAGTTTCCCGGTATCCATCTGAATGCTGCGGCGCGGCATCCCCGCAGGGATTACGAATCAATCTACCCCGAAGCACATGAGCTTGCAGGGCATTTCGTCGCGCGTGATATGGGCTGTATGATGAAGGCGCGCCATACCTGAGCGCACCAAGCGGCTGCGGCGCATGCCGTTCAACCTGACGCTAACAAAGAGATCCGAGACCGCCATGAGTCCCACTGCCGCCCGCAAGCCGGGCGCTATCGGCATCCGAGCGAAGCAGGCGCAAGACACGCGCGCCAAGATTCTCAAAGCGGCAATCAAGGTCTTTGCAAAGCAAGGCTATGCAAGCGGCCGGGTCGAAAGTATTTCGAAGGCCGCGCGTTCGCACGACCGGATGATCTATTACTACTTCGGCAGCAAGGAACAGTTGTTTGTCGAAGTGCTGGAGACCATCTACACGCAGTTCAACGAAGCCGAAAGCAAGCTCGATCTCGATCTGGACGACCCCGTGCACGGCCTCGAACAGATGGTCGAATTCGTCTGGCAGTATTACCTCGATCACCCTGAGTTCGTCACCCTGCTGTCGAGCGAGAATCTGCATCAGGGCAAGCACGCGAAGAAATCGTCAAAGCTGAAGGAGATTTCGGGCTATGCGATTTCGGTCGTGCAGAAGTTGCTGGACGCGGGCAAGGCGCAAAACGTCTTTCGTGCCGACGTCAAAGCGCGTGATGTGTACCTGATAATCGCGTCGCTCGGTTATTTCTATAACGCCAATCAGTACACGCTAGGGGCGTTTCTCGGCGAACCGCTGATGGACAAGGCCGCACTCGCGCATTGGCGCGAGGTCATCAAGGATACGGTGTTGCGCGCCGTGCGCTTGCAGTTGCCTGCGGACACGGCAGTGATGGATAAGAGCAGAACGGCCTGAAGCGCGTTTTGTCTGACGTACGCTTCAGGCTCCACATCGCGTCATTCCGGTGGAAGGCGGCAGGCAGGACTCGCGTGACGGCGTGACGCGCGGCGAATGCCGGCATGGTTACACGCCACACCAGTCGTCGAACGTCGTTACGGCTTTGCCGCTGCGGCGTCGTCTTCGCGGAACAGTTTATCGGCCAGGTGGAACGCCGAATTGGCAGCCGGCACACCGCAATAGATTGCGGTTTGCAGCAGCACTTCCTTGATCTGCTCGCGCGTCACGCCGTTGTTCTTCGCGGCGCGCAAGTGCAATGCGAGTTCTTCGCTGCGATTGAGCGCGACCATCATCGCGATGGTCAGCAGGCTGCGCGTGTGACGCGGCAAGCCTTCACGCGTCCAGATTTCGCCCCACGCATAGCGGGTAATAAAATTCTGGAACTCCTCCGTCAACTCGGTGCGGTTCGCAAGCGACCGGTCGACGTGCGCGCTACCCAGCACCTCGCGGCGCACCCCGAGTCCGGCTTCGTAACGGTCTTCGTCGTTCATTTCTGCTCCGTCAGGAAGTCGAGCACGGTCTTCGTGAAAGCCTCGGCCTTCTCGATGTTGGAAATATGCGAGGCGTCCAGTTCGACATAACGCGCGCCCGGAATCGCTTGCGCCAGTTCGCGGCCTTGTGCCGGCGTTGCGGCCAGATCGTGCGTGCCACTGATCACTAGCGCAGGCACCTTGATGCCGGGGGTTTCAGGGCGCAGATCGGTGGCGTCGATGGCGTCGCAATTGGATGCGTAGCCTTCCTTGTCGGTATGCACGAACACGTCTCGGATCATGGCGAACACCACCGGTTCACGTTCGATAAAGTCGGCGGTGAACCAGCGCGGCAGAACCACGTCGGCCAGTGCGAGCATGCCTTCAGTGCGGGCTCGTGCAGCGCGCGGCACCCACACTTCCGGCGAACCGATGCGCGCCGCCGTATTGCTCAGCACCACGCGCTCAAGACGATTCGAGTGACGCGCGGCCAACGCGACGCCGGTGAGGCCGCCCATCGACACGCCGCAGAAATTCGCGCGCGCGATCTTCAGCGTATCCATCAGGCCGAGCACGTCGCCGGTCAGTTGTTCGATCGTGTACGGACCCTTCGGTGCTTCCGAGTGACCATGACCGCGCGTGTCGTAGCGCAGCACGCGGAAGTGTTTGGACAGCGCCGCGACTTGCGGCGTCCACATCGACAGATCGCTGCCGAGCGAATTCGACAACACGATCCACGGCGCATTGCCGTGACGGTCACCGTCGATTCGATAATGCAGCTCGGTCCCGTTGACTGCGGCGTAGGGCATGCCGGTTACTCCTTGGAAGTGGCGCGTTTGGCGCGCGTGTGATGAAGGGCCAGCGCGGCGTCCACATAAGCGTGCGCCTGGCCGACGTATTGAGCAGGATCGAGCAGTTGCTTCAGGCGATCGAGCGAAAGATGTTCGATCACGGCGTGGTCCGCCGAGAGCACCTCGAAGAGCGTCTTGCGCTCGGCGATTGCCGCTTTCGATGCGCGCTCGACCAGATGATGCGCATCGAGTCGGCCGATGCTGTCGCCGAGCGCGAGCATCACGGCTTCGCCGAGAATCAATCCGTGCGTGACGTCGAGATTGGCGGCAAGGCGCGGAACATTCACGTTGAGACCCGTGGCGATCTGCTCGATGTTGGCGAGCGCTCCGCCTGCAAGGCGCGCGAGGTCCGGCAACGAATCCCACTCAGCTTGCCAGCCGCCGAGCGCGCGCTCGTGCTCCTGCACCATGCCGGCGAACACCGTGGCCACCAGCCCCGGCGCGCGAGTCGCGGCCGTCAGCACCGCGGCGCAGCCGACCGGGTTGCGCTTGTGCGGCATCGTCGACGAACCGCCCTTGCCTGCCGCGGCGGGCTCGGCCAGTTCGTCGATTTCGGTTTGCATCTGCAGCGAGATATCGCGCGCGATTTTGCCGAGCGTGCCGATCAACATGCCGAACAGCGCCGCTGTTTCAGCGATGCGATCGCGCTGCGTGTGCCATGGCAAGGTGGGCACAGCGAGCTTGAGTTCTTGCGCCAATGATTGGGTAACTTGCGGCGCCGCGTCACGCAGACTCGCCAGCGTGCCCGCCGCGCCACCGAATTGCAGCACCAGCACACGCGCGCGCAACGCATCGAGCCGCTCACGATGACGCAGCAACGCGTCGAGCCATTGTGCGAATTTCAGACCGAGCGTGATGGGCAGGGCTTGCTGCAGCCAGGTGCGGCCGATCATCGGCGTCGCGCGATGGGTGGCCGCGAGTTTCGCGACTGCATCGCATGTGGCTTCTAAGCCGCTGTCGAGCAGATCGAAGGTCTCGCGCAGTTGCAGCACCGTTGCCGTATCGATGATGTCCTGGCTCGTCGCGCCCCAATGGACGTACTTCGACGCTTCGGCGTCCGCCGCTTTGACACGCGCGGTGAGTTGTTTGACGAGGGGAATCGCGAGGTTGCCGCCGAGCGCCGCGTCGCGCGCAAGTGCGTCGGCGTCGAGTTGATCGGCCTGGCAGGCGCCCTCGATCGCGGCCACGGCGCTGTGCGGAATCACGTTATGGGCAGCCGAAGCGCGCGCGAGCGCTGCTTCGACCTCGAGCATCCGTTGCAGCGTGGCACGCGGCGCCCAGATGTCGTTCATCGGCTGTGTGCCGCAAAGAAGGCCGGTCAGACGGGCGCTGGAGTCGAGCATGATGGCGTCGATGAGGGTGTCGGAAGTGAAGGTTTCGCCGCGGCGATCCGGGCGTGCTGCGAGGCGCGCCCTTGGCGCTTTCTATCGAGAGCGTACCGCACACGGCGTTACGGCGCATTCTGTTCCGAATGCTGCCGCGTCGGCTCGCTGTAACAACGTGACGCCGTGGCATCGGGTCACGCGCATGAAGCTTGCCTCATGCGCGCTGCGGACATTGGCGGATGCACGGTTTGCGCGACCCGCGTATTGGTGGCTGCACGCTGCACGGCTTGCTCATCGGCGACGGCACGTTGCGCGCGCGCACATTTGTGGCAGCACGCTGCGCGGCGTGCGCGTTGCCATCGCCCGGCCAGCGGTTTGACTCGCCACAGGCCTTCGTGCGGACGGCTGCCGCGCCCGTGCTTAGGCCGCGCGTGCCGCCTGAGTGCCGTCGATCAGCGGCACGCCGGTCAGTTTGTGCAGCGCATCGAAGTCGATGTCCGAGAAGATCTCGCGCACCACGAGGCCCTTGTCGGTGACGTCGATCATGGCCAGGTCCGTATAGATGCGGTCGACGCAGTTCACGCCCGTCACCGGGTACGTGCATTCCGCCGCGATCTTGCTTTCGCCCTGCTTGGTCAGGTGCTCCATCATCACGTAGACCTGTTTCGCGCCGATTGCCAGGTCCATGGCGCCGCCGACAGCCGGAATCGCGTCGGGCGCGCCGGTGTGCCAGTTCGCCAGGTCGCCCTTCGCCGACACCTGGAACGCGCCGAGCACGCAGAAATCCAGATGGCCGCCGCGCATCATTGCGAACGAATCCGAGTGATGGAAGTAGGCACCGCCCGTAAGCAGCGTGACGTGCTGCTTGCCGGCGTTGATCAGTTCGTCGTCTTCCTCGCCCTTCGCGGGTGCCGGGCCCATGCCGAGCAGGCCGTTTTCGCTGTGCAGGAAGATTTCCTTGTCGGCACCAAGGTGATTGGCCACCAGCGTCGGCACGCCGATGCCGAGGTTCACGTAAGCGCCTTCAGGGATATCCTGGGCAACGCGCTTGGCCATTTCATCGCGGGTCAGTTTTTTCATGTCGGTCTCCTCAGGCGGCGTTCGCGGATGCAAGTTCGGCTTGATGCGCAGCTTGCGGCACTTCGATCACGCGTTGCACGAAGATGCCTGGCGTGACGATGTTTTCCGGATCGAGTTCGCCGAGCGGCACCACTTTCGACACCTGCACGATGGCCGTTTTCGCCGCGCTCGCCATGATCGGACCGAAGTTGCGGGCGGTCTTGCGATAGACCAGATTGCCCCAGCGGTCGCCCTTGAACGCTTTGATCAGCGCGAAGTCCGCGTGCAGCGGCGACTCCAGCACGTAATGCTTGCCGTCGATCAGACGGGTTTCCTTGCCTTCGGCGAGCTTGGTGCCATAACCCGTGGGCGTGAAGAACCCGCCGATGCCCGCGCCTGCCGCGCGAATACGTTCCGCGAGGTTGCCTTGCGGCACCAGTTCGAGTTCGATTTCGCCAGCGCGATAGAGCGCGTCGAACACATACGAATCGCTTTGGCGCGGGAACGAGCAGATGATCTTGCGCACGCGTTTGGCGTTGAGCAGCGCCGCGAGGCCGATGTCGCCGTTACCGGCGTTGTTGTTGACGATGGTGAGTTCGCGCGCGCCCTGTTCGATAAGCGCGTCGATCAGCTCGGACGGCATGCCGGCCGTGCCGAAGCCGCCGATCATGACGGTCGCGCCATCGTGGACATCGGCGACCGCCGACTGAAGTGACTCGAAAATCTTGTTGATCATGTCGAATTTCCTTTTGGGGCGCTGCGTATCGCCAGGCTGTTTGCCTTTGCAGGCAAGGGCTTGTGCGGGACGGTCTCCGGGCCGGGGCTGACGCTTTTGGTTTGTTCACTTTCGATTTGTTCGATATACGAACATGGATTCGGTTAGCGAACGTTCAGGGCGATTATGGTTGCGCTTTGGGCTGGTTGTCAAGGCAGGGGATTCCCCCTAAGGATAGGTTTTTCGCCTGCTCGGCGGGGGCGGTTTTGGTTTTTTTGGGGTGTGGGCTGCTTGTTTGTGTGTTTGCCTGATCGGCGCTTTTTGTCAGGGTTCGTAGGGCTTTGGCCTTTCCTTGTTTTGTTAGTGGTCTATTAGCGTTGCCCCTGTGCGGGGCGGCACCTACTTTTCTTTGCCGGCTGCAAAGAGAAGTAGGCAAGAGAAAGCAGCTCAAACCACTCCTGCTAAGCGGGTCCCGTGGTCTGCTGCGGGTAGTGGTGCATCTGGAATCTGTGTTCGTGCCCCTGCATACGCCAGTGACAAGGGCGTCATTCTTCCGGCGGCGCTGCGCGCGCCGAAGAGCAGTTCATAAAACCACTCACTACGTTTTGGCGCTCCCGCCTCGCCACCGGACCGTGGCTCGTCACTGCATCTACATATCGTTTGAGGCGGGCTTCCCCGGAGAGTGCAGAGGCGCGTCGCCGAGGCGAAGCCGACGGCCCCCACAGACCTCAACCGAAGCCCGTGGTTTCCCATGCAGACCCGTCCGCGACGCACGCAGTGCGGAGTGGGAGCGGATGAGTCCTTTGTCACTAACGCGGAATGTGCGAGAACACGGATTCCAGATGCACCACTACCCGCAGCAAACCACGGTGCCCACTTAGCAGTAGCGGTTTGAGCTGCTTTCTCTTGCCTACTTCTCTTTGCAGCCGGCAAAGAGAAGTAGGTGCCGCCCCGCACAGCAATGCTCTCAACTTAAGCCCCATTCCATCAAGCGACCTTGTACGCGAGATGGAGATGGGGTTTGGCTTTTCTGGGCGGTCGTGGGTAAGAGCGCGAGGGCTGAATACGAC
>NZ_VOSW01000012.1 GCF_009690905.1 Paraburkholderia madseniana
TCGATCAGATAGGTAAGGTGGGCTGAGAGCATCGTGCCGAAAAGTTAACATCCCGGCGCGCCGTTTACAACCTCTTCCTGCTCTGCAAATGAAAATGCCGTTCAGTGCTAACTGAACGGCATTACCGCAATTGCGGGGCATTTTTATTTGACGAGTGCAAGCGCGTCAAACGTTCTGCTCGGGAGCGCGGCTTGTTATGCCGTCAGCCGCCTAGAGGCAAGCGCTGATCGAACTGGTGGCATCGCTGCCCGCAGCGCCATTGGCGCGGAAGCCGACCCATGAACCCGGGCCGGTGTAGGAGGGCCGCACGACGGCTGCTGCGCCGTTAGGCGGCTGCTGACCCGGCATATAGACATCCATTGCCTGGTCGTTAGCCATGATGTCTTGCGACACGACTTGCTGTTGCGAGCTATCGGCCCACTTGTGCGCGATGCACGTAGCGACGGCCTTCGGCGGCTGCTGGCTTTGGCCCACGGATTGGACGCCGACAGGCGGTTGAGCGGCGGATGCAGAAATTGCCACGGTCAAAGCGATTAACGGTAAATATTTCACGTTATCTCCTCAGAAGTCGCTCAGAATCGAGCCGGGTTGCGCGGGATTACGAAAGTCGGAGCGATCTTGCCGATCCGCGCTCCCCAATTACCGGAAACAAGTTGTTAGCGAGCTTTTCAGTGCGGCGAACTTGCGCGAAGGAGTGGCTTGATAGCCGGCCACACGTTGTTGAGTAGCACCGGCTGTGCCTGCTGCGTGGGATGGATCTGATCCGCCTGAAACATCTCCGGTTTGTCGGCGATGCCGGCCAGCAGGAAGGGCACCAACGGCACGCGCAATTGCTTCGAGAGTTCGCCGTACAGGCCGTGGAACTTTTGCGTGTAGTCGGGGCCGTAATTGGGTGGTACATACATGCCGACCAGCACGACCTTCGCGTGGCCTTGTTGAGCCTGCTCGATGATCGTGCGCAGGTTGTCTTCGGTTGTGGCGAGCGGCACGCCGCGCAATGCATCGTTGGCGCCGAGCTCGACGATCACGATACTCGGCTTGAGCCGTTGCAGGAGCGCCGGCAGGCGGGCCCGGCCACCGCTCGTGGTGTCGCCGCTGATGCTCGCATTGGCGACGCTATAATCGATTCGCTCATCGGTGAGGCGCTGGCGCATCAAGGCAACCCAGCCAGTGTCGCGGGGCAAGCCGTATTCGGCGGAGATGCTGTCGCCGAGCACGACGATCACCGGCTTGGCCTGTTCGGGCGGGTTGGCCGCATGGGCTGGGAAGGGCAATGAAAACAGGGTTGCGGCCAGCACGGCCGGGCCGAATGCAGTAGTCAGCGCCGTCGCTACGGCGCGCACTTTCAACCTACGCTTCACCATGCTAAACAAAACTGATCCAGTCATTGAAGTGCGGGGTTTGTGCAAGAAGGTTAAGGATGCAACAGGCGAACTGACGATTCTCGAGGACATCGATCTTGCTATCGATGCCGGCAGCAGTGTGGCGATCGTCGGTGCATCCGGGTCGGGCAAGTCTACGCTGCTCGGCTTGCTCGCAGGATTGGACAGTGCGAGCTCTGGCTCGGTTCGGCTGCTTGGTCGCGAGCTCACCGAACTGGACGAAGATGAGCGTGCTGCGTTGCGCAGCGGTTCGGTCGGTTTCGTGTTCCAGTCGTTTCAACTGATGCCGCATTTGACGGCGCTCGAAAACGTCACCCTTCCGCTCGAACTGCAAGGCGGCATCGGTACGCGCGAGGCCGCGGCGCGTGCGCGCGGATTGCTGGAGCAGGTGGGGCTCGCCAAGCGCACCGGGCACTATCCGAAGCTGCTGTCGGGCGGCGAACAGCAACGGGTCGCGCTCGCGCGGGCCTTTGTCACCCATCCGGCGATTCTGTTCGCCGACGAGCCGACCGGCAGTCTCGATGCAGCCACCGGTCACGCGGTGATCGATTTGATGTTCGAGATGAACCGTGCGAACGGCGCCACCTTGATCCTCGTCACGCACGACATCGAGCTGGCGCGCCGCTGCGATACGACGGTGACCATCGAAGCGGGACGTCTGGCCTAGGAAGCGTGCCAGCCACGCGTCACTCGGTCGTATAAAGCAAAGTGGGCCACAAGGGCCCGCTTTGCTTTTCATCTCATGCAACTCGATAACGCAACGCCGCTAACCACGCGCCCGTGAGCAATCAGCGCATGCGGCACGGGCAAGCGCGCCGTTACGCTCATCGCTTCAAGGCAGCCCGCGCCCGCGCGATCAACGCCGACGTCGACGAGTCATGCTTCTTCTCATCGACGCTTGCCGACGTCAGATCCGCCTCGACCACCTTGCCGAGGATCTTGCCCAACTCGACGCCCCATTGATCGAACGGGTTGATGTCCCATACCGATGCCTGCACCAGCACCTTATGCTCGTACAGCGCGATCAATGCGCCGAGCGAACGCGCGGTGAGTGCATCGACCAGCAGCGTGCTGGTCGGACGGTTGCCCGGAAACACCAGATGCGGCGCGAGTTCCGGCTTGTCCGCACCGGCAACCTTCTTTGCTTCTTCGAGCGTGCGACCGAGCATCAGTGCTTCGCTTTGCGCGAAACAGTTCGCGAGCAGCTTCGGATGATGACTGACGAGCGGATGCTCCGGCGTCAACACGGCGATGAAATCGATCGGCACGATCGTCGGGCCCTGATGAAGCATCTGGAAAAACGCATGCTGACCGTTCGTGCCCGGTTCGCCCCAGGTCACGGCGGCGGTCGGATAGTCGACCATTGCGCCATCGAGACGCGCCGACTTGCCGTTGCTCTCCATTTCGAGCTGTTGCAGATACGACGGCAGGAAATGCAGCGCTTCCGAATATGGCGCGACCAGATAGCTTTGCGAGCCGAAGAAGTTGCGATACCAGATGCCGATCATGCCGAGCAGCACCGGCAGATTCTTCTCGAGCGGCGCGTCGCGGAAATGCTGGTCCATCTCGTTGGCGCCGGCCAGCAGTTCGTCGAACTGTTTCGGCCCGATCGCGATCATGATCGACAGACCCACTGCCGACCACAGCGAATAACGCCCACCGACCCAGTCCCACATCTCGAACACATTCTCTTTCGCGATGCCGAACCTGACCACCTCGGCCGGGTTCGCCGACACGCCGACGAAGTGCTTCGCCAGCGCACTCTCCGGGCAGCCTTTCTCGATGAACCAGTCGCGCAGCGAGCGCGCATTGGTCATCGTTTCGAGCGTCGTGAAGGTCTTGGAGACGATGATCGCAAGCGTCTCTTCGGGATCGATCATCTGCATCACGTTGTACAGATCCGCGCCGTCCACGTTCGACACGAAGTGCGTGGTGATCTCGGGCGTAGCCAGATGATGCAGCGCGTGCACGACCATCTTCGGCCCGAGGTCCGAGCCGCCGATGCCGATGTTCACGACGTAGCGAATCCGCTTGCCGGTGTAGCCGGTCCACTCGCCGCTGCGGACCTTGTCGGCGAACGCGGCCATCCTGGCGCGTTCGGCCAGGATTTCCGCATGGAATGGAGCCTTCGGATCAGTGGCGCGCAGCGCGGTGTGCAATGCGGCGCGGCCTTCGGTCGGGTTGACGACTTCGCCCGCGAACATCGCGTCGCGGCGCTTCTCGACGCCGGCTTCGCGCGCGAGTTCCGCCAGCAGTTTCAGGGTTTCGTCGGTGATGCGGTTCTTCGAAAAATCGGCCGCGAGACCGCCGCCCGTGAACGCAAAGCGCTCAGCACGGGTAGGGGCGGGATCGTTCTCGGGGGCGAACCAGTCGCGCATGTGCGCATCGCGAATCTTCTCGTAATGCGTTTGCAGCGAGGACCAGGAGGGGAGCGAGTTCTGCGTCATAGCGTCCGTCTAACGAAGGGGCACGAAGAAAGGCGCGCGCGTGAAGCGCTGCCGAGGATGATGCAACGATGCTGTTAGAGCGATGCCGCGCGGTGGGGTTCGCGGTGGGTTACGGGGAAACTTCGCGAGTCCGCCCGGAATCGAACGGCTCACCGAAATTTCGCCGTAACCCGCGATGAACCCGACGCGCGGCGCAGTCAATCAGTATAACGGCGTTGTGTGACGGGTGGCAGCGGTTTGGGAGTCCCATGCAAACTGTGGGATGGGGCGCCACGTTCAGGACACCCCGTTTGAGGCGCTGCATGGGGCGCTTCATTCACCCGCTGAATCATCCACCCGTTGCCGGATAGAACATACGGTTGAGCAAAGTTCGCACCATCGGGGCGAGTTCACCCGCCGTCAAACCGGCTGGGCCGTGGCCTTGCGCGCTGAGCGTGTCGGCGGCGAGGCCGTGCAGGTAGACGCCTGCCAGCGCGGCTTCGTAACGCGGCAGATGCTGGGCAAGCAGTGCGCCGATGATGCCGCCGAGCACGTCGCCGGTGCCGCCTGTCGCGAGTGCGGCATTGCCGGTCGGATTGATCGCGACGCGGCCGTCCGGCGCGGCGATAACCGTGCCCGTGCCTTTCAGCACGACTACCGCGGCAAAACGCGCGGCTAGTGCCCGCGCTGCGGCGAGGCGGTCGCGTTGCACGCTTCGCGCATTGGTGCCGAGCAGGCGCGCGGCTTCCAACGGATGCGGCGTGAGCACGCAGGGATCACCTTGTACGCCGCGCGCGGTGACTTCGGCCGCGAGCGATGAGTCTGCCGAAATCAGATTGAGCGCGTCGGCGTCGAACAGTTTGGGTACGTCGAGCGTCAGCACGTCGTGCATGACACGCGTGGCGATGTCGCGCAGACCCATGCCGCAACCGACGGCGAGCGCGTCCATTTTGTCGAGCGGCAGATCGTCGATCGCATGCAGCATCAGTTCGGGATGCGGCGGATCGTAGGGCGGGGCGCCGTCGCCGAGCAAGGCAACGTGTACTTTGCCCGCACCGGCGTAGAGCGCCGCGCGCGAGGCGAGGATCGGCGCGCCGCACATGCCGGTGTCGCCGCCGACCACGGCGAGGCTGCCGAAGGTGCCCTTGTTGGTGGCAAAGTCGCGCGGCGGCAGGAAGTCGGTGAACAGCGCCGGCGCGTTGAGTTGCACGGCCGTGCGGGAGGTGCTGTCAATGCCGATCGGCGCCACCGTTACCGTGCCGGCAAGATCGCGGCCCTGCGCCGTGAAGAGGCCGGGCTTTGCGCCGATGAAGGTGATCGTATGGGTGGCGTGGACTGCGGTGCTGTCGTTCTGGCTTTCGCCTTGCCCCCCGCCTTGCCCCTGTTTTTCGCCGACGACCGTGCCGGTGTCGCTGTCGAGGCCGCTTGGCGTATCGAGCGCCAGGACGCCGCCTTTTCTGGACTTTGCTTTCGTGCGTTGTGAGAGCTGGCGGGCGATGGCAGCAAAGACGCCCTCCAGAGGGCGGGTCAGACCGATGCCGAACATGCCGTCCACCAGCCATGTATAGCTTTCCAGCGAAGCCGGCGGTGTCGATGTAATGGCTACGCCTGCGGCCCGGGCGGTGTCGAGCGCCCAGCGGGCGTCGTCCGGCTTGACTTCAAGCGGCATGCAAAGATCTACGGCGATACTTGCGCGGCGTAGCTCCGCGGCCACGATCAATGCGTCGCCGCCGTTGTTGCCCGGGCCTGCTACGACCCATACCTTGTGCTTCGATTTTTCGATCGATGTGTCGCGGGTGATCAGCTCTTGCAGGTAGCTCGCGGCTGCTTTGCCGGCGCGAGACATCAGGGTGTGCTGAGGCAGTGCCGCCGCGGCCTGGGTTTCAAGGATTCGCAGGTCGGTTAGCGTGAGCAGCGGCAACGCGCGGTTGTGCGGGCTGATTAATGTCGGGAGCGTGGATTCGGGCACTGTCATGGCGAGGCTTGGAGTTCACCTTGGGCAAGGTGAGGAAGCGTTGGGAGCCACTATGGTAGTGCCGATATGCTCCCGCCGCGCCATTTACTGGAATCGGTCCGCGCGCAGCGCAGCCAGCGTGTCCGCGGGAACGTCGGGGGTCTTGTCCGAGATCAGGTCGGCGATCAGCTTGCCTGCCCCGCATGCCAGACCCCAACCGGCCGGCCCGTGGCCGGCGTTCACGAACAGACGCGGATGAAGCGCATTGCCGATCACAGGCATTCCGTCCGGCGACAGCAGCTTTACGCCTTCCCACGGCAAGGCTGCGGAGATCCGGGCAGCGCCCGGAATCCAGTCGTGAGTCGCCTGGCCCAGCAGCGCCAGCGCTTCCTTAGTCAACGCTTCGCCGAGCGGCTTGTCGATCTGCCCAGCACTTTGCAAAACCGCGCCGCCCGCAACCCGCAGGCGATGATTCATGCGGCTGACCGTAATCCGCTTGACCGCGTCGACAATCGCGACGTGCGGTGCGCATTCCTCATGGGCGATCGGCGCCACCAGGTTATGCAGGCGCAGCGGATGCAACGGCAGCCGCAGCCCCAGCCGTTCGAGCAGCGGCAGACTGCCGTAACCTGCAGCGACGACGATCGCATCGGCGTTGATCACGTCGACTTCGCGTGAACGCGATGCCATGCCAGGCCGTGGCGCCAGTTCCACCGCGGCACGCTGACCTTCGAGGCGAATCGCCGAGACTTCGCAGCCCAGCATGAATTGCACGCCGCCCTGGGTATCGAGGGTTTGCTTGATCAGTTTCGCGAAAAGCGGGCAGTTGGCCGTGCGCTCGTGGTCGAACAGCACGCCGCCAGCGAATTCCGGCTCGGTCCGCACGGAATGCTCGAACGCGGCGCATTCGGCCGGCGTGAGCACATGGTGCGGGACTTCGTATTGGCGCAGCAGCTCGAGCGCGGTCTGGGTCTGCTGCCATTCCTGCTCGGAACGCACCAGATAGAGCAGGCCGCTCGCCTGCTCGAATTCCAGCCCGAAGCGCGCTTCGACGTCGGCCATCGCCTCGCGCGATGCTTCGATCAACGGACGCAGCCGCGCGTACTGGCGGCTGAACGCCTCCGGCTCCTGCAAAGCGGCCAGTTGCTTGATGAACTGGCGCGCCGGCCCGTTGAAGCCGGTCTTGCTGATCACGCCGTTTTTGGCGCCCTGACGGCTCGCCATGAAAGTCGGGCCGAACCAGACGTCGAGCGGGGTCGGCAGCACGGTGCCGCCGTGCCCATAGGTCGCGCCTTGCGCGACCGTTGCGTGGCGCTCGACGACGCATACCCGGTGACCGGCCGCGCGCAGTTGATAAGCGGTGGCGACGCCCACAATCCCGCCGCCAATGACGATGACATCCATGATCTGATTCGATTTGCCGGCGGGACGCCGAAACGCCGCGTTCCCGTTAAGCGTGGCATGCGGCGCACTGCCCGGGATTGCTCAGGCTGCCTGCGCCGATCTGGTGAAAGGGCGAATGATAGCAGTCAAAACGTCAGACCGGCCACGCAGACCCCGCCAAAACCCTGGTGCGACGCCCGTTGGAAGGCCGTTCCCGGGGTATAATCTCGGACTTCCTTTCCGCCTCACGTCGCCTTCACGCGCGACTCATCGGCATCATTAGCGACGCAACGTCAAGTCCATGGCCCACTTCTCGTGTTTCCCCGGCGCTTCGGCCCTTTCCGATTTCCGTCAAACCCGCCTGCTCGACACGCTTACGCGCATCGACGCCAACATCACCGGCGTGCGCGGGCAATATCTGCACTTCGTCAACGCGCAAACCCCGCTGTCCGCGGAAGACAACGCGAAGATCGAAGCGCTGATGCACTATGGCGATCCGCTCGAAGAAACCAAAGAGCGCGGCGCGGCCGAAACCTTCCTCGTGGTGCCGCGCTTCGGCACGGTGTCGCCGTGGGCCAGCAAGGCAACCGATATTGCTCACCTCTGCGGTCTCACGCAGGTGCGCCGTATCGAGCGCGGTGTCGAATACACGGTCACGCTGAAAAGCGGTCTGCTGGGCGGCAAGAAGGCGCTCTCCGACGAAGCCCGCGCGGCCGTCGCCGCGGCGCTGCACGACCGCATGACCGAAAGCGTGTCGCCCTCGCGTGACCACGCACTGCATCTGTTCGACGAACTGCCGGCCAAGCCGCTGCAAACCGTCGACGTGTTGAGCAACGGCCGTGGCGCGCTGGAGGCGGCGAACACGGAACTGGGCCTCGCGCTCGCCGACGACGAAATCGACTACCTCGTCGACGCCTTCACGAAACTCGGCCGCAACCCGACTGACGTGGAACTGATGATGTTCGCGCAAGCCAACAGCGAACACTGCCGTCACAAGATCTTCAACGCGGACTGGACGATCGACGGCGAGAAGCAGGACATCTCGCTGTTCAACATGATCCGCAACACGGAGAAGCTGAACCCGCAAGGCACGATCGTCGCGTATTCGGACAACTCGGCGATCATGGCGGGCGGCGTGGCTGAGCGCTGGTTCCCGCGCACGCCGGCTGAACCCGGCGCGATGCCCGAGCACTATCGCCGCAACGTCGAACTGACGCACACCTTGATGAAGGTGGAAACGCACAACCACCCGACCGCGATCTCGCCGTTCCCGGGCGCTTCGACCGGCGCGGGCGGCGAAATCCGCGACGAAGGCGCGACCGGCCGCGGCGCGCGTCCGAAGGCGGGTCTGGCGGGCTTCACGGTGTCGAATCTGGAATTGCCGGACGGCGTCGAAGCCTGGGAAAACGCCCGTGACGCCGCGCAGCCGCTGGCCCACCGGAACCCGGACGACAAGCACGAAGCTTACGGCCGTCCTGACCGCATCGCATCGCCGCTGCAAATCATGATCGACGGCCCGCTCGGCGGCGCCGCGTTCAACAACGAATTCGGCCGGCCGAATCTGGGTGGCTATTTCCGCGCTTACGAGCAGAACGTCGCGGGTCTGGTGCGCGGCTATCACAAGCCGATCATGATCGCCGGCGGCATCGGCAATATTTCGGATCAACACACGCACAAGCACGATCTGCCGGAAGGGTCGCTCCTGATCCAGATCGGCGGCCCGGGTATGCGCATCGGCATGGGCGGCGGCGCCGCCAGTTCGATGGCGACGGGCACCAACACGGCCGAACTCGACTTCGACTCGGTCCAGCGCGGCAATCCGGAAATCGAGCGCCGTGCGCAGGAAGTGATTAACGCGTGCTGGCAGCTCGGCGAGAAGAACCCGATTCTGAGTATTCACGACGTGGGTGCGGGCGGTCTGTCGAACGCGTTTCCGGAAGTCGTGGACGGCGCCAGCAAGGGCGCGATCTTCGATCTGCGCAAGATCCAGCTGGAAGAGAGCGGTTTGTCGCCGCGCGAAATCTGGTCGAACGAGGCGCAGGAGCGCTACGTGCTCGCGATTGCGCCGGCCGATCTGCCGGCCTTCGAAGCCATGTGCGAGCGCGAGCGTTGCCCGTTCGCGGTGGTCGGCACGGCTACGGCTGAACGTCAGTTGAAGGTGCTCGATTCCGAATCGAACGAGGACGCCGCACACGAGCCGGTCGACATGCCGATGGAAGTGCTGCTTGGCAAGGCGCCGCGCATGCATCGCGACGTCAAACGCGTCGAGCAGAAACTCGAGCCGGTGGATGTTACGGGCATCGCGTTGTCGGAAGTCGCGGTCAGCGTACTGCGTCACCCTACGGTGGCCAGCAAGTCGTTCCTGATCACGATCGGCGACCGCTCGGTGGGCGGCACGACCGCGCGCGACCAGATGGTCGGCCCGTGGCAAGTGCCGGTGGCCGACGTCGCGATTACGACGATGGACTACGCGGGCTTCCGCGGCGAAGCGATGACCATGGCCGAGCGTACGCCGCTCGCCGTGATCAACGCGCCGGCGTCGGGCCGCATGGCAGTCGGCGAGGCAGTCACCAACATCGCGGCGGCGCCGATCGCGTCGCTCGATAAACTCAAGCTGTCGGCAAACTGGATGGCCGCATGCGGCGCAGCGGGCGAAGACGCCGCGCTGTACGACACGGTCAAGGCCATTGGCATGGAGTTGTGCCCGGCGCTCGGCATCAGCATACCGGTGGGCAAGGATTCGCTGTCCATGCGCACCAAGTGGGAAGATCGTGGCGTGGCGAAGGAAGTCGTCGCGCCGGTCTCGCTGATCATCTCGGCATTCGCGCCGGTCGAAGATGTACGCAAGCACCTCACGCCGCAACTGCGCAGCGCGGGCGACGTGGGCGACTCCGTGCTGATCGCGATCGACCTTGGCCGCGCCAAGCATCGTCTGGGTGGCAGTATTCTCGCGCAAGTCACGCAGCAGGTCGGCGACACGGTGCCGGACGTCGACGATCCAGAAGATCTGAAGCGTTTCTTCACCGCGATCCAGTCGCTCAATAGCGACGGCAAGCTGCTCGCGTACCACGACCGCTCGGACGGCGGCCTGTGGGCGACGGTTTGCGAAATGGCGTTTGCGGGCCACGTCGGCGTGTCGCTGAACGTCGACATGCTGATACTCGATCCGAACCACGAATCCGATTTCGGCGACGCGAAAGACTGGGCGAAGCAGACCAGTGGCCGTCGTGAAGACCGCACGATCCGCGCGCTCTTCACCGAAGAACTTGGCGCCGTCATTCAGGTGCGCGCAGCGGATCGCGACGCGGTGCTGGGCGCATTGCGCGAACACGGTCTGTCGGCATGCTCGCACGTGATCGGCAAGACCAACGAGCGCGATACGATCGAAATCTATCGCGACGCGAAGAAGATCTACGACGCACCGCGTACCGAATTGCATCGCGCGTGGAGCGAAGTGAGCTGGCGTATTTCGCGTCTGCGCGACAACCCGGCTTGTGCCGATGCTGAATACGATGCGCTCTCCGATGCGGCCGATCCGGGCATCTCGCCGGTTCTCACGTTCGATCCTTCGGAAGATGTCGCCGCACCGTTCATCGGCAAGGGCGCACGCCCGCGTGTCGCGATCCTGCGTGAGCAGGGCGTGAACTCGCACCTCGAAACGGCTTATGCATTCGACCGCGCCGGCTTCGACGCGCACGACGTGCACATGAGCGACCTGCTGGCCGGCCGCGCCAACCTGGCGGATTTCGCCGGTGCGGTGGCGTGCGGCGGCTTCTCATACGGCGATACGCTGGGCGCCGGTGAAGGCTGGGCGAAGGCGATCCGTTTCAACTCGCAACTGGCCGATATGTTCGCCGCGTTCTTCGGCCGCGAAGACACGTTCGCACTGGGCATCTGCAACGGCTGCCAGATGATGAGCAGCCTCGCGTCGATGATTCCGGGCGCCGAAGCCTGGCCGAAGTTCACGCGCAACAAGTCGGAGAAATTCGAAGCGCGCTTCTCGCTGGTCGAAGTGCAGGCTTCGCCGTCGATCTTCTTCGCCGGCATGGAAGGCTCGCGCATTCCGGTGGCGATTGCGCACGGCGAAGGTTATGCGGACTTCTCGCAGCAAGGCGATGCGTCGAAGGTGGCTGTGGCGATGCGTTACGTCGATCACCGTGGGCAGGCAACGGAGCAGTATCCGTTCAACCCGAACGGTTCGCCAAATGGCATCACGTCGGTTACGACGCCTGATGGCCGCTTCAGCGTGCTGATGCCGCACACCGAGCGCGTGCATCGCGCGGTGCAGATGAGCTGGCATCCGGAAGGTTGGGGTGAGGGCAGCACGGACGCGAGCCCGTGGCTGCGCGTGTTCCAGAACGCACGCCGCTGGTTGGGTTGAAGCGCACGCAGAAACAAAAAACCGCCCGAGGGCGGTTTTTTTATTCCGAAGCGGCAGCGCAAAAACTGCTTACTGAATCTTCGCGTTCTTACGCAGGCCTTCTTCGAACGCCTGCAGCTTTTCCTGCTGGATTTGCTGCACGATCTGCGGACGCACTTGCTCGAGCGGCGGCGGCGCGATGTTGCGCACGTCGTCGACACGGATGATGTGCCAGCCGAATTGCGTATGCACCGGCGTGTCCGTCATCTGGCCTTTCTGCAGATGCGTGGCCGCGTCCGCGAATTCAGGCACGTAGGCCTTCGGATCCGACCAGT
The DNA here is from genome assembly GCF_009690905.1 of Paraburkholderia madseniana. Classification (GTDB taxonomy): domain Bacteria; phylum Pseudomonadota; class Gammaproteobacteria; order Burkholderiales; family Burkholderiaceae; genus Paraburkholderia; species Paraburkholderia madseniana. The sequence continues at coordinate 11,841 of NZ_VOSW01000012.1, forward strand.
CCAGATCGCCGCCGTTCTTGCCCGATCCCGGGTCCTTCGAGAATTGCTTGGCAAGGTCTTCGAAGCTTGCGCCGGCCTTGATCTTGGCGATCAGATCCTTGGCTTGCTGTTCGTTGTCGACCAGGATGTGGTGCAGGTGATATTCCTTGCCGCCCGCGTCCTTGATCAGCGCGTTGTAACGCGCGGTGACTTCGGCGTCGGTCGGCGTGTTGTTCTTCACGAAGTCTTCGATCAGCGCGCGCAGCACGACGGTTTGTTGGGCAACGGAGATTTGCGCCTTGATATCCGGACGATTCGGCAGGCCGCGGCGCAGCGCTTCCTGCATCAGGATCTCGCGGTTCACCAGCTCTTCGCGCACGGCCATTTGCAGTTGCGGCGTGTTTTGCTGGCCTTGATGAACCAGTTGATCGATCAACGCGTCGGCGCGTGCTTTCGGAATCGGCGTGCCGTTCACGACGGCGATGTTCTGTGCGAATGCAGGTGCGGCCGCAAATGCAGCCAGCAATACCCAAAGGCGGGTTTTCTTCAAGGTCATCGAAAGGTTTCCTAGCGGGGCAACAAAGCAAATTCTTCGGGCGTATACGCCGTGATTGCAAGGGCGTGAATGCCGCGCTGCATGGCATCGGCCAGCGCATCATACACCATGCGATGCCGCGCCACGCGGGCTTTCCCGGCGAATGCGGCAGCCACGATCGTGACAGAAAAATGACCGCCGGCGGAGGCGCCCGCGTGGCCCGCGTGCTGCGCGCTGTCATCCGTGATCCGGATCGAGGCGACCGGCGCGAGCGCCGCGGTGAGGCGCGCCTCGATCAGCGCGGCGCGCTCGGCGGTCGTGGCGTGCATGAACACATCGCTCGTCATGTCATTCTTCCTTCATATACTTCGACAGCCACAAACTCTGTCCGACGATGAATACCACCAGGCACCCGGTGGCGCCGAACAGCTTGAAATTGACCCACTGGTCGGTCGTGTAGTTGTACGCGACGAACAGGTTCACCAGCCCCAGCAGCACGAAGAAAATCGCCCAGACGATGTTCAGCTTGCCCCAGATCGCGTGCGGCAGCGTGATCTGCTTGCCCATCATCGCTTCGATCAGGTTCTTGTTGAAGGCCAGTTGCGAGATGATCAGCGCGACCGAAAACGCCCAGTACAGCACGGTTGGCTTCCATTTGATGAACGTGTCGTTGTGCAGCACGAGCGTCGCGCCGCCGAAGACGGTGACGACGCCGAGGCTCACCCACAGCATCGGATCGACCTTGCGGTGGCGGAATGCCACCCACGCGATCTGCACCAGCGTGGCGACGATCGCCACTGCCGTCGCCGTGAAAATGCCCCAGATCTTGAAGGCGACGAAGAACAGGATGATCGGGAACAGATCGAACAGGAATTTCATTATCTGGTCGGGAATTCGGAGAGTGGGTTGGAGAGTCGGAGAATTGGGGACGCGGCGCGGGGCGCCCGGTGGCAGGGATGCTGCTTAAAACCCGCCGCGGCAGCCGGGAACGGCGCGTTGCGCCATTCGAAGCATGATTGCCGCGCCGGGTCGACCGCCGGGTTGACCGGTTTGCAAGCCGGATGAAGGGTGTCGCGACCGGCGCGCGCCTGATGACAGACGCCGGCCGCACATCGTTCAACGGGCGCCGGACTCCGCGCTGCGTTACTTGGGCTCGAATTGTAACGCAGCCGAATTGATGCAGTAACGCAGACCGGTCGGCGCCGGTCCGTCTTCGAACACGTGGCCCAGATGTGCGCCGCAGTTCTTGCACTGCACTTCGATGCGCAGCATGCCGTGCGTGCGGTCGGTTTTCTCGGCGATCACTTCGCCGTTGATCGGCTTGAAGTAGCTCGGCCAGCCGCAGCCGGCGTCGAACTTGGTGTCCGATTCGAACAGCGGCGTGCCGCAGCAGACGCAGTCATAGATGCCGCGGTCCCAGTGGTCGTGATAGCGGCCGGTGAAGGGGCGCTCGGTGGCCGCGTGGCGCGTCACCTGGTATTCGATGTCGGAGAGCTGTTCGCGCCACTCGGCGTCGTCTTTCTGCACGGCGGGGGCGCCGGTGTTGAGGTCGTCGGGCTTGTTCATGGTCGGGGTTCCTGTCTCAAGATTGTTTTGGGGGCTCGTTACGAAGAGCAACTCACTTCCAGCGAGCTGGCCCAATCCGGCGGCAGCCCCGCATACGCCTCGCTTTCCGGCTGCTCGTCGAACGGGCGGCGCAGGACGGCTGCCAAACGTTCCACTTCGGAGAAGTCCTTCTCTTTCGCTCGGCGGATCGCCGTTTCTGCCAGATGATTACGAAGTACGAATTTGGGGTTCACGCGGTTCATTGCGATGGCGCGCGCGGCGTCGTCGCGTGTTTCTTCGGACAGTCGCGCGCGATAGTCGTTCACCCACGCGTCGAATGCGGCGCGGTCGAGGAACAGGTCACGTACCGGCGCGTCGCAGCTCGCATCGTGTTTGGAAATGCGCGCCAGATTGCGGAAGGTCAGCGTGAAATCCGCACGGTTGGCGTGCATTACTTCGAATAGACGGTTGATCAAGGTGTCGTCACCGTCGCGCTCGCTTTCGAGGCCGAGCTTGGCGCGCATGCGTTTCTCCAGCGCCGGCGCGAAACGCTCCTTGAAGCCGCCGAGCACGCGCTGCGCGTCTTCGATCGCCTTGTCGCCACGCACGCTTTCCTCATGCTTGACACCCAACAGCGGCAGCAGACCCTGTGCGAGGCAAAAGAGGTTCCAGTACGCAATCTGCGGCTGCATCTTGTACGCGTAGCGGCCTTGCGAGTCCGAGTGATTGCAGATGTAGCCGGCGTCGAAGCCGTCCATGAAACCGAACGGGCCGTAGTCGATCGTGAGACCGAGGATCGACATGTTGTCGGTATTCATCACGCCGTGGCAGAAGCCCACGGCTTGCCATTCGACCATCAGATCGGCGGTCGAATTCACGGCTTCATTCAGCAGCGCGAGATACGGATCGTCGGCTTCGCGGCAATGCGGATAGAAGCGCTCGATCACATGATCGGCGAGCGCGCGCAGTGCATCGACGCGATCGTTCGAATAGAAATGCTCGAAGTGCCCGAAGCGCACGAAACTCGGCGCGACGCGCGTGACGACCGCCGCGGTTTCGACTTCCTCGCGGCGCACTGGCTGGTCGGAGCCGATCACGCACAGCGCGCGGGTGGTCGGAATGCCGAGGTGATGCATCGCTTCCGAACACAGATATTCGCGGATCGACGAACGCAGCACGGCGCGGCCGTCGCCCATACGCGAATAGGGCGTGCGGCCCGCGCCTTTGAGCTGCAGCTCGAAGCGCTGACCATTGTGTTCGACTTCGCCGAGACCGAGCGCGCGGCCGTCGCCGAGCTGGCCCGCCCATACGCCGAACTGATGCCCCGAATACACCGACGCATACGGCAGCGCTTCGGAAGGCCACTCACGCGTGGCGTTGCCTGAGAACAGTTCGGCGAACCCCGGATCATTCTGGAGCCCCGGCTCTAAACCGAGCAACGCGGCGGTCTCTGCGGAGAACCCAACCACGTAGGGCGCACTCAGCGGCGCCGCGGGCAGCCGTGTCAGAAACACGCTGCCGAGCCGCGCAAATGCGCTTTCGGGCGAGGTGATCAGTGCGTCGGAAAGAGCCGCTAAAGGCCCGGATAACCCTGCAATGCTTGGGGAAAACGACATGTTGAGCGCCTCTGGATTAACCGATATTGTAAGTCCGCGCCCGCGGAGGTGCTGGCCGGCTGTTAGGCCGAGGTTTAGCCAGACACGCGCCTGCGTGCCGGACGTCTTCTGCCGGAGCGCGTCTGGCGCCGCTTCAGCGCACGCCGCGCGGACTCGCCGCAGCGTTTCGTGCGATTCAAACGTGACTCAAACGGAGCGCGCCGCGCGGCCCCCGAGCTACAACCCCAATGACGCAAACAAGGCGAGGAGACCTCTCTTTATGACGACGCCGCTGCTTGGCCAGATGATGGACGTGCCGCTCACCGTGTCCTCGTTGCTCGCGCATGCCGCGCGGCATTTCGGCGACACCGAAATCGTGTCGCGGCGCATCGAAGGCGACATGCATCGCTACACCTACCGCGACTGCGAAAAGCGCGCGAAGCAGCTGGCGCAGGCGCTGATCGCGCTCGGCGTCGAACCCGGCGAGCGGGTGGCCACGCTGGCCTGGAACGGCTACCGGCATCTGGAAGCGTATTACGGCACGACCGGCTTCGGCGCCGTGTGCCACACCATCAATCCGCGGCTCTTTCCCGATCAGATCGCCTACATCGTCAACCACGCCGACGACGCCTACGTGCTCTTCGACACCACGTTCGCACCGCTCGTCGATGCGCTGGCGCCGCAGTGCCCCAAAGTGCGCGGCTGGATCGCACTGGCCGATGAAGACCATCTGCCGAAGATGCAAACGCCGGTGCTGAGCTACGAAACCTTGGTGGAAGCGCAGGATGGCCATTACGACTGGCCGGCCATCGACGAACGGCAGGCGTCCTATCTTTGCTATACGTCCGGCACCACCGGCAATCCGAAAGGCGCGCTGTACTCGCACCGCTCGACAGTCCTGCACGCGTTCGGTGCATCGCTGCCCGACGCGATGAGCCTGTCCGCGCGCGACTCCGTGCTGCCGGTCGTGCCGATGTTCCATGTGAACGCCTGGGGCATTCCGCATTCCGCGCCGCTGACCGGTGCGAAGCTGGTCTTTCCCGGCAAGGATCTCGACGGCAAATCGCTGTATGAATTGATGGAAAACGAACGCGTCACGTATTCGGCCGGCGTGCCGACCGTGTGGCTGGGCTTGCTCAACTACCTGCGCGAAGCCAAGGTGCGTTTCTCTTCGTTGAATCGCACGGTGATTGGCGGCTCGGCCTGTCCGCCGGCCATGCTGCGAGCCTTCGAGGACGAATACGGCGTGCAGGTGATCCATGCATGGGGCATGACGGAAATGTCGCCGCTCGGTACCTTGTCGAAACTGACGTGGGAACAGAGTCAGCGTCCGTTGGCAGAGCAGCGCAAACTGCTCGAAAAGCAGGGCCATGTGCTGTACGGCGTCGATATGAAGATCGTCGGCGAAGACGGGCGCGATCTGCCGTGGGACGGTGTGGCGTTCGGCGATCTGCACGTGCGCGGCCCTTGGGTGATCGACCGGTATTTCCGCAAGGACGATTCGCCGCTGGTGGACGGCTGGTTTCCGACCGGCGACGTCGCCACCATCGACCGCGACAGCTTCCTGCACATCACGGATCGCTCGAAAGACGTGATCAAGTCGGGCGGCGAGTGGATCAGTTCGATCGACATCGAGAACGTCGCGATCGCGCACCCGGCGGTGGCCGAAGCCGCGTGCATCGCCTGCGCGCATCCGAAATGGACCGAACGGCCATTGCTGGTGATCGTCAAACGGGCGGGTTTCGACGTGACGCGCGAGGAACTGCTCGCGTTCTACGACGGCAAGGTGGCCAGATGGTGGATTCCCGACGACGTCGTCTTCGTCGACGAACTCCCGCATACGGCCACCGGCAAGCTGCAGAAGCTCAAACTGCGCGACATTTTCCGCGACCACATCCTGCCGTCCGCGCTCGAAGACGAGAAGGATTGCCCCCTGACTCCGCTTGCCAGGGGAAACCCCGTCTAACGATAAATTGAACGAGCGTGCTTTTTTGTGTATTCTGCCTGCTGACCCCGGGGAAATCGGAGCTAAAGTCGGACAATGAGCCGACTCGATCAACCGGACAGGCGGCGCGTCATGCGCCGCCTCATCGCACGGAGGCAGGCAGATGGCAGTGGACTACACAACTCATGACGGCGTGGCCGTCATCACGCTGAACAATCCCCCCGTAAACGGTCTCGGCCTCTCGACTCGAGCCGGTATCGTCGAAGGGATCGAGCGCGCGCAGAACGATCCGGCCATCAAGGCGATCGTGCTGACGGGCGCCGGCAAAGCCTTTTCGGGCGGCGCCGACATCACCGAATTCAACACGCCGAAGGCGACCCAGGAGCCGACCCTCCATACGGTTATCAAGACCGTCGAGGGCAGCGCCAAGCCGGTTATCGCCGCGATTCATAGCGTCGCGATGGGCGGCGGGCTGGAACTGGCGCTCGGCGCGCACTACCGCATCGCCGCACCCGGCGCGCAGATCGCGCTGCCGGAAGTGAAGCTCGGCATCCTGCCGGGCGCGGGCGGCACGCAGCGTCTGCCGCGCGCAATCGGCCTTGAAGCCGCGCTCAACATGATTGTCTCCGGCGCGCCGGTGATGTCGGAGAAGCTCGCCGACTCAGGCCTGTTCGACGAAGTCGTGGAAGGCGATCTGGCTGAAGCCGCGCTCGCGTTCGCCCGCAAGGTCGGCGCGAAAACGGGCCCGCATCCGAAGGTGCGCGACCGCAAGATCGAGCATCCGAATGCCGCCGGTTTCATCCAGTTCACACGCAATACGGTCGCGGCGATGGCGAAGAATTTCCCGGCGCCGCTGAAGTGCATCGACGCCGTGGAAGCGGGCGTGCAGAGCGGTTTCGACAAGGGCCTTGCATTCGAACGCGAATGCTTTATCGCGCTCGTGCAGACGCCGGAAAGCCACGCGCTGCGTCATGCGTTCTTCGGCGAACGCGCCGCGAGCAAGATTCCCGATGTGCCGCCAGACACGCCGGCGCGCGACATCAAGCAGGTGGCCGTGATCGGCGCCGGCACGATGGGCGGCGGCATCGCGATGAACTTCATCAACGCGGGCATTCCGGTCACGCTGCTGGAAACGAAGCAGGAAGCGCTTGACCGCGGCATCGCCACGATCCGCAAGAATTACGAAGCCACCGTCAAGAAAGGCAAGCTGAAGCCCGAAGCGCTGGAACAGCGCATGGCCTTGATCACGCCGACGCTCTCCTACGACGACCTGAAAAACGCCGACCTGATCGTCGAAGCGGTGTTCGAGGAACTCGGCGTCAAGGAGCAGGTGTTCAAGCGTCTCGACGAAGTGGCGAAGCCCGGCGCAATCCTGGCCTCGAACACGTCGACGCTGGATGTCGACAAGATCGCCGCTTTCACGAAGCGTCCACAGGACGTGGTCGGCATGCACTTCTTCAGCCCGGCCAACGTTATGAAGCTGCTCGAAGTGGTGCGCGGCAAGGACACGGCGAAAGACGTGCTCGCCACCGTCATGAAGCTTGCGAAGAAGATCAAGAAGACCGCGGTGGTCTCGGGCGTGTGCGACGGTTTCATTGGCAATCGGATGATCGAGCAGTACATCCGCCAGGCGCTCTTCATGCTCGAAGAAGGTGCGCTGCCCGCGCAAGTGGACAAGGCGATCGAGAAGTTCGGCTTCGCGATGGGCCCGTTCCGCATGAGCGACCTGGCGGGTAACGACATCGGCTGGGCGATCCGCAAACGCCGCTATCAGGAACATCCTGATATGCACTACTCGAAGATCGCCGATCGTCTGTGCGAGACGGGGCGCTTCGGCCAGAAGACCGGTGGCGGCTGGTACGACTACAAAGCGGGTGACCGCACTGCGTATCCGTCGAAAGTGGTCGACGAGATGATCTCGACCTTCTCGAAGGAAGCCAACACTGAGCGCCGCAAGATCAGCGACGAAGAAATCGTCGAGCGTCTCGTGTTCGCGCTCGTCAACGAAGGCGCGAAGATTCTCGAGGAAGGGATTGCGTCGAAGGCGTCGGACATCGACATGGTTTATCTGACCGGCTACGGCTTCCCGCTCTATCGCGGCGGTCCGATGCTGTACGCGGATACGGTCGGCCTCTACAACGTCGAGCGCGCGATTCGCCGCTATGCATCGCGCCCGAATGGCGACGCCTGGCAATTGGCGCCGAGCATCGCGGAGCTCGCGGCCAAGGGCCGTGGGTTTAACGGCTGAAGCGCCGCCGCTCAGGCGAAATGAGTGAAATGAATGAAGTGGGGCGACTGAGCGATCCGCCAGCGCGCCCACCATCACCAGCCAACTTGCATGGGACCCGAGTAAGAGCTTTGCATGGGACCCGAGTAAGCGCTAAAGCGCCAACTCGGGTCGACAGCTAAAGCGCCAACTCGGGTCGACATAGGAGAGACATATGACTGACGCCGTAATCGTATCAACCGCCCGTACGGGCCTCGCCAAATCGTGGCGCGGCGGTTTCAACATGACGCACGGCGCGACGCTTGGCGGCCATGCGACACAGGCCGCTGTCGAGCGCGCGAAGCTGGACCCGGCGCGCATCGAAGACGTGATCATGGGCTGCGCGAATCCGGAGGGCGCGACGGGCATGAACATCGCGCGCCAGATCGCACTGCGCGCCGGTTTGCCGGTTAGCGTGCCGGGCATGACGGTGAACCGTTTCTGTTCGTCGGGTTTGCAAACCATCGCACTGGCCGCGCAACGCGTGATTGCCGGTGAGGGCGATGTGTTCGTCGCGGGTGGCGTGGAATCGATCTCGTGCGTGCAGAACGAGATGAACCACCACATGCTGACCGAAGGCTGGCTCAGCAAGAACAAGCCGGAAATCTACTGGTCGATGTTGCAGACCGCCGAGAACGTCGCGAAGCGCTACTCGATCTCGAAGGAACGTCAGGACGAATACGGCGTGCGCTCGCAACAGCGTGCCGCGGCTGCACTCGAAGCCGGCAAGTTCAAGGACGAGATCGTGCCGCTGACGGTGCTGGCCGGCGTCGCCGACAAAGCGAGCGGGCGTCTCTTCACGAAGGAAGTGACCGTCAGCGCCGACGAAGGCATTCGTGCCGACACGACGCTCGAAGGCGTGTCGAAGATTCGTACCGCGATGCCGGGCGGCGTGATCACCGCGGGCAATGCGAGCCAGTTCTCGGACGGCGCGTCGGCTTGCGTCGTGATGAACGCGAAGGTCGCTGAGCGCGAAGGGCTGCAACCGCTCGGCATTTTCCGCGGCTTTGCGGTGGCCGGTTGCGAGCCGGACGAGATGGGTATCGGCCCGGTGTTCGCGGTGCCGAAGCTGCTCAAGCAGGCAGGCCTGAAAGTCGAAGACATCGACCTGTGGGAGCTGAACGAAGCGTTCGCGGTGCAGGTGCTGTATTGCGCCGACAAGCTCGGTATTCCGCACGACCGCCTGAACGTGAACGGTGGCGCGATTGCGGTGGGTCACCCGTATGGTGTGTCGGGCGCGCGTTTGACCGGCCATGCGCTGATCGAAGGCAAGCGGCGCGGTGCGAAGCTGGTCGTCGTGACGATGTGTATCGGCGGCGGCCAGGGTGCGGCGGGCCTGTTCGAAGTGGTGTGATCGGGCGCGAGAGCGGGCTTGATTAAAAGCGGGTGTCGTGTGGTTCGGTGCGATGTGACGTGCAGGCATTGAATCCACGGCACCCGTTTTTTTATCCGGGTGGGTTTGGCTCGCCTCGGCCGCGGGCAAGAATCACCGGCATCGACTGGCGGCACGGACCGAGCCGCATCAGGGCAAAGCAGTACCGAGCGTCGGCAGGCTTAACGTACCTTGATCGACGAAGCGTGTCGTGCCTGTCAAGCCGCCGGCGAGCTTGCCGCGCAGGATGTACGGAATCTGTCCCGACTGCGCGGAGTCCGCTTGCACGGCGCCTGCGAAGGCGAACGCCTGGCGAACCGCGGCGAAGGCGGGCACCGTCAGCGGTACATTGACGACCGTTTCGCCGAAGCGCGGCACGGTGCCGCTCTGATCGCTGACACCGCTGGCGAACGGCTTGCCGTTCAGTTCGAGAGCAAGCGACACGCCGTCGAAGTTGACAGCGGATTCATTGGGATTCTGTACGCGCAGTTTGACATTGAAGCGCATCTCCAGGCCCTGACCGTCGACCGGTTCGATGCCGGCCACGCTCACGCGCAAAGGGTCGCCGCCGAACAGACCGGCGCAGCCGTTGAGCGTCAGCGTGATGACGGCGAGGATCGCGGCCAGACGGGCGTGCCGGCGGGACAGCAGTACGCGAAAGAAGAACATGACCGGCACCTCGAAGGAAGCGGGTTGGGTCATGCATTGTAGCGGGGTGTTCCGCGGCAGCAGAGACGTTTCAGGTGACGCGCTGCAGCCGCGTTTTGACGAGGTTCGTCAGCTTGCGCACGGCTTGACTGATGAAGCGGTGCCGCTCGTTTTCAGCGCGCCGTGGCTCGACGACGAACGCGGCGGATTTCGCATGCGCTGTGCTGATCGACACGACGCCGCGCTGTGGCGTGATATAGCGTTCGCCTTCATGCAGCGTGATCGACGTGACTGGAACGGCGTCTCCCAGCCACGCCAGCGAATGATCGCGGAAGTCGAGTCGCAGATTGCCTTCGACGGCCACGATCGAGGTTCGTGCGCGCAAATCGTGCACGGCCATCTGACCGGCGGCAACGCGCGAGGTGGCGGCATCGTGAGGCAAACCCGTGCGAGGTTGAGTGATGGGCATGACCGATTCCCTTAAACCGTTTTCATGCCACACAGCTTATTGAGTCCGTCCGGGTGAAAACAGACGCAATAATGGACAATGTGAACCGGTACAAGGCGGGGTTTAAACATGCTGTATCGGTTGGAATCTCGCGGATGTGTATCTGTCCCTACGCCCTAACTATCCGCACCATCGGCTCATGAGCACTTCTACCTCGATACCCGACGCACAAGCGGCGACGTGCACGGACGCGCCGCCATCCGTGGGCCGGCCCCCGGATGGCCGGCCCACGGATGGCCGCCCCCTCTACCGCCAACTGGCCGACCAATACCGCCGCGCGATCGATAACGGTGCGCTGCGTCCCGGCGATCGCATGCCGTCGATGCGCGCCTTCATGCAGCGGCACGGCGTGAGCCTCGCAACCGCGACCGAGAGCTATCGAACACTGGAACGCGCCGCGCTGATCGACGCCCGGCCACGTGCCGGTTATTTCGTGCGCGCCCGTCAAACCGCAGCGCTGCCCGAGGCAACCGAGCCCGACCTTGCGGTCGTGCCCGGCGCCGCGCAGTTCGTCGGCATCCATTCGGCGATTTCGGCGATCGTGTCGAAATTCCAGCGCTATCCCGACGCGCTGAACCTCGGCGGCGCGACCGCATCGCCCGATCTTTATCCCACCGACGCTTTGCAGAAGGCCGCGCTGCGCGCCTTGCGCCGACGGCCGACCTTGCTGACCGCGGCCGGACCCGATCAGGGCGATCCCGAACTGCGCGCCATCATTGCGCGCCGTGCGCTCGACGCCGGCATCCAGATCGGCGCGGACGACGTGATCATGACCCACGGCGGCATCGAGGCGGTGAACCTGGCCTTGCGCGCGGTCACGCAGCCGGGCGACACGGTCGCGGTGGAATCGCCGTGCTTCTTCGGCTTGCTGCAGGCGCTGGAAAGCCTAGGCCTGCGCGCGCTCGAAATTCCGGCCAGTCCGACTACCGGTATTGCCATCGAAGCGTTGGCGTTCGCGCTGCAAACGCATCCCGGCATCAAGGCGGTCGTGGTCGTGCCGAATCTGCAGAACCCGCTCGGCAGCGTGATGCCCGATGCGCACAAAGCACGGCTCGTCGAACTTTGCGCGCGAGCGGGCATTCCGCTGATCGAAGACGATCCCTACCGCGAACTCGCCGACACCGGGCAGCCGCCCAGATCGTTGAAGGCCTGGGATACCGACGGCACGGTGATCCATTGCACGTCGTTCAACAAAACGCTCGCTCCGGGCATGCGGGTCGGCTGGATCAACGGCGGACGCTGGCATCCGCGCATCGGCATGCTGAAGTTCGCGCAGTCGCGCCATAACGAGCAGTTGTCGCAAGTCGTGCTCGCCGAATTTCTGGAAACGAATGTGTATGAACGGCATCTGCGGCGTTTGCGCGACCGTCTGCGGATTCAGCGCGAACGGATGGCCGCAGCAATCGCCGCATCGTTTCCCGACGGCACGCGCTTCACGCCGCCGGGCGGGGGTATGTTTTTCTGGATCGAGCTGCCGCGTGACTTGTCATCGGCTGCTTTTTTCGATGCGGCTTTGGACGAAGGTATTCGCGTGATGCCGGGCACGGTGTTTTCGAACGCTGGGCGCTTCGATCATTTCATTCGCCTGAGTTGCCCGAGTACGGATCTCGATCAGGCCGATGACGCGGTGCGCAGGTTAGGGCGTCTGGCGGCGCGGAGGGTAGCGCATGCGCGAACGCCGTAGCGGTTATGATTTCCCGCTGTGCTTAGTCCCGGCCCAACGAACTGAATCGAAGAAGGTGATCCCGTGATCCGTCATATTGTGATGTGGAAGCTCAAGGAAACTGCAGAAGGTGCCTCGCGTGTCGAAAACGTCCTGAAGCTGAAGGAAAAACTCGAAGGCTGCCGCGACATTGTTCCGGGCATGCTCAAGCTCGAAGTCGGCATCGCGGCACCGGGCCTCGAATCGACCTACGACATCGTGCTGGTGTCGGACTTCACCGACAAGGCCGCGCTCGACGCCTACCAGGTCCATCCGACGCACACGGCGCTGAAGGGCTTCGTCGGTGCGGTGCGCGAATCGCGTGAATGTGTCGACTACGAAATCTGAAATCCGCAATGACCGACTCATCCTCATCTAAAGCGAGCAGCGCGACGCTGCCCGAAAGCCCGTTCGTCGACCGGCTCGGCGCGCAACTCGTCTCGGCGGCGGACGGCGCCAGCGAGGTCGTGTTGCCGCTGCAACCCGATCACATGAATACGTGGGATGTCGCGCATGGCGGCGTGACCATGACGCTCGCCGACGTCGCGCTTGCGATGGCCGCGCGCAGTCTGGCCGGCGACGGCGTCGGCGTGGTCACCGTCGAGATGAAGGTCAACTTCATGCAACCGGGTCGCGGCGAATTGCGCGCCACCGGCCGCGTGCTGCACCGCTCGACCACCATGGCCTATTGCGAAGGCGAGATCCGCGACAGCGAAGGCCACTTCGTCGCCAAAGCACTCGGCACTTTCAAATATATGCGGCGCCTCGCCGTGGGCCGCGACGTGACGCAACAGCGTCTGCGCAGCGACCCTTCGGCGAAACCCGGTCCAAGCGACGGTTAATCACCGGATGAATCGCGTGCGTGTCGAGTGCCGCGCGCGCTGCCCCCTCTTTTGCAGACGCTGTTGGTTCGAACTATTCGCCGATCACATCGGTAACTCATGGAGACGATCGTCATGCCCCAAATCAACCGTCAACTCGTGCTGGCTTCGCGTCCGCAAGGCGCGGTTACGCCCGATAACTTCAAGCTTGTCGAAACGCCGCTGGCGCCGCTTGCCGATGGCGAATTCCGCGTGCGCAATCACTTCCTGTCGCTCGACCCGTACATGCGCGGCCGGATGAACGACAGCAAGTCGTACGCAGCGCCGCAGCCGCTGAACGAAGTGATGATCGGCGGCACGGTGGGCGAAGTGGTGGAGTCGAAGAATCCGAAGTTCGCGGTCGGCGATAAGGTCGTCGCGATGTTTGGCTGGCAGGAGTACGGCACCTCGAACGGTGCGGGCGTGCAAAAAGTCGACGATACGCATGTGCCGCTGTCGGCGTATCTTGGCCCGGTCGGTATGCCCGGCGTGACGGCCTGGTACGGCCTGAACAAAATTATCGTGCCGAAAGCAGGCGAGACGGTGGTGGTTAGTGCGGCGAGCGGAGCCGTGGGCAGCGTGGTCGGGCAACTGGCCAAGCTGGCCGGTGCGCGCGCGGTCGGCATCGCGGGCGGCGCGGACAAGTGCCGCTATGTGGTCGAGACCCTCGGCTTCGACTCCTGTGTCGACTACAAGGCCGGCAATCTGTATCAGGAGCTCAAAGCTGTGACGCCGAATGGTGTCGACGGTTACTTCGAGAACGTCGGCGGCGAAGTGCTCGACGTGACGCTCGCGCGCATGAACGCGTTCGGCCGCATCGCGTTGTGCGGGTTTATCGCGGGCTACGACGGCCAGCCGATGCCGCTCAAGCATCCGTCGCTGATGCTCACGCAGCGGTTGCTGGTGCAGGGCTTCATCGTCAGCGAGCATATGGACGTGTGGCCTGAAGCGCTCAAGCAGCTCGGCACGCTGGTCGCGCAGAAGAAGCTGCAATATCGCGAGACCATCGCGCAAGGGCTCGATGCCGCGCCTGAAGCGTTTATCGGTCTCCTGAAGGGCAAGAACTTCGGCAAGCAACTCGTCAAGCTAATCTGAGCGCGGCAGCTGTCGAGCCGCGCATGCGGTAGATGTCGGTGAGACTCGGCCGATAAACATATCGGCTGAGACGGTTCCCAGCGGATAATCCCCGACCGCTAAATTCAGGAGAGGAAGGATGTTCGAATTCGAAGGCAAGGTGGCGGTGATCACCGGTGCGGCAAGCGGTTTCGGCCGGGCGTTCGCGGAGAAGGGCGCGTCGCTCGGCATGAAGCTCGTGCTCGCCGACGTGAATCCCGAGGCGCTCGCGCAAACCGTCGACGCATTGCGCGCCGGCGGTGCGGAGGCGATTGGCGTGCCGACCGACGTGTCCGATGCCGCCCAGGTCGAAGCGCTCGCGCAAGCGGCGCTCGACGCCTTCGGTAAAGTCCATCTGCTCTTTAACAACGCGGGCGTGGGCTCGGGCGGCTTCCTCTGGGAAAGCACGGCGAACGACTGGGCGTGGGTGTTCAACGTCAACGTGATGGGCGTCGCGCACGGCGTGCGCGCCTTCACGCCGATCATGCTGCGGCAGAACGAACCCGCGCATATCGTCAACACGGCGTCGGTGGCGGGCTTGTTGTCGCCGCCCGCGATGGGCATCTACAACGCCTCGAAGCACGCCGTCGTGTCGTTGACGGAGACGCTTTATCACGACCTGCAGTTGGCGCAAGCCGGGCATACGGAGGGCGGTGCAGTCGGCTGTTCATTGTTGTGTCCGGCCTTCGTGCCGACCGGCATCGCCGACGCGGAACGCGCGCGGCCCGCGGATTTGCGCAACGATAGCAGGCCGACCCGCTCGCAGATCGCCGCCGGCAAGCAACTGCAACGCGCGGTGCAATCGGGCAAGCTGACCGCAGCCGACGTCGCCGACATCACGTTCGAAGCGATCGCTGCGCGGCGTTTCTACATCGTCACGCATCCGGGCATCATGGCGACGGTGAAGCTGCGTCACGAGGACATCGAGCAGTTGCGCAATCCGACTGATCCGATGTCGCTGAAGCCCGAAGTGAAGAACGCGAGCTAGGTGCTGTTTCCCCACTTTTGAACCACTAACCTTCGCCGACCACGCGCCACTCGACGCCCAATGCCGCTGAACCCGAAAATCGAGCAGGTGCTCGACATGATCGCGCGCGCGAAGCGCCCGCAACTTCACGAGTTGACTCCGCAACAGGCGCGCGCGTCCTACGAAAAAAGCGCGCCGATCCTGGAGATCGCGAGCGCGCCAATGTTCGCGATAGAAGACCTGCGCGTGCCGACACGCGACGGCGCGACGATTCGTGCGCGGCTTTATCAACCTGTCGAGCCGAGCTGGGCCGAGCCTGCGCCGGCGTTGGTGTATTACCACGGCGGGGGCTTTACGGTCGGCAGCGTCGCTACGCACGATGCGTTGTGCCGGATGTTCGCGCGCGACGGACGTTGCACGGTGCTGTCGGTCGATTACCGGCTCGCACCCGAGTACAAATTTCCCACCGCCGTTGAAGACGCATTCGATGCGTTGACCTGGCTGCACACGCATGCCGCGGAGTACGGCATCGATGCGGAGCGGCTGGCGGTGGGCGGCGATAGCGCGGGCGGCACGCTGGCAACGGTGTGCGCGGTGTTGGCACGCGATGCGGGCATCAAGCTCGTGCTGCAATTGTTGATTTATCCGGGCGCCACGGGCTATCAGCAAACCGATTCGCACTCGCGCCTCGCCGATGGCTTCCTGCTGTCGGGCGACACGATTCAATGGTTCTTCGACCAATACGTGCGAGATAAAAGCGACCGCGACGACTGGCGTTTCGCGCCGCTCGACGGGACGCGCGGCGCGCCTGATTTCAGCGGCCTTGCACCGGCATGGATCGCGACCGCCGAATACGATCCTTTAAGCGACGAAGGCGACGCGTATGCGGAGAAACTACGCGCAGCGGGCAACCGGGTTGCGCTAAAACGCTACCCGGGCATGATTCACGAGTTCTTCAAGATGGGTGGCTACGTGCCTGACGTCGCAGAGGCACATGCGGATGCCGCCGCGGCTTTGCGGGTGGCGTTCGGTGTGGAGTAATCGTCGTTCCGTGTAAAACGGCCAGGCGGCCGTCAAACTCGCGTCAGGCGATCTCGCGCTCGACATTGAACGCGAAGCTGCGCTCGAAGTCGCCGGGCCGTACGATCCGGTGCGAGCCGTTATCGTCGCTGCGTTCGGCGGCCGCCACGCTGATCACCTCGCCATGCGCCACCACGCGCACCGCGGTCGTGCCACGCGTGCCATATTCCGGCGTTTCGATAAACGCCGCCGACAACGCGCGCTCCCGTTCGAGCGGAATACCGGTGGACGGCAATTCGTCATCGCGCGCGAGGCGCGGATCGCGCATCAGATCGATCAGGCGCTCAAGCGGCGGCATTGCATCACGCGTAAGCATGGCGCCCAGTTCCGCGCGCTTTTTAACCAGCTTCGGCCAGGCGGTATCGAGCACTGCGTTCGAGATGCCGTGCGTGCCGGACTCGAGCAGTGTGGGTGCAGTGTTCGACCGGTTGCAGTACCAGCCGAGCTCGCGGCGCGTCCAGTCGCCGACGAGCAGATTGAATCCGTTGTAGATGTCGCCCGTTTGCGCGACGTGTTGCAGATAGTCGAGCGGCGTTTCGTGCGGCCCGTTGTCCGAGCCTTTTGCCGGGTCACTGAGCCAGTCGCTCACAAGCGTGCCGCGGGTCGGCGCATCGGCGCGCATTTCATGCGGCGCGCGGTAATTGGTCAGCGCGGCGAAGCGGCCATCGCGCGACATGCCCAGCCACGTGCCGCCGCCCACCAGATCGCGGCCGGCCAATACGGTCGGCGCGTCATGCCACCAGTTGATCGGCTCCGCGGTACGGCGAAAAAATTCGTCGCGATTCGCGGCGAGCGTGAGAAGCGGTCCGTCGACCGCATCGGGCCGCCAGTCGAAGACGATCAGGCACATCGGGTGGTGTCTCCCGGTGAGGGCAGTGGAGGAACAGATGCCATGAAAAAGCGGCGCTCGATTGCGCCGCTCGGGTTTCGGCGTTTAAACCTCAGTCGGCAACCCATACGGCAACGCCAGGAACGTCAGCGCCGGCCCCTCCGCCGCGCCCAGATGCACCGTGCCGCCTTCGAGCGCCGCCAGCTTGATCTCCAGCAGCACGTCGACACCACCCTCCGGCGCCGACGCCGCATTCACCACCATCCCGCACGGCTGGCCCGGATCGTTCGAATGGAAAAGTTCGGCTCCGGCCCTGACCGTCGCCAGTTCACCCGTCACGTTCGCGAGCGAGGTGCGCCGCTTGATCGTGCCGCGATACTGGCTGCGCGCCACCACTTCCTGACCCGGATAGCAGCCTTTGCGGAAATTGACCGCGCCGAGCACGTCGAAGTTGACCATTTGCGGCACGAACTGCTCGACCACCGGCTGCGTGATGCGCGGTTCGCCTGCGCGAATGTCGAGCCAATCCCATACCGCCGGCGATACGCGCTTGAGCTTTTCGTCGAGCAAGGGCAGGCGCGCCTCGACCGCGGCCTTCGGGCCGACCCACAGATAGCGCAGCCGGCCCAGCGCGTCCGGAACGCGAATCAGCGACCCCGCCGTGCCGTCCACCTGGACGTGCACGCCGTCGGGCAGCGCATCGAACACGCCGGAAAGCGCTTTGCGCACGTCGCCCGCGAGACCCACCACTGCCAGTTCGCCGCTCGCATCAACCAGCTTGGCCTTGGCGCGCAGAACGAACATGGACAGCCGTTTCTGCACGGCGGCCTGCACGTCCTTCGACACCAGCAAGCGGATCGTCTCGCCGGTGCGCCACGTCAGGAACGACGCCA
Source organism: Paraburkholderia madseniana (assembly GCF_009690905.1). Taxonomy (GTDB): domain Bacteria; phylum Pseudomonadota; class Gammaproteobacteria; order Burkholderiales; family Burkholderiaceae; genus Paraburkholderia; species Paraburkholderia madseniana. The sequence goes on from NZ_VOSW01000012.1 coordinate 29,678, forward strand.
GCAGCCGACCCTTGGCCGAACAATAGCCCGCAAGGCGCGCATTGGCTGCGTCGAGGTGCTGCGTGTCGTTGGTCAACTGGCCATGCAGGAAGCTCGCCGCGTCGTCGCCGGTCGCGTCGATCACGCCGAACTGCGTTAGCGGCATGTAGGCGCCTTGCCCGATGACAGCGTCGAATTCCTCAGCGGCGGGCCGCGGCAAAGCAGGAAGTCCGACGGGTGCGGAAGCCTGTGCCGTCGCAGCGGTGCCCGTGTGAGCAACTGCGGGCGCAACTGAAGGCGTGCCTGAAGCGGTAGCGAGCGGTGTGTTCATGGATTCCGGGAACAGTCAATTCTGACTTTAGCTAAGGCAAACAAGTATTATATGAGGTCCAACCCAGCCCAGTTTCGCATGACCCTTCTGAAGAAATGTTTCGTCGCCGGCTCAATCGTCGTTGTGCTGGCCGCAGCAGCAATCGCAGGCGGATATCACTGGGCCACCAGCCCACTCGATTTGACCCCCGCGCAACTCGATGTCACCGTCAAGCCGCACAGCAGCCTGCGCAGCGTTACGCTGCAGCTCAACCGCGGCGGCGTGCCGGTCGAGCCTGAACTGTTCATCATCATGACGCGGCTGCTCGGTCTGCAAAGCGATCTGAAATCGGGCAACTACGAGTTCAAGACGGGCATCACGCCGTACGAAGTGCTGCAAAAAATCGCCCGCGGCGACGTCAACGAATATGTGGCGACCATTATCGAAGGGTGGACCTTCAAGCGCATGCGCGCCGAGCTGGACGCCAATCCGGCGCTCAAGCACGACACGATCGGCATGAGCGACACCGATCTGATGAGCGCGATCAACGCGCCGGAAGCGTCGCTCGGCAACGGCGAGGGGCTGTTTTTCCCGGACACCTATCTGTTCGACAAGAACACCAGCGATCTGGACGTGTACCGTCGCGCGTACCGGCTGATGCGGTTGCGTCTGGACGAAGCGTGGACCGCGCGTTCGCCGAACCTGCCGTACAAGACGCCGTACGATGCGCTGACGATGGCGTCGATCATCGAAAAGGAAACCGGCAAGAAATCGGACCGGCCGATGGTGGCGGCCGTGTTCGCGAACCGTCTGCGCGTGGGCATGCCGCTGCAAACCGACCCCACCGTGATCTACGGCATGGGCGACAGCTACACGGGCCGCATCAGGAAGAAAGACCTGCAGACCGACACTCCCTACAATACCTACACCCGGATGGGGCTTCCGCCAACACCCATCTCGCTGCCCGGTGTCGCATCGCTGCAGGCGGCGATGAACCCGGCGCAGTCCACCGCGCTGTATTTCGTTTCGCGCGGCGACGGCAGCAGTATCTTTTCTGACACCCTCGGCGATCACAACAAGGCCGTGGACAAATACATTCGAGGGCAATGATGGCGCGGGGCAAATTCATAACGTTTGAGGGCATCGACGGTGCCGGCAAGACCACCCACCTAGGCTGGTTTCGCGAACGCCTCGAAGAGAAAGTCGCGAGCACCGGCCGCTCGGTCGTGATGACGCGCGAGCCGGGCGGCACGCCGCTCGGCGAACAGATCCGCGAAATCGTGCTGCATCAGAAGATGGACCTCGAAACCGAGGCATTGCTGATGTTCGCGCTGCGCCGCCAGCATCTGGCCGAGGTGATCGAGCCGGCGCTGGCGCGCGGCGACTGGGTGCTGTCCGACCGCTTCACGGACGCGACCTTTGCGTACCAGGGCGGCGGCCGCGGCCTGCCGCGCGACAAGCTGGAAACGCTGGAGCGCTGGGTGCAGGGCGGTTTTCAGCCGGACCTGACGGTGCTGTTCGATCTGACGCCGGAGGTTGCCAGCGAACGGCGCAGCGCCGCGCGCGATCCGGATCGGTTCGAAAGCGAGTCGGAGGCATTTTTCAATCGCACCCGTGCCGAATATCTGCGCCGCGCGGAAGAAGCGCCGTACCGGTTCGCTATCATTGACTCTTCGCAGACCATCGTGCGAATTCAGAAGCAACTTGAAGAGTTGATCGCAGTTCTTTGATTTTAAAAGAATATAATCCCGAGTTATAACGGATGACGAAGTTCGTGTGGTGTCTCATCAAGCGTCGTCAACCGATTGATTTTAAAGAGAAGCGATGATTTATCCGTGGCAAGCCGATGACTGGAACCGCCTGCAGCAGTTGCGTGGACACTGGCCGCACGCTTTGCTGCTGCATGGCCAGGCGGGGATCGGCAAGCTGCGCTTCGCGCAGCACCTCGCGCAGGGGCTTTTGTGCGAAGCCCAGCAGGCCAACGGCGAGCCGTGCGGCGCCTGCGTCGCCTGCAACTGGTTCACGCAGGGCAATCATCCTGACTATCGGATCATCGTGCCCGAAGCGCTGGCCGCCGAAGCCGGACTCGCCAGCGCCGCGGACGAAAAAGCCGAAAAGGCCGACGGCGACGAAGGCAAGAAGACGCGCGCGCCCAGCAAGGAGATCAAGATCGAGCAGATTCGTGGCTTGCTTGATTTCGTCGGCGTTGGGTCGCATCGTGGCGGTGCGCGCGTGGTCGTGCTGTATCCGGCCGAGGGGCTGAACATCGCCGCGGCCAACGCGCTCCTGAAAACGCTCGAAGAACCGCCGGCGGGCGTGGTGTTTTTGATGGTGTCGGCGCGCGTCGATCGCCTGCTGCCCACCATCATCAGCCGTTGCCGCCAATGGCCGATGACGATGCCCGCGCCGGAAGTCGCCACGAAGTGGCTCGCCGCGCAAGGCGTCGCCGAAGCGCCCGCGCTGCTCGCCGAAGCCGGCGGCGCGCCGCTCACGGCCCTCGCTCTCGCGAGTGACGAGAACCGCACGCTGCGCGACTGGACCCTGAAGCAACTGGCCGCCGGCGCTGATTGCGACGCCTTCGCCTGCGGCGAGGCGCTGCAGAAGCTGCCGGTACCGCTCGTGCTCGGCTGGCTGCAACGCTGGATGTACGATTTGCTGGCGCAGCGCACGGCCGGCACGCCGCGTTATTTCCCGCAGGCGTCGACGGCGTTGTCGCGCTGTGCGTCGCAAGCCGACGCCAGCGCGTTCGCGCGCTTCATGCGCACCGTGACGCGCCAGCGCGCTGTCGAGAACCATCCGCTGAACGCGCGGCTGGTGTTCGAAGAACTGTTTATCGGCTATCGCGAGCTGTTTGCGTAAATCAACTTTGATGGCCGCCGGTGTGTGCAAGGCTGGCGTGCCTTAACCCGCCACGCATGATCCATGCATCCGTCCGCCGATTCGCCTTCCATCTCACGTCAAAGCACCATGAGCCTTTCCTACCGCGATGCGACCTTCGACGATCTGCCCGCGATCGTCGCCATCTACAACTCAACCGTGCCGTCGCGGCAAGTCACCGCCGATCTCGAGCCGGTGAGCGTCGAAAGCCGTCTGGCGTGGTTTCATGCGCACGGGCCGCACAAGCGTCCGCTGTGGGTGGTGGAAGATCCGCAGCAGTCCGGCCGCGTGATCGCGTGGTTGAGCTTCTCGGATTTCTACGGCCGCCCGGCCTATCTGCGTACCGCCGAAGTCAGCATCTATCTGGACGAAAGCGCGCGTGGCAAGGGTCTCGGCAAGCAACTACTGGCAGCCTCGCTGGCAGTGGCGCCGACGCTCGGCATCGACACCGTGCTGGGCTTTATCTTTGGCCACAATGACGCAAGCCTGCGCCTGTTCCGCGGCTTCGGTTTCGACACGTGGGGGTCGCTGCCGCGCGTCGCGGTGCTGGACGGCGTGGAACGCGATCTGGTGATTCTCGGCAAACGGCTCGAGCCGGCCGCGGCCTGATTTACAGCCACGATTTACAGCCAGATTCACACCCAGCTACTTATCAGCAGGACATCATCATGTTTGTCGATTCGCACTGTCATATCAACTTTGAAGGACTCGCCGACCGCCTGCCGCAGGTGCTCGAGAACATGCGCAGCCATTCGGTCACGCATGCGCTGTGCGTATCGGTCGATCTGGAGACGCTGCCGTCCGTGCTGGCGATCGCCAACCAGTACGAGAACGTCTACGCGTCGGTTGGAGTGCATCCCGACCACGAGGACATGCGCGAGCCGAGTCTCGCCGAACTCGTCGAGCTGGCCGAGCATCCGAAGGTGGTCGCGATCGGCGAGACCGGCCTCGACTACTACCGCCTGGAAGGCCGCACGATTGCCGATATGGAATGGCAGCGCGAGCGCTTCCGCACCCATATCCGCGCGGCGCACGCCACGAAGAAACCGCTGATCATCCACACCCGGTCGTCGTCGGAAGACACGCTGCGCATCATGGCCGAGGAGCGCGCGAGCGAGCCGGGCGGCGTGATGCATTGCTTCACCGAACCGTGGGCGGTCGCCGAGCAGGCGTTGGCGCAGAATTTTTACATATCGCTGTCGGGCATCGTCACCTTCAAGAGCGCGACCGACGTGCAGGACGTTGCGCGCCGCGTGCCGCTCGAGCGTTTGCTGATCGAAACCGACTCGCCGTACCTCGCGCCCGTGCCGTATCGCGGTAAGCCTAATGAACCTGCGTACGTAAGTTATGTCGGACGCTTCATCGCGCAACAGCGCGAGATGCCGGATACGGCACTGGCCGCCGCGACGACACAAAACTTCTTCCGGCTCTTCAAGATTCCCGCGCCGGCTGGTGTGTGATCGGTAAAGCCAATAAATATCAAATGGATAGGGAAGTTTCCTAAAGTAAAACATGACAAATTATTCGACTTCGACGGCGGCGATTCAAGAGACTTCAGCGGCGCAAATTGCCCTCGGTTCGGCACGCCGCAGCGTGTCGCGCCTCGCGCTGGCCGCAACGTTTGCCTGCGCCGCGCTGACTTCGCTGGTCGCTTCGCCGGTTCAGGCCGCGCCGATCGACTCGCTCATCAAGTCGGTGAAATTCGACGACGTCGACGGTGTCAACAAGCTGCTCGCCAAGGGCATGGACCCGAACAGTGTCGACAACCAGGGCATCCCGCTGTTGGTGATCGCCGCGCGCGAGAAGTCGGACAAGGTGGGGGCGGCGCTGATTGCCAATCCGAAAACCGACATCGAGATCCAGGATAAAGCCGGCGAGAACGCGATGATGATGGCCGCGCTGGGCGGCGACCTCGACTTCGTCAACCTGCTGATCGCGAAGGACGCCGAAGTCAACAAGAAGGGCTGGGCGCCGCTGCACTATGCGGCTGCGAACGGCCACGACGATATCGTCAAGGTGCTGCTCGACCATTCGGCCTACGTCGACGCCGGCTCGCCGAACGGCACCACGCCGCTGATGATGGCCGCGCGCGGCGGTCACGTGTCGACGGTGAAGCTCCTGCTCGATAACGGCGCGGACCTCACGGTGAAGAACCAGATCGGCCTGACCGCGCTGGATTTCGCGAAGACCTATAAGGAACCGGACGTGGTCGAAGGCCTCACCGCGCGCCTGCAGCAGATGCAACAGAAGTGAAGTGCGCGAAAAGCCGGAGAACCGGCCACCGGGGCGCCAGCTTCACGGACACCGGCTGTCGGTTCCCTGGGCCACAAATTTGCCTGAAGATAGCACCCGTTGGCATGCCTGCCGCTTCGCAAAACAGTGCAGAATGACGACTTGGCGTGTTGCGAGGCGCGCCGGTTCGATGCGGCGCAAGACCGCCTGATAAACGACCCTGGAAAGGAACACCATGCTGCGGGCTTTGATTTTCGCCAGCGCGCTTGCCGTACCGTTATCGGCAGCCGCGTTTACGGGAGGCGACCTCAACAAGCTGTGCACGAAAACCGATGTGGCATCGCGTAGTGCGTGTGCCGCGTATATCGAAGGCGCTGCCGACGGCATCTTCAACACGATCGACGCGATCGGCGGCACCACCGGGCCGCGCGTCGGCCAGTACTACTGCCTGCCGCCGGACGCGCGCTCGGCGCAACTCACCGACGCGGTACGCAAGTACATCGCCGAGAATCCGATCGTCGCGGGCTATAACGCCAGCACGGCGATCTCGCTCGGGCTCGGCAAGGCATTTCCTTGCAAGAGCGGTAGCTGATTTGAATTTGATGTGAGTCGCGGCTGACGTTTGCGCCGCGTGCCCGAATCGGGCACGTCGGGCGTTTCAGCCGGCTTGAGCCTTGAGGCGTGTTTCTGGCCGGCTTAAACCCGGCCGCCCGCTTTCACAGGCCGCCGGCTTAAGCACCTATCCCCGGTCCTGGCGGACGAACGCCTAAGATGTCTACAGGCATGCCGCGCCGGAAGCCTCAAATCTGGACGGCGCGCGCCGCTGTTTCAGCGCTCGTCAGCGTCAGTGTCATCAGCGGGGCGTGGCCTTCGCGCTCATGCCCGCTCCCTCGGCATTTTGCCGCCTGTTCGGCCAATGGCCTCGCCCGCGTAGTGCCCGCTCCACGCGATGCCACGGTTGCGCGCCGACGTGTCGGCCGAACTCGAAACCGGCAAGGGCGAACCGCCGACTGGGTGCCGCGCAGCACGCAGACGCCCGCCGGCAGCACCGCCGCGCACACCGAGGCCGATCCCGTGGCAAGCCGCGCCGGTCGTCATCAGGCGGGCGATCCGTTGCAGCAGGTGAAGGAAAAGGTGTAGCGCCGCATGCAGCGCAGATGAGTGCAACTGATCGGACACCCAGGCGGTCGAATCGTCCATCTGACTCACGAACCTGGCGCGGCATCGCGCGTTTTGCAGCCGCTTGACGTCATCGAAGTGTTGCAGCGCTCGAGGCGTCACCAGCCCCTGAAGCGCGAACGCCGTGCCGTGCGAACAAAGGAGGACTACCAACATGGGCCGACTGATCGTCGTGTCGAATCGCGTCGCAACGCCGACGGAAACCAAAGGGTCGGCAGGCGGCCTCGCGGTCGGCGTGTTCGGCGCGCTGGAGGACGCGGGCGGCGTATGGTTCGGCTGGAGCGGCGACGTGGTGAGCGAGACCGTCGCCAACGCCGGTCCGACGCTGGAGCAGGACGGCGCGGTGACCTTCGCGACCGTCGGGCTCACGCGCAAGGATTACGACCAGTATTACCGCGGTTTCTCGAACGCGACGCTCTGGCCCGTCTTCCACTACCGTAACGACCTTGCACGCTACGAGCGCGACGAGTATGCCGGCTACCGCCGCGTCAACGCATGGCTTGCGCACAAGCTGATCAAGCTGCTCGAACCCGACGATGTGATCTGGATTCACGACTACCATCTGATCCCGTTCGCCGAAGCACTGCGCTCCGAGGGCATCACGAACCGCATCGGCTTCTTCCTGCACATTCCGTTTCCCGCGCCGCAGATTCTGCTCAACATTCCGCCGCACGAAGAGTTGGTGAAATCGCTCTCGTGCTACGACCTGCTGGGCTTCCAGACCGCAACCGATGAACTCGCTTTCCACGACTACGTGACGCGCCACGCGCGCGGCACCGTGAGCGGAGGCAACCATGTGGAAGCCTTCGGCCGCAAGCTGCGCACGGGCGTCTATCGGATCGGCGTGTTCCCCGATGAAATCGCCGAACAGGCCGAGCGCTACGAAAGCCGCCAGCACGTGCTCGACCTGAAGCAGAGTCTGGAGGGCCGCAAGCTGATCATGAGCGTCGACCGGCTCGATTATTCGAAGGGACTCGTTGAACGTTTTCGCGCCTTCGAGCAACTGCTGGAACGCTCACCCGAATGGCGCGGCAACGTGACGCTCGTGCAGATCGCGCCGCCGACCCGTTCGGACGTCGCCACCTATCAGAAGATCCGCCAGGATCTCGAATACGAAGCAGGGCGCATCAACGGCCGTTATTCGGGCCTCGATTACACGCCGATCCGCTACCTGAATCAGCAGTACGACCGCTGGAAACTGATGTCGCTGTTTCGTGAGTCGCAGATCGGCTTTGTCACACCGTTGCACGACGGCATGAATCTGGTCGCGAAGGAATACGTCGCCGCGCAGAATCCGGACGATCCGGGCGTGCTGGTGCTGTCGATTTTCGCCGGTGCGGCGGCGGAGTTGACTGGCGCGCTGCTGGTCAATCCGCACGATGCGATCGGCATGTGCGAGGCCTTGCAGCGCGCGTTGCAAATGCCGCTCGATGCACGCCAGCGGCGTCACGAGATCAATATGGCGGCGCTGCGCAAGAACGATCTCGGCGTGTGGCGCGATAGCTTCCTGAACGATTTGCGCAGTGTGCCCGTGCAGACGCCGGGCAAGGGCGGTGGACATAAATGATGGTGCGTTTGAACAGAATGGTTTTACTGAGCGCCCGGCAGCGCGCGTTTGATCGAAAGGTGTCCGCATGCTGAGGACGTTGGCCATCGCGGGGTATCGGTCGCTGCGCGAGTTGATCGTGCCGCTCGGGCAGTTGAATGTCATCACAGGCGCGAATGGCAGCGGCAAATCGAGCGTGTATCGCTCGTTGCGTTTGCTGGCCGAGACGGCGCGCGGCGGGGTGATTACATCGCTTGCGCGTGAGGGTGGTTTGCAATCCACGTTGTGGGCTGGGCCTGAACGTTTCTCGCGCGCGGTACTGGCCGGAGAATTGCCAGTCGAGGGCACGCGCCGGAAAGAGCCGGTGAGTCTGCGGCTTGGATTTTCCGGCGATGAGTTCGGTTATGCGATCGATCTCGGGTTGCCGCCGCTCGACAGGGCCACCCGCTTCCCGCTCGACCCCACCATCAAACGCGAGTGCATCTGGAGCGGGCCGGTGCTGCGGCCGTCGGCCTTGCTGGTCGACCGGCACGGCGCAGCGCTGCGTACGCGTGACGAGCAGGGCGAGTGGCAAACCATCCCTCAACCTGTCGCGAGTTTCGACAGCATGATGACGGAGTTCTCCGACCCACGGACCGCTCCCGAGATGATCACGGTGCGCGAGCAGATTCGTTCGTGGCGCTTTTACGATCATTTCCGCACCGATGCCGAAGCGGCCGTGCGTCTGCCGCAGATCGGCACGCACACCCCGGTGCTCTCCAACGACGGCGCGGACCTCGCCGCGGCCTTGCAAACCATTCGCGAGATCGGCGACCCGGTTGCGCTCGATGCCGCCATCGACGACGCCTTTCCCGGTTCGCGCCTCGACGTCGCCTCCTCGCAGGACGGCCGCTTCGAAGTATCGATGCAGCAACACGGCCTGCTGCGGCCGCTGAAGGGCGCGGAACTGTCGGACGGCACCTTGCGTTATCTGCTGCTGGTGGCCGCGCTGCTCACGCCGCGTCCGCCCGCGTTGCTGGTGCTGAACGAACCGGAGACGAGCTTGCACCCGGACCTGCTGTCGGCGCTGGCGCGCCTGATCGCGCGGGCTTCCGCGCATTCCCAGGTGCTGGTGGTGTCGCACGCGGCGCGGTTGATCGCGGCGCTCGAACGAGAGGACGGCAGCCAGTCGATCGTGCTCGAGAAGCACTTTGGCGCCACGCGCATCACCGATGCGGACAATCGCGACCTGCCGCCGTGGAAATGGCCGGCGCGATAACCGTGGCCACGTGATCTGGTTGAGGGCAATCGGCAGGCGAGGTACCCAGGCTACGTACCTAAGCTACATACCTGAGCGGATAATAGGCGCGCCATCGGATGTAAGTCGAATGTAACAGCGCACAGGAATTGCAAGGCCAAGGGTTTTTTTGTTCCGCCCTGGTGAATAATGGTGTGATGCGGATGGTGCAGGCGGACGCCCGGCGTTCACTGCATTGATGGAGAAGGACCGGCGCTGTCATAAGCGGCGCCGCTGACGTGCACCGCCATCGGCGCGAGCCGTCAGTTCACGGAGACAAAATATGAAGATTGCGCAGATCGCCCCTTTGACCGAATCGGTGCCGCCGAAGCTATACGGCGGCACGGAGCGCGTCGTGTCCTACATCACCGAGGCACTGGTCGATCTCGGCCATGACGTGACGCTGTTCGCGAGCGGCGACTCCGTCACGAGTGCAAAGCTCGAACCCGTCTGGCCGCGTGCGCTGCGTCTGGACCCGGGTATCCGCGACCGCATCGCGCCCCACATGCTGTTGATGGAACTGGTGCGCCGCCAGGCCGAAAACTTCGACGTGCTGCATTTTCACCTCGACTATTACTCGTTTTCGGTCTTCAAGCGCCAGGAGACACCCTTCGTCACGACGATGCACGGCCGCCTCGATTTGCCCGAACAACAGCCGGTGTTCGACACCTTCAACACCGCGCCCGTGATCTCGATTTCGAATTCGCAGCGCCATCCGTTGCCGCAGGCCAAGTGGCTCACCACCGTCTATCACGGTCTGCCGGAGCAGCTCTACACGCCGCAACCGGTCGAGCAGAAGTACCTCGCGTTTCTTGGCCGTATCTCGCCGGAAAAGCGCGTCGATACCGCGATCCGGATTGCCGGACGCTGCGGCATGCAGATTCGCATTGCCGCGAAAGTGGACGCTGCCGATCGCGAATACTTCGAACGCGAAATCCGGCCGTTGCTGGACTTGCCGTATGTCGAGTTCATCGGCGAGATCGCGGATAACCAGAAGGCGGAGTTTCTATCCGGCGCGCATGCGCTGCTCTTCCCGATTGACTGGCCGGAGCCGTTCGGCCTCGTGATGATCGAAGCGATGGCGTGCGGCACGCCGGTGATTGCGTTTAACCGCGGCTCGGTACCGGAAGTGCTCGACGACGGCGTGACAGGCTTCATTGTCGAAGACGAGATCGGCGCGGTGGCGGCGGTCAATCGCCTGCACAAGATGCCGCGGGCGGGCGTGCGGCAACGCTTCGAAGAGCGCTTCACGTCGCACCGGATGGCGCAACAGTATGTGGATGCGTATCAGTCGGTGATTCGCGCGCAGAAGCGTTCGCGCTTCAAGGTGATCGATACGTCGGGGAGTTGAGCGGCGTAAAACCGGCCCACACGGCGGCATGAAAAAGAACGGCGATGTGCACTACGCATCGCCGTTTTTTTATTGCCGCTGTGTCTGGGGCCGGCAACCGGATCACGCGGGATCACACGGGATCGCGCGGGGCCGCGAGCCTAGATCTTCAGGCGCGTTACCTTGGTGCCCTGCAGCGAGATATCGGCCATCAGGCCGGCATTGGTCAAAATGAATACTTCGACCGGGGCCGTCGCCGTGGTCGTGTCGATCGCGCCGTTGGCGCCCATCTTCACCAACGCGACGGAGGCGTCGCCGCCCGCCGACCAGCCATCGGCATTGCGGAATGTGTCGAGCGAGTCCTGCGTCATGAACAGGAAGACGATGGCCTTCGATTGCGCGCCCGCCTGCAGACCGAGCGAGCCGGAAACCGTGCTGTAGTAGCCGACCGTGCCGCCGCCTACGCGCAGCGCACCTTCGCCATACTGGCCGCCAACGATGAAGCCTGCTTGCAGTACCGACGGGAACACCAGTACGCCGCGCGCCTTGGAGACGAGTTCGCGCGAACCCTTCACGGTTGTGAACAGGCGCGACATGGTGCCGTCGACGCTGGCGTCGATCGACTGGCGTTTGGAGGCATCAGTGGAGGGTGTGCTGGGGTTGCCGCTGTTAGTCGTGCAACCAGCGAGTGCAAGGCCTCCGAAAGCGAGCGCAGCGGTAGTCTTCAGCATGAAGTTTCGTCTTTGCATCGTTTTTCTCCATCATGGTTCCTGGGCACAACCTCATATGGTGTTGCCGGGTTGCCTTTAAGTTATATCACACGCAAGCGTAGACGGCGTACTTCGTGGTTCGGCGAAAAGCCTTGTGGGGCGGGGGTTTGCGACCCGTCGCAAGGCGCGCTGCTGTAATTCTGACCGGTGGCGGGAGGGCGTTGAAAGACGCTCGGACAGCGCCTTCGAATGGGCTTCTGACGGATCGAACCGCGCAGGGACCGGCTCATCGGCGCTCGGGTCGAAACCGTATGGAGGACCGGTTTTTACCGATTTTTCGCGTTCACGATTCGCATTGAAATCGAATTGAAAGTGTTGCCTCGATGCTGCATCCGCGTCCTCACCCATGGTTTGCCGGACTTTTGACCGGCGGGCGCCGCAGCACGCGGCGAATCATGCCGATCAATACGCCAATCAGGAACAGCGTGACGGCCGGGACGATCCAGTAGCCGACGAACGCATGCCAGAGGTAACCCATAAGCGTGGAGCGGCGCACGCTGTATTCGTTGCGGGCGTCCTGCTGGCGCGGTGCATTGGCCGCCAGCACATCGGCCGGGCAGCCGGCGGCTTGCGCCTCGTCGGGCTTGCCGCGGCAGCGCGCGGGCGCGCCGGCGGCGCGTTGTGCGTCGGTGAAATTCCAGGTGGTCAGCGCACGGTCGAGGTCGACGGCGTTATACGCCATTTCCTCCCGGATCTCGCTGACTGCAACGATCGCCACGGGCACGGCCCAGAATATGATGACGACCAGCCACCGCCTCAACCAGCGGTTTTTATGCTTCGATACCATCCTTGCCTCCGATCGATGCTCTGCAGCACCAACGACAAGATGGCGGCCCGTCTAATGTTGTTTATGGGGGTGGGCCGTCTCCGCAGCCATCATAGAAGAAAAACGGCGCGTTCGCGCGGATGGACTGCGAAGGGATAGGTCGCGCGAGGGCGGCTGCCGGGAGATAAGCGGCGACGGAGAGTGGGAGTCAGGACAGAAGGAAGACAGCGGCCGCGCCGGAAAATGGCGCGGCCCTGTTCGAGCAATACGCGGCCAGACACGCGGCGCGTGGGCCGCGCCGATTGCCTCGTGTTTAGTTAGCCGGCGCGGACGACAGGCAGGTCTTCATGAAGGCCTTACGGTCGTCGCCTTTCTTGCCGGCGGCTTGCGTGTTACACGCCTTCATCTTGTCCTGCTGGCTCATTGGTGCGGCGGCGGCCGGCTTGGCGGACAGGCAGGTCTTCATGAAGGCCTTGCGATCGTCGCCTTTCTTGTCGCCAGCCTGCTTGTTGCAGTCGGCCATTTTCGTTTGCTGGCTGTTCTGCGCGAACACCGGCGAAACGAGGACAGTACCCAGCACCAGCGCAGCGATAGCGGATTGGATTTTCATGTGACACTCCATCGGTGGTGAAAACGTTTTTGGTCGTTCATGCGCGTGGGCGTCAACGGCGTCCAGGACCCCTCGGCACGTCGATTATGGCAAATGCTGTCTGCCAGAACGGACGGAATGGCATTCCGGTTGACAGGCGAGCACGCTGGTTTTCCCCTACGCAGCGGGGTTGGCGGCCCCCCGGGGGGATAAAACGATCGAATCGCAGCAGTGCAAAAATATGTTATGCAATCCGGATTAATTGGCGAGGCGTATGCAAATGAATTAGGCCGGCGTCATTCCATATGGACGATCAAATTCTAAACATCCAATTTGCATTGCTGCAGGTGCAAATGAATAGGAAATCGGCAGAAAATCCCGTTGAAGATCATAGGGGTAGTCTTGACTGGAATTCCTGCGCCGATGCGCCGCCCGTCGTCTCAGTCACGCAAGCCAAAGGAGGCTCGCCATGCACTACCTGTTGATGTATGACCTCGTGCCGGACTACCTCGAGAGGCGTGGCGCGTATCGCGACGCCCATCTGGCTCTCGCCTGGGCGGCAGCGGAGCGCGGTAAATTGCAACTGGCCGGAGCCTTGACCGAGCCTGTGGACACTGCCGTGCTGCTCTTCAAAGGCGACTCTCCCGAAGCCGCCGAAGCCTTTGCCAGAGCCGATCCGTACGTGCTCGCAGGGCTCGTAACGCGCTGGCGCGTCCGCCCATGGATGACCGTGGTGGGTGAGGGCGCGGCGAACCCCGTGCGCTAGAAGCTAGCGCGAACAGCCGCGCTCGCACGGCGTCGAGAGGAATGCGAACAGCATGAAGAAGCGCTGTGTTCGCTTCGACGACAATCGCGTCCCGATGTCACTCAGGTGCTGTCAAAACGCTGCGCCGAGACATTCCGCAGCCGGGCGGAAATACCTTCAAAATGCATCGAAATGCGTTGTGACTCAAATGCCGATTTCGTAAATGCAATTCGCCGTCGTTGCCGCGCCATTGTGCTGTGCAATAACGCCTTTCGGCGCCGGAACCGACGGTGGTTCTGTTACGGCAATACGAAAAATGACGCAGCAAAAAGGACAAGATTGTTTCCATCCGTAACACTTGTCTCAACGATATTCACGCAAACCCTGGTGATGGTATGCTTCGTGCACAAATTCTCCCATGCACGAGTGAGACCACGTTTTGTGCTTCGCAATAGGGACAAACCGCACTAACCCAGTGCGCTATTGACCCCCAAACAGAACGTACAAAACATATTTGTGCAACCGCGGGCTGCACACGGATCGTGAAAATTGAATCCGTGGCCGCCCAAAGCCGCGGCCCGGCCAGGCTGCGTGGAGAAAACCCAATGTTTTTCGATGAGCTAAGCAATGACGAATGGGCGCTGCTGGCAGCGCTTGTCTCTGATGAGCCGGCCGTCCGTCTGAACCGACGCGGTCGGCCCCGCGCCGAACCGCGCATCGTGGCGAATGCCGTTCTGTGGATTCTGACAACTGGCGAACCCTGGTCGAAATTGCCGGGCCGCTATCCGTCGGGTCCTACATGCCGGCGCCGTTTTGAAGAATGGCAGTTGAACGGCACCCTCCTCGAGATGGTTCGGCTGTTGTCGCAAACCGGGCGTACCTTCGCGTACGTCCCGCAACCGGCGCCGCCTGTCGCGGCCAAACCGGCTGTACCTGTAGCCGAAACCCCCAGCGTGCGCGACGAAGGTCTGCGCGGTGTGTCGTGGAAGAGCCCCGAATCGTGGCAGGCGCCCGGCGTATCGAGCAGCCCGAGCAACTGGCGTTCGGCGGATCCGTTCGCCGATATCACGCGCCAGTTGTCCGGAATGACGACGGGTATGACAAACGCGCCGCCGGTGTCGCGTACGCGTTCGGTCCCCTCGGCACCTGCACCTGCATCACCCGCGGCACGGCCTGCCATGCGCGCTGGTCTGCAAGGCATGGAGGAAGCGCGGGCGGTGGACACGGCAATGCACGGTCTGGATTCGGCTATCGCGTCGGCACGCCGCACGCAACAGCTTGAAGATCAGCAGCGCAGCTCGCTGTCGATGAGCCTCGCGCCACGCGGCACGCAAGTCGCCGACCGGCGCGGCTATGTGATCTACGTGGCGGCGGAGCAGGTGCCCAACGCCATGTATCGCGCGTGGGCGGAGATCATGAAGGACGGCAAACGCGTCGAGCGTTCCGGCCTCGTCGGTCCGCGCTTTGCCGAGGCCGACGCGGCGGAGCAATACGCGCTCGAATGGGCGCGGCAGTGGATCGACCGTGAATGCCGTACGCAGGCTGCAGCCGAGGCCGCACCTGCAGTTAATGCCACGGTGGCGGCTGCGGCAGTGGCGCGTCCGTTGCCGGCCATGCGTCATGTGCCGGAGCCGGTCGCTGTGAATCACGGTGGGCCTTTGCACGGTCCGCTCAATGCATTCCGCGGACCGCTGCGCCGTTATCCCAGCGAACCGGCCGCACCCGCAACCGAAAGCAGTGCATCAGATCGTTATCCGTCGTATCCAGAACTCATCTCCCATGCGGGGTGAGCGCGGCGGTTAGCAGTACAGCAATACCCCGCGGCCGTCAGGAGCAACAGCCGCAGGTTCCCGCTTCATTCGTTGTGAATCATTGACGTCCATACGTGTCGTCGAAACGCACGATATCGTCTTCGCCGAGATACGAGCCCGACTGCACCTCGATCATTTCGAGCGGCATCTTGCCCGGGTTCTCGAGACGGTGGGTGACGCCCAGCGGAATATAAGCCGATTCGTTTTCGGAGACGATAAAGCGCTCTTCACCCCGCGTGACGAGTGCGGTGCCGCGCACGACGATCCAGTGTTCCGCGCGGTGATGATGCATTTGCAGCGAGAGTCGCGCACCGGGTTTCACGACGATGCGTTTGACCTGGAAGCGCTCGCCGGTGTCGACGGAATCGTAGTTGCCCCACGGGCGATGCACCTTGCGATGGTTGGTCGCTTCCAGTCCGCCATCGTTGCGAATCCGTCCGACGATCTTCTTGACGTCCTGCACGCGTGATTTGTCCGCGACCAGAATCGCATCCGCCGTTTCGACCACCACGAGATCCTGCGTGCCGACGCAGGCGATCAGGCGTCCTTCCGAATGCGCGAAGGTCGAGCTTGCCCCTTCGAACATCACGTGGCCGCGCCCCACGTTCCGATCGGCGTCTTTCTCCGAAATGTCCCAGATCGCGTCCCACGAACCCACGTCCGACCAGCCCGCTTGCAGCGGCACAACCACGCCGGATGCAGCGGTCTGATCGTTGCCCAGTTGCTCCATCACCGCGTAGTCGATCGAATTCGACGGCGAGGCGCTGAACGCGTCGCGTTGCAGACGGAAGAAATCGCCGTCCGCTTTGCCGCCTGCGAAGGCCGCGTCGCAGGCTTCGTAAATCGCCGGCTGGAAGTGGCGGATCGCCTTCAGCCAGGTCGAGGCGCGCATGATGAAAATGCCGCTGTTCCACCAGTATTCCTGCGATTCGATATACCGCTGCGCCAGTTCCAGATGCGGTTTTTCGACGAAGCGATCCAGCTTGTGCGCGCCGACCTTGCCGGCCGCATCGGTGTCCGTTGCGCGAGCGTCATTAGGCGTGCCAAGCGCCGCGCCAATGCGAATGTAGCCATAACCCGTTTCCGCACGCGTCGGTACGATGCCCATCGTCACGATATGGCCGGCTGCCGCATGCTGCACGCCGGCCGCCACCGCTGCATGAAAACCGGCGCTGTCGGTCACCGCGTGATCGGCGGGCATCACGACCATGATGCCGTCCTCGTCCTGCGCGGCGATCGAAAGGGCAGCCACCGTCAGCGCCGGCGCCGTATCGCGCCCAGCGGGCTCGAGAATCAGCCGGGTCGGCTTGCCGCTCGTGCGCAATTGCTCGGCCGTGGTGAAGCGCTGTTCTTCGTTGGCCACCACGACGAGTTGCTCCGCAAGCGGATGGCCCGTTTCGAGCCCGTCGAGCCGGCGCGTGGTCGACTGCAGCAGCGAGTCGTCGCCGAGCAGGCCAATCAGCTGTTTCGGATGCTGCTCGCGCGACATCGGCCACAACCGTGTACCGGAGCCGCCCGCCAGAATCACGGGATGAACTTTGAGTTTGACGTTCAGGTGCATAGCTTGCGTGGACCGGGTGTCGGCAGGTGTGGCCGTAACCGGAGCTGTCATGATGGACTCCTCGAGGCTGGGTGAATGCGTCGAGTTTTATCACGAAGTAAAGAATCAATAAAAGCGCGTTAAATAGAAACTATATAAAACGTCGAATAAAGTTGTTCGTTTCGTGAAGAAAAAATGTCCGAATAATTTTTAAAAAAGAAAAATTACCCGAAAAAAATCACGGACCATTTTTTTATCTGGCGGAATGACGCAGAATAGGGACGAAAGGCGAGGCGTAAGCTTCGTAGGAAAACGGACAGCTTGGCTCAGATCCGCCTCCAGAACGGCGATAAACGGGTCTCTCAAACGCCAATTCGGTAACAATTGCCGCACAAAATTCGGAAAAAATGCTGAAAATTTGACCGATACATTTTGAGATATTTTGCTGTCTTGCAGTCCGAATTTTAATACCGCTTTATCTATACCTGTACAAGGGTATTCACTCATTTCGACACCTGTTTTCCGGATCGTCCGTTCAGGAATTTTTTTAATCCGGAAAGCGGCAGGGCAATTAACACCGGTTCAATCAGTTTCGCGCCGCGCATCGATCTGCAGGCGCGAATACCGGCGTTGCGCTCCCGGTGGCCGGACGTAATGAGTGTGACGGGAATTCAACCAACCAACGGATGGCACTTGACTGACGAACTGAGGGGCAGCGCATGCTGAGCGTTCTATCGAGAATCATCGACATCGCCATGGTCGCGCTCGGCGCGGCTATCGCGACGGCCGTGCACAGCGGGAAATTGGCGTGGCTGGACGACGTCCAAAGTGTGTCGCTCGCGTTCGACTGCCTGCTCGTGGTGGTGTTCTTTCCTGCGCTCGGGATCTATCAGTCGTGGCGCGGCAAGCCGCTCTACGACCTGCTGTGCCGCGTTGCGGGCGGCTGGGTGATGGTGGAGATCACCGGCATCCTGATCAGCTTCAGCCTGCACCGTTCGGACAGCCTGTCGCGTCTGTGGCTCCTTTACTGGGCTATCGCCACGATCGTGCTGCTGATCGTCACCAAGGTGATCGTCTACTCGATCCTGCGCGGACTGCGCCGCGAAGGCTTCAATCAGCGCGCGGTGGCGATCGTCGGCGGCGCGCCGTATGGGCGCTTCCTGATCGAACAGATGCGCAGCCGTCCGGAAGCGGGCTTTAGCCCCGTCGTGGTGTTCGACGAGGAGGGCACGATCAACCCGTATGAAGATCCGGATGCGAGCGACGCGATCGAAGGCGTGCCGGTCGAGCGCGATTACTCGCGGATGCTTCAACTGGTGCGTCAGCGTGCGATTCGCGAACTGTGGCTCGCACTGCCGATCTCGAAGGAGAAGGCGATCCATCGCTTCGTGATGGACCTGAAGAACGACTTCGTGAACATCCGCTTCATTCCGGACGTTCGCAGCCTCACGCTCTTCAATCAGCCGATGGTGGATCTGCTCGGGGTGCCGGCGATCAACCTGGCCGCCTCGCCGATCACCGATCTGCGCGTGCTGCCCAAGCGCATCTTCGACCGGCTGTTTGCGCTGGCGGCATTGACCGCGCTGTCGCCGGTGATGCTGGTGATCGCGGTGATGGTGAAGGTGAGCTCGCCAGGCCCGGTGTTCTTCCGCCAGAAGCGCAAGGGCATCGACGGCAACCAGTTCGAGATCTACAAGTTTCGCTCGATGAAGATGCACAAGGAAGAGGCCGGCAAGATCACCCAGGCGACCCGGCGCGATCCGCGTATCACCGCGGTCGGCGCGTTCCTGCGGCGCACCAGCCTCGATGAATTGCCGCAATTCATCAACGTGTTGCGCGGCGAGATGTCGGTCGTGGGTCCGCGTCCGCACGCGCTCGAACACGACGATATCTACAAGGATCTGGTGAAGGGCTACATGCACCGTTACCGGATCAAACCGGGCATCACCGGGTGGGCGCAGATCAACGGCTATCGCGGCGAGACCGATCGCATCGAAAAGATGATGGGCCGCGTCAAGCTCGATCTGTACTACATGCAGCACTGGACCTTCTGGCTCGACATCAAGATCGTCGTGCTGACGCTGTGGAAGGGTTTTGTGGGCAGCAACGCATATTGAGGCGCAGCCGCGCAACGCGCGGCCGCTCTCCTGAATCAACTCCATTTTCCGAGGTGTAATACATGAACCTGACGATCATCGGTAGTGGCTACGTAGGCCTCGTGACGGGCGCATGTCTCGCCGACATCGGCCACGACGTGTTCTGTCTCGACGTCGATCAGCGCAAGATCGACGTGCTCAACAACGGCGGCGTGCCGATCCATGAACCGGGTCTGCAGGAAATCATCGCGCGCAATCGCAAGGCAGGCCGCCTGAAGTTCTCGACCGACATCGAGGCCGCGGTCGCGCACGGCGACATCCAGTTCATCGCGGTGGGCACGCCCTCCGACGAAGACGGTTCCGCGGATCTGCAATACGTGCTCGCCGCCGCGCGCAATATCGGCCGCCATATGACGGGCTTCAAGGTGATCGTCGACAAATCGACGGTGCCGGTCGGTACGGCTTCGCGCGTGCGCGACGTGATCGCCGAGGAACTGGCCGCGCGCAACGCGAGCCACATGTTCTCCGTGGTGTCGAATCCGGAGTTCCTGAAAGAAGGCGCGGCCGTGGAAGACTTCACGCGCCCCGACCGCATCGTGCTCGGCTGCGATGAAGACGTGCCCGGCGAAAAAGCGCGCGAGCTGATGAAGCGTCTCTATGCGCCGTTCAACCGCAATCGCGAACGCACGCTGTACATGGACGTGCGTTCGGCCGAGTTCACCAAGTACGCGGCCAACGCAATGCTCGCCACGCGTATCTCGTACATGAACGAACTCGCGAATCTGGCCGACCGCGTCGGCGCGGATATCGAAGCGGTGCGCCGCGGCATCGGCTCCGATCCGCGGATCGGCTACGACTTCCTGTATGCCGGTTGCGGCTACGGCGGTTCGTGCTTCCCGAAAGACGTGCAGGCACTGATTCGCACGGCGGCCGACCATAAGGCCAATCTGCGCATTCTCGAAGCGGTGGAAGCCGTCAACGACACGCAGAAAAAAATCCTTGCGCAGAAAATCGTCGATCGTCTGGGCGAGGACCTGTCGGATCGCACCTTCGGCGTGTGGGGCCTTGCGTTCAAACCGAACACCGACGACATGCGCGAGGCGCCGAGCCGTCCGCTGATCGCCGAACTGCTGCGCCGTGGCGCGCGGGTGAAGGCCTACGACCCGGTCGCGATCGACGAATCGAAGCGCGTGTTCGCACTCGATCTGAAGGACGTGCCGCAACAGCATGCGCGCCTGTCGTTCGTGAACGAAGAGATGGAAGCGGCCGAGGGCGCCGACGCACTGGTGATCCTGACCGAATGGAAGGTCTTCAAGAGTCCGGATTTCGGTTCGCTCAAGGAGAGCCTCACCACGCCGCTGATTTTCGACGGCCGCAATCTGTACGAGCCGGACGCGCTGCTCGAACTCGGTATCGAGTATCACGCGATCGGCCGTCAGCACGCGCTGCGCAATGCGCCGGCGAAGGTTGGCGCGAACGGCCTGCCGGTCACGGTAGACGCGGCCGATACGGTCGAGGCCGGCCAGTAAGTTGGCCAATAAGCCGCCGCGCCGCCGAAGCCTCACTAAGGAGCCCGCCATGTTCGCCAACGTTCTGATCGTCTGCCACGCCAACGTGTGCCGTTCGCCCGCAGCCGAGATGCTGTTCAAGGCCCGGCAGCGCGCGCCGTCGCGGCCGTCCTCAGCGCCGATCGCGTTTCATTCGGCGGGTCTCCGCGCCACCAACGGCCACGCCATGGACCCGGTGATGCGGCGCCTGCTCGCCGAGCAGGGCGTCGCCTCCGGCATCCACTATTCGCGGCGCCTCGACCGCGAGCTCGTGCGCGCAGCCGATCTCGTGCTCGTCAGCGAGCGCGCGCAGGTGAGCGCTGTCGAAGCGCTCGATCCGGCTTCGCGCGGCAAGGTCTATCCGCTCGGCAAGTGGGAAGACGACTCCGACGTCGCCGATCCGCACGGCGGCAAGGAAGCCGACTATAGGGAGAGTCTCGTGCTCATCGAACACCTGGTCATGGGATGGCTGAAGAAAATATGCTGATGAAAAAACGCACTGCACACACATTCGCGAACGTCAATTCGAAACTCGCCGCCACGCTTTTGCTGACGTCCTTTCTGTCGGCCTGCGCTACCGCACCTGGCAATTACCTCGACACGTCCCGTCTGAAAGACGACGGCCAGCATCAGGGTCAGCAAGCTAACGAAACCTATCCGGTGCATCTGATCGACGGCCCGCTGGTTGCGGCGCAAGCACAGGCGCAAGCCACTGCCGCGCAACAGGCGCTGCCGACTTCGCACTATAGCGATCCGTCGCAGTACGTATACCGGCTCTCGCCGCAGGACATTCTCGGCATCACCGTGTGGGACCACCCGGAATTGACCACCCCGCAGGGCAGCACGCTGTCCGCGGGCGGCAACACCACGCAGTCGATCGGCGGCGCCTTGCAGCAGCCGTATACCGCCGCGCTGCCGGGCCAGGCCGATCCGTACGGCCAGACGATTGCCCCCGACGGCACGATCTTTTTCCCGTTCGTCGGCCGCATCAAGGCCGCGGGCAAGACCGTGAGTGAAGTGCGCGATCAGTTGAGCACCGGCCTCGTGCGCTACATCCGCAATCCGCAGGTCGACGTGCGCGTGCTGTCGTACCGCGGCCAGAAAGTGCAGGTGACCGGTGACGTGAAGACGCCGGGCCCGCTCGCCATCAGCGACGTGCCGCTCACGCTGGTCGACGCGATCACGCGCTCGGGCGGCACCAACAGCGACGCCGACATCCAGCGCGTGCGTCTCACGCGCAACAACAAGCTGTACGTGCTTGACGCCAACCGCATGCTCGACCAGGGCGACACCACGCAGAACGTCATGCTGCAAAACGGCGACGTGATCAACGTGCCGGATCACAACGACAGCCGCATCTTCGTGATGGGCGAAGTGAAGACGCCGATCCAGCTGCCGATGGTGAAGGGCCGCCTGACGATCGCCGACGCGCTCACCCAGTCGGGCGGCATTCTCGACACGGACGCCAATCCGCGCCAGATCTTCGTGATGCGCGGCATGCGCGAGCATCCGACCACGCCGGACGTGTACCGCCTCGACATGACGCAGCCCGACGCGATCATGTTGTCGTCCCAGTTCCAGTTGCAGCCGATGGATGTCGTGTATGTGGGCACCGCCGCTTCGACCACGTTCAACCGTGTGTTGCAGCAAGTCCTGCCGAGCGTACAGACGTTGTTCTACCTGAAGCAGTTGACGAGATAACTGTCTGAGCCGTCGACAGGCCCGCGCCGCTCTCAAAGGGCGCGGGACCGAAGCAAACGCCGAGGCAAACGCGCAAGCACATGCCAGAGCACACGCTGAAGCCCACGCCGAAGCAACCGAAACGGGATCGAATTGTGAGCAACCAAATCTCTCCACACATGGCCGGTCCGATCAAGACCGAAGAAGAGGACGTCGTCCTCGGGCAACTGGTGCAGGTGATCCTCGACGACATCTGGTGGCTGATCGCGATCGCCGGCGTGATCGTCGCGCTGGCCGCGGCGTACTGTTTCCTCGCCAAGCCGATCTATTCGGCCGATGCGCACGTGCGGGTCGAGCAGTCCGACAACACCTCGCAGGCGCTCACGCAGACGCAAACGGGCGCGGCCATCACGACCGGCTCGACTTCGCTGCCGACCGACGCCGAAATCGAAATCATCAAGAGCCGCGGCGTAGTCGGCCCGGTGGTCCAGCAACTGAAGCTGAACTTCAGCGTCGTGCCGAAGACGATTCCGCTGCTTGGCAGCATTGCCGCGCACATGGCGACGCCGGGCCAGCCGGCGCCGCCGTGGCTGGGTCTGGCTTCATACGCCTGGGGCGGTGAAGAGGCCGAGATCGATTCGCTCGACGTGGTGTCGGCGCTCGAAGGCGAGAAGCTGACGATGAAGGTGTTCGACGAACAGCACTACGAACTCTATGCAAAGAACGGCACACTGCTGCTGCGCGGCCAGGTTGGCCAGCAGGAGCAGGGCGGCGGCGTGACGATCCTCGTCAACAAGCTGGTGGCCCGTCCGGGCGAAGAGTTCACCGTGACGCGTTTTAACGACCTCGACGCGATCAGCGCGTTCCAGTCGGCGATCACCGTGCAGGAGCAGGGCAAGCAGACCGGCGTGATCCAGATCTCGCTGGATGACAAGAGCCCTGAGCACGCCGCGCTGGTGGCCAATGCGCTCGCGCAGTCGTATGTCCGTCAGCACGTGTCGAACAAACAGGTCGACGCCAGCAAGATGCTCGACTTCCTGAAGAGCGAAGAGCCGCGCCTGAAGTCCGATCTCGAACGCGCCGAAGCCGCGTTGACCGCTTACCAGCGTCAATCCGGTTCGATCAATGCGAGCGACGAAGCGAAGGTCTACCTCGAAGGCAGCGTGCAGTACGAGCAGCAGATTGCCGGTTTGCGTCTGCAGATGGCGCAGTTGACCGAGCGTTACGGCGACGACCATCCGATGCTCGTTGCCGCGCGTCGGCAGATGGCCGAACTGGAGGCGCAACGCGCCAAATACGCTGACCGCTTCCGCGATCTGCCGGCAACCGAAGTGAAGGCCGTGCAGTTGCAACGTGACGCCAAGGTGGCGGAAGACATCTACGTGCTGCTGCTCAACCGCGTGCAGGAGTTGTCGGTGCAGAAAGCCGGTACCGGCGGCAACGTGCATATCGTCGACCAGGCGATGCGCCCGGGCGCGCCGGTCAAGCCGAAGAAGGTGCTGATTCTCTCGGCGGCAGTGATTCTGGGCCTGATCTGCGGCACCGGTTTCGTGTTCCTGCGGCGCAATATGTTCAAGGGCATCGACGACCCCGACCATATCGAGCGCGCGTTCCATCTGCCGGTGTACGGCCTCGTGCCTTTGAGCGCCGAACAGGCTGTGCTCGAAAGCGGCTTCCAGCGCGGCGGCGAACGCCTGCGCTCGGTACTGGCGAACGCGCGGCCGAAGGACGTCACGATCGAAAGCCTGCGCAGCCTGCGCACGTCCATGCAGTTCACGATGTTGGACGCGAAGAACCGCATCGTCATGCTGACAGGTCCCATGTCCGGTGTCGGCAAGAGCTTCCTGACGGTCAATCTGGCGGTGCTGCTCGCGAACTCGGGCAAACGCGTGCTGATGATCGACGGCGATATGCGCCGCGGCGTGCTCGAGCGTTACGTGGGCGGTGCGCAGGAAAACGGTCTGTCGGAATTGCTGAGCGGGCAGATCTCGCTCGAAGAAGCGATCCGCGCCTCGAACGTCGAAGGCTTGAGCTTCATCTCGTGCGGCCGTCGTCCGCCGAATCCGTCGGAACTGCTGATGTCGCCGCGTCTTCCGCAATACCTGGACGGCCTCGCCAAGCGCTACGACGTGATCCTGATCGACACGCCGCCAGTGCTGGCCGTGACCGATGCGTCGATCATCGGCGCGTATGCCGGTTCGACTTTCTTCGTGATTCGCTCGGGCGTGCACAACGAAGGCGAGATCGCGGAGGCATTGAAGCGCCTGCGCGCAGCCGGCGTGCACGTGCAGGGCGGCATCTTCAACGGGATGCCGGCGCGTTCGCGAGGCGGTTATGCCCGTGGCTATGCAGCGGTCGAGGAATATCTAAGCACCTGAGCCACGAGGCTGAGCCCAGTGGGCTGATGCCAGCGCAAACACGATAGAAAAGGACATCACGATGAAAGTGACGGTACTGGTTCCGACTTACCGCCGCCCGGCCGATCTCGCGCGCTGCCTCGCCGCGCTGCAGCGGCAGTCGCGCGCGCCGGACGAAGTGGTGGTGGTCGCACGCGCCGACGACGAAGCGACCCATGCTTGCCTGCGTGATCCCGCCGTGCCGGGCACGTTGCCGCTATCCGTCGCGCTGGTGGAGGTGCCCGGCCAGGTCGCGGCCCTGAATCGCGGACTGGATGCGGCCAAGGGCGACGTGATCGCGATTACCGACGACGACGCCGCGCCGCACGTCGACTGGGTCCAACGTATTGCTGCCGCGTTCGAAAGCGATGCGCGCCTTGGTGCGCTGGGTGGCCGCGACTGGGTGCATGAAAAAGGCCGCGTGCTCGATGGCGAACGGCCGCTGGTCGGCAAGGTCACGGCGCACGGCAAGATCATCGGCAATCACCACCTGGGTGTGGGTGGTGCGCGCGAAGTCGACATCCTGAAGGGCGCCAACATGAGCTATCGGCGCGACGCGATTCGCACGATCCGTTTCGATCAGCGCCTGCGTGGCGCGGGCGCTCAGGTTCACAACGATATGGCCTTCAGCCTCGCCGTCAAGAACGCCGGCTGGAAGCTGATGTACGACCCGCGCGTGGCCGTCGACCATTTCCCGGCCGAGCGTTTCGACGACGACCGGCGCGACGCGCAAACCATGGCGGCGTTGCGTAATGCTGCCTTCAACTTCCACCTTATCCTGCGCGATCAGTTGCCGCCGCTGCGCCGCGAAACCGCGTGGTGGTGGTGGACGCTGGTGGGCACGCGCGTCTATCCGGGCCTCACGCACGCCGCGCTTGCTCTGGTTTCGAAACAGGCGAGCCTGAGGCTGTCGCGCTGGCGTGCGGTGCGCACAGGCGCACATGAGGCGCGCCGCGCGTTGTCCCGGACCGCGTGAAGCCCGCGAGCGCTCACGTGTCCCAAACGTCCTGCACGTTCGTGCATCGGCACTGGCGCCTGCTCGCGCAGGCCGATGCCCCTTTCCACCGGCAGAGCGGAGTGTCTGCATGAGTACGAAAGTTCACGTTCATCTGTTTTACGGCGCCGACCCGCGCTTTTACCGGCCGGGCGATGACATCGGCTGCCTGTACGGTTATCACCATGCCGAATCCGATGCGTTCAGGCTGACCTATTCGCAGGACGCGCGCGAAAGCAAACCCGTGCGTTTGCTGCGCCGCGCGCTGAAGGCGGCGTTCGGGTTCGACTTCATCCATACGTGGCGCAACCGCGACGAGATGCTGCGCTCGGACGTGATCTGGACGCATACCGAGCAGGAATGGCTGTCCGCGGCGCTGATGCTGCTGCTGAGCGGCCGCAAGGCGGGCGCTGATGCCAGCCCCTTGCTGTTGGCGCAAAGCGTGTGGCTGCTCGATAAATGGCCTTCCTATGGAATTCTGCGCCGCTGGCTGTATCGCAAGCTGATGACGCGCGCCGACCAGTTGACTACGCTCGCCAGCGAAAACGCCGAACTGTGCCAGCGCTATTTCAATCGCGACGCGAAGCCGCTCTTATACGGCCTGAACACGCAGGACTTTCCCGTAAAGACGCCGACCGAATGGACGCCGCACACGCCGATCCGCATCGCGGCGATCGGCAACGATCGCGACCGCGATTGGGAAACGCTCATCAAGGCCTTCGGCAACGATGCGCGCTACGCGGTGAAGCTCGCGACACGCCGACGGATTCCCGCCTCGCTGCGCGCGCCGAACGTGGAGATCGCGTTGTTCTCCGGTATCAAGAAGCAGCACGAACTCTACGACTGGGCCGACGTGATCGTCGTGCCGCTGCGGCCGAATTCGCACGCCTCGGGCATTACCGTGATGCTGGAAGCGGCGGCGGTCGGCAAGCCGATGGTGGTCACCAACGTCGGTGCGCTGCAGGATTATTTTCCGGCGGGCGAGGCGGCTTACATTCCGCCGTTCAATCCGCAGGCGTTGCGCGAGGCGGTGGACCAGCTCGCCGCCTCTCCTGCGGATGCATTGCGCCAGGCGCAGGCGGCCGCCGCCGGTTTGCTGTCGCGCGATCTGACCACGCAGAACTATGCGATGCAGCACGTGAGAATTACGCAGGAGATGCTGCGGGCGCGCGCAGCGTCGCGCGGACGTGTTGTGGCCGGTGCGGCCGACGCCGATGCCGTGGCAAAGGCGCCGCGTGCCGCGGCGACCGCCGCCGCGGTGAACCAGCCGGCGCGAGTTCGCGCGGGCAGCCAGGGGCAAGGCCAACGCCCTGGCCCGCGCGAATCACGCGGAGGCCTCTAAACGATGTCGACGATTGCGCGAGGCGGCGATAACGCGGAGCGGGCACTGTCCGGCGCTCGCAAGGAGTGGCTGCCGGAAGCCTTACTGTGGCTGATCACAGTGATGTTGATCATCGCGCATCAGGGCACGGTGCTCACGCTTGGATTCCCGGTGCTCGCGATCCTGACGGGCCTGTGGCTCTACTTCAAGAGCCCGGCGCGCTACATCGGCTTCATGTGGTGGCTGTGGTTCCTGAGCCCGGAGGTGCGGCGTCTCGCCGACTGGTCCAAAGGCTCGTTCACGCCCACCAGCCTGATCCAGGTCGCGCCGCTCGCGGTGACGATGATCAGTGCCTTGTCCTTGCTCCGCTACTACAAGCTGCTTTCGCAGCGGCGCGGCCTGCCGGTGCTGCTGGTTCTGATGGGGCTCGCCTACGCGTTCATGATCGGCGTGATGTCGAGCGGGCCGCTCG
The DNA here is from genome assembly GCF_009690905.1 of Paraburkholderia madseniana. GTDB lineage: Bacteria > Pseudomonadota > Gammaproteobacteria > Burkholderiales > Burkholderiaceae > Paraburkholderia > Paraburkholderia madseniana. Next base: position 57,134 of record NZ_VOSW01000012.1, read on the forward strand.
CCGCGACGTATGACCTCGCGAACTGGCTCTATCCGATTCTGATCGGTTTTCACATCATGGCGCACACGCGTCAGTACCCGAAGTATCGCGACACGATCGTGAGTACCTTCATCTGGGGCATGCTGGTGATGGGCGGCTACGGCCTGATCCAGTTCTTCATCATGCCGCCGTGGGACGCGCTGTGGATGCTCGGCTCGCAGATGAATTCGCAGGGCGATCCTGTGCCGATGGGCGTGCGCGTGTTCAGCACGATGAACTCGTCGGGACCGTTCGCGTTCGCGATGATGGGCGCGATGGTCTACGTGATGGCGGCGACGCATCGCGTGCGCTGGGTTGCTGCGGCGCTGGGCTTCTTTGCTTTCGCGCTGAGCCTCGTGCGCTCGACGTGGGGCGGCTGGGTGATCGCGCTCCTGATCCAACTGGTCAAGGCGAACAACAAGGTGCGCGTGCGGATCGTTGCGAGTGCGGTGCTGCTTGCCGGTCTTTGCGTGCCGCTGCTCACGGTCGGCCCGGTGGCCGAGCGGATGCAGGCGCGCCTGAACACGCTCGTCAACCTGAGCGACGACCAGAGCTACGCCGCGCGTAACGAGTTCTACGCGACCTTCGCGAAGACGGCCTTTACCGACGTCTCCGGCGAAGGCATGGGCGCGACCGGCACCTCGACCAAGCTCTCGAACGACGGCGGTCAGCTCGGCCAGTACGGCAACTTCGACAGCGGCGTGATGAACATCCCGTTCGTGCTCGGCTGGCCCGGCACCTTGCTCTACATGTCCGGCATCGTGTGGCTGGTGGTGCGCGCGGCGCTCGCGTCGTTCAAGCTGCGCAACGACAAATTCGTTTCGGCCTGCCTGAGTCTCAGTCTTGCGACCTTCGCGATGCTGGTGTTCACCAATTCGCTGGTCGGCACCGGCGGGCTGCTGCTTTTCATGAGTGTTTTTTCGATCCTATCCGCGGTGCACTACGAAAAGATGAACCGCAGACGCACGCTACTTTTCCACGGAGGCACTGATTGAGAGTCGCCATTGTCACGCACGTCGTGCGCCATAACGACGGCCAGGGGCGCGTCAACCACGAGATTGCGCGCGCCGCCCTCGAGGAAAACATCGCTGTGACGCTGGTTGCGTCGCACGTTGCGCCGGATTTGCTCGCGCATCCGAACGTCCGCTGGGTGCCGATGAAGATCGGCCGCTGGTGGCCCACCAATCTGCTGCGCCAGCAGGTGTTCGCGTTCAAAAGTGCGATGTGGCTGCGCGCACATCGCCGCGAATTCGACGTGCTGCACGTGAACGGCTTCATCACGTGGGTGCCGGCCGACGTCAACACCTCGCACTTCGTGCATAGCGGCTGGTTCGGCAGCAAGTATTACCCGTTCGGGCTCACAAAGGGCGTGTGGTCCGCGTATCAGTCGGTCTATACGCGCTGCAACGCGTTGCTCGAACGCTGGGCTTACCGGCGCTCGAAGGTGATTACGGCGGTGTCGCAAAAGGTCGCCGATGAAATTCGCGCGATCGGACTGACGCCTCATAACCGGGTCGACGTGATCTACAACGGCGTCGATACGCAAGGTTTCGCGGCTGCCACGGGCGACCGCGCGAAGTTCGGCTTGCCGGCGGACGCGTTCCTGCTGCTGTTCGTCGGCGACTTGCGCACGCCGCGCAAGAACCTCGGCACGGTGTTGCAAGCGCTCAAGCATCTGCCCGAACACGTGCAGATCGCAGTGGCCGGTTTTCTGCCGGGCAGCCCGTATCCGGAAGAAGCGAAGGCGCTCGGCATTGCGCATCGCGTGCATTTTCTCGGGCTGGTCAAGGAAATGCCGGTGCTGATGCATTCGGTCGACGCGTTCGTGTTCCCGTCACGCTATGAAGCGATGAGCCTGTCGCTGCTCGAAGCGATGGCCGCGGGTCTGCCGGTGGTCACGGCGCGCACGGCGGGCGGTGCGGAAATCATCACGCCGGAATGCGGCATCGTGCTCGACGATCCGGACGATCCCAAGGCATTGGCGGGCGCTATCGCACGTCTTGCTGACAACGACGACGCACGCCGCGCGATGGGCGTCGCCGCCAACGAACTTGCGACCGGCTTCGGCTGGGCGCGGATGGCCGCGCAATACATCGCGCTGTACCGGCAACTGGCGGGGCAGCAGAAGGACCGCCGACGCAGCGAAGCGGAAGCCACGGTGGTCGCCAAGACCGACGCGCTGACGCTGAACACGCTGGCCGGGCAGACAATCCACCACAACGCTCAGAACGCTCAGGGACAACAACTATGACCACAAGATCAATCAAATCGCTGCAGATCGGGATGCACTGGTTTCCGGAACGCGCGGGCGGCCTCGACCGCATGTACTACTCGCTAGTCGGCGCATTGCCGGGCGCGGGCGTCGCGGTGCGCGGCGTGGTGGCCGGCTCACCCAAAGTGGCTGCGGACACCGGTGGCGCGATCAACGGTTTCGGTTCCGCCGCGCAATCGCTGCCGCTGCGGTTGATGGCAGCACGCCGCGCGCTGCGCCAGGAGATCAGCACCTCGCGTCCCGACGTGATTTCGTCGCACTTCGCGCTGTACACGTTTCCGGGTCTCGACGTGACGCGCGGCATTCCGCAGGTCTCGCATTTTCAGGGACCGTGGGCCGACGAGAGTCACGTCGAAGGCGCCGATTCGCTCGGTCAGCGCGCGAAGCGCTATCTGGAGCAATCGGTGTATGCGCGCTCATCCCGGCTGATCGTCTTGTCGGAAGCCTTTGGCAAGATTTTGACTTCGCGCTATCGCATCGCGCCGGACCGCGTGCGCGTCGTGCCGGGCTGCGTGGATGTCGAGCAGTTCAATCTGCCGATCACGCCGGCCGAGGCGCGTCTGAAGCTGCAACTGCCGCAAGACCGGCCGATCGTGCTGGCCGTGCGGCGTCTGGTGCGCCGCATGGGTCTCGAAGATCTGATCGATGCGGTGAAGCTGCTCAAGCGCACCGAACCCGATGTGCTGTTGCTGATCGCGGGCAAGGGGCGGCTCGAAGGCGAGTTGCAGGCACGTATCACCGAGGCGGGCCTCGAGGACAACGTGAAGCTGCTGGGCTTCGTGCCCGATCAGCATCTGGCTGCGTTGTACCGTGCGGCGAATATCAGCGTGGTGCCGACGGTGGCGTTGGAGGGCTTCGGGCTGATTACCGTTGAATCGCTGGCTTCCGGCACGCCGGTGCTGGTGACGCCGGTCGGCGGTTTGCCCGAAGCGGTGGCAGGTCTGTCGCCGAATCTGGTGTTGCCGGAGACCGGCGCGAAGGCGATTGCGGAAGGCCTGGCAGGCGCGTTGAACGGCTCACTGAAGTTGCCGGATGCCGATGCATGCCGCCGTTATGCGCGCGAGAACTTCGATAATTCGGTGATCGCGAAGCGTGTGGCGTCGGTGTATAGCGAGGCGATCGCGGCGGGTGGGGTGCACTGAAGGGCTTTGTGACGGAATAGAAAAAAGGCCTGAATCATTGCGATCAGGCCTTTTTTCATGGAGTGACGGCTGCCCGCGCAGCCGACACTCAGGACAGAATCAGAACGTCTCGTGATGCTCGTTCCGGCCAAGGTCCGCATGAACCATCATGTGGCACAACTGTTCAAGCGTGGTTTCCGGCTTCCAGCCGAGCTTCTCGTGCGCCTTGTCCGCGCAACCGATCAGCAGATCCACTTCCGCCGGGCGATAGAACTTCGGATTCACGCGCACCAGCGTCTTGCCGGTTGCCACGTCGATGCCGGTCTCGCGCTCTTCCTTGCCCGACCATTCGATCTGATACCCCGCGGCGGCGAACGCCATGCGTACGAAGTCGCGAACCGTCTCGGTGCGGCCGGTGGCGAGCACGAAGGTGTCGGGTTCATCGGCTTGCAGCATGCGCCACATGCCTTCCACGTATTCGAGCGCGAAGCCCCAGTCGCGCTTGGCGCTCAGGTTGCCGAGCTCCAGCGCATCCTGTTTGCCGAGCTTGATCTTCGCGACGGTGTCCGTGATCTTGCGGGTGACGAATTCACGGCCACGTAGCGGCGATTCGTGATTGAACAGAATCCCGCTGCTCGCAAACAGGTTGTACGACTCGCGATAGTTGATGGTCGACCAGTGCGCGAACAGCTTGGCCACACCATACGGGCTGCGCGGATAGAAAGGCGTGTCCTCGCGTTGCGGCACGGCCTGCACGAGACCGAACATTTCCGAAGTCGACGCCTGATAAAAACGGGTCTTCGGATTCAGAATGCGGATGCCTTCGAGCAGATTCAACGCGCCGATGCCGGTCACTTCGGCGGTCGTCACGGGCTGGTCGAACGAGACACCCACGAAGCTCTGCGCGGCGAGGTTGTACAGCTCGTCGGCCTGCGCGCCTTCGAGCAGGCGCAGCGTCGAGCCCAGATCGGTCAGGTCGTGTTCGACCAGACGCAGATTCGGATGATCGAGCACGCCGAGCTCACGGATGCGCCAGAAATTGACCGAACTCGTGCGCCGGTACGTGCCGGTCACGTGGTAGCCCTTGTCGAGCAGCAGTTTGGTCAGATAGGCGCCGTCCTGTCCGGATACGCCGGTGATGATCGCTTTGCGTGGTTGGCTCATAGCTTGCCTTCGATATTGGTAAAAGAGAAAGAGAAGTGCACTTGAAAAAGGAGCTTCAAAGCGTGCCGTCCAGCAGTCGCCGCACCAGCGGATCGACGACCTGAAAATCCTGTTCCGCCTTGAGCCGGTACAAACCCGGCTTGGGATGCGCGCCGTCGGACATCAGCGTCTTCCAGTCCGGCAGATTGCTGACGTACGCGAACTGATCGACGAGCGGCACCTGCTGTTCGGCGGCCACCCGTCGCGTCATCGCGACCATCGCGGCGAGCCGCGCGTTCAGGCGGTTGTCGGGCATCGGGTTCGAGGTCTGTAGAACCGGCTCTTTGCCGAGCGCGCGGGCCGTTTTCACGAGCGTCGTTTCGGCCGTGTAAAACTGCTCGGGCGTCTGGTTCCGCATCACTTCGTTAATGCCGTAGTTGATCAACACGATCTGCGCGGGCGAAGCGGCGAGCCGTTCCTGCCACGGCAGGCCGGCGGTCGGGCCGGCGCGGCGGTTGCCGGTGCCGTCGCGCAGTTGGCTGGCCATCGTGCCGCCCACGCCGTAGTTCGTGACGCGCACCCGTTGACCGTACCTGGCCTGCAATTCGTCCTGCAGATACGACACGGCGTTTTGCGCCTGCGGTCCGCAGTGGCCTTCGCTGCACGTAATGCCGAGCGTGGTCGAATCGCCGTAGGCGTCGACCAGCACCTGCGATGCCGGTCCGCTGGCGTGCGCATCCAGTGTCAGCGAAACCAGCACTGACGCAGCGGCCGACACGCCCGCAGCGAACCACGCGCGGCGCCTCATGCGCGGCTTTGCGGCGCTTGCGATGCGCCCCCCGACACGCTGCCGGCGGGCGCATGGGCTTTGCCTGCCGAGCCGAAGATCAAGCGTTTTTCGAACGCGAACCACGTGATGCTGGCGTAGGCGAGGGTGATCGCGAGTGCGAGCGCCGCGGTCAGATAGCGGTTCAGATGCAGCGGCCACAGCGTGTACAGCACGCTCAGGTGAATCAGATAGATCGTGTAGCTGATCGTGCCGATATAGACCAGCACGGGGTTGCACAGCAGCCGCTTGACGATGCCCTTGCTTTGCAGGGCGATGACCACGACCGAAGTACAAAGCACCAACGAAACGCTGTAGAGCGCGGCGTTCGACAGCGGCGTATTGGCCGCCCGGAACCGCGGATAGTGCAGATGCAGCCACGCCAGCACCGCGAGCGCGGCAAAAAAGCCGAGCACGGCGAGACCCTTGAACGGTTCGAGTGCATTGCGATCGCGCCGTACGGCGACGGCGAGCAACGCGCCGGCCGCCAACAGGTCCATGCGGAACGGCGTCAGGTAATAGATCGGCCAGAACGAATCGAACCAGGGCGTGGCGACCGCGCGCAGCACCGGCACCAGCACGATCAACGCGGCCGCCGCGTAGCCGAGCACGCGCTCGGGCAGCAGCAGGATCACGAACGGCCAGAAGATATAGAACTGCTCTTCGACCGCCAGTGACCACAGCACATTCAGGCTGTCGTGACCGCTTTGATTGAGCGCGTCGCCGATATTGGTCGCGAAGAACGCATACCACTGCCAGTGCTGCGCCCAGCCGAAGCCGAACAGAATCGACGACACCGCCATCAGCAGCAGATAAGGCGGCAGGATGCGCCGCGCCCGGCGTGCATAGAAATAGCCGAAATACGACTGCTGACGCGCCTTTCGTTCGAGCAGGATGCCGGTAATCAGGAAACCGCTCAAAACAAAAAACAGATCGACGCCCATCCACAGCGGCGCTTTCAAGGCGTGCTGGGCGAATACCGCGAGCACAGCGATGGCGCGCAAACCGTCGAGCTGCACGATGCGGCGAGAGTGAGAAGGCGCTAAGGGCAGTGCGCTAGCAGTCATGAACCGTCCATGGTGTGAAGCGGATGGGCCGGGCGAAGGATCGCGCAAGTCTTCTCAAGTCAGGAACAGGGCTTGAGGGCAAGGGCGCGCTCGCTTCGCGTCGCAACGGAAGTGCATTCGATTCTAGGGAAAATAAATTGATGAAAAAACGGGAATGAAATAGATAAATGAATCAGATTGCAACAGGGTGTTTCGTTATCCATTCGCAATAGATTTTTATGCTTGTGCCTTGTGGCTGTCGCAATCCGTAAGAAGTGCAGCCGGAATCAGGCTACATCGGTAAGGATGGGGCGCAAGGGCACTGCGGGACGCAGGCGTTCACGTCCATTTTCATTTAATCGATTTTTAAATCATTTTCTTTCACGATGCTTAAAGCGCCGAATATTTTTGAATTATTTTCGATTTTCGTCGCGGCATTCTTTCCGCGTAATGTGAGCCGTGTGGACGGGTGGCCGGGGATGGCGCGTGCGTCACGCGCCGACTGCTCGTATTCGATCGGGTTCGCGTTGGACCGTGGGCGCTGTGATGAGCCTGATTACTAAGCCCCTTCTTATACGTCGTGTCTTGCGGGAATCAGTCTCGTGTTCTTGCGTCGCTGCTAGCGGCCTCAGCCGTCATCTCATTGGATTTTGCATCCGCGCGGGCCCGTTGCCTGATCGCGGCACGGCCCTGATTGGAGGAATAACTTTGGCCCGTTTCACGTTCAAAACCTGGATTGCTGTGTTTGCCTATGCGGCCGGAATGACGGCGGCGTCGGTCAGCTTCACGGCATCCGCGGAAACCGTGTTGAACGCGAAAAATTCCTGGATCGGTAACACCTTCGGTTTCGGCGATGGCACGTGGACGCAGATCAACATCACCGCGATTGCGGTCGCGCCTGACGGCAAGGTCTATACGAACGCGCCGTGGGACGAAAGCGGCGCCGAAGCGAGCGTCTACCAGAACGGCAAGATGCTCGGCTTCGCGGGCGGCACGCATGGTTGGGGCAACGGCGGCGGCAGCGCGATCGCGGTGAATCGCAAGTACGCCTTCGTGGCGATCGAAGTCGGCAACGAGAAAGGACGTCTGGTCGAGCAGGGCGTGTGGCCGGAAAAGGGCAAACAGTGGTTCGGCATTTCGCGTCGGCAGATCGCCGATCCGAAGCGCGCCGCGCCGTTCCAGCCGGCCGCGAAAAGCGCTGACCCGCATGCGCAACTCGCAGCGGGCTTTTTGATGATGAACGAAGTGCCGACCGGCACGAGTGCCGAAATCGGCGGCATGGCGGCGAATGACACCACGCTTTACGCGGCGAACACGGCGCGCGATCGCATCGAAGTGTATGACGCGGAATCGATGCAGCAGAAAACAACCTGGACCGTGCACGAGCCGGGCCGTATCGCGCTAGCCCCCGACGGCACGCTCTGGGTGTTGAGCGGCACGCGCAACGATAAGGCGCCGCAAGTGGAGCACTACACCGCCGCGGGCAAGCGCATCGACGAAACATTCACGTTGCCCGCCGATACGGTCGCGGTCGATATCGCTTTGGATGCACAGGGCCGCGTTCTGATCGCGGACAACGGTCCGCGCCAACAGGTGCTGTTTTTCAGCAAGGGCAACGGCCGTTATGCGGAGTCGGGCTCGCTCGGTGAACGCGGTGGCATTTTCAGCGGTACGCCCGGCAAGCCAGGCCCGCAGCGCTTCAACGGTTTGACCGGCGTTGGCGTGGATGCACGCGGCAACGTCTATGTGTCGACCAACGGCATCGGACCACGCTACGAACCGATCGGCGCGGGCCTCGGTGCCACGCTCGAGAGTTACGCGCCGGACGGCAAACAGAACTGGCAGGTGCAAGGCTTGTTGTTCGTCGACGGCGCGTGGATCGATCCGTCGCGTCCGGACAGCGTCTATACCGGCAACAAGCGCTTCGAACTCGATCTCTCGAAGCCTGCGGGGCAGGACTGGAAATACGCGGGCTTTCTGTCGAACCGCTTCAAGTATCCCGACGACCCGGTCTTTCACACCGATCAATATCCCGGCTTGCCGATCGCTCGCAAGCTCAAGGGCCGCACGTTTCTGTACTTGACCGACATGTACGCGGACCACCTGAAGATCTATCGCTTCGATCCGCAGCACGACGGCGAGACTGCGATTCCTTCGGGCTTCATCGCCGGGCGTGAGCGCGCGGTCTCCAAGGTGCCGAACGCGCCGCCGGGGGGCGACTGGATCTGGCGCGACGTGAACGGCGACGGCAAGTTCAACACGGACGAATTCACGCTCAACACGAGCGGCACGAAGCTCGCGGGCGGCTGGGGCTGGTGGGTCGATAGTGCAGGCGACATCTGGCGCACCCGCGATAACAAGGGCATTTATCGCTTCCGTTTCGGCGGACTCGATGCGAAGGGCAACCCGATCTACTCGTATTCGAACCTGACGCAGTACCCGGTGCCGCAACCGTTCACCGAACTGCATCGCGCGATCTACGAGCCCGACACCGACACGATGTATGTGACCGGCTATACGCCCGATACGCCGGTGGATCGCGGCTTCTGGAAAGAAGTGGGCCGCGTGCTGGTGCGCTACGACAAATGGTCGAGCGGCAATCCGGTGCAGCGCTATTCGATCACGCTGCCGTGGACGACGCAAACCAAACCCATCGCCACGATCATCGGCCTCACCGTTGAAGGGCAATACCTATTCGGCGTCGAGCCGGTCGGCGCAGTGCACGTGTGGGACAAGGACAGCGGCAAGGAGATCGGCGTGATCCGTCCAGGCCCGGAAGTGGGCAGCGCGTCGGGTTGGGTCGATGTGCCCAACGGCATCAGCGCCGCGAAGCGCAGCAATGGCGAGTACCTCGTGTTCGTCGAAGAAGACGCGCGCGGGAAAGTGATGATGTATCGCTGGAAACCATGACACAACGCATGGCATGACCGCTTTCTTCGCAATACCAGGCAAATGTAGTCAAACCCAAGGCATCCGATGGACAAAGGCATTCTCAAGAACGTAGCGATCAACTTCTTCGGGTTGGTGCTGCCGACTTTCGTCTCGCTCGTGACCGTGCCGTCGTATATCAAGCTGCTCGGCGTCGAGCGCTACGGCGTGATCAGTCTCGTGTGGACCCTGATCGGCTACTTCGGGATTCTCGATCTTGGCATGAGCATGGCCGCGCAGAATCACATCTCGAAGGCGCGCGCCTCGGGCGACAAGGGCGAGAGCGCGCGCGTGTTCTGGAGCGCGACGTGGCTCAATCTCGCGACGGGTGTGATCGGCGGCCTGATCATCTATTTCGGCGCGTTTCTGTACACCGCGTACTTCACCAAGGTGTCGCCCGAGTTGCAGCATGAGGTCTATATGGCGCTGCCGTGGCTCGCGGTGGCGATTCCGATTGCCAACGTGTCGTGGGTGTTCGCCGGTGCAATCAACGGCGCGGAGCGCTTTGGTGTCTACAACACCAACCAGACGATCGGCACCTTCCTGTTCCAGTTGCTGCCGCTCGGCGCTGCTTTGTGGCTGGGGGCGACCTTGCAGAACGTACTCGCCGCGGCGGTGTTCGCACGGATTCTCGCAGCGATTCTGCTGGGCCGCTCCGCGCTGAAGGTGTTGGACATCCGCAGTGTTCTGCCGCCGCAACTCGGCGTGGCAAAGGGGCTCTTCAACTTCGGCGGCTGGATGCTGATTGCGAGCGTCACTAACATGATCGCCGAATCGCTCGACCGCGTGATGCTCGGCACGAGTCTCGGCGCGCGTTTCGTCACCTACTACACGGTGCCGCAGAACCTCGTGACGCGTCTGAATATCGTGCCGACCGCGCTGGTGCGCACGTTGTTTCCACGCCTCTCAGCCGTGGGCCGCGCGGATGCGGACACCATCACGCAGCAATCGCTCGAATTCCTTAACGGCGTGTTCACGCCGGTCGCGTTGGTCGCGATGCTGGTGCTCGAACCGTTCCTGCATCTGTGGGTCGGCAATGAGATCGCCACCGTGGCCGCGCCGGTGGGCCGGATCATGATCGTTGCCGTGTGGCTCGTCGGCCAGGCGAACGTCACGCGGATTCTGATTCAGTCACAGGTCAACCCGGCCACCGCCGCGCGGGTCGGTTTGTTCGAATTGCCCTTGTTTGCAGGGGCATTGTGGCTCGGCATTACGCATTTTGGTTTGACCGGCGCGGCGATGGCCGTGGCCGGCCGGGCGCTGTTCGATTACGCGGTGCTGCTGCGCCTGTCGGCGATTCGCGCCCGCCAGATCGCGCTCGACATGCTCGCCCACCTCGCTTTTCTGCTGGCCAGCCTGTGGCTTGCCAGCTTCCTGCCGAGTCTCGCCTTGGCGATCGTCGCCGGCCTGTTGATGGTTGGCGCGAACGTCGCCTGGTCGATCACGATGACACCCGCTTTGCGCGATCTTGCGCGTTCACTGCTGTTGCGACTGAATCCGAGGAAAAGCGCATGAACCACGAAGTCCTTGAAGAAGCCGTGCTGCAACCCGCGACGCGCAGCGCACTGGCTGAACTCACCACCGTTCCCGGTGTTCAGGCGCCGTCGCGCCGCTCGGCGTTGCGTAGCGACAAGACGGTGCGTGTCGCGATCGTGCACGACTGGCTCGTCACCTATGCGGGCGCCGAGAAGGTGCTCGAACAGATTGTCGCGTGCTTTCCGGACGCGGACCTGTTCAGCCTCGTCGATTTTCTCGACGACCGCAGCTTTCTGCGTGGCAAGCCGGTCACCACCTCGTTCATCCAGAAACTGCCGCTTGCACGGACCAAATACCGCACGTATCTGCCCTTGATGCCGCTCGCGATCGAGCAGCTCGACGTGTCGGCCTACGACGTGGTGATTTCCAGCAGTCACGCGGTCGCGAAGGGCGTTCTGACCGGCCCCGATCAGGTGCATATCAGCTACGTGCATTCGCCGATTCGCTACGCATGGGATCTGCAGCATCAGTACCTGCAGCAGTCGAAGCTGACCGCCGGGCCGAAGTCCGCGATGGCGCGGCTGATTCTGCACTACATCCGCAACTGGGATATCCGCACGTCGAACTCGGTGGACGGCTTTGTTGCAAACTCCGATTTCATCGCGCGGCGGATCAGGAAGGTTTATCAGCGCGAAGCGCAGGTGATCTTTCCGCCCGTCGATGTCGAAGCGTTTGCGCTATGCACCGACAAGGATGATTTCTATCTGACCGCCTCGCGGATGGTGCCGTACAAGAAGATCGATCTGATCGTCGAAGCGTTCGCGCAGATGCCGGAGCGCAAGCTGGTGGTGATCGGCGACGGCCCCGATATGCAGAAGATCCGCGCGAAGGCAGGGCCGAATGTCGAGATCATGGGCTATCAGCCGTTCAAGGTGCTCAAGGAAAAGATGAGCCGCGCGAAAGCTTTCGTGTTCGCCGCGGAAGAAGACTTCGGCATTTCAGTGGTCGAAGCGCAGGCCTGCGGCACGCCGGTGATCGCCTACGGCAAGGGCGGGGCGCTTGAAACCGTGCGCGATCTGTCCGAGTCGCGGCCCACCGGCATGTTCTTCGACGAGCAGAACGTCGAGTCGATCATTGCGGCGGTCGAGCGTTTCGACGGCCACGTGAAGCGTTTTTCGCCAGTGGATTGCCGCGCGAACGCCGAGCAGTTCTCGGCCGCGAATTTCCGCGAACGTTTCTTCGCCCACGTGCGGGCTTCGGTGCCGGCATTGCGCTCGGCGACGCTGCCGCCGTACGTTCCGTATAAAGCAGAGCCGGGTGCCAACGCACCGCGCATCCTCGCGGTCGACCAGAGTGGGGTGCTCGGCGGCGCCGAGTTATCGCTGCTGGAAATCGTCAAAGCTTTGCGCTCGCGCATCGAAGTCGTACTGTTCGACGACGGCCCGTTCCGCACTGCTTTGGCGAAGGCTGGCGTGACTGTCAACGTGCTGGATGCCGGCGCATTGCGCAATGTGCGTAAGCAGGGCGGTTCGCTGCCGAAGGGTCAGGCGCTCAAGGGCTTGATGTCGCTCGTGCGCGCCACCGCGAAACGCGCGCGCGACGCCGAGGTGATCTATGCGAACACGCAGCGCGCGATGGTGATCGGTGCGATTGCCGGCAAGCTTGCCAGGCGGCCGGTGGTCTGGCATCTGCGGGATATCGTGAGTCCCGAGCATTTTGGCGGTAAGCAACTGGCGATTATCAAGTGGTGCGCGCGCCTCGGCCTCACGCACGTGATCGCCAATTCGGCGGCTTCCGCCCGCGCCTTCGCGGAACTCACGCACTTCGACAAAAAGCATATCGACGTGGTGTTCAACGGTATCTCCGCGGCGCCGTTCGACGCGTTGCGTACGGTCCCGCAAGCGACGTTGCGCCAGCGCCTGAACCTGCCGCAGGATGCGTTTCTGGTCGGCTCGTTCAGCCGCCTCGCGCGCTGGAAGGGCCAACACGTGTTGCTCGAAGCGATGGTCCTCAATCCGCAGATGCATGCGGTGCTGGTGGGCGCGCCGTTGTTCGGCGAGGACGCGTACGAGATCGAACTGCATGCTTTCGTCGCCGCGCATAACCTCGGTGGCCGGGTGCATTTCCTCGGCTTCCAGCACGACATTCCGGCTTGCATGTGCGCGGTCGATGCGGTCGTCCATACGTCGATTACGCCGGAGCCGTTCGGTCGCGTGATCGTCGAGGGGATGCTGGCGCAGCGGCCGGTGGTGGCGGCACGCGCAGGCGGCGTGCTGGAGATCATCGACGATTACGAGAACGGCGTGCTATGCACCCCCGGCGACGCGCATGGTCTCGCCGATACGCTCGCCGAGTTGCGCTCGAACGACGAGCTGCGTAACAGGCTGGTCAGAAATGGCTATCAGACGGCGTTGAGCCGGTTCGGGACGGCGACGTATGTGGAAGGTGTCGAGCGGATTCTGAAGCGCGTGGCGGGGCGTTGAGGGGCTTGTGCGGGCGCTTAAGCGGATGAACGTGCGAAGTGATTTAACGCGGGGGTAGGCAGGGACTCGGCCGGTTTCTGTCGTTAGCGCAGCGGAGCGAAAGTCCTGAGGACTTCCGCTCCGTTTTTTTCGCGCTACACACCACCTATGCAACTGGGTTGTACAACGTGATCCCGGCGGCAAGGCTTGCTCGCATTGTCGAAGGAGAAACCTGTTTCTGAAGTGAACATTGTGTTTCTCCGATCTTTCTACTGCATCGCTCTCAGGCTGGCTTCACTACATTCTTCGGTTTGAAACTCGCGGACCACTTCATCGCCGGCAGTTCGACCAGCCGGTAGAACACGTAGGCCACCGGCACGGCCACCAGCATGTAGCCGAACGACGGCCAGATCGACATCTGCAGCGACGAGCGGAACAGGATCGACGACAGCAGCACGAAGATGGGCAGATGGATCAGATACAGCGAGAAGCTGAAATCGCCGAACCGTGACAGGAGGCGCACGCCCGGGGTATCGGCATTGCGGCGTTCCAGTGCCTTGTACAGGTAGAACGCGAAACCGACGGCCCAGAGCTGGAACGCGCCGTACTGGCCGAAATGAAACGCCGCGCAGCCGAGCGCAATGAACGCCGCGGCGAGTGCGTAGAGCCAGACCGACGAACGCGCATCCGGCGCGCTACGGGCCTTCGCGTCGGCGATCCACGCGCCGAGCGTCCACGAAAACCAATAGGACGTGAAGAACTGCATGTCGTGGCGTTCGAGCACATAGGCGGACACCACGTTAATGACCGCGACGATCGCCAGCACGGAAGTCATGCCCAGACGCCGGCGCAGCGCGAACAGCAGCGGATAGATCGCGTAGAACTGCACTTCGAGCGATAGCGTCCAGAGCGCGCCGTTCGACCCAAACGTCTTGCCGGCCACGCCTTGCAGCGAAAACAGGTTGACGAGGAATGCCTGCAGGCCGATCTCGCGGATCTTGTGGTTGACCGGCGGCAACTGCAAGCTGGCCCAGTCGAGCGCAAAAGTCAGCACGAGCGCCGCCAGCAATACCGGATAAATACGCGCAAAACGGCGGATCCAGAAATTGCCGGTGTCGAGCCGGTAGTCGGGATTTTTTGCCAGACGTAGCGCGCCGCCGCGATGAATGCAGTAGCCGCTGATCACGAAGAAAATCGGCACGCCGGCCGAACCCCACGCAATCGGGAAGGTCAGGTAGGCGGCGATCGTACTCAGACTGAAAGAATGGCCGACGCTCTGGTGAAAGGTCTGCATGCCCACCCATTCGACCTGGCGGCAATGAAAATAGGCGACCAGAAGCGCGGCGAAGCCCCGCATGGCGTCGATTACATGTTCCTTGCCGGCGCTCTCGGCGCGCGCTTCGCTCTGCGCGCGCGGCGCGGCGGCCTTTCGTGACGGGGAAAGGGGCAGGGATGAGCCGGCGGCATCCAGTGCTGAGTCGCTCATGCGCGGTCCTTAATCTGAAGGAAGAAAAAGCTTATCCCCCGGGCACGCCGTGCGCGCCCGCGGTGCATCACATGCTAGTGCACCACGGAGGTAAAAAATCGATAAAAAATTGCGTGGGAAATCGAATTAAATGGCGATTTTGTGACGAAGTGTAATTCCGTATAAGTACTTGCTACATCGAATTATTTGCCGGTTTTGTTGTGCTAATTTAAGGCACGGATTCTCTTGACCAGAGGTGAAGTCATGAACCTGCATTTACTCGCCGGCATTGCCGTGCTGCTGATCCTTGTCGCCGCCTCCGCCTACCGGGAGGCGCTGCGCAACGAACCGATCCGCCGTTTTCGGATGAACCCGGGCAAGCTGCCCCAGCTCGACGAGAACGAATGATCTGTGTCCGGGAGCGCCGTCGTGCATCCACCATGCGCCCCCGGACGCGCGCGAGGTGACCTGCGATCCGCTTCGCCGGATACGTAAAATTTTCGGAATTTCAGAAAATAATTCGTTGCCGGTACGTAATTGTTTCCTGATGCATGTCACGATCCGGAATATCGAAAGCCAATCGAATTATTTATTCGAATCGAGAAAAATTAACGCACGAAATGGATTAATTTTTTTGTTAGTCTTTTCGGCGACATCGAGTGGCCGCGAGGCCCGCGAACACACTAATTTCTAACCGATGTGGGAATGCCAACCATGCTGAAAGTCACCAAAGCCGTGTTTCCCGTAGCGGGCCTCGGGACACGCTTTTTGCCGGCTACCAAAGCAAGCCCCAAGGAAATGCTGCCGATCGTCGACAAGCCGCTGATTCAATACGCGGTTGAGGAAGCGATTGCCGCCGGCATCACCGAGATGATCTTCGTGACGGGCCGCAGCAAGCGCGCTATCGAAGATCATTTCGACAAGTCCTACGAGATCGAAGCGGAACTCGAGGCACGCAACAAGCAGAAGCTGCTCGACCTCGTGCGCAGCATCAAGCCGGCTAACGTCGACTGCTTCTATGTGCGTCAGGCCGAAGCCCTCGGTCTGGGTCATGCGGTGCTGTGCGCCGAGAAACTGGTGGGCGACAGCCCGTTCGCCGTGATTCTGGCGGACGACTTGCTGCATAGCTCGAAGCCGGTGATGAGCCAACTCGTCGACACCTTCAACCACTATCACAGCTCGGTGATCGGCGTCGAAACCATCGCGCGCGAAGACAGCCGTTCGTACGGCGTCGTGGATGGCCGCGAGTGGGAAGACAATGTGATCAAGCTGTCAGGCATCGTCGAAAAGCCGGCGCCGGACAAGGCCCCGTCGAACCTCGGCGTGGTGGGCCGCTACGTGTTGATGCCGACCATCTTCAAGCATATCCGCGCGCTCAAGCCGGGCGCGGGCGGTGAGCTGCAATTGACCGACGCGGTGCAATCGCTGCTGACCGAAGAACAGGTGCTCGCGTACCGCTACTTCGGCACACGCTTCGATTGCGGCAGCAAGTTGGGCTATCTGAAGGCGACGGTGGAATTCGCGCTGCGTCATCCGGAAGTGAAGGCGGAATTCGAAGCGTATTTGCAAACCTATATGCAGGCGAATATGCAGGCCAGCGTGCCGGCGCAGTACACGGCTGAAGCAGCTTAACGTGTAGGAGACCTTTCACGCTTCACGCAGAAGCAACGCGCAGTACTACCGCGCAAATTAAAACGGGCGCCGCATGATGCGGCGCCCGTCTTTCTATCTGGCCTGGTTTGGGGCTGAGATTCAAGACTCAGGCGGGCCCGAAAGATCGAGCCTTATGCCTGGGCCACTGCCCAAAAAAGCCTTTACTGCGCCTTCTTCACTTCCAGCCGGAACTTATGCAGCAACGGTTCCGTGTAGCCGCTCGGTTGTTCACGTCCTTCGAACACCAGTGCCTGCGCGGCCTTGAACGCCAGCGTGTCGAAGCCCGGCGCCATCGGCTGGTAGTGCGGATCGCCCGCG
The DNA here is from genome assembly GCF_009690905.1 of Paraburkholderia madseniana. Classification (GTDB taxonomy): domain Bacteria; phylum Pseudomonadota; class Gammaproteobacteria; order Burkholderiales; family Burkholderiaceae; genus Paraburkholderia; species Paraburkholderia madseniana. Next base: position 73,862 of record NZ_VOSW01000012.1, read on the forward strand.
TTCTGCTCGTCGACCACCTTCGCCATGCGCTTGAAGGTCTCTTCGACCAGCTCGCGCGTGACCACACCGTGATGCAGCCAGTTCGCAATGTGCTGGCTGGAGATGCGCAGCGTGGCGCGGTCTTCCATCAGACCGACGTTGTGAATGTCCGGCACCTTCGAGCAGCCCACGCCCTGATCGACCCAGCGCACCACGTAGCCGAGAATGCCTTGCACGTTGTTCTCGACTTCGCTGCGGATCTCGTCCGCGTTCCACTTCGCTTCGGCGACGACCGGGATCGTCAGCAGGCCGTCGAGCAGTTCGTCGCGAACCTTCGCGTAGTCCGTGCGTTCGAGTTCCTGCTGAACCGCCTGCACGTCGACCTGGTGATAGTGCAGCGCATGCAGCGTCGCGGCGGTCGGCGAGGGCACCCATGCGGTGTTCGCACCGGCCTTCGGATGCGCGATCTTCTGTTCGAGCATGGCGTGCATCAGGTCCGGCATGGCCCACATGCCCTTGCCGATCTGCGAGCGGCCACGCAGGCCCGCGCTCAAACCGACCAGCACGTTGCTGCGCTCGTACGCGGCAATCCATGCGCTCGACTTCATGTCGCCCTTGCGCATCATCGGGCCGGCTTCCATCGCCGTGTGCATTTCGTCGCCGGTGCGGTCGAGGAAGCCCGTGTTGATGAACGCGACACGCTCGGACGCTTCGCCGATACAGGCGAGCAGGTTGACGCTGGTGCGGCGCTCCTCGTCCATGATGCCCATCTTGATCGTGTTGCGCGGCAGCTTGAACAGGTCTTCGACGCGCGCGAACAGTTCGCTCGCGAACGCGACTTCGGCCGGGCCGTGCATTTTCGGCTTCACGATATAGATCGAACCGGTGCGCGAATTCAGCTTGTGCTTGCGGTCGTGCAGCGCGCACAGCGTGGTGATGACACCATCGAGAATGCCTTCCGGAATCTCCTTGCCGTCTTTCGTCAGCACGGCCGGATTCGTCATCAAATGACCGACGTTGCGGATAAACAGCAGCGAGCGGCCATGCAGCACGATCGGCGCCGTGCCGTTCGCGGCGGTGTACACGCGATCGGTGTTCAGACTGCGCGTGAAGGTCTTGCCGCCCTTCGTGACTTCTTCCGTCAGGGTGCCGTTCATCAGGCCGAGCCAGTTGCGATAGAGCTGGACCTTGTCGTCCGCATCCACTGCTGCAACCGAGTCTTCGCAGTCGATGATCGTACTCACCGCGGCTTCGACCAGCACATCCTTCACGTGCGCCGAATCGGTCTTGCCGATCGAATCGTTCGCGTCGATCTGGATTTCGAAGTGCAGGCCGTTGTGCTTCAACAGCACGGCGGACGGTGCGCTCGCGTCGCCCTGATAGCCGATGAACTGCGCCGGCGTTTTCAGTTCGGTCTTGCCGCTTTTCAGCGTGACGACGAGCTTGCCGCCTTCGACGCTATACAGCGTGGCGTCGACGTGCGAGCCGTTCGCGAGCGGGGCGGCCTGGTCGAGAAACTTGCGGGCATAAGCGATCACCGCGGCGCCACGCACCGGGTTGAAGGCCTTCTGCTTTTCTGCGCCGTTGGTCTCGGGGATCGCATCGGTGCCGTACAGCGCGTCGTACAGGCTGCCCCAGCGTGCGTTGGCCGCGTTCAGCGCATAGCGCTGATTCGACAGCGGCACGACGAGCTGCGGGCCGGCCTGTTCGGCGATTTCGGTGTCCACGTGGTCGGTCGTGGCTTTGACGCTTGCCGGCGACGGCACGATGTAGCCGATGCCTTCGAGGAAGGCACGGTACGCGCGCAGATCGCGCACCGGACCCGGATTGGCGCGATTCCATGTATCGAGTTCGGTTTGCAGGCGGTCGCGCTCGGCCAGCAGCGCACGGTTTTTCGGCGCCAGCTCATGCACGAGGGCGTCGAAACTTGACCAGAATGCGGCGCTGTCGATTCCGGTGCCGGGCAGGGCTTCGGTTTCGACGAACTGGTCGAGGTTGGCGGCGACTTGCAGTCCACCGCGCGTGTTCATCTGAGTCATCGACTGCTCCATCCTTGAATGGGACCGATGAGGGGGCATCGGTCCGTGTTGTGCTTCGTTTTTATTGCCGCCGCTTTGAACGGATTCCGAATGGCTCCGGACTTAAGCGGCGATTGCCTGAATACCCGCCTTGGCGATTTGTGCGTCCTGATCCGACTTGACGCCCGACACGCCGACCGCGCCGACCACCTGGCCGTCGACGATCACCGGCACGCCGCCTTCCAGCGTGCCTTGCAGCGGTGCGCTCAGGAATGCCGTGCGGCCATTGTTGATCATGTCTTCATATACCTTGGTTTCGCGGCGGCCGATCGCCGAAGTGCGGGCTTTTTCCGTCGCGATGTACGCGCTGGCCGGCGCGCTGCCGTCCAGACGCAGCATGCCGAGTTGATGGCCGCCGTCGTCGACCACCACGATGGCAACGGCCCACTGGTTCTTCTCGGCCTCCGCGCGAGCGGCTTCGAGGATTCGGGTCGTTTCGGCAACGGTCAACACGGGTTTGCTCAGCATAATGAATTTCCTGTTTCGTTTATGGTAGGGATGCTTCTACACGTTGAATCCAGTGACGCGCCGGAGTGTGCCCGGCGCCGGCTCTGTCTTTGCCCGAGCGGTTCGATTGTGGATTTTACGTCCAAGCGCTGTCGGAAGAAACGGCCGCATCGCCCGGCCGGTTTCAGGCAGCGCGTCGAATCCCGCCGGATTCGCGCTCGCGCGGCGCAAACTCTTGCGCAGCAGGCGTTCCGGGGCGGGCCGCTCAATACGAAGCTCAATACGCCGCTCAAGTTCGGCGCAACCGATATCCGGCAACACGCGCCGGCGCTTTACAATCGGAGTTCAACACAAAAAGCGCGTGTTTCCCACACCACTCACACTATGCCTACCATCAGCGAGCTTTTCGTCTATCCGATCAAATCCTGCGCCGGCATTGCGTTGAACGAAGCACGCCTGCTCGCCACCGGCCTCGAATACGATCGATGCTGGATGGTCACCGACCCGAGCGGCGCAATGCTCACACAGCGCGCGTATCCGCGCATGGCGCTGATCAGGGTCGAGCTCGGCGAACATGAACTCGTGATCCGCGCGCCGGGCATGAGCGAGCTGCGCACGCCGCTCGACGCCGCCGGGCTGAGCGCTCCGCAGAAGGTGCAAACCGTGGTCTGGGGCGACGCGGCCTATGGACTCGACACCGGAGAAGAGAGCGCAGCGTGGTTTTCAGCGTTTCTCGGCGTGCCGTCGCGGCTTCTGCGCTTCGATCCCGAACGCGAACGGCAGGTCGATCCGGACTACACCGCTAGCGTCCCCGGGGCCACCACGTATTTCGCCGATGGTTTTCCGCTGCTGGTGATCGGCCAGGCCTCACTCGACGATCTGAACGTGCGCCTGAACAGTAAAGGCGCGCCGTCGATTCCGATGGACCGGTTTCGCCCCAACGTCGTGCTGACGGGACTCGATGCGTACGAAGAGGATTATGTCGAGAGTCTGAGTGTCGACGGCGCAGAGGAGGAGGCCGTGCAACTGCAACTGGTCAAGCCATGCTCGCGCTGTCCGATGCCGACTATCGATCAGGCGAAGGGCGCGCGCGATCCCGATTGGCCGAACGAGCCGACCGACACGATGAGCGTCTACCGGGCGAATCCGCAGCGGGATGGTGCGGTGACATTCGGCAACAACGCGCTCGTCGCGCGCGGGGCCGGAGCGTGGCTGCGCGTCGGGCAAACGGTCGACGCTGAATTGGGCTTTGGCGATTAACGCCGGCCACGCCCGGTCAGCGCCGCGAGGATCACCGGCATCGGCACGGGCTTGACGAAATGATGATTGAATCCGGAGCGTAACGACTCGCGCCTGTATTGAGCAATTTGAAGTCCCGACAGAATCGAAGCTCACTATTCTGTTTTCTTCGGTCATTCCGGCAAGGTATCTGGCACGGCTTTCTTACGAACAAATTGCCGCTCGGGAGGACGAGGTAGCGCGAATCGCACGGGATAGCGAAGCGGGCAGCCGCATCTACGCCGTGTCCTCGATCCTGCGTCTGATCTGCAAGAACATCGGGTTGGGCTTCGCCACCATCGCTCCATAACGGCCGGCACACAGAGCGGATCTACAACCTGTGTAGGTATATTTCCATACCGATCGGTCAGATCGTGCGCGGTGAGTGTCGCTAAGTGCCGCGAAACACTGCCCGCACGCGTACGGTGCTGCGTCGCACCATCCCTGTGCCTCGCTGCATCAAGACGTGCCCCACATCCTGCTGACAGCAGACCCGTGTCATATGCCGCAAATCCCCGTTCCACGGCGCTGCAGCGGGAATCTCACTCAATTGGCACAACCTTTGCGTTAAGCCTTGCCATCGGATCAACGTGGATCCGCCGCGAGTGCAACAACAAAGTACTCGCCGCAGCACAGGTCAGGACAACGGCGTCCCCCGAACTCAGTCATCGACTGGGTTCGCGGGACGCCGTTTTTATTTCCGGAATCGCTTTCGCGCAGCAGCCAGCCGGCAGCGATTCGAGCCCAGCACATTGAGGAAGCCGCGGTCATGAAAATCATCGTTATCGGTCACGGGATGGTCGGCCACAAACTGGTCGAATGCCTGGCGCAAGACGCGGCGCATGGGCTCGACATCACCGTGCTGTGCGAGGAATCACGCCCGGCGTACGACCGCGTGCACCTGTCCGAATTCTTCGCGGGTAAGACGGCGGACGATCTGTCGCTCGTCGAGCCGGGTTTCTTCGAGCGCCAGAACGTCTTGCTGAAGCTCAATGCAAAAGCCGTGGCGATCGATCGCGACGCGCGCACCGTAACGGTATCGACCGGTGAAACCTTGCCGTACGACAAGCTGGTGTTCGCTACGGGTTCCTATCCATTCGTGCCGCCCGTGCAAGGCCGCGAACGCGCGGACTGCTTTGTCTACCGCACCATTGACGACCTCGAAGCGATGCAGGAATGCGGTGCCCGTTCGAAGACCGGTACGGTGGTCGGCGGCGGCCTGCTCGGTCTCGAATGCGCGAAGGCGTTGCGCGACATGGGGCTCGAAACGCACGTGGTCGAGTTCGCACCGCGCCTGATGGCGGTGCAAGTCGACGAAGGCGGCGGCCGCGTGCTGCGCGCCAAGATCGAAGAGCTGGGTGTGACGGTGCACACGCAGAAGAACACCTCGGCGATTGTCGATGGCGAGACGGGCACGCATCGCATGCAATTCGCGGACGGCAGTCACCTCGACACCGACATGATCGTGTTCTCTGCGGGCATTCGTCCGCGTGACGACCTCGCGCGTCAAAGCGGCCTTGCGCTCGGCGAACGCGGCGGCATCGTGATCGACAACGCGTGCCGCACCAGCGACTCGCACATCTACGCGATCGGCGAGTGCGCGCTGTGGGAGGGCAAGCTGTTCGGCCTCGTCGCGCCCGGCTACGAGATGGCACGCGCGGTGGCGAAGCAACTGCACGGCGACTCGGCGGAATTCGCCGGTGCCGACATGAGCACCAAGTTGAAGCTGATGGGCGTGGACGTCGCGAGCATCGGCGACGCGCATGGCAGCACGCCAGGCAGCCGCGCCTATCAGTTCAGCGACGAACGCAAGCAGGTCTACAAGAAGCTGGTCGTGTCCGAATGCGGCAAGTATCTGCTCGGCGGCGTGATGGTCGGCGATGCGAGCGAATACGGCACGCTGCTGCAGATGATGCTGAACCGGATCGAGTTGCCGGCGTCGCCCGAATTCCTGATCCTGCCGTCGTCCGACGGTCAGGCGAAACCGGCGCTCGGCGTCGAGGCATTGCCCGCCGGCGCGCAAATCTGTTCGTGCAACAACGTCTCGAAGGGTGACCTCTGTGCCGCCGTGTGCGCGGGCGCGACCGACATCGGCGCCTTGAAGTGCGCGACCCAGGCCGGCACGTCGTGCGGCGGCTGCGTGCCGCTCGTCACGCAGGTGATGAAGGCCGAGATGAAAAAGCAGGGCCTCGCGGTCAACAACCACGTGTGCGAGCACTTCCCGTATTCGCGCCAGGAGTTGTATCACCTCGTGCGCGTGGAGGGCGTGCGCAGCTTCGGCGAGTTGCTGTCGAAGCATGGCCACGGCCTCGGCTGCGATATCTGCAAACCGGCGGTGGCAAGCATTCTTGCGTCGTGCTGGAACGAATTCGTGCTGAAGAAGGAGCACGCGGCGCTGCAGGACACTAACGATTACTACCTCGCCAACATCCAGCGCGACGGCACCTATTCGGTCGTGCCGCGTATGGCCGGCGGCGAAGTGACGCCGGACGGATTGATCGCCGTCGGCCAGGTGGCGAAGAAGTACGGCCTCTACACCAAGATCACCGGCGGTCAGCGAGTCGATCTGTTCGGTGCTCGCGTCGAACAACTGCCGTTCATCTGGGAAGAATTGATTGCGGCCGGTTTCGAATCGGGCCATGCGTACGGCAAATCGCTGCGCACCGTTAAGTCGTGCGTCGGCTCGACGTGGTGCCGTTACGGTGTCGGCGATTCGGTGGGCCTCGCGGTTGAACTCGAGAATCGCTACAAAGGCCTGCGCACACCGCACAAGATCAAGTTCGGCGTATCCGGCTGCACTCGCGAATGCGCGGAGGCACAGGGCAAGGACGTCGGCATCATCGCCACCGAGAAGGGCTGGAACCTCTACGTGTGCGGCAACGGCGGGATGAAGCCCCGCCATGCCGAACTGCTTGCCTCGGACCTCGATAAGGAAACGCTGGTGCGCTACATCGACCGCTTCCTGATGTTCTACGTGCGCACCGCGGACCGTCTGCAACGCACCAGCGTATGGCGCGACAACCTCGAAGGCGGGCTCGACTATCTGATCGATGTGGTCGTGAACGATCACCTGGGTGTGGCCGCGGAACTCGAAGCGGAAATGCAGCACGTGGTCGACACCTACGAATGCGAATGGAAGAAGGCCGTCACCGATCCTGAAACGCGCAAGCGCTTCCGTCACTTCGTCAACAGCGGCGAGCCGGACAGCAATGTCGCCTTCGTCGAGGAGCGCGGTCAGATCCGGCCCGCGACGGTGGTCGAGCGCCGATCGAAGCTCGCTTCGATTCCTGTGGTTGCCGAAACCGTTTGATTCTTTTTTCGCGTTATTCACCGAGGACTTCCGCCATGAACCTTGACCGCCTTCCGCTTGCCTGGACGCCGATTTGCCCGCTCGACGAGATCGTCCCCAACACGGGCGTGTGCGCACTCGTCAACGGCGAACAGGTGGCGGTGTTTCATGTGAGCAACGGCGACGCGGACACCGTCGTGTATGCGATCGAAAACTACGATCCGGGCTCGCAGGCGGCTGTGCTCTCGCGTGGGCTGATCGGCAATCTCGGCGAGCGCCTCGTCGTCGCTTCGCCGATCTACAAGCATCACTTCGATCTGCGCACCGGCGAGTGCCTCGAAACACCGGCGTATTCCGTCAGCGCGTTCAACGCACGGGTGGAAAACGGGCAGGTGTGGGTCGCGGTGTGAGTCACTGATTTTTTGTCAACCTTCTCTTCTCGAACGACGTCGCTTGCCATGTCCTCCACTAGCGTAAAAACCGTGTGCCCCTACTGCGGCGTTGGCTGCGGAATGGTGCTGCACGTCGAGGACGGGCAGGTCGTCAAGATCTCCGGCGATAAAGAGCATCCGGCCAATTTCGGACGGCTCTGCACGAAGGGCCAGTCGGCGCACGTCGCGTTGCGCAAGTCGGGCCGTCTGGAAGGCGCGTTCGTGCGTCATGCACGCGACCAGGATCCGACGCCGCTGCCGATGGCGCAGGCGATCAGCACCACGGCGGCGCGTTTGCGCGGCCTGCTCGACGAACACGGACCGGACGCGCTTTCGTTCTACGTATCGGGACAGATGTCGGTCGAGGCGCAGTACCTCGTCAACAAGCTCGCCAAGGGCTTTGTTGGCACCAACAACATCGAATCGAATTCGCGTCTGTGTATGGCGAGCGCAGGCAGCGGCTACAAGCTTTCGCTCGGCGCGGACGGCCCGCCGGGATCGTACGAAGACATCGATCATGCCGACCTGTTCTTCGTGATCGGCGCGAATATGGCCGACTGTCACCCGATTCTGTTCCTGCGGATAATGGATCGCGTGAAGGCGGGTGCGAAACTGATTGTGGTCGATCCGCGCCGCAATACGACGGCGGACAAGGCCGATCTCTTTCTGCAGATCAAGCCGGGCACCGATCTGGCGTTGCTGAACGGCTTGCTGCATTTGCTGCATGAAAACGGCCACACGGATGCGGCTTTTATTGCGGACTTCACCGAAGGCTGGGACGGAATGCCCGTTTTCCTCGCGGACTACACGCCGGAAAATGTGTCGGCGATTACCGGTCTTTCTGTAGAAAACATCCGTCAGGCCGCGCAAATGATCGGCGCCGCGCCGGAGTGGATCAGTTGTTGGACCATGGGCCTGAATCAAAGCACGCATGGCACGTGGCACACGAATGCGATCTGCAATCTGCATCTGGCGACGGGCAAGATCTGCCGCCGTGGCAGTGGACCGTTCTCGCTGACCGGGCAGCCCAATGCGATGGGCGGCCGAGAAATGGGGTACATGGGGCCCGGTTTGCCGGGGCAACGTTCCGTGCTGGTCGAAGAAGACCGCGTGTTTATCGAAGATCTGTGGGGCATTCCGAAGGGTACGCTGAAGACTGAAGTGGGCAATGGCACGATCGATATGTTCACTCGCATGGCTGCGGGCGAGATCAAGGCGTGCTGGATCATCTGCACGAATCCGGTGGCGAGCGTTGCGAACCGTCAGAACGCGATCGCTGGTTTGCGCGCGGCCGAGCTCGTGATTTCACAGGATGCCTTCCTTGACACCGAGACCAACCGTTACGCCGATGTGCTGTTGCCCGGCGCGCTGTGGGCCGAAGCTGAAGGTGTGATGATCAACTCCGAGCGCAACCTGACGCTGATGCGAAAGGGCATCGAACCGCCGGGCGCTGCGTTGGCGGATTGGCAGATCATCGCGCGTGTCGCGTGTGAAATGGGTTTCGCCGATGCGTTTGCCTATGCGAGCGCCGAGGAAGTGTTCGCAGAGATCACCCGTGCATCGAATCCGAAAACGGGTTACGACCTGCGCGGCGCGAGCTATCGCCGTCTGATGGAAACACCGCTGCAATGGCCGCTTGCTTCCGACGGCGCAGCAGACCGCAATCCCATTCGCTACATCAACGACGGCGTCAGCCAGACGCTGAAGGAACGGCCCGACGGCAGCCTTCCGCGGCTCGTGTTCCCGACCGCAAGCGGCAAAGCGGTGTTCTTTGCCCGCGCCTTTGCAGCCCCGGCCGAATTGCCCGATCGGGAATTTCCGATCGTGTTAAACACGGGCCGCTTGCAGCATCAATGGCACACCATGACCAAGACCGGCAAGGTCGCGATGCTCAACAAGCTGAACCCGGGCCCGTTCGTCGAGATTCATCCCGAAGACGCTGCCACGCTTGGCATCAAGGCAAAAGATCCGGTTGAAATCCGTTCGCGCCGCGGACGTGCCGTGTTGCCGGCGGTCGTCACGGAGCGCGTGCAAGCAGGGAACTGCTTCGCGCCGATGCACTGGAACGACGTCTTCGGCGACGACCTGTGCATCAACGCCGTCACCAGCGATGCAATCGATCCGATCTCGCAGCAACCCGAACTCAAGTTCTGTGCGGTCGCGCTGAGCCCGGTTGCGCTCGACGTCATCGAGCCGGTTTCGAATGCGGATGACGAGACGCTCATCGATGCGCCTGCCGCTGCAGTCGACCCGGCGACAGCAAGTGCTATATCGGCGAACACCGAGGAACTGGAAATGCCCCGCATCAATGCATTGACTAGCCTGTTGCAGCTTCCGCAGACACTCGCGCCTTCGTTCACGGAAACCGAGCGGGCGTATCTTGCCGGTTTCGTCAGTGGCCTGCGTTCGGCCGAAGGACAGGGCATCGACAGCGTGCCGGTCCTTCCGGCAGGCGCGCCGTTCGATCCGGTGAACCGCTTGTATGTGGACGGTTTGCTGGCCGGACTCTATAGCCGCAGCGGAACCCATGCGGCCGCGCCGGCAGGTGCGCTTGCCGCACCGCATTCTGAAGCGGCGCATGCGTCCAGTGTGCGCATCTTGCGCGTGCGGCCCAAAGTGACCTTGCTGTGGGCCTCGCAAACCGGCAACACGGAATCGCTGACCGAGCGTTATGCCACGCGTCTGATGGAGTCGGGCTTCGAAATCCGCACGTCGTGTATGGCGGACTACCAGGTGTCTGCGCTCGCTAAAGCGCAATACGTGCTGCTGATGTCGAGCACCTTCGGCGACGGCGATCCGCCCGATAACGCGCAAGGTTTCTGGTCCCAACTGGCCAGCGACGCGGCGCCTCGTCTCGATGGTCTGCGCTACGCGGTGCTCGCGCTGGGCGATCGCAACTACGATCAATTTTGCGGCCACGGGCGTCGTCTGGATGAGCGTCTCGCCGCGCAAGGCGCGCTGCGTCTGATGGATCGCGTCGACTGCGACAGCGAGTATCAGGAGAATGCCGACGCGTGGCTCGAAAGCATCATCCTGCGCATCAAGGAAGAAGATGCGGCGCTGCACGCAGTGCCGCCGGGCGGCATGATCAATGCCGTGGTGCCCGGCGCCGTACCGACCAAAACGCGTCCGGCTGCCTCGCGGCTCGTCAGGAATCTGCAACTAAATAAGCAGGGCGCAGCCAAGGATACGCGCTACTTCTCCTTGAGCACGGGCGACTCGGGTCTCGAATACGAAGCCGGCGATGCGCTGGGCGTATGGCCGAGCAATTGTCCTCAACTGGTAGACGAATTGATCAGCCTGAGCGGCCTGAGCGCCGACGCCGCGGTCAATGTGTCCGGTGTGGGCGACATGCGCCTCGCCGACGCGCTCGCCAAGCACTACGAAATCGCGCGCCCCAGCCCTGACTCACTGGCATTCATCGCTGCCCGAAGCAGCAACGGCGCATTGCGCGATCTGTTGACGCCGGCACGCAAATCCGATCTCAAACAATGGTTGTGGGGCCAACAACTCGCCGACGTACTCCACGAATTTCCCGTGGACCTGACGGCCACCGAATTGACCGGCATGCTCAAGCGCCTGCAGCCGCGTTTGTATTCGATTGCGTCGAGTCCGAAAGCACATCCTGGCGAAGTTCATCTGACGGTTGCCGCGGTTCGCTATAGCAATGGCCGCCGCCATCGCAAGGGCGTGTCGTCGACGTTCCTCGCCGATCGCGCCGGCGACGTGAATGTGCCGGTATTCGTGCAGAAATCCGCACACTTTCGGCCTCCTCATAGTTCTGACACACCGATCATCATGGTCGGTCCGGGAACCGGCGTTGCACCGTTTCGCGGCTTTCTGCACGAGCGGCGTGCACGCGGTGACAAGGGGCGCAATTGGCTGTTCTTCGGCGAGCAACATGCGGCCACCGATTTCTACTATCGCGACGAACTGGAAGCGATGCGTGACAGCGGTGTGCTGACCCGGCTCGACGTCGCTTTCTCGCGCGATCAAACGGAAAAGATCTATGTGCAGGACCGCATGCGCGAGCAGGGTGCGCAAGTGTGGGCATGGCTCGAAGAAGGTGCGCATTTCTACGTTTGCGGCGACGCAAACCGGATGGCCAGAGACGTCGACGCGACGCTCAGGCATGTGGTTGCTCAGCACGGTGGCATGAGCGAAGAAAAAGCCGCCGAGTATGTGGGGCGTTTAGCGCAAGAAAAGCGCTATGCACGCGACGTTTATTGATTTTTGAAGCGGCCGGCACGGTCGCGGCATCACAGTTTCAACGAGTACGCAGTCAAGCTTCAGAAGCAGAGTCCGGATGGCATGAAGGTTGCATGTTCAGACCGGTATTCAACATCGTGACCGTTCCGGTGCGCAGTGATTCAGCGCAAAGTACCAGCGCCGCGCACCAGGTTAGCAAACAATCAGCATATTTGAGGATGCCGAATGAAAAACGTGATGAGCTCCCTAAAGAGTGGGGACTGGCGCGCACTAGTGGCGTGTTTTCTCTATTTCGACACCGGCTTCACCGTTTGGGTGTTGTACGGGCCGCTCGCGCCGTTCATCAGCAAGAGCGTTGCAATGACGCCTGCGCAGCAAGGTTTGCTGGTCGCCGTGCCGGTGCTGTCGGCAGCGATCCTGCGCGTGACGCTCGGTAATCTCTATCAATCCGCGCATGGCAAGCGCATCGCGCTGATGGGCGTATTGCTGTCGGCGGTGCCGACGATCGTGCTGCCGTTGTTGCCGTTCGTGCCGTCGTACACCTTGCTGCTGGTGCTCGGCGTGTTCCTCGGCGTGGGTGGGGCGAGCTTCGCGGTGGCGCTGCCGATGGCCGGCAGCAACTATCCGCCGAAGGTGCAGGGTCTGGTGCTGGGTCTGGCCGCAGCCGGCAACATCGGCGCGGTGCTCGACGGCTTCCTGTTCCCGCAACTGGCGACGCACTACGGCTGGCAAATGGCGACCGCAGGCGCACTCCCGTTGCTCGCGATTGCCGCGATCACGCTGTACTTCTGGGCCAACGATTCCGGTATCAAATCCGGCAGTGTGCTGCGCGCATTCGGCAGCTTCGCGGTGACGCTCGTCGGTTTGATCGTGCTCGTGCTGCTGGTCGAAGCGGGCGTGTTCGGCTCCGGCAAGACCGGTGTGCTGCTGTTGCCGGTGATCGGTGCGCTGCTGGCGATCGCGGTGCTGCCCAAGCGCTATCGCTCGGTACTGTCTGAGCGCGACACGTGGGCGATCATGCTGGTGTACAGCATCACGTTCGGGGGGTTTGTCGGCATGTCTTCGTATGTTTCGCTGCTGCTGACCAACCTGTATCAGCTGTCGAAGATCGACGCGGGCCTGTTCATGGCGCTGCTTGCCGCGACCGGCGCGATCGTGCGGCCGCTCGGCGGCCTGATCGCCGACAAGGTGTCGGGTGTTCGCGCGTTGACCTTCCTGCTGGCGGTCATTTCGCTGTGCGACTTCGTTTTTGCTGCCGCGATGCCGTCGATGGTGGGCGGGATTGTGCTGCTGCTGTGCCTGTACGTGGCCTTCGGTCTTGGCAATGGCGCGACCTTCCAGTTGGTGCCGCATCGCTGGGCCGGCCGCACCGGTTTGATGTCGGGCATCGTCGGCGCCGCGGGCGGCATCGGTGGATTCTATCTGCCGGTCGTGATGGGCATCGCGAAGGAAAGCACGGGCAGCTATCAGATGGGCTTCGCGACCTTCGGCGCGCTGGCGGCTTGCGCGTTCCTCGCGATCGTCGCGCTGCGCCGTCCGTGGATGGCGTGGTCGATGCACAGCAATGTGATGCACGTGCACGCAACGGAGTAATGCAATTCGGTATCCACACCGCTGCGTGTCTGCCGATGGCGGTCACGCGGCGCGGATGCCGGTCAGAGCGAAGAGGTCAATCGAATCATAAGCAGATGACATGAGCATTACGAAAGATCGGGTTCAAGCACCGCCGTCCGAAGCGGACGTCTCCAGCGAGGTATTGAGCTCGTTGATCAACATGGCGGGCCGTCAACGGATGCTGTCGCAGCGCATCGCGTTGCAGTCGATGTTGGCGTTTCAACAGTTCGACGGTGCGATGGTGATCGCGCGGGAGACCTTGCGTACGTTTTCAGACAGCCACACGGCGCTGGTGCAAGGCCGCGACGGCTTGCCCGGACTGTTCTCGCCGGCGTTGCGCGAAGCTTTTCACGGCAGCGGGAACGTTGCGAAGAAGATCACGGACTTTATCGCGCTGGCCTCGGTGGCGTTGGAAGCGATCGAACGCGGCTCGCCGCGCGCCAATGAAGCACTGAACGCGTTGATCGGTTCCGTCGATCCGTTGCTGATGCATCTGCACACCGTGACCGCTGTCTACGAGCAGGAAAGCCGGCGCATTGCGCGGGCGCAGAAGAAGGGCCAGCAGGATCTCATCGAGCGGATCAAAGCGATCGCAAAGGAAGCACATATTGTCTCGTTCAACGGCCAGATCGTGGCGAGCCGCTCGAATGTGACTGGCCGGGAGTTCGCCGTGATAGCGGGCGTGATGACTTCCATCACCAAGGAACTTGAGGCTGTGGTGAGCGCGTTTGTGCAGAAGACGTCGGCGGGATAAGCAAGCGCCTGTGGCGATCTGTTTCGCCGTCCTTCAGTAGCAAGCAGGGCGCTACCTGAAAATACGCAGGCAAATACTTGCTTGTTGCCAGTTGCGAACCTAATATGCAGTCAGGAGGCTGCATATGACGATCTCATCTGACACACCCATTAACGCGTCGACTGACCGCATCGAAAAACAGATCCTGCTGAAGGCACCGCGCTCGCGAGTGTGGCGCGCGTTGTCCAACGCCGAGGAATTCGGCAAATGGTTTTGCGTGGATTTCAGCGGCAAACAGTTTGCCGCCGGTCAATCCGTGCAAGGCAACATCACCTATCCCGGATACGAGCATCTCGTCATGGACGTGCTGGTCGAGCGCGTCGAGCCGGAACATCTTCTGTCTTTTCGCTGGCATCCGGCCGCGGTCGATGTGTCGGTCGACTACTCGCCCGAGCCCACCACGCTGGTCGTATTCGAGCTGAGCGAGGTCGATTCGTGCACGTTGCTGCGGGTGGTCGAATCGGGCTTCGATCAAATTCCCGCCGCACGTCGCGAGGAAGCGTTCCGCATGAATAGCGGCGGGTGGGAAGAGCAGTTGATTAACATCGAAAAGCATGTCGCCAAGGGATAAGCCGGCTGTGGGCAATGCGCGAGTGAAGGCGGCCATGCTGCGAAGTTCCGCGCAGATTTTTGCGGCGCTCGGCGACGAAACACGACTGCGTCTGATCGCCGTATTGTGCGCGGGCAGTGCGATGTCGATTGCGCAGTTGACCGCCGGCACGGAGATGACGCGGCAGTCGGTTACGCAGCATTTGCAGGTGCTTGCCAATGCGGGCCTCGTGCGCGACATCAAGGTGGGCCGTGAACGCTTGTGGGCGTTCGAGCCGGCGCACCTCGACGAAGCGCGGCGCGCGCTTGAAGCGATCTCGCAGCAGTGGGATCACGCGTTGCTGAGGTTGAAGGCAGCGGTGGAGGGGGATTGATGCCGTTGGCGGTCGTCCGCGTTCAGAAAATCGGACTGTATACTGAACGTGAACATCGCGAAAAATTGAACGCCTGTGGCCTGGAGCCGCTCACGGCGCGGCTCCAGCGCACGAATCCCCTAACCCTCAGAACTTGTGCCGCAGCGCGAGCCGCACGGCGACCTGATTCCCCGTCGACGACGGCGCCTGCACACCCGGAATGAACGCGTTGTCGAGAATCGAGTGGGTCGAGTCGCCCGCGACCTTCTGATACTCGCCCTGCACATAAACGTCCGTGCGTTTGGACAGGTTGTAATCCGCCATCAAACCGACCGAGTGAATCTTCGGCTTCACGCTGCCCGTCGACGCGTCGTAGTTTTCCATCGTGTACACATACTGCGCGCCGATAAAGAAGGCCGGCGTGAACTGGTATTTGCCGTTCACTTCGAAGTTCTGATACTTCAGCGTATTCAGGCTGACACCCGATGCCGCCAATGGGATGCCGATATAGCCGTTGCCGGTCGGATCCTTATAGTTGGAGTTGGTGTAAGCAAAACCGGCGGTCGCCGAACCGAACGTGTAGTTGATGCCGGCGCCGAACACGCGCATGCGTCCGGCGATGAAGCTCGCGTCGTTCGCGGTGATCGCGCCGGTCGAGCCTGCGCCCGGATTGTTCGCCTGCAGGTACGCGGCTGCAATCAGCAGGCCGCCGTTCGCGTACTGGCCACCGAAGCTATAGGCGCGGTTGTTCGCGAAGTTCGTGTCGTTGCTGAAGCTGTACGCGCCGCCGAACTGGAAGCCCGCGATTTCCGGGCTCGCGTACTTCACGCTGTTGCCGAGACGGAACGAGTTGTCCGTATTGTCGTTGTCGTACGGATGCGCAAACAGGTAGCCGGCCCAGTTTCCGTTGGCGGTGGTTTGCGCGAGGTAGTCGACCACCGAGTCGTACTGGCGCCCGAGCGTGACCGTGCCGAACCGGTTGTCGCTCAAGCCCACATAGGCCTGGCGGCCGAACATGCGGCCGCCCTGGTTAAGCCGCCCCGAGCTTACGTCGAAGCCGTTTTCCAGTTGAAACACGGCCTTCATGCCGCCGCCCAGATCTTCCGAACCCTTCATGCCCCAGCGGCTGCCTTGCGCATAGCCGCTCGCCATTTCCCAGACCGCGCCGCGCCCGGCGTTGTTGGTGTAATCAATGCCTTCATCGAGCACGCCGTACAGGGTCACGCTGCTTTGCGCGAAGGCGCACGGGCCCGCCAGCGAGGTGAGTGCCGTGAAGGCGGCGGTGGCGATGACATTCTTTTTCATTGTGAACTCCAGACGTTGGTAATGAGTGACCCCAGTGGTTCGAAACGGGGTTCGACCGCTTGCAAAGGCCGCTGCTTTTGGCAAAGCCCGGATTCTGCTATTCGGGATGGGATTCGCGTATGAGGCACATCCCTGGATAAACGTGATTTTTTCGAATGTTTGTCCCGCGAATTATTCGCTTGTGGCGCGCCGTGCCGGAGAGAAAAATTCCGTTCATGCACCTTTGGCATGAAGGCGATAGCCGAAGGCAATGCACCACCGCACCAGGTTTTCAGGAGACGACATGCGACTCGATCGGAATTTTGCTAACGGCTGCTTTATCGACGCGGCAAGCGACGAGCTCATCGCCGTCACCAACCCCGCCACCGAAGCCGTGATTGCCCACGTCACGGGCGCCACCGAAGCCGAGGCTATCGCCGCAGTCGACGCCGCAGCCGCCGCCCAGAAGGGCTGGCGCAAGCTGCCTTCGGCCGAGCGCGCGGTCTATCTGCACAAGCTCGCCGACGCGCTCACCGAATGCGCGCCTGCCATTGGCGCGGCGCTCGCGCTGGAGTCGGGCAAGAGCGTCGCCGACGCCACCAGCGAAGCGATCTACGCCGGCCAGATCACCCGCTACCACGCCGAATGGGCGCGCCGCATCGAAGGCGAGGTGATTCCGAGCGACACGCCCGACGAAAACCTCGTGCTGCATCGCGAGCCGATCGGCGTGGTCGCGTGTCTGATCCCATTCAATTACCCGGTCTATACGTTCATGCGCAAGGTGGCGCCCGCGCTGATCGCCGGCAATACCGTGGTGGTGCGCCCGAGCAACAACACGCCGACATCGGCGTTCGAGATCGCAAGAGCGGTTGAGAAGGCAGGGTTGCCGGCCGGCGTCGTGAACATTCTCGCGATGAATCACGCAACCGCCGAAGCGCTTTGCACGCATCCGAAGGTCGGCATGATCACGCTGACCGGCAGCGTCGGCGCGGGCCGCAAGGTGCTCGAATACTGCAAGACGAACATCGCCAAGCCGTCGCTCGAACTGGGCGGCAAGACGCCCGCGATCATCGAGGCAGATGCCGATCTGGAGAAGGCCGCGCGCGATCTGGTCGCATCCAAAACCACTCACTGCGGGCAGCTTTGCACGGCGATCGAACGCGTCTACGTGCAGGAAACCGTGCATGACCGTTTCGTCGCGCTGCTGAAGAAGCACATGAGCGCGGTGGAAAGCGGCGATCGCAGCGAACAGCCGTCGCTGATGGGGCCGCTTGTCAACGACGCGTCGCGCCAGTCGATTCACGGCATGGTCGAACGCGCGCTCGCCGCGGGCGCCACGCTCGAAACCGGCGGCAGGCTGCCGCAAGGCAAGGGCTTCTTCTATCCGGCCACGTTGCTGTCGAACTGCCGTCAGAACATGGAAATCATCCAGGAAGAAACCTTCGGTCCGATCATGCCGGTCGTCAAATACCGCACGCTCGACGAAGCGCTGGAAATGGCCAACGACCATCAGTTTGGTTTGTCGTCGGTGCTCTATACCGAGAACTACCGCAGTGCGATGAAGGTCGCCAACGGCATCGAGGCAGGCGAGTTGTATGTGAACCGTACGCCGGCCGATCCGTATCAAGGTTTCCATGCGGGCTGGAAACGCTCGGGTCTCGGCGGCGACGACGGCAAGCACGGCATGCTCGAATTCACGCAGACCCGTCTCGTAGTCATGAAGTACTAAAGCTGAAAAGCTGAAACCGGCGCGTGCCGTGCGATTCGGAGTAGACGGCACGCGTCGCCTTGAAACCCGCAGAAACGCAGCAAGTCCGCTGCACTTATAAAAATATTTGAAGACCCGGCGGCCCGGTGAACCGGCGCTGTGTCTTCCAGGAGCGCTCACGTGTCATCTCAGCCCGTTCAAACCACCGCTGCGCTCGCCTCAAGCGCCGCGGAAACCGCATTGCAAGCCAACAAGGCTCAACGCTACATCCAGCTCATGTTGCTGGTCGTGGCGGCCGGCGCGATTTACCCGATTCTGTATCTGCGGCAGGTCTATCAGCCGACGATGCTCGAAGTGTTCCACATCACCGATAGTCAACTCGGCTATCTGTATTCGTCGCTCGGCACGATCTTTCTGCTGAGTTACTTGCCGAGCGGCTGGCTCGCCGACCGGATCGCGCCGCGCCTCCTGATCTGCTTCTCGCTGATCGCAACCGGCGTGCTCGGCCTGTGGTATTCGACCGCACCGTCGTTCCAGATGTTGATGCTGATCTTCGGCGGTTGGGGTTTGACGACTGGATTGACCTTCTGGGCCGCCGTCATCAAACGCGTGACGATGATCGCCGGCACGCACGAGCAGGGCCGTTTCTTCGGTTTGCTCGACGGCGGACGCGGCCTGATCGAAGCGATGCTCGCGACCATCGCGATCACGCTGTTCGCGTGGTTCACGCAGACCAGGGGTGAGCCGGTTGCGGCTGGTTTCAAGCTGGTCGTCTACATGTACGCGTTTCTGTGCATCGCACTTGGCGTGGTGCTTGCGCTTGTTAAAGATAAGCAAGGCGCTAAAGACGCCGCCGCCAACCGTGCCACGAAGAAACGCAGCAACGTGCTGGTCGATCTGAAAACGCTCGCGTCGATTCCTGAGTTGTGGCTGGTCGCGGCGATCGTGTTCTGCGGTTACCAGGTGTTCTGGGCTACTTACAGCTTCTCCGCGTATCTGCATGAAGGCGAGATCGGCTTGACGGTGGTGATGGCCGGCACGATCACTACGCTCAAGCTGTGGATGCGTCCGATCGGCGGCATCGGCGGCGGTTTTCTCGGCGACCGTTATTCGAAGGTCTCAGTGCTGGTGATCGCGCTCTTCCTCGCTGCATTGTCGCTGCTGGGTCTGATGGCGGCGCCGCGTATCTCGAGCCATGTGCTGCTGGTGTTCCTCGTGTTGTTCATCGGTATCCTGACTTACGCGATTCGCGGGCTGTACTGGTCGCTCCTGGATCGCTGCAATATCCCGGTCGAAACGATGGGCCTCGCCATCGGCCTGATCTCCGTACTCGGTTATTCGCCCGACGTGTTCCTGCCGTTGATCAACGGCTATCTGACGCAGAACTTCCCGGGCGTCTTCGGTTACCAGCTTTACTTCGGCTATGTGGCAGGAATGGCGGCGCTCGGCGGCTTCGCCGGCCTGGCGCTGAGAAACATGCTTAACAAAAAAGGGGTTGCGTAAATGAAAGTCGTCTCGCTCGAAACGCATATCGTCGCCGTACCGCCGCCGCACGTGGGCGGCATGTACTGGATCTTCGTCAAGCTCAAGACCGATTGCGGTATTGAAGGCGTCGGCGAAATCTATTCGGCGACGTTCCATCCGAAAGCGATGACCCACATTATCGACGATGTATTCGGCCGCTATCTGCTCGATAAGGATCCGCACCATATCGAACGGCTCTGGCGCGAAGCGTATTCGAGCGGCTTCACGCAACGCCCCGATCTCACGATGATGGGCGTGGTGAGCGGGCTGGAAATGGCGTGCTGGGACATTATCGGCAAGGCGGCGAACAAGCCGGTGTATGAACTGCTCGGCGGCATGGTGAACCAGCGTCTGCGCTCGTACACCTATCTGTATCCGAAGAACAGCCGCGGCGAATACGACTACGACGATCCCGATCTCGCTGCCGAATGTGCGGTTGAAAACGTCAAGCGTGGTTTCACCGCGGTGAAGTTCGATCCGGCAGGTCCGTACACGGCGTATTCGGGTCACCAGTTGTCGATGGAAGTGCTCGACCGCTGCGAGACCTTCTGCCGCCGCGTGCGTGAAGCCGTCGGCAGCAAGGCCGATCTGCTGTTCGGCACGCATGGGCAGATGGTGCCGTCGTCGGCAATCCGGCTCGCCAAGCGCCTCGAGAAATACGATCCGTTGTGGTTCGAAGAACCGGTGCCGCCGGGACAGGAAGGCGCGATGGCGCAGGTCGCGCAGCACACGAGCATTCCGATTGCGGCGGGCGAGCGCCTGACCACCAAGTATGAATTCTTCAAGCTGCTCGAAGCGGGCGCGGCGTCGATTCTGCAACTGAACGTGGCGCGTGTGGGCGGCCTGCTCGAAGCGAAGAAAGTCGCGGCGATCGCCGAGGTGTATTACGCGCAGATCGCGCCACATCTATACAACGGTCCGATCGGCGCGGCCGCCAGCATTCAGCTCGCAGCCTGCACGCCGAACTTCCTGATTCAGGAAAGCATCGGCACGTGGGATGGTTTCCATGCGGCCGTATTGAAGAAGCCGATTCAATGGGAAGACGGCTACATCATTCCGTCGCAGGAACCGGGCTTGGGCGTGGAGTTGAACATGGACGTCGTTCGGCAGCACACGCCGTACACCGGGGAGCGTCTGCATCTGCAGATGGCAGCACAACCTGCCGACGTGAAGGATCTCGCGCCGGCCAAGGGTTGAGGCCGGGCTGAAGCTGCCGGGTTTCAAGCCGTGGGTTTCAGGCTGCCGGGTTTCAAGCTGTTTTACGCATTCAATGGATTGGGCGCCGCTTGGCGACATAGAGCATGAACTACGATTACATCATCGTCGGCGCGGGTTCGGCGGGCTGCATTCTCGCCAATCGCCTTTCGGCGTCGGGCCAATATTCGGTGCTGCTGCTCGAAGCGGGCGGCAAGGACAGCTCGTTCTGGTTCAAGATCCCGGTGGGTTTCACCAAGACGTACTACAACGAAACCTATAACTGGATGTACTACAGCGAGCCCGAAAAGGAACTCGACAACCGGCCGATCTATTGCCCGCGCGGCAAGGTGCAGGGCGGTTCCGGCTCGATCAACGCGATGATCTACGTGCGCGGCCAGCCGCATGATTTCGACGACTGGGCTGCGGCGGGCAATCAGGGCTGGGCGTTTCGCGACGTGCTGCCGTATTTCCGCAAGCTCGAATCGCATCCGCTCGGCAACACGGAGTATCACGGCGCGGACGGCCCGATCCGTATCTCGCCGATGAAAGATGCAGTTCATCCGATCTGCCACGTGTTCCTGAAAGGCTGCGACCAGGCCGGCTACAAGCGCAGCGACGACTTCAACGGTGAACGATTCGAAGGCGCGGGCATCTACGACGTGAATACGCGCAACGGGCAGCGTTCGTCGAGCAGCTTCGAATATCTGCATCCGGTGCTGACGCGCAAGAACCTGACGGTCGAGCGAGACGTGCTCGCGAGCCGCGTGCTATTCGACGGCAACCAGCGGGCAATTGGTGTGAGCGTGACGCAGAATGGTGCCACGCGGCAGTTCATGGCGAACCGCGAGGTGATCCTGTCGGCGGGCGCGGTCGATTCGCCCAAGCTGCTGCAACTCTCAGGCGTAGGCGACAGCGCATTGCTGGCGAAGCATCGCATCGCGATGGTCAAGGAACTGCCCGCTGTGGGGCAGAATCTGCAGGACCATCTGTGCGTGAGCTTCTACTATCGCGCGAACGTGAAGACGTTGAATGACGAAATGCGCCCGTTGCTCGGCAAGCTCAAGCTCGGCCTGCAGTATCTGCTGACGCGCAAGGGGCCGCTCGCGATGAGCGTGAACCAGTCGGGCGGGTTCTTTAAGGGCAACGATCAGGAAGTGCAGCCGAATCTGCAGTTGTACTTCAATCCGCTGTCGTACCGGATTCCGAAGAGCAACAAGGCGAATCTCGAACCCGAGCCGTATTCGGGCTTCCTGCTGGCATTCAACCCGTGCCGGCCGACCAGCCGCGGTTCGATCGAGATCGCGTCGAACCGTGCTGAAGACGCCGCGAAAATCCGTATCAACGCATTGACCACGGAGAAAGACATCGACGAAGTGATCCAGGGTTGCGAACTGGTGCGCAAAGTGATGGCTTCGCCGGCGTTGAAGGAGATCACGGTCGAGGAAATCTCGCCGGGACCGCAGGTGAATACGCGCGAAGGCTTCCTGCAGTATTTCCGCGAGCAATCGGGTTCGATCTATCACCTGTGCGGCTCGTGCGCGATGGGCGACGACCCACGCACCTCAGTGGTCGATGCGCGGTTGCGGGTGCACGGCATTACCGGCTTGCGCGTGGTCGATGCGTCGATCTTCCCGAACATCACGTCGGGCAACATCAATGCACCGACGATGATGGTCGCGGAGAAGGGCGCCGAGATGATCCTCATGGACGCTGCCGTCGAAGCTG
Source organism: Paraburkholderia madseniana (assembly GCF_009690905.1). Taxonomy (GTDB): domain Bacteria; phylum Pseudomonadota; class Gammaproteobacteria; order Burkholderiales; family Burkholderiaceae; genus Paraburkholderia; species Paraburkholderia madseniana. The sequence goes on from NZ_VOSW01000012.1 coordinate 96,320, forward strand.
CCTTTAAACCCGAAGCGGCGGAGCTCGCTGCGGCCGCCTGACTTCGCCCGGCTCAATCCGCTTCGCCCAACTGCGCCGACTCCGACGAATCGAGCGCGCGCTCGGTCAACCAGATCTCCTGCTGCAGCCAGTCGCGGAACAGCGCGACGTGCGGCAGCTCGTCCTGTTCCGCACGCGTGACGAGCCAATACGACTGATGTCCGTCGACGTGCACGTTCAGCACCTGTACGAGTTGGCCTTCCGCGAGTTCGCGCCCGATCATGTGACGATCGGCGATGGTCACGCCGAGCCCGTCGATAGCGGCCTGGATCGCGTGATCGAGCAAATCGAATTCGTAGCCGCCGCGGGTGTCGACGTTCTCGATGCCGGCGGCCTTCAACCAATGCTGCCAGGTCAGATAGCGCTGATCGGCGCTCGCGAGCACGTGCAGCAGCGTGAACTGATTCAGATCGATGGCCGCGCGGCCTGCCTCGCGCGCGAGCAACGCGGGGGCGCAGACGGCGATGTGCCGTTCGTTCATCAGCAAGCGGTTGTCCACGCCTTCCCACTCGCCGTTGCCGAAGCGGATGGCGCAGTCGAGCACGCCTGATTCGGCGAGATTGTCGTCGATGCGGGTCGACAGGCTGAGTTCGAGATGCGGATGCGCGTCGCGCAGACGTCCGAGACGCGGCATCAGCCAGCGGCTCGTGAAGGTGGGTGGCGCGTTGATACGCAGACGGTTGCGATGGGTTTTCTCCTGCAAGCTGCGAACCGTGAGCTCGATCCGGTCGAATGATTGTTGCAGTGCTTGCAGGAGAATGCGGCCGGCGGCCGAGAGTTCGAGGTGGTGATGGTGACGCTGGAGCAACGTCTCGCCGAGTTGGGCTTCCAGTTGCCGGACTTGCCGGCTGACCGCGCTTTGCGTCACGTTCAGCAGTTCCGCTGCGCGCGTGAAGCTGCCTGTGCGGCCGGCGACTTCGAAGGCTTTCAGCGCGTTCAGCGCGGGCATTTTGCGTTTCAAGATTGGGCACCCAAGGGTAGGCTGACGCGCAGCGGCGCGGGTGCCTGGTATTTTACTGTGTTGCCCTCGAGGTGTTACAGGTCTGCACGTCTTGCGGCGACGATGTGTTCGTGCCGCAAGACGTGCAGCGACCGGTCAATACGCGATGCAGACCGACTTGCTTTCCGTATAAGCATCCACAATGGCGTTGCCGTGCTCGCGTCCGATTCCGGACGCCTTGAATCCGCCGAACGGCATGGCGGGATCGACCATGTTGTGCGTGTTGACCCAAACGGTCCCCGCTTCGATGCCGTCAACCAGCCGCAGCGCCTTGTCGAGCTGATTCGTCCACACACTCGCGCCAAGACCATATTCCGATGCGTTGGCCTGAATCAGGACCTCATCGATATCGTCATAAGGCATCGCCACCAGCACCGGTCCGAAAACCTCCTCCCTGACCACGGAAAGCGGCTTGCATGCGCGATTGGCAATGACCGTCGGGCGGACAAAGAAGCCATCCGCATCAACGGCCGCGTCACGTGACAGGATCTCGCCGCCTTCCTGGCGGCCTTGCGCGATCATTCCCATGACCTTGTCGCGGTGCCGTGCGGAAACCATGGGTCCCATCTGCGTTGCGGCATCGAAACCGGAACCCAATGTGATCCCATCGGCTACGGCGGCGATACCTTCCACCACTTCGTCGTAAATCGAGCGCGCAACGTACAGGCGGGAACCCGCGGTACAGACCTGCCCGTGGTTGAAGAAAATCGCGCCGGCGGCGCCTTCGATCGCTTTCTTCGGGTCGCAGTCGTCCAGTACGATCACGGGGCTCTTGCCGCCCAGTTCCAGCGATGCGCGTTTCAGATCGCCTGCGCATTGGCGGCCGATGATGCGGCCCACTTCTGTTGATCCCGTGAAGGTGACTTTGTTCACGAGCGGATGCTTGACTAGCGCTGCGCCGGCGGTTTCGCCGCGGCCTGTGACGACGTTGAATACGCCCGGAGGGAAGCCGGCTTCATAGGCCAGTTCGGCCAGGCGGATTGCTGTTAAAGGCGTTTCTTCCGCTGGTTTCAGCACGACGGTGCAACCGCATGCGAGGGCTGGGGCGATCTTCCAGACCGCCATCAGGAGCGGGAAATTCCACGGCACGATTGCGGCGACTACGCCTGCTGGGACGCGTTTTGTTGAGGCGTTGTAGCGGGTGCCGGGTGGGAAGGGGATCGACACGTCGAAGGTGGTGCCCTCGATTTTGGTGGCCCAGCCGGCCATGTAGCGGAGCCATTGGACGCTGCCTGAGACTTCCAGCATCTTGGAGAAGGCTATTAGTTTTCCCTGGTTTAGGGTTTCTAATGTGGCTAGTTCGTCAGTGTGTTGTTCTACCAGGTCGGCTAGTTTTAGCATCAGACGTTCGCGAGCGGCTGGCGGTATTCTGCGCCAGGTGTCTGACTCGAAGGCTGCTTTTGAGGTTTTGACCGCGTGGTCGATGTCGGTTTCTGATGCGTCTGGGAGGTGGGCTAGTTCTTCGCCTGTCGATGGGTTGTAGATGGGGAAGGTTTTGCCTGCGGCGCTTGGGGTTTTTTCGCCGTTGATGAACATTGTGGTTGGCAGCTTTGCTGGGGTTTTCTGTTCGGGCATCATTTGTCTCCGACGGGGTGATGGTGGTGGTGCTATTCGGTTGTCGCTTTGTTTGCTTGCCTGGGGCTTTGGCCTTTCCTTGAATTGCTAGTGGTCTATTAGCGTTGCCCCTGTGCGGGGCGGCACCTACTTTTCTTTGCATGCCGCAAAGAAAAGTAGGCAAAAGAAAGCGGCTCAAACCACTCCTGCTAAGTGGGGCCCGCAGCTCGCAGACGGTAGTGGTGCATCTGGAATCTGTGTTCTCGTGCATTCGGCGTTCGTGACAAAGGAGTCATACTTCCCGACTTGCACTTCGTGCTCGTCGGAAGAGTCTGCCTGGCGGGAGTGATGGTTTAGGTGCTCGCGGTGCGCCTTTCTTTCGAACCAGTTGGTTGCTAATGTGCCGGCACATATCAGGTTCGTGATCGCGCTTAGCGCATACAGCACGATGAATCCGTCGCCGAAAAAGTAGGGCGTCGTCGATAACGTTGCGCCCAACACCATCCCGATGTGGTGCGCCCCGCCGGGACAACCCGCGCTCAATGCGCTGCGCGATTTTTTCCGCAGTTTCATCAGCGCCGGAATCGTCAGGCAGTCGAGAACCAGAAATATCTTTGCTGCGAGTAGTGCAAGTGTTGGACTGTCCACGGCTGCGAGGACCCCAATTAACGCCGCTCGTAGCACGTACAGCACAATCAACATTCGGTTGCTGTTGCCGGAACGGTCGGCGATGAACGCCAGCGCGCAAACGGCACCCGCCGAGAGCAAGATCTGCCATATCGGTTGGGCGCCACTCATGCCGCAAATCGCATACAACTGGAAACGCGCAAGACTGCCGCTCGATATGCCCGCAAGCAATGCGAGCAGCGCCGTCGTGCCGGTTGCGTGGATGGCTCTGGGCGACTGATCCGTGTTTTGATCCGCGTACTGATTTCGATCGAAATCCTCATGAGGCAAGGCTGACGAGCCAACAAGATGCCGCCCGTACAACAGCAACACGCCACCTACCGCCACAAACAACCCAGCTATCGTGGTGGAATGCTCCAGTCCACTCACATACGCCGGCACGACGCCCATCGCACTCATCGTGGCAATCAACGTCACCGCCGTCGCAAGCGTGGTGTGTGTCCTGGATACGCGCGACATCAACAGCGGCACGATCGTCATCGTTGCTAACGCCAACGCGCTCATCCACAACGCGTTGGCTCGTTGGCCGAGGCCGGCTTGCGTCACCAGCGTCGCGGCACCGCTCACGAGCAGCACACACGCCGCACCACTCATGCTCGCCGTCAGCCGGCGTGCCGCGCCACCGACGCTCGTCACCAACACACGCGCTGCCCAACTCACGCTCGCCGTCAGCCCGCGCGCTGCGCCACCCATGCTCGCCATCAACACACGTGCTACCCAACCCACGCCCGCAATTAACCCGCGTACCGTGCTCCTCGCGCACGCAATCCGCCCGTGCACCGCAGCGCCCGCGCCCGCACCCGCGCCCGCAATCAGCATGCGTGCCACGCCGCCTTCGTTTGAAGTCAGCCGGCGTACTACGCTGCACGCAGTCGCGGGACGCACGCATGCCGCGTCGGCCACGCGTGCAGCAGCGAGCCGCGCGCGGCGCGCCATCGAATCAGCGCTTGCAGCAGCCATGATCCGCGGACTTGCCGTCTTCGACGCTGTTCTGGTCACGCTCCGACGGTAAGTCCATCGTCGGGTTGGCGGAGAAGAAGTTGTTCGGCTTGAGCATGAAGCCGGCGTATTCCACCGGCATCACGGGGAAGTCCTCGGGTTTGCACACATGCGTGTGGCCGAAGCTGTGCCACAAAACGATGTCCTCGTTCTCGATGTTGCGGTTCGCCTCGACGTAGCGCGGCAACCCGTCACCGCCCGCGTGCTGGTTCGGATAGTCGCCGCTCGCGTAACGTTCAGCCGGATCGAATGGTGTAACCCACACGTGACGTGTCGCAAAGCCGCCGCGTTGGCGGACCTTCGAGCGCTCGTCGGCGAGCATCAGCGGGGAGTCGTTCACGATCAGCTTGTAGCCCGGATTCGCGCCGACAGCGTTCTTCACGTTCGGGTTGGTCACCTTCCAATAACGTCCGGTGCGGCCGTTCGCCAGGCGTGCGGCTTCGCTCTCGGTCTTGAACACGTGTTTGGTGGTGTCGAAGACGTTGCCGTACGGATTCGTTTCGCCCATCGGACGCGGCACGAATTCGTGTTCGGTCACGGTGTTGCGCTCGCCGTCCACCATCATGTGCATCCGTGCATTGAAGAAGTGCTGATGGGTCGGGCCGCCGAGGTTCTCGGTGATCATGCCGCCCCACGGATACGTGTCGCCGTCGGCTACGGCCGAGGTTTGGACGATGCCGGTCAGCTTGCATTCGAGCTGGATGGTGCCGTCCTGGTACAGGTACCAGTAGAAGCCGTAGTCGTAGTTGCCGACCGTCGCGAAGAAGGAGATCACGAGGCGTCGCGAGCGGCGCATTTCGAAGACGCCGGTGCGAAACTCGTAGTGCTTCCACAAGGTGCCGTAGTCCTCTTCGTGCATGCACACGGCGTTCTTCATCACGAACGCATTGCCGAAATCGTCGGCGGACGGAATGTCGAAATAACGGATCGTGCCGAGGCAATCGCAACCGAGTTCAAGCTGATTCGCCAGTTTGCCGAGGCCGTATTCGCCGGCATCGAATGCGCTCTTCCAGTAGTGATTCGTGCTCGGGTCGGAGTAGGGCACGCACATCTCCGTCACGCTCGCACGGTAGATGATCGGCCGCGTGTTCTTGCCGTCGTCCCACGACAATTGATGCAGCACCAGCCCTTCGCGCGGCGTGAAGCCGACCCGGAAGTTCCAGTTCTGCCAGCTCACGTGCCAACCGTCGATCTTGAAGCTGGGCCCCTCGGGTTGGCTGATCGACAGCGGTTTGAGTGTGCTGCGCGGCTCGCCGAGGCTCGGTGTGTCGTAGTTGTGTTTCGCGCGCGGAATCGGAATGATGCGGCCGTCGTCCACCAACTCGATCACTTTCTTCTCGAGCAGATTGACCACCGCCACCACGCCCTCGATCGGATGCGCATAGCCGTTGTCGGTCACGGTCTCGCGGTAGTAGCTCACGCAACGCACGAGGCGGCGGCCATTCTCGTTCTCGCGGTCGAAGCAGCCGGCGGAAAACGGATCGACCTGGACGCGCTCCAGATCCTTCTCGGTGAGGCCGCGCTTCATCACCGCAACGCGCCATGCGTCGTCGCTCTTGACGATTTGCTCGGCGTTCATGAAATCTTCGATCATGATCGGCGGCTGGCCATATGGCGCCTGATCGAACGGCAGCACGTTGTGCGAGGCGACTCTTTTCTCTCTCAGGTCTACATGGAATTCGGTGGTCGCTCCATTCGTACGATCAATTGCCAGGACGAACGCCGTGCGCGAAAAATATTCGCCGGCCTTGAATGCGATCACTTCGGCCTTCGGCGGCTCGCGCAATTCGACCATCGGAAAGCGCGCGTGCCCGTCGAGGTTTTCGGCGGCCTTCACGAGATCGCAGGCAAGCTGCATTTCGTCCGGACTCAGCGGATCGAGCGGATGAACGGGGGCGTGTGCGGTTTTCGTGGCATTCGTGTTCATAAGATTCCCGGAAGGAGTTTGCTGGACCGGACTGCGCGCGAGGCTGCGTGAAACGCATCGAACGCTGAGTCGATGGCAAATCGTAGGAACCCAATAATATTTTCGCGCTTGCTTATCGCGCCAAATGAACGATAAAGTGCGCCACGAGGAAGAACACTGCAGCACATCAGCGAAGACTTGAGAGGAGACGCTCAGCATGAAAAAAGTCACGCTCAACGGTAGCTTCCCGATGATCCGCGCCGCGGTCATGGGGCCGGTTGTGCGCGCACTCGATGCATCAGGCGCCAATTGCGACGCGCTGCTCGAAGCGTTCGGCATGAGCCGCAAGCTCCTGTCGAATCCCTATGAAATCCTGCCGCTCACGCGTTACGTGGCAGCTTTCGAGCGCGCGGCCGAAGTACTCGGCGAACCGTTGCTCGGCTTGCGTCTGGGCAGCGAATTGCAGGTGACGGAGCTCGGGCCGGCGGGTCTCGTGTTTCTGTCGTCGCCGACCTTGAACGCGGCAGTGCGCAAGTTCTCGCTCGCGCTCGCGTCGTGGCAGAACACCACGACCTGCGAGTTGCTGCGCGATGGCGAATGGCCGGTATGGACCTATCAGATCGCCAATCCGCAGATCTGGCCGCGCCGGCAGGACGCGGAATACAGCCTCTCGACGATGTGCCATATGATCCGGGCCGTGCGCGGCGCGGCGTGGAATCCGGCCGAAGTGCATTTCGAGCATGCCGCGCCCGCTGACCTCAAACCGTATGCACGCATTTTCCGCGTGCCAGTGCGCTTTCAGCAGCCTTTCAATGGCGTGATCCTGCGTCCGTCGGATCTCGATGCGCCGCTCAAAAGCGCCGACACGCAAATGGCGCGCATGATGGAGCGCCATGCCACCGATCTGATTGCGCGCGATGCGGTGCCCCACAGCATCGCCGACCAGGTGCGCGATCTGGTGACGCGGCGGCTCGCGCACGAAAAGCTGATCGTTGCCGACATTGCGAAAGATCTCGGTCTCTCGCATCGCTCGTTGCAGCGGCACCTGGCCGAGGCGGGGACTTCCGTGCGGCAGATCGTGCGCGAAGAGCGGCAGCGTAGTGTGGAAGGACTGCTTGAACGTGAAGGGCTCACCAACGCGGCGATCGCTCGCGCCGTGGGTTATGCCGACGCAACCGTGCTGTGGCGCGCCACGCGCAACTGGAAAAAACAATAAAGGTGGTGGCGCCGCAGTTGCTTTCATTCTGAAAGCACGTGAAGGCGCAATCTTCACACGAAAAAACTTCCGTTTCCTAACTATTCGCTGCGAACCGCACTGCCTGAGACGCTCACGAGCATTGGCGCAATTTATCGAAAATTTGGCGCAGTTCGCGAAGTCGCTTTATTTTTTAGCTACCTACCATGCGCTCACACCGAAACGTCGAACGTCGGTCAAGCGAGCGTCTGGACCAGTATTTCCAGGGTTTAGGCGAGTTCCAGACTAGCCAACAAAATAGAGGCAGCGATGAATGAACCCTACTCTCCGACCCGTCTGGTCGACGCGGAGAATCCCGTGGAACTGAAGGGCAATACGTTGGGCCTGTGGCAGATCGTGTTTCTCGTGATTTCCGCGGCCGCGCCGCTTACCGGCATGCTTGGCGCGGTGCCGCCCGCGATCAGTCTGGGCAATGGCGCCGGCATTCCGGGCGCGTTCGTGATTGCCGGCGTCGTGCTGCTGATCTTTAGCGTGGGCTTCGCGTCGATGAGCCGCCACGTGGTGCGCGCCGGTGCGTTCTACGCGTACATCACCGCCGGACTTGGGCGGCCGTTGGGCATGGCCGGCGCACTCGTCGCGTTGATGTCGTACACCTTCATCCAGATCGCGCTGTATGGGCTGTTTGGATTTTTCTGTACGGTGATTCTTTCTCCACTCCTGCACACGGCGATGCCCTGGTACGGCTATTCGCTGATCTGCGTGGCCGTGGTGCAATTCACGGGCATCCGCGGTATCGATCTGAATAGCCGGTTGCTCGGCGTGCTGATGTGTCTCGAACTGGGCATCCTGTTGCTGCTTGCGATTGCGATCGTCGTGCATGGTGGTGGCCCGAACGGCCTCACGCTTGCACCGTTCACGCCGGAGCATGTGTTCAGCGGCCACCTCGGCATTGCGGTGATGTTCGCCTTCGCGTCGTTTATCGGTTTCGAAGCGACGGCGATTTACGGCAAGGAATGCCGGGACCCGAAGGTGACCGTGCCACGCGCGACGTATGTGTCGGTGATGCTGATTCTCGTGTTCTTCGCTTTCGTCACGTGGACGATTGTTTGCGCGTACGGACTGAACGACGTGGTCACCGTCGCGACGAAGCAGCCGGGTGACTTCTGGTTCATTCAATCCGGCAAGTACCTGGGCGGTGCAGTGACGACGGTGATGAGCTTCCTGTTGCTCAGCAGTATCTTCGCGAGCCTGCTGTCGTTTCATAACACGCTGGTGCGTTATATCCACGCGCTCAGCCTGGAGGGCATCCTGCCGCAAGCGCTCAATCGCGTGCACGAAAAATACCGTTCACCGTATGTGGCGAGCTATCTGCAAACGCTCTCTGTGTGCGTTCTGCTCGGGCTCTTCATCGCGGCGGGCAGCGATGCGTTCAACATCGTATTCAGCTGGAGTTCGGCGCTCGGCACGATCGGGATCGTGATGCTTCAAGCGGTGACGAGTTTTTCCATCATCGCGTTCTTTCGCAAGACGCGCAAGGATACGCGCGTATGGCACTCGTTCGTCGCGCCCCTCATCGGTGGCATCGGCCTGCTGTATATCGGCGTGATTCTGGTGCGCAATCTCGATGCGCTCAGCGGCTCCGATAGCCCGATCGTCAAGTCTTTCCCCTGGATCGTATTCGCGGTGGCGCTCTTTGGCGTCGTGATCGGTCTCATCTTGCGTAAGAAGCGACCGGATATCTACGCGCGCTTCGGGCAGTAATCGAACAGCGCGCAAGACACCCAGCGCGCGCCAGCTCGCCACGTTCTAACAATCGACTGTTGCCGTTCATTGCTGAGCGGCGGCGGAATGGTGTCGTTCGTTCGGGGCGTCCTCGGGGTGTCCTGTTTGTTGTTGCTGATTTCACCACTCAACTTCCGGCTAAAAAATATGGCAGACACATTCGTCAAGCGCTCAGCGCTTGCGCTGGCCGCGTGCGGCCTCGCGATGGGCGCACATGCGCAATCTTCGGTGACGCTCTATGGCACGGTCGACGCCGGCGTCGTGTACACCACCAACCAGCAGACGACGCTCGCCGACGGCAGTACCAACGGCCACGCGAATTATCAACTGGCGGGCGGCAATCTGGTGCCGTCGCGTTGGGGCCTGACGGGCGCTGAAGATATCGGTGGCGGCACCACAGTGAACTTCACGTTGGAGAACAGCTTTCTGATCGGCAACGGCGCGATGTTGCAATCGAATACGCTGTTCAACCGCAACGCATGGGTCGGTTTGAACAACGGCACGTACGGCGCGCTGACGTTCGGCCGTCAATACGATCCGTTCTCCGACTACATGGGTGCGTACGCATCGAGCAATAACTGGGCGACGCTGTACGGCTCGCATTTCGGCGACGTCGACAACCTCAACGAAGCGTTCAACTTCAACAACTCGATCAAATACATCAGCCCGAGCTTCGGTGGCTTGACGGTGGGCGGGTTGTTCAGCCTGGGTGGCGTGGCGGGGAAATTTTCGCAGAACAAGGGCTGGGCATTGGCGGCGAATTACGCGCAGGGTCCGTTGTCGCTGAGCGCGGGGTATCTCGAGTTGAACCAGCCGTTGCAGGCGGCCTTGGGCGGCACTGCCGGATATATCGGCGATTTCAGTTGCGCGAATGCCGATGCGTCGTATTGTCTGCTGCAGCAGGCAAGCAAGGTGAGGATTTTCGGAGCAGGGGGCTCGTATGCGTTCGGCAAGGCGGGCGTGGCGCTCACCTATACGCATACTCGTCTGTCGCAGAGCCAGTATTTCGCGAGTGCGGCGAGGCCCGCGGGGGAGGATGTCTCTTTCGACATTGCCGAGGTGAATACGACCTATATGCTCGCGCCGGATTTGCAGCTTGGTCTGGCCTATATTTTCAACGACGCCAAACCGAGCAGCAGCGCTTCGACACGCGTGCACCAGATCAACCTTGGCGCGGTGTATAGCCTGTCGAAGCGGACGGCGGTCTATGCGGTGGCGATCGGGCAGAAGTCTTCCGGCGCCGGGCTGGGGATCAACCCGGCGACGGGGCAGACGGAGAATCTGGCGCAGATTCCGAATATCGTCAATTCGGACACGGATAAACAACTCTCCGTGATCGTAGGTTTGCGGCACAATTTTTAATCTGCCTGCGCGGCGCTGGCAAACAGATCAGCGGAGCCAACGCCGCGTCCCGACTCACTCAAAGTGCCGCGTGGGGAAAAAATTAATCTGCCAGGCGCTTATCCGAAAGCGCGTTCTGGCAATCCGCCAGCACCTGTTTCACCAGCCTCGCCTGAGGGTCGAGCTCGTCTGTATCGAGAATTTCCTCGACAGCATCCCGCGCCCAATCGGCCTCGACAAATTTCGCGTGCCGCTGGGCAATCTCCAGTGCGGTTGCGGACAATCTGGCGATACTCAACCAGTCTGCTTCCCGGGACCGGTAGTCGAGCCACTTATGAGCGGCCTGCACGTGAAACGCCGCGTCAGGCCAGTCCTCATTCAGGTAATAGGCGCCCAGGCAGCCGCATGTGAGCCAGCACAACAGCTCCAAACGGTCTCGCGGACTCAGATGATGGCGTACATCACTCATGGCGACGCTCGCTGGTGTAATTTGCGTTCCGGTGAGGACGGCAAGCCGCCCCCCGCATACGTTACACAATATCACGCAGAATTCACGAGCGGCAATGCCTGACTGACCCTAGCGACTCCGGCACCACAAACGCCGCGCGGCAACCGGCTAGCGGCCCGACTTCGCTAGCGCGTAGCGACGATAAACAGCCGCGGGAAGGGCAGCAGCACGGTGCCGTCAGCCTGGGCCGGATAGGCTCGCGCGATCGCATCCCGGTAGCGCGAGAGGAAGACGCCTTCCTCGCTGTCGTCGAGCTCGGCGAGGAACGGCCTCAGCGCGCTGCCCTTGAACCATTCGACCACCGCGTCCGCGCCGCCCGCGAGGGGGTGATGGTAGACGGTGCGCCACACGTCGACCCGTGCGCACAGTGGCTTGAGCAGCGCGTAGTACCAGTCGGCGCCGTAGCGCATGGTGCGTTCCACACCCCTCAGCTTGTTCGCCCAGGGGCCGTCCGCCGCGATTTCGCGCAGCAGACGGTGCGCGGGTTCGTCGAGGTTGTCCGGCATCTGCACGGCCAGGTTGCCGCCCGGCGCAAGTTTTTTCACCAGCGATGGAAACAGTTGCTCGTGATTCGGTACCCACTGCAGCACGGCATTGGCGAGGATCAGGTCGTAGGGGCCGGGAGCATCCCATGTTTCAATGTCGCTCACCTCGAACTGGAATTGCGGCAGGCGCCTCGCAGCCGCCGCGATCATGTCGGCGGAACTGTCCATACCGCTGACCGCCGCGCCGGGCAGGCGGGCCGCCAGCGCTTCGGTGGAATTGCCGGGGCTGCAGCCGATGTCTACCGCCACTCGCACATCCGTCGCCGGGACCGCCGCCAGCAGATCCCTGACTGGACGCGTGCGCTCGTTTTCGAACAACACGTACTGTTTTGCCTGCCAATTCGTCGATGAAGTCATCTCGCGCTCCTTTGTCCCGATTGCACCCGATTGCCGGACCGTTTTCGCTGACATCCGCGCACAGTGTGCGGTGTCAAATCGATCCAATCCGCTCATTCTGTGCGGCGGCGAAGGCGGAGTAAAATGAATTTATCATTCCAATTCCTTCATTTTTCTAATGAAAATCGACACGCTCGGCGTACAGGCGTTCGTCGCGATCGCGGATCGCGGCAGCTTTCAAGGCGCCGCCGATTCACTGCACGTCACGCAAACGGCCATTACGCAGCGTCTGCGCAAGCTCGAAACGTATCTCGGCGTCACGCTGATCGAGCGGACCACGCGTTCCATGGCGCTGACGGAAATCGGGCGCAGTTTTCTGCCGCAGGCGCGCCGTTTGTTGGGCGAGCTTGCCGATGCGCTGGTGGAGATTCGCGAGACGGGGGTTGCCCGTCGCGGCGATGTGTCGATCGCCTGCGTGCCGACCGTGGGCGTGCAGTATCTGCCGCGCATTCTGCAGGCCTATGCTGCGCGTTATCCGCATAACCGGATCAAGATTCTCGATCACGCGTCGTCCGCGGTGGAGGAGGCGGTGCTGCGCCGGGAGGTGGAGTTCGGCATCAATATCGCCGGCGAGCATCATCCGGATCTTGCCAGCGTGCCGTTGACGGAAGACCGCTACGTGCTGATTTGCCATGAAGATCATCCGTTGGCGAAACGGCGGCGCATTGCCTGGCGGCAATTGCAATCGTATCCGCTGATTTTTGCCGGCGAGGTCAGCGGCAATCGCGCATTGCTCGATGTCGCGCTGGAAAAGAGCGAACTGGCGCTGCGCTCGTTTTATGAAGTGCAGCGCAGTTCGACTGCCGTGGGGCTGGTCGCTCAGGGTGTGGGCGCGGCGGTCGTGCCGGCACTCGCGATTCAGAAGGGCGCGTATCCGACGGTTCGCACGGTTGAGCTCACGCATCCGGTGGTTTCGCGCACACTCGTCCTTGTGGCGCGTAAGACCGCTCAGTTGTCGCCAGCGGCGCAGGCGCTTTACGACATGATTCTTGAGCAGGCGACGTTGAAAGCGTGACGAGGGCGGCCGGGCGCAGGGTATCGGGCTCGAAACCTGAAGCCTGAAACGTGACGCGAATCCCGAGTACGAACGCCCAGGGCAAGTCCAGCTTCTACAAACACTGCGCGCGCAAACAGCTCGCCGCATGACTCAGATCGTGCTCAATCGCGCGTCGCACACCAGCCGCATCACGCGCCTTCGCGGCGTTCAGCAAATCGTCGTGGGCGTCGTTGAGCGTAGCGGCGAACTGCGCGTCGCCGAACAACAGATTCGAAATCGGCCCAACCTGCAGCCACACCGTTTCGATCAATTCGAGCAAAAGCGGCGAGCCGGCCGCGCGATACAGAATCAGGTGAAACGCCTCGTTGGCGTCGAGATAGCCCTTGGCGTCGGCGGTCCGCAAGGCCTGCACCATCTGCGCATTCAATTTTTCCAGCGTTTCCAGATCATGCTCGCTGAGATGCGGCACACCCAGTTCGGCGGCCTGGCCCTCGAGAATCAGACGCACGCGCAGCACGTCGTCGAATTGCTCTTTCGACAGGCGCGGCACCGTCACGCCGCAATTGGGCACGTTCACCAGCGCCGATTCGGCCGCAAGGCGCTGCAAGGCGGAGCGCACCGGCATTTCGCCCACGCCGAGCTCGGCGGCGACGTGACGGATCTTGATGCGCTCGCCCGGCACGAAGCGCCCGATCGTCAGCCACTGCCGCAGCGTTTCGTAGGTCTGATCCTGCAGCGTGTGATGGCGCGAAGTTTTCATAAAGCTCGGTTCGGGAGCCGAAAAAAGACTGCAAAAAGGCCGGAAAAACGGGCCGAGAGTTTAGCGTCGGCCACGCTCGATCAACCTCGATCTGAAAACGCTCAGCTCAGCTCAGGTCAGTTCCGCTAGGCAGGCGTCGAATGTAGAAACCAGTCTGTCGACGTCGGCCGCCGACGTGTCGGGGCATACCAGGATCATGTTGTGAAACGGCGTGATCAGCACGCCGCGATTGAGCAGGTACAGGTGCACGATGTGCTCCAGTTCCGGGTCGAGCTGGCGGCCGGCTTCGTCACCGTTGCGCGGCGGCGTCGGCGTGAACTGGAATTCGGTGCGGGCGCCGACGCGCGTCACGCACCACGCGAGGCCGTGACGCGCGATCGCACTTTTCAGGCCGGTCTCGATCCGCTCGGCAAGCGCGAACATGTGGTCGTAGGCGGCGTCGGTCATTACCTCGGCGAGCGTCGCGCGGATCGCGCTCATCGCCAGCATGTTCGCCGTGAGGGTCGTGCCGATGCCGGAGTGACCGGGCGGTGCGCTGCGCTTGGCGTGCTGCGCGCGGGCCGCGAGCTCCGCGCTGAAACCGTACACCGCGCACGGAAAGCCGCCGCCCACCGGTTTGCCGAGAATGAACAGATCGGGTTCGAGGCCGTACGCTCTCGTATAACCGCCCGGCCCGCAACTGATGGTGTGGGTTTCGTCGATCGCGAGCAGCGTGCCGTAGCGCCGCATGAGCGCTTGCGCTTGCCGCCAGTAGTCCGGTTCGGGCAGCACCATGCCGATGTTGGTCATCGCGGGTTCAGCCAGCACGCAGGCCACGTCGCCATCTTTCAGCGCGTTTTCCAGTGCGGCCAGATCGTTGAATTCGATCACGCGCGTGGTGCCGAGCAGGTCGTGCACCTGGCCGATCAGGCTGTCGCGCTGTTGCGGCTTGCCGTCGACGAGATCGACGAACACGTCGTCCACGGTGCCGTGATAGCAGCCGTTGAAGATCACGATCTGTTTGCGACCGGTCGCCGCGCGTGCCCAGCGCAACGCAAAGCGGTTGGCGTCGCTCGCGGTCATTGCGAACTGCCAGTAGGGCAGGCCGAAACGGCGCGCGAGTTCTTCGCCGACCCACGCGGCATCCTCGCCCGGCAACATGGTCGTCAGACCACGCTCAGCCTGTACCGCCAGCGCGCGAGCCACGGGAGCGGGTGAGTGGCCGAACATCGCGCCCGTGTCGCCGAGGCAGAAGTCCGCGTAATGATGACCGTCCACGTCGGTAAACGCGGCGCCGCGTGCTTCTTCGACATAGAGTGAGAAAGGCGTCGACCAGTCGTTCATCCAGTGCAGCGGCACGCCGAACAACAGGTGGCGCGCAGCGCGTTCGGACAGCGCGCGAGATTTCGGCATGGCTTCGGCAAACGCGCGGCGTTCGCGTTCGACGAGCGCTTGCGCGCGCTCCCAGTTGATGCCTTGGCGAGTATTCAAATCCAGCTTCTCCGATGACGTTTCCATAAGCCGCCCGCGTTCAGACGAGCAGTTGCAGATGCTCGCGTTCCCACGCGGTAATGCCTTGCGAGAATGTCTCGAACTCCTTTTCCTTCACCGCGCAATAGGCCTGCACGAAGTTGTCGCCGAGCACGTCCGCGAGTTCGGTGCACTTAAGGAGCGCCTTGAGCGCGTCTTCGAGACCACGTGGTAATTCGTATTCGAGGTCGTAGGCGCTTTCGATCATCGGCGCCGACGCTTCCTGCTGCTCCACCATGCCGAGATAGCCGCAGGCGAGAGTGGCCGCCATCGCCAGATAGGGGTTGACGTCGACGCCCGGCACGCGGTTTTCGAGCCGCCGTCCATCCGGTCCGGAATTCGGCACGCGGATGCCGCAAGTGCGGTTGTCGTAACCCCAGCGCACGTTGATCGGCGCGGCGGTGAAGCGCGACAGACGCCGGTAGGAGTTCACGTAGGGCGCGAACATCGGCATGGCTTGCGGCATGTACTTCTGCAAGCCGCCGATATAGTTGAAAAACAGCGGGCTCGCCGTTCCATCGGGAAGTGAAAAGATGTTCTCGCCGGTTTGACTATCGACGATGCTCTGATGAATATGCATCGCGCTGCCGGGCTCATGCTCCATCGGCTTGGCCATGAACGTCGCGAAAATGCCATGACGGTAGGCGGTTTCGCGCACCGCGCGCTTGAACAGAAACACGCGGTCGGCGAGATCGAGCGCGTCGCCGTGCGAAAAATTGATTTCCATCTGCCCCGCGCCGACTTCATGCACAAGCGTTTCGACGCCGAGATGCGTCATCTCGCAGAAACGTGAGAGGTCCTGGAAGAACGGATCGAATTCGTTGACGGCGTCGATCGAGAACGACTGGCGGCCGGCTTCGCTGCGCCCCGCGCGGCCGAGCGGCGGGCGCAGCGGTTCATGCGGATTCTTGTTCTGCGCGATCAGGTAGAACTCCATCTCCGGCGCGACCACAGGGCGCCAGCCTTTTTCCTCATAGAGCTTCAGCACACGCCGCAACACCGCGCGCGGCGAAATGCCGATCGGCTTGCCGTCGAGCCCGACACAATCGTGGATCACTACCGCGACCTGTTCGATCGCCCATGGGACGAGCCGTACCGTGTTCGGATCGGGAATGCAGACCATGTCGGGATCGCTCGGCCCGACAAAGCGCTCGAAATCCGCGAACTCGCCGTTGACGGTAATCATCAGGAGCGCGTTCGACATGTGCATCTTGCCTTCCGAGAGAAACAGGTTCTTCGGCACGATCTTGCCGCGCGCGACGCCCGTCATGTCCGGTATCACGCATTCCACTTCATGGATGCGGTGATGTTCCAGGAATTCACGCAGGTCGTCGCGTAGGTCGCTTTGCAAGGTTGACTCCAGTCGGTTGATGAAGACGGCGCGAAGCGCGGCTGCAAACTTTGCGCGGACGAGCCTGTTCGGAAAAGCTGGGCGTTTTGCATCATAGGATTTGATCAAATCATCGCATGGATTTTTCCTTTTGGGAAATTTGATCAAATATCATCGGTTGATCGAGGGAACCTGAGAATCACCCATGACCGATGCACCGTGGTCGCCGCACCCGTCGCCGGCCCAATGCGTTGCGACCTTGCATACGATTGCCGCCGCCGTCTCCTTGCTGGAGCGGCAGGGGATTCGCGCTGAGGTGTTGCTGGCGGGAAGCGGCGTCAGCGAGGGCGATTTGCGTCAGCCGTCCGGGCTCGTCACGCACGCGCAGGAATTGATCGTGTTCTCCAACGCGTTGCAGGCTTGCGGCGATACGCGCATCGGCCTCGACATCGGCCGCGCGATGCATATCTCGAGCTACGGCATCCTCGGTTACGCGATGCTGGTGAGCCCCACGCTTGGCGACGCGCTGCAATGTGCCCAGGACTTTCCCTTACTGCTCGGAAGCTACTTCAAGGTTTCGCTGCGCCGCAACGCAGACGTCGCGGCGATCGTCGCGGCCGATTATCGCTACCGGCCGGATCTCGCCGCGATCAATACGGACATGTGTCTCGCGTCGATGTGGGCGGTGGTCTGCGACGTGCTGTCGGCGCGGCGCGCGCCATCCGCGCTTGAGGTGGCGTTCGGCGCACCCGCCCATGCGGATGCCTACGAAGAGCGGATAGGCCGCCACGCCACCTTCGACGCTGCTGAAAACGCGCTGATTTTTCCGGCCAACTGGCTCGACGAACCGTTGCCCCTCGCCGAGCCGGTGAGCTATCTGATGTCGCGCCAGCAATGCGCGCAACTCGAACGCGAATGGGCCACCGCGGCGGGCAACGACGTCACGGCGCGCAGCCTGCGCCTGCTGTATTCCGACCCACGCCGCTACGGCTCGCTGCGCTCGCTCGCCGATGCGCTGTGCGTGTCGGAGCGCACGCTCAGACGGCGTCTCGCGGGCAGCGGCTCCGCCTTCCAGGCGCTGCTCGACCGCGTGCGCCACGATCTCGCGCTCGACTACCTGGTGCGTACGCGCCTGTCGATGTCGGATATCGCCGAGCGGCTCGGCTATAGCGAAACGGCCGGCTTCCGGCACGCGTTTCGCCGCTGGACCGGTCGTTGTCCGAGCGACTACCGCTGCGCGTAGCCTGCGGTTCTTTCCGGAGTTCTTTTGTGCGCACTGTGTCGGCGGCGCGGCTACGTGCTGTCGTCGAGTCCAGCTCCAACGTCATGCCGCCCCGGCCAGATTGGCCACATTTATCCCCTCGATGACCGTTTCCCCGTTATCGCCCAGCCGCGTTCCTCGGGCAGAATTTTCCCAGACGAACACGGAGGAGACATCAGATGCGCGAAGTCAGCGTGGCGGCAATCCAGTTGGCCGTACCCGGATGGGATCGCGAGGCGAATCTCGCGCAAGCCGAGCGCCTCGCGCGCGAAGCGGCGGCGCAGGGCGCGCAGGTGATCCTGCTGCCCGAGCTTTTCGAGCTGCCGTACTTCTGCACCGAACAGGATTCAAAGCACTTCCGCCATGCGCTGCCGTTCGATGGACATCCCGCCATCACGCGCTTTAGCCGCGTCGCGGCCGAGTTAAACGTGGTCCTGCCGATCAGCTTTTTCGAAAGGGCCGGCAACGTCTTCTACAACACGGTGGCGATGATCGATGCAGATGGCAGCGTGCTCGGCCGCTACCGCAAAACCCATATCCCTGACGGCCCAGGCTACAGCGAGAAGTACTACTTCACGCCCGGCGACACGGGCTTTCGCGTCTGGCCGACGCGTTACGGCATGCTCGGCGTCGGCATTTGCTGGGATCAGTGGTTTCCGGAAACGGCTCGCGCGATGGCGCTCCTCGGCGCCGAACTGCTGTTCTATCCGACCGCGATCGGCAGCGAACCGCAAGACGCCTCGCTCGACAGCAGCGCGCACTGGCAACGCGTGATGCAGGGCCACGCAGGCGCGAACCTCGTGCCGCTGATCGCCGCGAACCGCACCGGCCGCGAGCAGGGCCGCGATTTTCCGCAGCGTTATTACGGCTCGTCGTTCATCGCCGATCAGTACGGCGAGCAGGTGCAGAAAGCCGGGCGCGACGAGCCCGCGATCCTGCTGCATCGTTTCGATCTGGATGCGGTTGCCGCGACCCGTCATGCGTGGGGCGTGTTTCGCGACCGGCGTCCGGCCTGCTACGGCATCCTCGCGACGAGCGATGGCGAACACCGTACTCAGGAGCAGGTATCTTGAGTGTCGTATTCACGAGCGTGACCAACCTCGACGCGTTAAGCCACGGATTCGAGCAGCAAGCATCCAGAGGAGACATTGCATGTTGACGGTATATAGCGATCGGCACCGGCTGCACCATGGCCATGCTGAATTGATCGACGGCGAAATGAAGCCTTGCTTCGAGATGCCGAGCCGTGCTGATTTCATACTGGAACGGGTGCGCGAAACGAGGCTCGGCGACGTGATTGCGCCCGCATCGTTCGGGCTCGATCCCGTGCACCGTATTCACGACAAGGGCTTCATCGCGTTTCTTGCCAGCGCATGGGACGAATGGAGCGCGCTCGGCCGCAAGCACGACGCGCTGCCGCTCATCTGGCCGGTGCGCGGCATGCGCCAGGACCGCGTGCCGGAAGATATCGACGGCAAGCTCGGCTACTACTCGATGGATGCGGGTGTGCCGATCACCGCGGGCACGTGGGCTGCCGTGAGCGATGCGGTGGATGTCGCGCTGACCGGCGCGCGCCACGTGAGGGAGGGCGCACGCGGCGCGTTCTCGTTGTGCCGGCCACCCGGACATCACGCCGCGGCGGACTATATGGGTGGCTATTGCTACATCAACAACGCGGCGGTCGCGGCGCAGTCATTCCTCGACGCGGGCGCGAAACGTGTGGCGATTCTTGACGTCGACTATCACCACGGCAACGGCACGCAGAGCATCTTCTATCACCGCTCCGAAGTGTTGTTCGCGTCGCTGCATGGCGATCCGCGCACCGAGTATCCGTTCTTTCTCGGGCACGCCGACGAAAACGGTGCGGGTGCGGGCCTCGGCTACAACGCGAACTTCCCGCTGCAACCGGGTACGGCATGGGCGGACTATGCGGTGGCGCTCGACGCGGCTTGCGCGCGCGTCGCTGAATACGCGCCGGATGCGCTGGTGGTGTCGCTCGGTGTCGATACTTTCGAAGAGGACCCGATTTCGCAGTTCAAACTGCGCAGCGCCGACTATCTGCGCATCGGCGAGGCGATCGGACGATTGGGGAAACCGACGCTGTTCGTGATGGAAGGCGGTTACGCGGTCGCGGCGATCGGGGTCAACGCGGTGAATGTGCTCACGGGTTTTGAGTCGGTTTAGCCGACCCTCTGTCGTGACGACGGCTGGCCCAGCGCGCAACGTGCAAAGTGTCTATGTCCGCTTTGTCGCGCTATCGATACGCTACGATTCGAGCCGGATTCCCGGTGAATTTATCCGTAGCGACTGAACGAGCGGCCCCGATCCTATGCTTCAGATACTAGGCAAAGCCTCATCCATCAACGTGCGCAAAGTACTGTGGACGTGTGCCGAACTCGCCCTGCCGTTCGAACGGGAGGACTGGGGTTCCGGATTCAGGGCGACCGACGTGCCCGAATTCGTCGCGTTGAATCCTAACGCGATGGTTCCAGTGATCCGGGACGGGGAGTTTGTGCTGTGGGAATCCAATTCGATCATCCGTTACCTGGCCGGCCGCTATGACGGCGATTGGCTCTACCCAGGCGATCCTTGCGAGCGCGCTAAGTGCGATCAATGGATCGACTGGCAGGCGAGCGAGCTGAACCGGGCGTGGAGCTACGCGTTTCTTGCGCTGGTCCGGCACTCACCGGCTCACCAGGACCGTCTGCAGATCGACCTTTCGTGCGCGAACTGGGCGAGGCATATTGCGATCGTCGACAGGCAACTGGAGACAACCGGTGCTTTCATCGCCGGGCAGGCGTTCTCGCTCGCGGATATTCCGATCGCGCTCTCGGTCAACCGTTGGCTTGAAACGCCATTGCAGCACGCCGATTTTCCCGCGCTGACAGCTTACATGGAACGCCTTGCCACGCGCCCGGGCTACCTGGCGTACTGCCGCAACGGCACGCCATGAGCAGTTGATTCGTGCTGCATCTGCCTTGACGCTATCAGGTAATGTCGGCGGCTTTTGCATCACGGGGTCAATTCGCACGGGACGCTTACAAAAATGCCTGCGTAGTGCTTACAAAAACCTAAGGGTCGAGTGGTTCTGCGCGCCACGATCCGAGTCGCCTACAATGGCCGTTTTTGCGACACAGATTGAAGGTTTAAAGATGCGGGTATCGAAATTTGCACTGGCTTTGCTGACGGCCTGTTTTACTCTCAACGCAAGCGCCGAGATGACGGCCGCGCAATACAAGCTCTGGGCTCATACCGACAACAACTCGGTGTACGCGGCTTATATCACCGGCACGATCAATGCGCTGGGGTGGGCGAACGGGGATCTGGTGTCGAAGAAGCGTCCGCCGCTGTTCTGCCCGCCGCAGAACCTTGCTATCGGCAATCAGAACGTCTATCCGTTGCTCGATCAGTTTTTCACCAACCATCCGAGCATCTCGGACGACTTCCCGATTGGGCTTGCCATTCTGCGCACGCTGCAGGCGGCGTTTCCCTGCTGATACGCAGGATGAGTTGGGCTACGACGCCATTCGGAACGCGTCCATTGCCCATGCCGAAAACGCACGGCTTGCGGGGTCGTAAAGACCCCGCAAGCAAACATCACATCTGCACGAGCCCGGGAATCTGCACGTCCGGATTGACGTCGGCTTCATAGTCCACGCCGGCGATCTCGAATCCGAAGAGACGCAGGAAGTCGGTCTTGTAGCCGCTGAAGTCGGTGAGCTCGTAAATATTGTCGTTGGTCACCTGAGTCCAGAGTTCCTGAACGCGCGCTTGCACTTCGGGATCGAGTTCCTTGTAGTCCGCGCGCAGACGGCCTTCTTCGTCGATGTGCGGCGTCGTGCCGTACATGCTGTCTTTGTAGAGTCCGTAGACCTGCTCGATGCACCCTTCGTGCGTGCCTTTTGCCTTCATCACCTTGAAGAGCAGCGACAGGTACAGCGGCATCATCGGGATCGCGGAGCTCGCCTGCGTCACGACCGCCTTGAGAACCGAAACGCGGGCATCGCCGCCCTTGGCCGCGAGTTTCTCGCGGATGCCGAGCACCTTCTCGTCGAGATCTTTCTTGGCCGCGCCGATTGAACCGTTCCAGTAGATGTCGTGCGTGATCTTTTCGCCGAGGTAGGTGAACGCGGTCGTCTTCGCGCCATCGGCGAGCACGTTGGCCTCGAGGAGGGCGTCGATCCACATCTGCCAGTCTTCGCCGCCCATCACCGCGACAGTGTTGTCGATTTCGGCTTGCGTGGCGGGTTCGAGGACGGTTTCCTTGATGACTTCCTTGTCGGTGTCGATGCCGCGCAGGTTGACGGCCTTGCCGACCGGCTTCAGGGTCGAGGTGAACACTTCACCGGTTTTCGGATGCGTGCGCTTGGGCGCGGCGAGACTGTAGACGACCAGGTCGA
Source organism: Paraburkholderia madseniana (assembly GCF_009690905.1). GTDB lineage: Bacteria > Pseudomonadota > Gammaproteobacteria > Burkholderiales > Burkholderiaceae > Paraburkholderia > Paraburkholderia madseniana. The sequence goes on from NZ_VOSW01000012.1 coordinate 118,529, forward strand.
CCTGACCGAGATCGCGCTTGATGACTTCGATGGTGCGTTGCTTGACTTCATCCGAGAACGCGTCGCCGTTGATGCTGGTCGCGTACAGGCCTTTTTCGGTGGCGAATTTCTCGAAGGCGGCGGTGTTGTACCAGCCAGCGGTGCCGGCTTTGGTTTCGCTGCCGGCTCGCTCGAAGAATACGCCGAGTGTGGCCGCGTCCGAGCCGAAGGCGGCGCTGATGCGGGCGGCGAGGCCGTAGCCCGTGGAGGCGCCGATCACGAGCACTTTTTTCGGGCCATTGGCGATGGGGCCGCGTGCCTTGACGTATTCGATCTGTTCTTTGACGTTGGCTTCGCAGCCAACCGGATGGGTCGATACACAGATGAAGCCACGCACGCGCGGTTTGATGATCATGAAGCACCTCTTGTCAGAATTGCCGACATTATAGTGGGCTTGGGTTTCTGCCTGTGCGCGGCGCCTGGGTTTGTCCATCTGCGACGCAAAAATCGGCCTTCGCTCAGCATCTTGGTAGGATTCAGCCTTTCCCAGCAGACGGTAGCAAGTGTGAAGCGCCTGATCACCTCATTCCTACAGACCCTTGAAAAAGGGCTAACCCTGGCGAACCAGCCCATCGTCCGGGGCTTCTGGCACCTGCGCCATCCCACGCTGCGCGGCGTGGCATGGGCCTGTGCCGCGATCCCGGTGCTGCTGGTTCTGTATGTGCTGATCCTGATTCCGTTCACGCCCAGCATCGGCGACATCCGCAAGGCGAAAATCGAGCAGCCGGCGCAGATTCTCTCGGCGGACGGCAAACTGCTGGCCGAATTCAAGCCCTCGAACCGCGAGTGGGTGAAACTCAAGGACATCTCGCCGAACGTGGCGAATGCGCTGATCGCCACGGAAGACCACCGCTTCTATCAGCATTTCGGGCTGGATTGGCGCCGCACGGCGTCCGCCGCGCTGCACACGTTTTCCGGCGATCGCCAGGGTGGTTCGACCATCACCCAGCAACTCGCCCGCAATCTTTATCCCGACGAGATCGGCCGCGCCCCCACGCTGACCCGCAAGATCAAGGAGGCGATTACGGCCTTCAAGATCGAGGCGCTCTACACCAAGGACGAGATCCTCGAGACCTACCTCAACACGGTGCCGTTCCTCTACAACGCCTATGGCATCGAGATGGCGGCGCGAACCTATTTCGACAAATCGGCCGGTGACCTGAATGTGCTGGAAAGCGCGACGCTCACCGGCATGCTCAAGGGCAATAGCTACTACAACCCGGTGCTCAACCCGGAACGCGCCTTGCAACGGCGCAACACGGTGCTGGCGCAAATGGTCAAGTACGGCAAGCTCACGCCCGCGGCCTACGCAACGCTTTCGCGCCGTTCCTTGCGCATCGATTTCGAGCGGCAAACCGAGCCGCCCGGACCCGCGCCGCACTTCGCGCAGCAACTGCGCAAGTGGCTCGCGGCATGGGCCGATCGCAACGACTACAACATCTATTCCGATGGCCTGGTGGTGCGGACCACCATCGATTCACGTTTGCAGACCATGGCCACTCAGGCCGTGACCTTGCAGGGCAACCAGTTGCAGGGCATCGCGAATTCGGCGTGGGGCACGCGCGCGAGTTGTGCGAATGGCCGCGACCTGCTGCAGACTTTCCTGCGCGAAACGCCCGACTATCGCGCCACAAAAGACGCCGGCCTGACGGATGACGACGCGATGAAGCGGGTCTCGTCCGACCGCGACCTGGTGAAGAGCGTGTGCGAGTCCAAGACCCGGGTGCAGGCGGATTTCCTCGCCATGGACCCGCGCAATGGCCAGATCAAGGCATGGGTCGGCAGCCGAGACTTCAGCCAGGACCCGTTCGACCACGTCCAGCAGGCGCGGCGTCAACCAGGTTCGACCTTTAAGCCGTTCGTCTACGCCGCAGCCTTCGAAGATGGCGCCAAACCCAGCGATACGTTTATCGACAAGCCCGTCGAAATTCCGCTGGCCGGCGGCGAAGTCTGGCGTCCGAGCGACGAGGACGAGCCGAGCGAGCGGGCTATCAGTCTGCGCGACGGCCTAGCTTATTCGCGCAACCGGATTACCGCCCAGTTGATGGAAACGGTCGGTCCCAACAAGGTCGCGAGACTGGCACGCGCCATGGGCGTGCGCGACAGCGAACTCGATCCGGTGCCGTCGCTCGCGCTCGGCACGAGCCCAGTGACGCTGAAAGAGATGGTCTCGGCCTACGGCACGATCGCCAACCTTGGCGGTTACGTCGAGCCGGTGATGGTCACCCGCATCGAAGACCGCAACGGCGAAGTGCTGGCCGAGTTCGAGCCGGCATCGCCCAAACAGGAGTTGCCGGCCGACGCCGCCCGTACCCTCGTCGATGTGATGCGCGACGTGGTGAGCAGGGGCACCGGTTCGAGCATTCGCAGCCGCTTCGGCGTGCGTGGCGATGTCGCGGGCAAGACGGGTACGACGCAGGGCAACGCGGACGGCTGGTTCATCCTGATCCAGCCGCAACTCGTGGCCGGGGCGTGGGTCGGCTTCAACGACAACCGGGTCACCTTGCGCAGCGACTATTGGGGCCAGGGGGCGCACAGCGCGTTGCCGATCGTCGGCGACTTTTTCCAGCGCGCGCAACGCTCGAAGCTGGTGGACAGTCGCGTCAGGTTCGCGACCGATCAGGAGCCGGGCTGGTTTGCGGAACGCTCGGGCAGGCTGCGCGAGTGGTTCCAGCATCTGTTTGCAGCGTCGCCCGGGAAGACGGAGGCGCCGGTTGGCACGCGCAATACGACGCGCCATGCGCCTGCTGTTGCCACAGCTACGGCTGTCGCTGCACCGGCATCCGCTGCATCGGTGGCATCGACATCCGTGGCGTCTGCAACCGCCGCGGATGTTGAACCGCGCGCGCTGCCGCCGCAGCCGCCGCTCCTTCAAGCACCGGCATCAACGGCTGCGCCTGCAAACAGGGCCGTCGACGGTGAGGTGCATGGCGGCGGCGAGCCGGCCCTGGCGCCGACGCCCACGCCGGACGACGTGTTGCCGCCGGATGCAGGCGGCGGCGCGGCAAACTCACTCCCAAGCGTGCCAGCGAGCGCGAGCGCATCGCCCTGAGGTTCGACCATGCCGCCCCACCCAGCGGCGGCGATTTGCCTTAGAACCGATGTGTCATGCCCACCGTTGCAAGAATCTGCTTGGTTCCGGGTGCGGTCACGGTCACGCCCGGCCAGCTCACCGTGGCGGTACCGTTGTTCTTCATGTAGCCCGCTCGCATGTACAAACTCGTACGTTGAGAGATCGAATGATCGACGCCCAGTTCGATGCTCGGCGTATTGTCATGCGCACCGCGCACGCTGCGCTGAACGCCCGCAATCGTGATCGTATCGGCCGGGGTTGCCTGAATCGTCGCGCCCAACTCCGCAATGCTTAGCGAATGGGCGGTGCCCAGGTGCGCGGCCAGCGACCCATGCGCCGGGTCCTGCGGGCGGTTGTAAGAATAGTTGAACTGGAAGTTCACGATACCGATCCGGTAAGCGAGCGCGCCGATGAAGTGCTCAGTGCCCAGCAGGCTCAGCGACGTGGGCAGGCCGGCGATGGTCACCTGTCCCGGATGCTGGTTCACGTAGGCAAGACCCGCGTAGAAACCGTAGCCCGAGTAAGTGGCCGCGACGTTCAGCATGTTGCCGGTCGTGGCCGGCACAGGCTGGCTCACCGTGGCAGAGAACGCATACATGCCGTACAACTTCAGGCCCTTCATATCCGGCGATTGATACATGATCGAATTGCTGGCGCGGCCGGAATCGTATTGCGTCGACAGCGTGTTCCGATCCACTGCGAGGACGTTGGCCGAAAACGGCGACAACACTTCGTTCGCGCGAAACGGATCGGACGGATAGATGACCCGGAAACTCGGCTCGTACTGGCGTCCCATGGTCAACGAGCCGTATTGGTCGTGGCTCAGGCCGACCCATGCCTGACGATAGAAGAGCGCCGACGTGTCGGCGAACAAGCCGCCGTTGTTCACGTTAAAGCCCGTTTCGACGGTGAACTGCGCCTTCAGGCCGCCGCCCAGGTCTTCAGTGCCCTTCAGGCCGAACAGGGAGCCCGTCGAGCCTCCGCTCTTTTCGGCATACGAATGAACGCCGCCGTTGTCCAGATACTGGATGTTCGAATCGACGACGCCGTACAAGGTCACGCTCGACTCGGCGGCCGCGGCGCCACCGGCGGCCAGAATCAGCCTGGCTCCGCAAACGCCATGGTTGATAAAACGCATGCATGTCTCCTCTTTTTATATCCGCCGGTTGCGGACTCGATTGCACAGTCTTTGCTGCGGAGTTAACGCGGGTGGGGTTCTCCGACCCGACTCCTGCGCGCCGCAAAATGGAATGACCGTGCTAATTTCGGTCAACTAGAGGAATAAAGCCAGTGCATTGTTCGTATGAGGAGAGTGCAGAAATTGCATGCAACAGAAGGGGCGCGGAAACAGGGCTCAGGCCCGCGGGGACGCGGTGTTTGTCTGTTGTGCCGCGGACTTGCGGAGCCCCTTCCTGGCGTGGACTGCCAGCGATTGTTCAGGCGTGTGCAACAGTGTTTTCAGGTGACGAAGCTGATCTCGCGCGCCTGATTGCGCATAATTTCGAGATTGGTAAACGGTTAAAAAATGTAGACGAATATGTTCAACCCTGTGTCAGATTCCGTGCTCGATCAGGAGCGGGCATCCGTAGTGCCGCAGCGCAGAAGCGCGTTGTCCAGGCGGGGGCGGGTGCTCATCGCGGCAGTGGCCGCGTGCGCCAGCCTGGTGGGATGCGCATCGACGACCGATGTTGTCGCAACCGACAAACCCGGCACATACACGGTAGCGGCGAGCGCCACCGGCGGGAAGATGGCCTGGGCGCGCGCGCATGAACACGCAATAAGCGAGGCGCGCGACTACTGCGAGCGTCGCGGCATGCAGAGCAGTGTCACGACTGAAACGGTGAGCGGCGTGCAGATGATGACCGAGCATGCGTCGTCAGTGAATTTCGAGTGTCATCCGAAGTTCTAGGGGAGACCGGCGAGTGCTACCGTCGCCGTCAGCGTACGAATTTTCATGCGATTACTCCTGGCTGAGTGCCATGACATCGTTGTTCAGTTCCGATGCCGAGGCCGGCTCCGACTTCGCCGGGTTGACCCAGTGCGCCGCCACCGCAGCGAGTTCGGTGCGCGCGCGTTCGAGTGCTTCGATCCGTGCGGCCTGATCCGAAAACTGCAACGGCTGCGCGTCGACAAAGGTCGGGTCCGCGACACCGAGAAATCCGAATGCGGCCTTAAGCGCCGGCGTCAGCGCATCCATCGACGAGTAGGGCGAGCCGGCGCGTAAGTCAGCACCACGACTCGTGATGAAAAGCACCTTTTGCCGCGCAAGCCGGCCTTCTATGCGCCCGTCGTCTGTGAATACGTAGGTCAGCCCGGTGCGCGTGATGCTGTCGACAAACGCCTTGAACACGGAGGGCATCGACCAGTTGTACATGGGCATGGCAAAGACCAACGCGTCGGCGTCGAGCAGGCGCTTGCACAGCGCATCCGATGCCGCCAGCGTCGCTTTCATGGCGGGCGTGCGCTCATCCAACGGCGTGTAGGTCGCGATGGCGAATGCTTCGCTCACATGCGGCGGCGTATCGACCGTGACGTCGAGGTAGTCGACCTCGATATCCAGACCTTCTTCACGCAGGCGCTCCAGAAAATGCTGGCTCAACGCGCGCGAGTTGGATCGCTCGCGTTTGGCGCTCGCGTCGACGTGCATGATTTTCATGACTTCGTTCCTTCAGGGTTATGCAGAAAGGGTTCGCAGGGGCGTGGCGACGGCGCGCTCAAGCCGGCATCTTGCGAAACGCGATCGCAAAGCGATTCCATGCGTTGATGGCGGAGATCAGCAGCGTCAGGTCGACCAGTTCTTCGTCGCTGAAATGCGGGCGTACGGCTTGCCACACGGCGTCGGGTACGTGTTCTTGCGACACCAGCGTGAGCGCTTCGGTCCATTCGAGCGCCGCGCGTTCACGGTCAGTGAAGAAGGGCGTTTCACGCCACACCACGACGGTGGCCAGACGCCGCTCGGATTCGCCGCCTTTGCGGGCGTCGGTGACGTGCATGTCGACGCAGAACGCGCAGCCGTTGATCTGCGAGGCGCGCAGACGGACCAGTTCGGTCAGCGATTTTTCGAGGGCCGATTTGCCGATGCGTTCTTCGACGCCGAGCATCGCCTTGATGGCAGCGGGGTTGGCTTTGTAGAAGTCGAGACGTTGTTCCATGATTCACTCCTTGGGGGTTGGACCCACGCCGTGGGTCGGTGAGTGAAGATTAGGCGTTCGACTGGTGTTATTAAATGACCGATTTTGTCTGTTTTTGGGTAGCCACTTTGTCCATGTATCGTGGGTGATGATTCCCGCGGAATCGTTCGCTTGCGTGGTGGCCTTCGCGATGAGCCAGCCGGGCGATGTCGGCCTGAACGAAATCCTGTTCAGGCCGACTAGTCAGGAGCCTTGAGCCGGGCGGTTCTGAGGGGTCCGACTCAGATGTCTTCCGCGTAGTCGATACCGGTCAGCACACCCAGATGAGCAACGGTGGTGAAATGCGCTTCTTGCTTCAGATCGATGTCCAACTCGCGCACGTTGCCGCCCAGATCGGTCACAAATGCGCGGCGCCCCCGGGAGTCGAGAGACACGCCAATCCCTTCTTTCAGCTCGCGGGCGAGCACCTGGCGATCAACCAGTCCGGACGCCGTGATTTTTGCGCGATTCAGTGTATTTCCGTCATGCGTATCGTCGCCACGATCCGTCCAGTAAAGCATGGTGTCGCGGTGATCGATATCGAGATCGATCGGCTCGGGCAGATCGGCCAGCAAACATTCGATATCCGGGCGTCTATCGGGTGTCGCACCAGGCGGCAGCTCGATGCCCGCCCTGAAGATGCGGCCCTCTCCGGCATCCGGCGCTCCCTTTTGCGTCCAGTAGACATGCCCGTTTGCCTTATCCAGGACGATGCCTACGCAATGGCGCTTCGCGTCGGCCGTATCCTCCGGGAAATTCCCGGTGCGAACGAGTTCCGTCACCTCCGTGCCGTCCAGCCGCGCACGCATGACTCGCATGCCTTCGCGATCGCACCAGTACAGGTGACCACCTTCCTTATCCAATACGATTTCCTTGGGCGTTCCGGCCATACCGGAAGGCACCAGCACCCGATGCCCGGTTCCGTCGAGCTTCGCGCTTTCGATCGTGCCGTCGTTCGGGGGAACTGCACCGGAAGCCGGATCGCCGTCGACCAGATGGATGCCGGTTCCCATGTTGGTCCAGTAGAGCATCTGGTTTTCAGCATCGACCTTGATGCCGTCGGGCGTGCGCGTGAGGTTCCCGAGAACGACCTCGTGTGAACCGTCCGGCGACAGAGCGATGATCGCCGGTGGACGTGCCTGCAGGACATACAGCGTACCGCCATTGTTCGTAGCCACAGTAAGTACCCTCCATCAGGTGTCGATAACCGTTGTCGTACTGGCGGAGTCGATTCGCAGACCCGCCGCTGCTGAACCAATCCCGACAGACTACCGTAGGTTGTGCGAGAACTTCGTGACCGTTTGTTGCTTCGAGCGAAAGGGACAATCACATGGTTGTCGCCCGGAAGCTGGCCGCTTTTCGGGTCAGGCAACAACCATCCGCCGCGGTTTGGGCTTGAAGGTCATTCAAAAGGCCGGGCGCGCCGTCGCGAACCGCGCAAACAGCATGCGAGGCAAAACCAATCCCACGGTCATGGCCAGGATGATCAGGAACGCCGTGGCGCCATTCGCGACGAGGGCCGGGACAAGGTCGGCCGACGCGCGCGGTCCGACGGCGACCAACTCAAGCAGCGTGCTTGCGGCGCGAAACAGGTAGAAGCCCGGCATCATCGAGACGACCGCAGAGAAGCCGACGGCGGCGAAGGGCAGGCGTAGGCGATCGACGAGCGGCGCAACGATGAGGCCCACCAGAAGACAGGCGAAGAACGCCGCCATCGCAGCGTTGGCGCTCAGGATCGAGACGAGCGCCCAGCGCGCGGCGTGCGCCAGCATACCGACGACGATTGGCAGGGGCAGCAGGCGCCACGGCATCGAAAAGAAAGTCCCGAAGCTCGCGACGGCGCATCCTGCGGCGAGGACATCGGCTGCGAAGGGCGCGGGCGCGGCCGCGGACATACCGGCCTGAAGGGCGCCGCCGCTGGCGGCCGTTCCGATCAGCAGGCCCGTACAGATCATCAGCACGATGAGACCGGCATAGGTCAGTCGTGCGACGCCCAGTGTGATCCGGGTGCGCGCAAGATCGATCGCACCGTTGAGGATATGCGGGCCGGGAACCAGCACCATGCAGGGGCAAAATGCGACGAGCGATTGCGCGTCTGACAGGTGGAGGCGACCTGCGACGGCACCGATTACGCCGGCGAGCGTGGCCGCGGTCAGCGGTTCGAGGAAAGGGTCGCTGCCAAGCTTCGCCTGCCAGCGACGCATAAGGGCCCCCGCGCCGGCGCTCAGGGCGATCAGCGCCAGGCTCGCCGCATCGTACACGCCGTAGATCACACCGAGAGACGCCGCGCCGATGGCCGCGAACAGAGCGAAGCGGAGTATCGCGACGGGTGGCATGCGCTCTGCCGCTACGAGCGCCGGGCGCGCGTCTGCGGTCGATATGGCGCCGTCGCAGACTTGATGCACGATTGTCTGGACGGCGAGTACCTTGCCCATGTCTACGCTTAGCGGCGCGGCCGGGACAATTTCCGAGAAGGCGGTGTGGTCAAGCTCGACCACGAGTTCGTCCCAGTGCGGCAACACCCTGACCGGTACGCCAAGGGTGCGCCCGAGTTGCTGCGCCGCGACGACCGTCCTTTCCGTGGTCTGCCCGTGCGTGAACAGGAGCGAGGCTGCCAATGAGACGGTGTCCACTTCGTCTATGGGGCCTTGGCGAGGGATGGCGTCTTTGTTCATGCCGCCTCAAAGGATTATGTCGGTCCGGATGTTCGGGATCGCGGCGCTGGATGCGCGTCGCGGCGTCACCATTAGCGTCAGCGTTGTTCAATATCCTTTGATAGTAGTGAGTGCGGCGCAGGGTGGCTATTACATAAAGCTGGAACGCTGGTGTCGTAAAGCGAGGGCGAAGCACGTCTGCGCGCACCAGGGGCTTCTCCAGACTATTACGAAGCTGGCAATGCAGCCCGTGCTTTCCGTCAACCTGACAACGCCCATTGTCTACGCGGCGCTGCGCGTTTCGCTGCGCCTCGTCAGTCCCTTATCCTTCATCGCGTGCAGCCTGTGCAGATTCTTCGCCCGTGTATCCCTGATCCGCAAATGCAACCTTGACGGTTTGTCCCGTTACCTGCTGGACCTGACGCGCAAGCTCTGCCACCTGAGCGCTCCTGTTCATCGGCCGGGGTTACGTGCACGGCCAGCAATTGCCCCAAGGTGTCCACCGCAATGTGGACCTTGCTGCCGCGTTTGCGCTTATAACCGTCATAGCCCGCACATGCGCCGCTCTCGCCGGTTGACTGCATCGTGCGCCTATCCAGAATGACGGCGCTGGGTTGCCCCCCGCCGTCCCTGTGCCACGCGTATTACCGAGCGCAGATCGCAGACCATGTTCTCAAAACAGCCCAGCGTTGGGTCTGCTGATACACCAACTCCCAAGGCGGGAAGTCATTGGGTAGCATCCGCTAGGGCGCACCGGCCCGCGCGATCCAGCGTAACGCATTAAACATGTCGCGCAGATCATATTTGCGCTGCGGCGTGGTGACGTTCATCAGTGTCAGATAGCGTTCCGCGAAGCTCCATTCTTTGTCGGACACATATATACCCGCGACCGTAAGCCGGCCGCGTTCTCACGACAAGTGCAGTCTTTCCGGATTTTGACCAGGACGCCCCAGCCGCGCGAACTGAAGCGCATCAGGGTGGGGCGCGTCAGGGTCGTGCCCCAATATAAAAATGAATGTGAATTCACTTTCATTTTAGATATCGGGCTGCTATAGTTGTCTGCATGGAAGTCGGATAGGTGGGTAGCGCAGACATGGCAATCGAACAGGCGGGGCGTTTTCGCGAAAGCACGAAGCGTAGTAAGACGGAAGCGGCAATCAAGGCTGCGGCCCGCCGCGTGTTGGCGCGAGACGGCTATCACAACGCGAAGATTAGTGATATCGCGGAAGAGGCGGGTAAAGCAATCGGCTCCTTTTACCAGTACTTCCGAAACAAAGAGGAACTGCTTCTGGCACTTGCTGAGGAATTCCGGATCGCAGTGCAAGACAATATTGGCGCCCCCAGCGGGATCGAACTGGACCCCTTTGACAATTTGCGCGCGGTGGTGCGTGCGTTCTGGCGGGCTTACCGCGAACACGGGGCGGTTGCCGTAGCGGTCTTTCAGGCCGCGATGGTGAACGAGTCGTTCGCGGACATGTGGCGGCAGATTCGTGCACAGGGCATCCGCATCGCCAGCCTTCGCATTCGCCTCGCGCAGCGTCGCGGTTATTGCCAGGGCGTTGATCCGGAAGTTGCAAGCTCGGTGCTTTGCTCGATGGTTGAATTCAGTTGCTACAACTGGGTTGTCGCAAATGGTGACCTGGAGTTGTTGAATCGAAACATTGATGACTCTGAGCTGGTTGAAACGCTAACGAAAATGGTAGTTGGGGCAATTCGATGGCGAGAAGATGCGGGTCACTGAACGCGGTCGACATTGAAAAGCAGTTGGAACTGATCGTTGGCGAGTACTTTGCGCAGTGACTCGGATGACGGTCGGATCCGTCTGAACTGACAATGTGAGGAAGCATTTTTGATGTAGTCCCTGTATGTTGATCGCGTGGGATCTCGCACGGGGAACAATGATTGGTTCGGTAATGATGTAATGATATGGATTCCTTATGTTTTATCCGTGGCGCGATGGAAGTGTGATGTGGCCTGAAGAACTTTCCGCTCCCATTTCTGGATGATGCCCGGTAATCAAGGCGAGTATGGCGAATCCGAGGGGCTATCTGTCCGTGCTTCCTCAGCAATTTCTGGAGATTTACGATGTCGTCCGAAGATAACTTTCGTCCCTTCATAGTTGGCCTCGGTGGTACGTCTACGCCGGGTTCATCTACTGAAAAATCGCTCAGGATCGCGATGTCCGCGGCCGAGAGTGCGGGGGCTGATGTACAGATGTTTGGGGGCGAAGTACTTGCATCGTTGCCCCACTATCTTGTGTCGAATGCCGCCGACAACCCATGCGCGGTCCTGCTTTTGAGAGCAATCAGGGCTGCCGACGGAGTGGTCATTGCCAGCCCTGGGTACCATGGAACGATTTCCGGACTCCTGAAAAATGCCATTGACTATCTTGAGGAGACGGCCAAGGATAGTCGCCCGTATCTGGAGGGTGTTCCAGTTGGTCTGATAGCAACGGCTTATGGCTGGCAGGCGACAGGCAGTACCTTGGTTACATTGCGGACAATTACCCATGCACTGCGTGGCTGGCCTACGCCGTTTGGAGCCGCGATCAATAGCTCGGGTGGAATCTTTGTGAACGATGAATGTATCGATTCCAAAGTAGCCGATTCTCTGGAAACGGTCGGCAGGCAAGTCGTGGAGTTTGCTCGGATGAAGAAGTTGGCCACACTGAAGAGTTCGGACAGATGGAATACAGATCCCGTCGAATATCGTGTTGGTTAGCGAAAGAGACGCGCTGATCTGCAATTAATAAACGCTGTCGAATATTATTA